>NZ_JAEBDZ010000047.1:0-53181 GCF_046548675.1 Amycolatopsis sp. cmx-8-4
CTGGCTTAGTTCACTAGCACACTGTTGAGTTCTCAAGCAACACACTCCGGAATCACCCACATTATCCGCGGGCTCAACCTCGGCGATTGTTTCAAGCTATTTTGGTGGGACACCCACTCAATCGCTTTTGCGAGAGCTTGGTTCGTGTCCCCGCCGCCCGGTTTCCCTGGCGACTTGGAGAACTTTACATGCCCCGAAACCGCCCGAAACAGGGGGTCCCGTTAACAAGATCAGCGCAGGTCAGAACCCCTGACGGAGCCCGTCCGAGGCCCAGTGTGCCCCCGGCGCCCCGAGAGCGCCAGGGGAAATCCCGGGAAGCAGCCGAGGAGAGCACGGAAAGAACATTGCTCCGAGTACATTGCGCCGTATTGCTCCGCATCAAAGCTCCGCCTAGCTTCGAAGGCATGACCTCCCCTTACGACGACGCGGGACCGAAGGACGCGACCACCGTCCTGCTCGTCCACGGCCACCCCTTCGACCGCTCGATGTGGCGGCCCCAGGCCGCGCACCTGACCGAGCTGGGTTACCGCGTCGTCGTCCCCGACCTCCGCGGCTACGGCACCCACAAGAACGGCACCCACAGGACCGAAGCGACCAAGACCGGCCTCGACGTCTTCGCGAACGACCTCGTCGAGCTGGCCGACCACCTCGGTATCGAGACCTTCGTGCTCGGCGGCCTCTCCATGGGCGGCCAGATCGCCATGCAGACCGTCGCCGGTCACCCGGACCGCGTCAGCGCTCTCCTGCTGGCCGACACCTTCGCCGGCCTCGACACCCCCGAGGTGAGACAGGGCCGCGTCGACACCGCGGACCGGATCACGCGCGAAGGCATGGAGCGCTACGCCGAGCAGCTGCTCCCGAAGATGATCTCGCCGACGACCCGCGCGAACAGGCCGGACGTCGAGGAGCACGTCAGAAGGATGATGCGCAACGCTCCCGCCGAGGGGGCCGCGGCCGCACTGAGAGGACGCGCCGAGCGCCCCGACTACACCCCCGGGCTCAAGAACATCGCCGTCCCGACCCTGGTCGTGGTCGGCAGCGACGACGAGTTCACCCCGGTACGGGACGCCGAACTCATCCACCGGGAAGTGCAGAGTTCGACCCTGGTGGTGATCGACGGCGCGGGCCACTTGCCTAACCTGGAGCGTGAGACCGAGTTCAACGAAGCGCTCAGCACCTTCCTGACCACAAGCGGAGCCAAGCCATGACCCAGCAGACCGTGTTCGTGACCGGCGCCAGCGCCGGCTTCGGTGACGCCATCGCCCGCCGGTTCGTCGCTGAGGGCGCCCGGGTGATCGCCGTCGCGCGTAGTGAGGACAAGCTCGAGAAGCTCGCCGGGGAGCTCGGCGACGCCGTCCTCACGCTCAAGCTCGACGTCAGCGACCCCGAAGCGGTCAAGACGAAGATCGAAGGCCTGCCCGAAGCGTGGCGCGAGGTCGACGTCCTGGTCAACAACGCCGGGCTCGCGAAGGGCCTCCAGCCCGCGCACCAGGCCGACCTCGCCGACTGGGACGAGATGATCGCGACGAACGTCCGCGGCCTCACCCACGTCACGCGCGCGCTGCTGCCCGGGATGGTCGAGCGCGGCCGCGGCCACGTGCTCAACATCGGCTCGATCGCCGGCACCTACCCCTACCCCGGCGGCAACGTCTACGGCGCGACCAAGGCGTTCGTCCACCAGTTCAGCCTCAACCTGCGCAGCGACCTGCACGGCACCGGCGTCCGGGTGACGAACATCGAGCCCGGCATGGTCGGCGGCACGGACTTCTCGAAGGTCCGCTTCGACGGCGACCAGGACAAGGCCGACAAGGTCTACGCAGGCACCACCCCGCTGACCGCGGACGACGTCGCCGAGTCGGTCTACTGGGCCGCGAGCCAGCCGAAGCACGTCAACATCAACGTCATCGAGCTGATGCCGGTGGTGCAGAGCTTCTCCGCGCTGCAGATCCACCGCGAGTCCTAAAAGAGCTGGTAGAGCGCCTGTTGGGCCGGGTCCCGCTCGGTCGGCAGGCGCCCGGTCCGCGGCCGCCCGCCGGTCGACGGGTAGTGCAGCACCAGCTCGCCGATGCCCGCGAGCCGCTCGAGCAGCTCGCTCACGGACAGGTTCATCCCGGCCCGGTCGGCCTCGCGCCGCATCAGGTGCGTCACCGTCGCGGCGAGCACCGAGACGAGCCCGTGCGCGGCGATCCGCTGCCGCGTCCACTCCCAGCGCGGGGTGGGGCCGGTGACGGCGGGCCCGGTCAGCCAGCGGAACGTCGACTCGAGGTGGGTGCGCGCCCGGTAGGCGGTGACGAGCTCGGCGACCGGCCAGTCCTGGTCGGTGACCAGCACCTGCTTGCCGAAGAACTCGTCGTCGAGGCGGGCGACGGCGGCGGTGTCGATCCGCCGCTCGAGACGGATCTCCCCGGCCCGGCTGCCGCTCAGCACCGCGGTGAGCACGCGTTCGACGCGCCGGCCGCGGGTGACGCGGCCGATCTCGGCGTGCACCTGGGCGCGGTCGCCGCGGTGGGTGCCCGCCGCCAGGGCGCCGGCCAGGCCGTCCAGCTCGCGGGTCGCGGTGGCCAATTCGTCGGCGAACGCGCGGGACTGCGCCGCGTGCAGCGTCGCCGAGTGCGTGAGGACGACCCGCCGCCGGACGCCGTCGACGACCGCGTGCGTGTCGAGCGCGGTGAGACCGGCGAACCGCTCGGGGTCGACGCGCTTGCGGGCCGACGCGGGCTGGGTCAGCAGCTCGGGGTGGTCGGTCAGCGGCAGCGAGCCGACGAACCCGCTGCGTGAGCCCAGGTCGAGCTGCGCCGCTTGTCCGGTGTGGAAGATGAGCGTCGCCGGGCCCAGCTCGCCGGTCAGCGCGGCGAACGTCGGGGCCGTGCCGTCGTCGCGCCGGTACAGCCGCGAGCCGAGCGGGATCGCGCCGTCGCGGGTCACCCGCAGGCCCACGCCGGCGAGCACGCTCTGGCAGGCCGAGGGCAGCGTGCGGTCCGCGGCGGCGAACGCGGCGAACTGCGGGACGTCGACGGTGAGGGCCGCGTGGTCGTCCACGATGTCCAAGACCGCGGCGGCGACGGTCTCTTCGATGCGCGTGATGCGTTCGGGCGTCAGCCTTTCCAGCGCCCGCCAGAATCCTTCCACTGTGGACACCCGGGGCCGCACCAGGTCCGGGGCGGCCCCGGTCGCCCACCAGTCCGCGATCGGCGTTTCCGGCGCGGTGGCCCGGTGCAGCACCGCGATCGCCAGCGTCAGCCCGAGCGTCGTCTTCGCGCGCTGGGGCCCGGCGACCTCGTCGACGCGGCGGACGAAGTCGAGCCGGCGCAGGGTCGCCCACACCGCGGCGACGTCGCCGTACGCGCGGTAGCGTGCCGACGCGGGTTCACCGCCCGGGACGGCACGGGCGATCTCGTCGGCGGTACCGAGATAACGCTGGGTCACCACACGGGGCTTGCCGTCCACTCTCGCGGACTCCGCGAGGTAGTAGTACGTCCGTCCGCCGATCTTCTTCCCGATCACCGAGGCCACCCTTTAGGTAATACACGTCGCGGCGCTGATCGACAACCAGCGCACCGCGCTGACCTGCGGAGACGATCACGAACCACGGTCGGGTCAGACAGGTGCGGAACGCACACTGGCTGGTCGCCGAGGACGGTCCTAGCGTGGGCGGAATGGGACCCGATCCTGACGCCACCACCCCGACCGCCTCCGCGATGCGCCGTTCGCTCGCCCGGGCGCGTGACGGGAAGACACTCGACGTAGCCGAGGCGAGCGTCCTGCTGCACGCTCGCGGCGAAGACCTGGGGAAGCTGTCCGAGTACGCCTCCCGCATCCGCGACGCCGGCCTCGCCGAGGCCGGGCGCGCGGGGATCATCACCTACAGCCGCAAGGTGTTCATCCCGCTGACCCGGCTCTGCCGCGACCGGTGCGGCTACTGCACGTTCGTCACCGTGCCCGGCCGGCTGGAATCGCCGTTCCTCTCGCCCGACGAGGTCCTCGACATCGCCCGCAAGGGTGCCGAGATGGGCTGCAAGGAAGCCCTCTTCACCCTCGGCGACCGGCCCGAGGACCGCTGGAAGGCGGCCCGCGACTGGCTGGACGCGCACGGCTACGACGACACGCTCTCCTACGTCCGCGCGATGGCGATCCGGGTGCTGGAGGAGACCGGCCTGCTGCCGCACCTCAACCCCGGCGTGCTGACCTGGCAGGACTTCCAGCGCCTCAAGCCCGTCGCGCCGTCGATGGGCATGATGCTGGAGACCACGGCGACCCGGCTGTGGAGCGAGAAGGGCGGCCCGCACTACGGGTCGCCGGACAAGGACCCCGCCGTCCGGCTCCGGGTGCTCGAAGACGCCGGCCGCAGCAGCGTCCCGTTCACCACCGGCGTGCTGATCGGCATCGGCGAGACGCACGAGGAGCGCGCGGACGCGCTGTTCGAGATCCGCAAGGTCGCCAAGACCTACGGCGGCATCCAGGAAGTCATCGTGCAGAACTTCCGGGCCAAGCCGGACACGAAGATGCGCGCGACGCCGGACGCCGACCTCGAGGAGCTCGCCGCGAACATCGCCGTGGCGCGGCTCGTGCTCGGCCCGAAGATGCGCATCCAGGCGCCGCCGAACCTGATCGGCAACCAGTACGACCTGATGATCCGCGCCGGGATCGACGACTGGGGCGGCGTCTCGCCGCTGACCCCGGACCACGTCAACCCGGAACGCGCGTGGCCGCAGATCGACGAGCTCGCCCGCCGCACCGAGAAGGCCGGCTTCGACCTCAAGGAACGGCTCACGATCTACCCCGAGTACATCAAGGCCGGCGAGCCGTGGCTGGACCCGCGGATCACCCGGCACGTCGCCGCGCTCGTCGACCCGGCCACCGGGATGGCGCGCGAGGGCGCGATGCCGGTCGGCATCCCGTGGCAGGAGCCGGACGGCGGCTGGCAGCAGTCCGGCCGCACCGACCTGCACACCGAGATCGACACCACCGGACGGACCGAGGACCGCCGGAGCGACTTCGACTCGGTGTACGGGGACTGGAAGGAGATCGGCGACCGGATCAAGACCGGGCCGCAGAAGTTCGACTCCACCGTCCTGGAAGCCTTGCGCAGCGCGGAAAAGGATCCCGCCGGGCTGTCCGACGACGCCGCGCTGGCGCTGCTGTCCGCCGACGGCAAGGAGCTCGACGCGTTCACGAAGCTGGCCGACGACCTGCGGCGCGAGACGGTCGGCGACGACGTCACGTTCGTCGTCACGCGGAACATCAACTTCACCAACGTCTGCTACACGGGTTGCCGCTTCTGCGCCTTCGCGCAGCGGCGCACCGACGCCGACGCGTACACGCTCTCGCTGGAGCAGGTCGGCGACCGCGTCGACGAGGCGTGGGCCGCGGGCGCGACCGAGATCTGCATGCAGGGCGGCATCCACCCGGACCTGCCGGGCACCGCGTACTTCGACCTCGCGGCCGAGGTCAAGCGCCGGCAGCCGGGCATCCACCTGCACTCCTACAGCCCGATGGAGGTCGTCAACGGCGCTTCGCGAACCAACCTCTCCCTGCGGGACTGGCTGATCGCGGCGAAGGAGTCCGGTGTCGACTCGCTGCCGGGCACGGCCGCGGAGATCCTCGACGACGACGTCCGCTGGGTGCTGACCAAGGGCAAGCTGCCGACGTCGGAGTGGATCAAGGTCGTCACCACCGCGCACGAGGTCGGCCTGCCGACGACCTCCACGATGATGTACGGCCACGTCGACACGCCCGCGCACTGGGTCGCGCACCTGAAGCTGCTCGCGAAGCTGCAGCGTGACGGCCTGGAGAAGCACGGCAAGCGCGGCTTCTCCGAGTTCGTGCTGCTGCCGTTCATCCACCAGAGCTCGCCGATCTACCTCGCCGGGCTCGCCCGGCCGGGGGCGACGCAGAACGAGAACCGGGCGGTGCACGCGCTGTCCCGGCTGCTGCTGCACGGGATGATCGACAACATCCAGAGCTCCTGGGTGAAGCTCGGCACCGAGGGCAGCCGCGCGGTGCTGCAGGGCGGCGTCAACGACATCGGCGGCACGCTGATGGAGGAGACGATCAGCCGGATGGCCGGCGCGTCGAACGGCTCGTACAAGACGATCAGCGACATGCGCGAGATGGTCGAGCCGCTGGGCCGCCCGCTGGTGCAGCGGACGACGGGCTACGGCCGGCCCTCGGCCGAGCGGATCGCCGCGGCGGAGGCGTCCGACGGGGTCGCCACCGCGGTCCGGAAGCCGCTGCTGCCTCTCCTCACGCCGTAGAAAACGGTTCGGGGGGTCCGGGTGGCGGAGCCCCCGGCCCGGGGCGGAGCCCCGGTTGACACAGCGGTAGCGGGCGCCCGGCTCCGGGGCGCCCGCTACTCTTCGGCCGCATGGGGGTTTTCCGCTTCGCACCACTTCTCTTCGTCGTGCTTCTCACCGGTTGCGGCACTCCGCCGCCTCCGCCGCCCGTCCCGTTGCCGACCACGACGCCGAGCCCGACGTACGCGCCGCCGCCGTCGAGCGGCCTGTCGCTCTCGGTCGGCCAGGTCGAGGCCGGGCTCGGGCACCGTGCGAGCGTGCTGACGCTGACCAACCGGGACAGCAAGCCGCGCAAGGTCACCGGCTACCCGGACCTGAAGATCCTGGCGGGCGACGGCTCGCCGCTCGACGTCGAAGTCCTGCACGAGACGTCCTACTTCGCCCCCGATCCCGGCCCGCGGGACCTGACCGTCCAACCGGGCGGGACGGTCCTGTCCGTGCTCGCCTGGTCGGCCACCGTGACGACCGGGGACGAGCACACCGGTGCGGCGATCTCGGTGATCCCGGTTCCGGGGGACCCCGCGCAGACGCAGCCGCTGGACACCGACCTCGGCACCACCGACACCGTCAAGCTCAGCGCGTGGGCCACCGAAATCGGCCACTGACCACTTTGTGTCACCGCTCACAAACCCACGGTTCACCGCCGGGGCGTTGTGCTACTTGTTTTCCTCACGACCAGGGCAAGCACCGTAGCTTCACCTGCCGGAAGGACTTCGATGAGCACCTCCGTGGCCGCGCTGGACATGATCGACTCGGACCGCTACCCGCTCACTGATCCGGAAAGCGGAGCGTGGCGGGCGGTCGTCGCCCGCACCCGCGCGGACCTCGCCGACGTCGGCTGCAGCGTCCTCGCCGACTTCATCCGGCCGGAGCTGCACGAGGTCCTGCGGGCCGAGTGCGCCGCGCTCGAACCGCACGCGTACACGAAGATCGAAAAGGTCAACGCCTACAACACCGCGATCGACGCGGACCTGCCCGCGGACCACCCCGGCCGGCAGATCATGGAGCGGGGCAACGCCTTCGTCGCCCGCGACCACATCCCGGCCGGCGCGATCATCGGCCGGCTCTACGGCAGCCCGGTGTTCCAGCGGTTCATCGCCGACTGCTTCGGGCTGCAGGAGCTGCACGAGCTCGCCGACCCGCTGTCCGGGCTGACGCTGAACGTGATCGCGCCCGGCCGCGCGCACCCGTGGCACTTCGACACGAACTCCTACACCGTCAGCATGCTGACGCAGGCCGCGAGCGACGGCGGGACGTTCGAATACTGCCCGAACATCCGTTCCGCCGAGGCGGAAAACTTTTGCGCCGTCCGGGGCGTTCTTTCCGGCGAAAGCACCCATCCGGTCCAGCGCCTCGGCCTCCGTCCGGGCGATCTGCAGTTGTTCAAAGGCCGCTTCGCCTTGCATCGGGTCACTAGGGTGGAAGGGAAGATCGCGCGCCACTCGGCGATCTTCGCTTACAGCGAGCGCCCCGGCGTCATCGGCAGCCCGGAGCGGACCAGGCAGCTCTTCGGCCGGGTCCTGCCTGAGCACCTGGCTGGTCACGCTGTGCGGGGCGACGCCCTGCTCGACTAGATCTAGGAGCCTGGCCCGTGCCTTTCGACTCGACCGGCAAGATCTCGTTCGACCACATTTACACCGCGCCCGACCCCCGTCCGTTCTTCGGAACGTTGCAGCGCGTGGACTACCAGATTCCGCAACTGGCGAAGCCGTACTTCACGAAACTGATCGAGGAATACCAGGCGGAACGCGGAATCGCGCGGCCGACCGTGCTCGACGTCGGCTGTTCCTACGGCGTCAACAGCGCGTTGCTGCGGTGCGAAACGACCCTGGACGACCTCTACGAGCAGTACACCGCGCCCGGCGTCGAGGACCTCGGCCGCGCCGCGCTGATCGAGCGCGACCAGCGGCTCGTGCGCAGCCGCGCGACCTCCGACGGCGCCCGGTTCTTCGGCCTCGACGCCGCGGGGGCGGCGCTGGACTACGCACGTGAAGCGGGCTTCCTGGACGAGACGATCTACGCCGACTTCGAACGCTACGACCCGGACGAGACGCAGCAGGCGCTCCTCGATCAGGTGGACCTCGTCGTGTCGACCGGCTGTGTCGGCTACGTCACCGAGAAGTCGATCGCCCGGATCGCGCGCGGCTCCCGGCCGTGGATGGCGCACTTCGTGCTGCGGATGTTCTCCTACGACCCGGTCGCGGAAAGCCTCGCCGAGCTGGGCTACGAGACCGCGGCCATCGACGGCGTGTACCGCCAGCGGCGGTTCGCCTCCGCCGACGAGCAGGAGCACATCCTCGACGCGCTGGGCACCGCCGGCGTCGATCCCGAAGGGCTCGAGGCCGAGGGCTGGCTGTACGCGGAGCTGTATGTTTCCCGACCGAAGAAGGGCGCGGCCGCCGGGCTCGCGTCCACGCTCAACGCCGTTGCCACCGAAGACGAAGACACCGCACCCGACGAACGAGGATGACAGAGTGAGCAGTCCGGAATGGTCCCCCCGCACGTTCGGCAACGAGGACCGGCTTCCCCGGGTCCCCGTGCCCGCTCTGGCCGACAGCGGCCGCCGCTTCCTGGAATGGTGCGGTCCGCTGCTGACGCCGGACGAGCTGGCGGAGACCGAAGCGGCGGTCGCGGGCTTCCTCGCGCCCGGCAGCCCGGCCCACGAACTGCAGGCCGCGCTGGAGGAGTACGACCGGTCACCCGGCGTGCACAGCTGGCTGGACACCTTCTGGCCGTACCGCTACCTCGGCCGCCGCGACCGGATCGCGCTCAACGCCAACTTCTTCTTCCTGTTCGCCGAATCGCCGCTGGGCCAGGTGGAACGCGCGGCCGAGCTGACCGCGTCCGCCGTGGACTACAAGCTGCGGCTCGACGACGAACTGGTGCCGCCGGTGCTCGTGCGCGGCACGCCGCAGTCGATGGTGCAGCACAAGTTCCTGTTCTCGGCCACGCGCATCCCGGGCGAGGTGCTGGACAGTGCGCGGACGCCGTACCGCGACGGCTGGGAAGGGCCGTCGCGGGCGCGGCACATCGTGGTGTTCCACCGGAACACGCCGTTCCGGATGGACGTCGTCGCCGAAGACGGCCGCCCGTACTCCGCCGAGCAGCTCGCCGACGGCCTGCGGGCGGTCCTCAAGGACGACCACACCACGGACGTGCCCGCCGGCCACTTCACCACGAAGGCCCGCGCGGAGTGGGCGGCCAGCCGGCAGGCGCTGCTCGACGCGGGCAACGCCGAAGCGCTCGAGACCATCGAGACGGCGTTGTTCTGCGTCTGTCTGGACGACGTCACGCCTTCGACCACGCTGGAAGCCGCGGACCAGCTGCTGTACGGCGCCAACCGCTGGTACGACAAGGCCGTCTCGCTGATCGTGTTCGAGGACGGCACCGCCGGGATCAACGTCGAGCACTGCGAGCTCGACGGCACCACGATCCTCGGCTTCACCGACGCGCTGCTGAGCGGGGAACGGCTGCCGCGGGACGCCGCCGACGGCGTCCCGGGGTTCGAGCCGGTCGAGTTCACGCTGACCGACGCCCTCCGCGACGACGCCCGCGCCGCCGGGGAGTCCTTCGCGGCGTACGCGGACGCGACGGCCACGCAGACCGTGTCGTTCGACTTCGGCGCCAACCGCGTGAAGGAGCTGGGGATGTCCCCCGACGCCTTCGCGCAGATGGCCTACCAGCTCGCGCACAAGCGCGCGAAGGGCCTGACGGGCGCGACGTACGAGTCGATCGCCACCCGGCAGTTCCGCAACGGCCGGACCGAGGCCATGCGGGTCGTGACGCCGGAGGTCTTCCGGTTCGTCGCCGCGATGGAGGACGGCACGCCCGAGGAGAAGCGGGAAGCCTTCCGCACGGCGGCCGCGAAGCACGTCTCGCGGGCGAAGGAGTGTCAGGCCGGTGACGCGCCGGAGCAGCACCTGTGGGAGCTGCAGCTGATCGCCAAGCGCCGGGGTGACACGGAGACGCCGGCGTTGTACAGCTCGCCGGGCTGGCTGAAGATGCGCGACGACTACCTGAGCACCAGCTCGGCGCCGTCGGTGAACATCCAGTACTTCGGCTTCGGCTCGACGAGCCCGCAGTGCATCGGCATCGCGTACGTGCTGCTGCCGGACCGCTGGAACCTCTACCTCAGCACGCCGAAGCACGTGTCGTCGGAGATGTACCGCTTCGCCGACGAACTCGCGAAGGCCGTCAGCGAGCTGCAGGAGCTGCTGGCCGGCTGAGCAAGCGGCGCAACCAGCTCAGCCGGGCGGCCCGCGCCGCCCGGCTGAGTGCCGTTTCGGGGGCCAGCGACTCGAAGCCGTGGAACCCACCGGGCCATACGTGCAGTTCGGCTTCGCCGCCCGCCTGCCAGAGCCGGCTCGCGTAGGCGACCACCTCGTCGCGGAACGTCTCGGCCGTGCCGACGTCCAGGAACGCCGGGGGCAGCCCGGAAAGGTCGGCCGCGCGGGCCGGCGCGGCGTACGGCGGGACGTCGCGAAGGTCTCCCAGGTACGCCGCCCAGCCGACGTTGTTGGCCGTGCGGTCCCACAGGCCGCGGCCGTCGAGGTCGAGCGCCGACGGCGTGTTGTCGCGGTCGTCGAGCATCGGGCAGATCAGCAGCTGCCCGGCGAGTTCCGGGCCACCGCGGTCGCGGGCGAGCAGGGCCGTGGCCGCCGCCAGCCCGCCACCCGCGCTGACGCCGCCGATCACGATCGGACCGGCGAGCCGCTCGGCCATCCACGACAGACCGGCGTAGCAGTCTTCGACCGGCGCCGGGTAGGGGTGCTCGGGCGCGAGCCGGTAACCCGGCGAAACGATGCTGACGCCGAGTTCCCCGGCCCAGCGCAGCACGTTCGGCACGTCCGGGCCGAGGTGGCTGCCGACGATCAGGCCGCCGCCGTGGATGTAGTAGAGGACACCGCGGCTCTCGGGCGGGCGCGCGACCAGCAACGGCACCTCCCCCGCGTGCTCCTCCGCGAACTCGAACCCCGGGTGCGCCGCGGCCAGCTCTTCGACGGTCTGCTCGGCACCGGCGACGAACTCACGGCGCGCGGTGATGTCGTCCGGCGTGCTCAGCGGCGGCCGGGCCGCCCGCAGCTGTTCGATGATCGGCGCCAGCTCCGGGTCGAACGGCGGTGGCGGCACGTCAGGCCCCCTCGGGGTTCGAGACGACGAGGACGAGCGAGCCGTCGAACGTCGGCTGTTCGCGGAACCGGCCGTAGCGGCGTTCCCACGTGCCGTCGTCGAGGTCGTGACGCAGCTCGGCGGCGAACCGGTGGTGCACCCGGTCGTCGACGAAGCTCCACGCCGAGCACGACAGCCGCGCGCCCGGGTCGAGCAGGCGCTCGGGGCGGGCGTAGTAGGCCTCGTTGAAGCCGTCGGTGCAGTCGATCGGCACCGGGACGCCGATGATCGACGTGTGGCCGCCGAGCCCGTCGGCGATGTCGTCGACCGGCGGGTAGCGCCGCGCCTCGGTCTCGATCACCTCGGGCGCGTAGTCGAGCAGCCAGAACCGCCGCAGCAGCGCGGGATCGCAGGTCAGGATGGCGACCGGGCCGCGGGTGACCCGGCGGACCTCCTTCAGCCCGGTCCACAGGTCGTTCCACTGGTGGACGCTGAACGTGCTCATCGCGCCCTCGAACGCCCGGTCCGGGAACGGCAGCTTCTCGGCGACCGCGTCGATCGCGGGCGGCAGGCCCTCGGGCCGTTGCGCGCGCATCGACGCCGACGGCTCGACCGCCGTCACGTCGCGGTCGTGCGGCTCGTAGGCGCCGGCGCCCGCGCCGACGTTGAGGACGGTCCGCGCCTCGCCGAGCGCGTCGAGGACGTACTGCCCGATCCGCGGGTCCGGCACGCGGTAGTCCGTGTACACCCCGCCGATCGCGCCGTAGTCGGCGTCACCGGCGCTTCCGTCGGCACGTCGCTCAATCATGGCTCAAAACTAGCAGCGGCCTGCGGGTCCACGACGCCGGTGGCGCTGCTCCGCCCGACGGAAACCGACGTCCGGCATCCGGCGCAGCCGTCAGTTTCTGTCGCAAATTTGCGTAAGTTCGTTCATCTATTGCGTTATCTTGTCCCGGATTCGTATGATCCAGGTCACAAGGGTCCCCACCCGCACTCGACGAGGAGTTGCTGCTCCATGTCTCCCCATCCTGTCTTCAGCGCGCCCCAAAATGCCCCCGTCCCCCGCCGGCGCGCGAGATTCGGCGCACTGGCCGCCGCCGTCGCCGCCGCGACCGGCCTGACCGTCATCACCCTGGCCGCGGCCCCCGCGAGTTCGGCGCTGGCCGCCGGGCGCGGCGCGACCGTGCCGTTCCTCGAACAGGAGGCCGAATCCGCCGCGACCAACGGCACGGTCATCGGCCCCGACCGCAACTCCGGCACCCTCGCCGGTGAGGCGTCCGGCCGCAAAGCCGTAACGCTGGGCGGTCAAGGCAAGTACGTCGAATTCACGCTCACCGCGCCGGCCAACTCGATCGACTTCCGCTTCAGCCTCCCGGACTCCGGGAACGGCACCGGCACGAGCGGCTCGATCTCGTTGTACGTCAACGGTTCCCACAACCGCGACGTCGCGCTGACGTCGAAGTACGCCTGGTACTACGGCTCGTACCCGTTCACCAACACCCCGGGGGACGGCCACGCGCACCACTTCTACGACGAGACCCGCGCGTTGCTGGGCACGAACTACCCGGCCGGCACCAAGATCAAGCTGCAGGTCGACGCGGGCGACGTCACGACCTCGACGATCGACCTGGTCGACTTCGAGCAGGTCGGCGCGGCCGCCACCAAGCCGGCGAACGCGCTGTCCGTCACCGACTACGGCGCCACCGCGGGTGACACCAGCGACGACGCGGGCGCGTTCGACGCCGCCGTCGCCGCGGCGAAGAGCCAGGGCAAGGAGGTCTGGATCCCGTCCGGGACCTTCACCCTCGGCCACCACATCACCGTCGACCAGGTGACGATCCGCGGCGCCGGCCCGTGGTACTCCGTGCTGACCGGCCCGCGCGCCGGCGTCTTCGGCAAGGGCGAACCGGCCAGCTGCGGGACGTCCACGTATCCCGGCAACGGCGCGGTCCCGGGCACGAGCAGCGCGGTCAAGCTGTACGACTTCGCGATCATCGGCCAGGTCGACGCCCGCGTCGACTGCGACCAGTCCAACGCCATCGGCGGCGCTCTGGGCGGCGGCTCGGTCGTGCAGAACCTGTGGCTGCAGCACACGAAGGTCGGGCTGTGGCTCGACGGGCCGTTCGACGGGCTCACCGTGTCCGGCAACCGCATCCTCGACCAGACCGCCGACGGGCTGAACCTGCACCAGGGCATCAGCAACGTCACCGTGACGAACAACTTCCTGCGCAACACCGGCGACGACGGCCTGGCCATGTGGTCCGAGCACGACGCCGACCACAACAACACGTTCTCCTTCAACACCGTGCTGCTGCCGATACTCGCCAACAACATCGCGATCTACGGCGGACGCGACAACACGGTGTCCGACAACGTCGTGGCCGACACCCAGGACCAGGGCGGCGGCATCCACATCGCCAACCGGTTCAGCGCGGTGCCCCTCGCCGGCACGACGACCGTCGCGCGCAACACCGCCATCCGCACCGGCGTGCTCGACTCGAACTGGCAGTTCGGCGTCGGCGCCCTGTGGTTCGACGGCCGCGACGGCGCCATCACCGGCCGCGTCGACGTCACCGACCTCGACCTGCTGGACAACAACTACGAGGCCATCCAGTTCATCGACAGCCAGACCACGGACGTGCACTTCACGAACGTCAAGATCACCGGAGCGGGCACGTTCGCCTGGCAGCTGCAGGCCAAGCCGACCGGCACGGTGAAGAACGTCGTCGCGACCGGGATCGGCCGCGCGGGCGTCTACAACTGCATGGGCCCCGACGCGCTGACCGGCCTGGTCGACCAGGGCGGCAACTCCGGCTGGAGCACCACGTTCTGCGGCTCGTGGCCGACGCCGGTGTACGGCTCGGACAACGGCGGCACGACCACGCCGACGACCCCGACCACACCCACCACCCCGCCGACCACCACCACGACGACCCCGCCGACCGGGAACCTGGCGCTGCACAAGGCGATCAGCGCGTCGGCGTCGCAGGGTGGCTTCCCGCCGGGCAACGCGGTCGACGGCGACGCGAACTCGTACTGGGAGAGCGCGAACAACGCGTTCCCGCAGTCGCTGACCGTCGACTTCGGCGCCACGGTTTCGGTGTCGCGGCTGGTCCTGAAGCTGCCGCCGTCCTCGGCGTGGGGCACGCGCACCCAGACGATCGCGGTCGACGGCGTCAAGACCGCGGCGGGCTACACCTTCAACCCGGCGACCGGCAACACCGCGACGATCACCTTCCCGGCGACGTCCGTGCGCACCCTGCGGCTGACCTTCACCGACAACACCGGCTGGCCCGCGGGACAGCTGTCCGAACTCGAAGCCTACTCGTCATGAAACCAGCAGAGCCTGAACCCCGCAGAAAGGTGACGACGATGTCCCCATCACCACGGCGCCGCGCGGCGCTGCTGGCCGCAGCTTTGGCCGCGTCCGGCCTGACCGTCCTGTTCAGCGGAACTCCCGCGTCCGCGGCGACCTGCCCGACGACGGCGTCCGGCGGCGCGAGCGTGCCGTTCCGGACGGTCGAGGCCGAGTGCTCGGCGACCACCGGCTCGGCCGTCGGCCCCGACTACACACAGGCCAGCATCGCTTCGGAGGCGTCCGGGCGCCAGGCCGTCCGGATCGGGTCCGGCCAGTACGTCGAGTTCACGTTGCCGGCGGCGGCCAACTCGATCAACGTCCACTACAACATCCCGGACGGCTCGTCCGGGCGGCTTTCGGTGTACGTCGGCGGGACCAAGCTCGGCAGCGGGCTGTCCGTCACGTCCCGGTACTCCTATGTGGACACCGGCTTCATCACGGGCTCGAAGACACACCACTTCTTCGACGACGCCCGGCTGCTCTTCGGCCAGAACGCGGCCCAGGGCACGAAGGTCCGCGTCCAGGCCGACTCCGGTGACGTCGGGCAGGCGACCATCGACCTGGCCGACTTCGAGCAGGTCGGCGGCGCGGGCGCGAAACCGGCCAACGCCCTGTCCGTGACGGACTACGGCGCCACGGCGAACGACTCCTCCGACGACACCCAGGCGTTCCGCAACGGCCTGTCGGCCGCGCGGTCGCAGGGCAAAGAACTGTTCGTGCCGGCCGGCCGGTTCGAGATCGGCTCGGCGCTGCAGATCGACCAGACCACCGTGCGGGGCGCCGGGCCGTGGTACACCGTGTTGCACGGCAACAACATCTTCAACAACGGCGGCGCGTCCGGGAACATCAAGCTGTACGACTTCGCGGTGTTCGGCGACGTGACCGAGCGCAACGACGGCAGCCCGGACAACGCGTTCCACGGCGTCCTGGGCAACGGCTCGGTCGTGAGCGGCCTGTGGATCCAGAACACCAAGTGCGGGCTGTGGCTGATGAGCGGCGCGTCGTCGAACCTCACCATCGAGAACAACCGCATCCAGGACACGCAGGCCGACGGCGTCAACTTCGACGGCGCCGTCACGAACTCGGCGTTGCGCAACAACTACCTGCGCAACAACGGCGACGACGGCCTCGCGCTCTGGTCCAACGGCCAGGCCGACTCGGGCAACACGATCGCGAACAACACGGTCGTGCAGCCCAACCTGGCCAACGGCATCGCGCTCTACGGCGGGTCGGACAACACCGTCAGCGGCAACCTGGTGCAGGACACCAACGCGCTCGGCGGCGGCTACCTGGTGGCGAACCGGTTCAGCTCGGTGCCGCTCGGCGGCACGGTGACGCTGTCGAACAACACCGCGCTGCGGGCCGGGGCGCTCGACCCGAACTGGCAGTTCGGCGTCGGTGCGCTGTGGTTCGACGCGCGTGACCAGGCGATCACCGGCGTGACGATCCGGGTCACCGGGTTCACCGCGATCCAGAGCCCGTACGAGGCGATCCAGTTCATCGACGGCAACGGCGCCGGCAAGCAGATCCAGGGCGTCACGATCGACGGCGTCTCGGTGCAGGGCGTGGGCACGTTCGTGGCGCAGTCGCAGACGCAGGGGACCGCGACGATCAGCAACCTGAGCGCGTCCGGCGTCGGCGTCACCGGCACGTACAACTGCCCGTACCCGTCGTCGATCCCGAAGATGACGTTCGGCGGCTCGGGCAACAGCGGCTGGACCGGCACGTGGAGCGACTGCTCGAGCTGGCCCGCGCCGAACTCCGGCCCGCAGCAGCCGCCGCAGTCGGGCAGCAACATCGCGCGGGGCAGGGCGATCAGCTCGTCGTCGTCCCAAGGCGGGTTCCCGCCGGGCAACGCCAACGACGGCAACGCGGACAGCTACTGGGAGAGCGCGAACAACGCGTTCCCGCAGACGCTGACCGTGGACCTCGGCGCGGCCGCGTCGATCAACAAGGTGACGCTGAAGCTGCCGCCGTCGTCGGCGTGGGGCGCGCGCACCCAGACGGTGACGGTCTCGGGCAGCACGGACGGCGGCTCGTACACGACGCTGGTCGGCTCACGCGGTTACGCGTTCGACCCGGCGTCGGGCAACACGGCGTCGGCGTCGTTCACGGCGACGTCGCAGCGCTTCGTGCGGCTGACGTTCACCGGCAACACCGGCTGGCCCGCCGGTCAGGTGTCCGAGTTCGAGGTGGCGGCTTCGTAACTCCGGACTGACGACAAGCCCGTCCCGGCTCCTGACACCGGGACGGGCTTGTCTTACTTTTGCGCGCAGTTGCTGTAAAGTTTCACTCATGACGCGTCGTCTTGCCGAAGTCGCCCGCCAGGTCGGGGTCAGTGAAGCCACGGTCAGCCGGGTGCTCAACGGGCGGTCGGGGGTGTCCGCCAGCACCCGCGCCGCCGTGCTCACCGCGCTCGACGTAATGGGTTACGAGCGGCCCACCCAGCTGCGCGGCGAGCGCGCCCGCCTCGTCGGGCTCGTGCTCCCCGAACTGCAGAACCCGATCTTCCCGGCGCTGGCCGAGATCATGGGCAACGCGCTCGCGCAGCAGGGCTTCACCCCCGTCCTCTGCACCCGGACGGCGGGCGGGGTGTCGGAGGCGGAGTACGTCGAGCTGCTCCTGCAGCAGCAGGTGTCGGGCGTCGTGTTCGCCGGCGGGCTCTACGCGCAGTCCGACGCGGTGCACTCGCACTACCACCACCTGGTCGAGCGGCGGCTCCCGACGGTGCTGATCAACGCGGCCGTCGACCACCTCGGCCTGCCCCAGGTGTCGTGCGACGACGCGGTCGCCGTCGAGCAGGTCGTCGGGCACCTCAGCTCGCTCGGGCACGAGAAGATCGGGCTGGTGCTCGGGCCGACCGACCACGTGCCGTCGAAGCGCAAGCTGGAGGCGTTCCAGGCGTACGCGGCGAAGCTCGGCCTGCCGGTGCTCGACGAGCTGGTCGAGCACGGGATGTTCTCCATCGAAGGCGGCCACGCGGCGGCGGCCCGGCTCTACCCGCGCGGCGCGACCGCGGTGTTGTGCGCGAGCGACCTGCTGGCCCTGGGCGCGGTCCGCGCGGCCCGCCGGCAGGGTCTGTCGGTGCCCGACGACGTCTCGGTGGTCGGCTACGACGACTCGGCCCTGATGAACTGCACCGACCCGCCCCTGACGACCACCCGCCAGCCGATCGAGGCGATGGGCCGCGCGGTGGTCGAGCTGCTGGTCAAGCGCATCAACGGCGGCGAGGTGGCGGCCGAGGAGCTGCTGTTCGCGCCAGAACTCGTGGTGCGCGGCTCGACGGCCCGCCGCATCGCGTAACCCGGCACTCACGCCCACGGGCCGTGGTCTCTTCCCCGAGGCCACGGCCCGTTTTGCGTTCTCGCGACCCCTTAAGCGCCCCAATGTGGCGTTGGGTGCATCCAACGCACCCAATGTGGCGTTCGGTGCGTCCAGCGCACCCAACGCCACATTGGGGCGTTCGGGGGTACCCACTCAACCCGATCTCTTCGCCAGCACGTTCGCAGCCTGTTCGTAACTTGCAAAGTCTCGTCGGCTTATTGCGTCGATCCGGTCTCACACTTTAGAGTGACCGCAATCACGTGACAGCCGTCGCGACCCGAGAAGAGGCTTGAGATGAGCAGTCCCTGGTCCCGATCCTTGCCCCGCCGGATGTTCTGCCTGCTGGCCGCAGGTGGCCTCGCACTGGGGGTGGCCGCCTGCGGCGACGACGGCAACGCCGCCGCGCCCGGGGGCAAGGTGAAGATCACGGTCACCGGCCAGCCGCCCACCAGCCAGCCGTTCGAGCGCGGTGTCTTCGACGCCGACGTCAAGGAGTTCGAGGCATCCCACCCGAACATCCAGATCGAGCCCCACGAGGGGTTCATGGACCCGAAGACGTTCTCCGCGAAGCTCGCCGGCGGCCAGCTCGAAGACGTCTACTACGTCTACTTCACCGACCCGGCGCAGATCATCACGCGGCATCAAGCCGCGGACATCACGGAAGCGTCGAAGAGCGTCCCGCACATCGGCGACCTCAAGCCGGAACTGCTGGACAACTTCCGTGACGCGAGCGGCAAGCTCTACGGCCTGCCGACGATGAACTACACGATGGGCCTGGTCTACAGCCGCCCGCTGTTCCAGAAGGCCGGGCTCGACCCGAACAAGCCGCCGACGACCTGGGACGAGGTCCGCGAAGACGCGAAGAAGATCTCCGCGCTGGGCAACGGCACCGTCGGGTACGCCGACTACAGCAAGAACAACCAGGGCGGCTGGCACATGACCAGCTGGCTCTACTCGGTGGGCGGCGACATCGCCCGCAAGGACGGCGACAAGTGGGTCGCCGACTTCGACAACGAGAAGGGCAAGCAGGCCCTGCAGTACCTGCACGACATGCGCTGGACCGACAACTCCATGGGCGCCAAGCAGCTGCTGGAAGCGACGGACGTGCAGCGGATGATGGGCGCCGGCCAGCTCGGCATGTACATGGCCGCGCCGGACAACATCCCGGTGCTGGTCAAGCAGTTCAACGGCAAGTACGAGGACTACGGCGTCGCGGGCATGCCCGGCGGGCAGGGCACCCTGCTCGGCGGCGAAGGCTACATGCTGAACCCGAAGGCGTCGCCGGAGAAGATCAAGGCCGGCCTCGAGTGGATCCAGTGGAAGTACCTCAACCCGGACCGCTTCGAGAAGCACATCCAGCAGTACGTCGACGGCAAGCAGCCGGTCGGCCTGCCCGCCGAGCCGACCCCGGACGTCTGGCAGGGCGCGGTGCGTGACCAGCAGCTGACCCTGAAGGCCAAGTTCGCCAACGTCCCGGCCACGAACTACCAGTCCTACGTGGACACGACCAGCAAGATCAAGGGCAGCATCGAGCCGCCCAACGCGCAACAGGTGTACGCCGCCCTCGACAGCGTCATGCAGGCGGTGCTCACGGACCAGAACGCGAACATCGACCAGCAGCTGTCGTCCGCTTCGTCGAAGGTCAACAGTGTCCTCGCCCAGGTCAAGTAGCCTCCTCGCCTGGCCCGCGACGTCTTCGTCGCGGGCCAGGCGCCCGGCCGCGTCCCCGGCCGAGCGCCGCCGCGTCCGGTTGCGCCGCAAGCTGAAGGAGAACCTCACCGCGTACGGCCTGCTCTGCGCCGCGCTGCTGGTGTTCGCGATGTTCTCCTGGTACCCGATCGTGCGGGGCGTGCTGCTGAGCTTCCAGCAGGTCGACTTCGTCAACGCGCCGACGTGGGTCGGGTTCGACAACTTCAGCCGCCTGTTCGACGACCCGCTGTTCGGCGTCGCCTGGCGCAACACGCTCCTGTTCACCGGGCTCGCGCTGGTCTTCGGGTTCGCCGTCCCGTTCCTCACCGCGGTGCTGCTGAACGAGATCCGGCACGCCAAGGCGTTCTTCCGGCTCGCGGTGTACCTGCCGGTGATGCTGCCGCCGGTCGTCACCGCGTTGATGTGGAAGTGGTTCTACGACCCGGGTCCCGGCCTGTTCAACTCCGCGCTCGGCGCGGTGGGCCTGCCCGGCGGCCAGTGGCTCGACTCCTCCACCACCGCGATGCTGTCGCTGGTCTTCGTCTCCACCTGGGCCAACATGGGCAGCACCACGCTGATCTACCTGGCCGCGCTCGGCACGATCCCCGGTGAGCTGTACGAAGCCGCGGAGCTCGACGGCGCCGGGATGTGGCAGCGGCTGCGGCACGTCACGTTCCCGCAGACCCGGTTCGTGCTGCTGGTGCTCCTGCTGCTGCAGATCGTCGCGACGATGCAGGTGTTCACCGAGCCGTACGTGATGACCGGCGGCGGGCCGGACGACTCGACGGTCACCGTGCTCCTGCTGCTCTACCGGTACGCCTTCGTCTACAACGACTTCGGCTCGGCGAGTGCGATGAGCCTGCTGCTGTTCATCGCGCTGGGCGTGTTCTCGGCGTGGTACGTCCGGCTGACGCGGAAGGCGGACCAGTCATGAGAACCCTCGTCTCCCCCGGCGCGTTGCGCAGCCGCCGCGGCAAGGCCGTCTACGCCGTGATCTTCGCCTGCACGCTCGCGGTGTTCATCCTGGCTTTCATGTTCCCGCTGTACTGGGTGATCACCGGGGCGATGAAGTCACCGCAGGAGCTGGCGCAGACGCCGGCGACGCTCATCCCGCGCGACTGGCACCCGGAGACGTTCGGCGAGGCGTGGGACCAGCTGAGCCTGGGCAAGTACTTCCTCAACACGCTGATCGTCGCCGGTGGCGCGTGGCTGGCGCAGCTGGCCATCGATGTGCCGGCCGCGTTCGCGCTGTCGAAGCTGCGCCCGAAGTTCGGCAACGTCGTGCTGGGCCTGATGCTGGCCACGCTGATGCTGCCGGCCACGGCCCTGCTGGTGCCGACGTACGTGACGGTGACGGACCTGCCGCTGCTGCACCTCAACCTGATCAACTCGCCGACCGCGGTCTGGCTGCCCGCGGCGGCGAACGCGTTCAACATCTACCTGCTGAAGCGGTTCTTCGACCAGATCCCGGACGAGCTGATCGAAGCGGCGCGCATCGACGGCGCCGGGCCGGTGCGCACGCTGTGGCGGATCATCCTGCCGATCTCGCGGCCGATCCTGGCCGTGGTGTCGATCCTCGCGGTGGTCACCGCGTGGAAGGACTTCATCTGGCCGCTGCTGGTGTTCCCGGACACCGAAAAGCAGACCCTCTCGGTGATGCTGCAACGGGTGGCGATCGACATGCCGCTCAACGTGCTCGTCGCCGGGATGGTGCTGGCCAGCCTGCCGATGGTGGCGCTGTTCCTGGCGTTCCAGCGGCAGATCCTCGCCGGGCTGACCGCCGGCGCCGTCAAGGGCTGAAGCCGCGCCCGGGGTTTCCACGACTACTAGGAGGGCACTTCCGTGACCGACAAGACCGGCTGGTGGCGTAGCGCGGCGATCTACCAGGTCTACATCCGCAGCTTCGCGGACGGCAACGGCGACGGCATCGGCGACCTCGCCGGCGTCCGTTCGCGCCTGGACCACCTGGCCGAGCTGGGGATCGACGCGATCTGGTTCACCCCCTGGTACCCCTCGCCGATGGACGACGGCGGTTACGACGTCGCCGACTTCCGCGACATCGAGCCGCTGTTCGGCACGCTCGCCGAAGCGGAGGAGCTGCTCGCCGAGGCCCACGCCCGGAACATCCGGGTGATCATCGACATCGTGCCCAACCACTGCTCGGACGAGCACCGGTGGTTCCAGGCCGCGCTCGCCGCGGGCCCGGGTTCGCCGGAGCGGCAGCGGTTCTGGTTCCGGCCCGGCCGCGGCCCGGACGGCGCGGAGCCGCCCAACAACTGGAAGTCGCGCTTCGGCGGGCCCGCGTGGACGCGCGTGCCGGACGGCGAGTGGTTCCTGCACCTCTACAGCTCGCGCCAGCCGGACTTCAACTGGGAGAACCCGGACATCCGCCAGGAGTTCGAGGACGTGCTGCGGTTCTGGTTCGACCGCGGGGTCGACGGCTTCCGCATCGACGTCGCCGACGGGCTGGTCAAGGACCCGCGGCTGCCGGACGTCGAAGACGGCGACGAGACGCCGTTCTCCGACATGGAGGGCCTGCACGAGATCTACCGGTCGTGGCGCAAGATCGCCGACAGCTACGCGGGCGAGCGCGTGCTGGTCGGCGAGATGTGGCTGCCGGACATGTCCCGCGCGGCGCGCTACCTGCGCCGCGACGAGCTGCACTCGGCGTTCAACTTCGACTTCCTGGTCTGCCCGTGGGACGCCGCGCGTTTCCACGACGTCATCACCCGCACGATCCGGGCGCACGACGAGGTCGGCGCGCCGGCCGCGTGGGTGCTGTCGAACCACGACGTCACCAGGCACGTCACGCGCTACGGCCGGCAGGGCGACACGGGCTTCAGCTTCGCGAACCGGCTGCACGAGCTGCCGGTGGACCGGGAGCTGGGCACCCGCCGGGCCCGCGCGGCGGCGCTGCTGACGCTCGCGCTGCCGGGCGGGCTGTACGTCTACCAGGGTGAGGAGCTGGGGCTCTGGGAGATCCGCGACATCCCCGACGACCTGCGCCAGGACCCGGTGTGGGCCCGCACGAACGGCACCGACCCAGGCCGCGACGGCTGCCGCGTCCCGATCCCGTGGTCGGGCTCCGAGCCGCCGTTCGGCTTCGGTTCCGGGGACGCGTGGCTCCCGCAGCCCGCGGAGTGGTCGTCGTTCACGGCGGCCGCCGAGGCCACGGACCCGACGTCGATGCTGAGCCTCTACCGCGACGGCCTGCGCATCCGCGAAGAGCAGGCGGCCCTCGGCGCGGGCACGCTGGAGTGGCTGTCACTGGGTGACGGCGTGCTGGCGTTCACGCGCGAGCCGGGCTTCACGTTCGCGCTGAACTTCTCGGCTGCTCCGGTACCCCTGCCGGCGGGCGAGGTCCTGCTGGCGAGCGGCCCGGTGGACGGCTCCCTGCCGACCGACACCGCGGTCTGGCTCCGCACCTCCTGAAAGCCGTGAAGGCCTCCTTCCCGGCCATAAGAGCCGGCAAGGAGGCCTTCACGGACTTCGGTGGCCTGCTTCGGTGGGGCTACTTCGTCAGCTGCAGCACGTCCACACCGCGCGCGTTGTCCGCGACGTACACGTACTTCCCGTGCCAGTACGGCGCCCACGCGCTCGCGTCCGCCGGGCGGTAGTACGCGATCTGCCGCGGGTTCGTCGGGTCGCTCACATCCAGGAACCGCGTGCCCTGCGAGTAGAACGACTGCACGAGGACCTTGCCGCGGACGTCGAAGTAGTGCGCGGAGCAGTCGTCGGACGCCGGGTCACTGCCCTCCTGGCCGTTGACGCCCCAGGTGCCGACGCTCTGCAGCCGGAAGGGCTGCTCGGGCGTCGAACGCCAGCCTTCGCCGTGGTAGGAACCGGCCAGCGACGAGATCGTGAGCACGCCGTCGCCCGCGCAGCCGTCGACGAAGTTCTCCTCCGTCGCGTAGATCAGGTCCTGGCCGCGCCAGGCGCCGTCGCCGACCCGGTGCCCGGCCGGGTGGAAGCTGTTGTGCATGAACCGCGACGGCGCCGCCGTCTCGGCGATGCCGCCACCGGCGTACGGGATCGGCTCGTGCGCCGTCGCGCGGCGGATCTTGTTCGTCAGCGGGTCGCGGTGCACGCCGGAAGTCCAGTAGCCGCGCACGCCGCCGCGGCCGGACACCCAGGCCACGCCGTTGTCGTCCACTTGGACGTCGTGCACGTAGTCGGTCTTGCCGTCGTTGCGGGCCAGCTCGATCGGCTGCGGGTCGACCTTCGGGTGCTTCGGGTCGCGGATGTCGGTGACCCAGATCGGCCGCCCGCCCCACTCGGCCGGCTGGTCGGCGGCCTTCGACGGGCCGCCCGTCCACAGGAAGCGGCAGCCGTCGACGCAGCTGGTGGTGTGCCCGGCGGGCGCCTGCACGTAGCTGATGATCTTCGGCGCCTCGGGCTTGGCGACGTCGACGACGTAGATGCCGGACTCGCCGGTCTGCGTGGTGCCGCCGAACGCGCGCGGGTCGCGGGAGAGGAACACCAGCTTGCGGTCCGGGTCGACCTCGGTGTCCTCGGTCTCCCACAGCCCCGGCAGGCTGACCTGCCCGACCAGCTTCGGCGCGGCCGGGTTCTTCGTCAGGTCGTAGACCTTCAGGCCGAACTCGCCGGAGACGACCATGACGTCGCGGCGGCCGTAGTCGAGGAAGTTGATCGAGATGGCGCCGGCGGCGTCGGGCACGTTGCCGACGGACTTGACGTTCTTGATCGCCCCCGGATCACCCGCCGTCCGCGTGGCCGGGACCGCGGGTTTGTCGTCCTCGCCGCAGGCGGCGGCCGGCAACCCGGTCGCGACCAGCGTGGCACTGACGGTGACGGCGGCGAAGCACGACCGTAGCCAGGTGCGCACAAAACCTCCCAAAGGGCGTGATCACCCGAACCGTACGACGGAGATCAACCGGACACAACCGCCTTTGGTTGCCTTCCGACTGGTAGGACTGGCCCATGCGCTTGCTCGCCCTGCTGGCCGTCCTGGCCCTCGCCGTCACGGGGTGCTCCGACCCCGCCCCGGCCTCCGGCGTCCTGTCCGTCGGCCTCCGGGAGCCCGCGACACTGCTGCCGGCCGACCTCTCCGACCAGGCGGGCCGGCTGGTGACCGCCGCGCTGTGGACCCCGCTCGCCGACTACGACGCGGCCACCGGGAAGGTCAAGCCGCGCGCGGCCGAGTCGATCGAGAGCACCGACCGGGTGCACTGGACGGTGAAGCTGCGGCCCGCGACGTTCCACGACGGCACCCCGGTCACCGCGCAGTCCTATGTGGACACTTGGTGGGCGATCGCCGCCGAGCACTGGATGGCTTCGCCCGTGCTGACGAAGCTATTGCGCGCTCAGGAGATCAAGGCGTCGGGACTCGTCCTCACCCTGACGCTCGACCGCCCGTCCGGCCAGGTCCCGGCGTTGCTGTCGGCACCAGGCCTGGTGCCGCTGCCCGCGTCGGTACTCGCCTCCCACGACTGGAACGGCTTCGCGAAGGCGCCGGTCGGCAACGGTCCGTACCGGCTCGACGGGCCGTGGCGGCCCGGCTCGGGCGGGACGCTGAAACGCGTCGGCGAAGGCGGCGCCGCGACGATCGAGCTGCGCGTCGGCGAGCCGGCCGCCCAGTACGACGCGGTCGAGGCGGGCACGCTCGACCTCGCCACCGAGGTCCCCGGCGAGAAGCACGACGCCATGCACGAGTTCGGCGACCGGCACGCGACGTGGGCGCTGCCGCAAGCCGGTTACCTCGCGTTCCCGGTGACCGACCCGAAGTTCACCGACGCGACGGTCCGCCACGGCTTCGCACTCGGCGTCGACCGCGCGGCCCTGGAAGCCGGTCCGCTGGCCCACCAGGTCGACCCGGCCAAGGCCCTGCTACCTCCGGCGGACGCGCCGGGCGAGCGCACGGGCACGTGCCGCCCGTGCAGCTTCGACGCGGCGGCCGGCAAGGCGCTGCTGAAGCAGACGTCCTTCCCCGGCGGCGCGACCGTCTACTTCGGACCAGGTGCCGAAGGGTGGACCCGCACCCTGGTGGTCGGCCTGCACAAGGCCCTGGACGTCTCGGTGACGGCGCAAGCGCGGCCGGCCGGACCGCTCGACGGACCGTCCACACTGGACGTCAAGCTGGCGACACCGAGCCCGTACGAGCTGCTGTCGGCCTTGGCCGAGGCGTCGGGCTACACGGACGAGGTGTTCCGCCAGAACCTCACCCTCGCCGACGCCGCGGCCACAGCCGACGAGGCGGGCCAGCTGTACCGGCTGGCGGAGAACCAGCTGCTGCGCGACCTCCCGGTGGCTCCGCTGTGGTCGGGCCACGGCCACGCGGTCTGGAACGACCGCATCCACAACGTCACGACGGCGCCGTTCACCGGCCCGGCGCTGGCCGCGATCACGACGTCGTGACCTGGGACCCGGCGCCACTGTCCGAAGTGGTCACCCTGTTCTCGCGGATCCGAACCCCGTGGTGGACAGCGGGCGGCCACGCGATCGAACTCGCGGTGGGCCACGCTTTCCGCGCGCACGACGACATCGACGTCCTCCTGCTCCGGCGCGACCAGGCGGCGGTCCAGGAGGCACTGCCGTCGTGGGAGTGCTGGGCGGCGGACCCGCCCGGCACCCTGCGTCCGTGGCTGCCCGGCGAAACCCTGCCGTCCGCGGTCCACGACATCTGGTGCCGCCCCGGTCCGGCGCAGCCGTGGCGAATCCAGGTCATGCTCGACGAGTCCGAAGGCGACGACTGGGTCTCCCGCCGAGACCCACCGTGCGCCGCGCGCTCGCCGACCTGGGTACGCACTCGGCGGCGGGGATCCCTTATCTGGTGCCGGAAGTGCAGTTGTTCTACAAATCCGCTCGGCCCCGCCCGAAGGACGAGCAGGACTTCGCCGCCGTCCTGCCGGTCCTGGACCGCGCCCAGCGCCGCTGGCTCGCGGACGCGCTCGGGACCGCGCACCCGTGGCACGACCGGCTCGGCGACTGAGCCGTACGGCCGGGAGCGGCACCCGCGGGTGCCGCTCCCGGGTTTCAGTCGTTCGGCAAGTAGCCGCGCCGGACGTTGACGAGCTCGTCCACCCAGCCGGAGCGGAGGTCCCCTTCCTTTACGGAGAAGGTGCCCGCGGTGTTCAGGACACCAACACGGTTGCCGTTCAGGACGCCGTCGGTGATGCCGGAGGCCTCGTCCACCCAGCCCGCGCGAAGGTCACCTTCCTTGACGGAGAAGACGCCGGCGGTGTTCAGCACACCGACACGGTTGCCGCTGAGGACACCGGCGGTGATGCCGGACGCTTCGTCCACCCAGCCCGCACGAAGATCGCCTTCCTTGACGGAGAAAACACCGGCGGTGTTCAGCACACCGACACGGTTGCCGTTCAGGACACCGGCGGTGATGCCGGACGCCTCGTCCACCCAGGCCGCACGAAGATCGCCCTCCTTCACCAGGAAGTGACCGTCGGCCGTCAGCACACCGAGGCGGTTGCCCGACAGATAGCCGGCTGTCACACCACTGAGTTCATCCACCCAACCCGCTCGAAGATCACCCTCCTTCACCAGGAAATGACCGTCGGCGGTCAACACGCCAAGGCGGTTGCCCGACAGATAGCCGGCTGTCACACCACTGAACTCATCCACCCAACCCGCACGGAGATCACCCTCCTTCACCGAGAAGACACCCGCGGTGTTCAGCACACCGACACGATTGCCGCTCAGCACGCCGGCGGCGATGCCGGAGGCCTCGTCCACCCAGCCCGCACGAAGGTCACCTTCCTTGACCAGCATGTGCCCGTCGTTGGTGAGCACCCCAAGCCTCGGTGGGGTGCTTCCGGCCCGCTGGACGGGCGCGTGGACGATCCCCTGCACGCGGTAGCCCTGCCAACCGGCCATCGTGAGGGTGCCGCCACTCCAAGTCGCGGAGCTCCACACCGCCGGAGTGTTCTGGTTGACGATTTGGACGCTGCCCCCGGACACCGTGGCAATCACGCCGGCGTGCCCGTACCCGCCGTCGTCGAACGTGATCACGTCACCGGGATTGAGATAGGAAACGGAGCCGTTCGGCTGCCGATCCAGCCCGGCGGGCGCGTTCGCGTAGAGCTGGTTCCCGTTTCCGAACCACGTCGACGCGATCCACCCCCGGGTCAGGTAGAGACGGTTCACCAGTTCGACGCACTGCCACATCTCGCCGTCGTAAACCCCGGCCGTGTAGTGACGCCCGTAGTCGTTCGTCGCGGCGGAGCCATTCGAATAGACGTCGACTCCGGCGCCACCCAGCCAGTTTCCACCGGCGAGTTCGGTCGTGCTGGGCGGATCCGTACGGGTGTTGCCGACGCTCGCCGTCGCGGACGTCATTCCGGCAACAATCGCGATAACGACGCAGAAAACAGTGAAAAGCCAACCACTACGTCTACTCATCCAGTTCTCCACTTGAACAATTGCACGGGCAATTACGCCAAGCTAGACCGGATCTCTCACACCTCGGAAACATCAACACGAAGGAGTGAATGGCGAAAATTTCCGACGGTGAAAATCACGTCTGTTCCGCCGGATTTGTCGTTCTCCGGCTCGGCTAAACGGTCGCGTGCGCGACCAGGGTTTCGATGAACGCCGCCGTCAGCGGATCCGGCGCCGCCCGGGTGTACGCGGCGAGCGTCCGCCGCACCGGCACTGACGGGCGCAGCACCCGGCCGTCGAACCGCGCCGGGAGGACGTTCGCCGGGACCAGTGCGGGACCGAGGCCGGCCGCCGCGAGGATCGGGGCGGCGGCCGTCTGCTCGGTGCGGACCGCCGCGCGCGGGCGGAACCCCGCCGCCGCGCAGGCCGCGTCGACCAGCTCGGCCAGGCCGTTGCCCGGCGCGTAGTGCACCCACGCGCAGCCGGCGAGCGTGGCCAGGTCGACCACCCCGGCCGGGTCGTCCTCCGCAGCGCCGTCGGCGGGCAGCACGACGACGAACTCCTCGACCCCCAGCGGCCGCACCGGCCCCGACCAGGCCGACGGGATCGGCCCGAGCGCGACGTCGGCCTCGCCCGCGGCCATCGCGTCCCGCAGCTCGTCGGCGTGCCGGAACTCGATCAGCCGGACGTCGACGTCGGGCCGGTCGCGCCGCCACACGCGCAACGCGGGCGGCAGCACGCCGAGGCTCACCGAGTACACCGTCGCGACCTGCAGTTCTCCCGCCGTCGTGCCGGACGCGAGCCGCGCGGCGCAGCGGGCTCGTTCGGCGTCGGCCAGCGCCGCCCGCGCGTGCGGCAGCATCGCCCGGCCCATCGGCGTCAGCCGGACGGCGCGCGGCAGCCGTTCGAGCAGCGGGCCGCCGAGGCCCTGCTCCAGCGCGCGCATCTGGTGCGACAACGCGGGCTGCGTGACGTGCAGCTGCTCGGCCGCGCGCGTGAACGACCCGGTGTCGACCACCGTGACCAGGTATTCGAGCTGCCGGAGACTCGTCATGACCAAATCTTATCGCTGAGCTGACAACTAAGCCTTGGACTTATCTCGCTCGCCGGACCAGCCTGGATGTCATGGAAACGAAGACAGCCCTGGTCGCGGGGGCCAACGGGATCATCGGCCGGAACCTGATCGAGCACCTGCGGGCCGTCGGCGGCTGGGACGTCGTCGGCCTGTCGCGGCGCGGCGGGCCCGGGAACGTCGCCGTCGACCTGCTCGACCCGGCCGACACCCAGGCGAAGGTCGGGCCGCTCACCGCCACGACCCACCTGTTCTACGCGGCCTACCAGGACAAACCGACGTGGGCCGAGCTGGTCGCACCGAACGTGGCGATGCTGACCAACCTCGTCGACGCCCTGACGCCGGCCACCCTCGAGCACGTGAGCCTGATGCAGGGCTACAAGGTCTACGGCGCGCACCTCGGCCCGTTCAAGACGCCGGCCCGCGAGTCCGACGCCGGGCACATGCCGCCGGAGTTCAACGTCGACCAGCAGCAGGTCCTGGAACGGCGGCAGGGGCCCTGGACGTGGTCGGCGATCCGGCCGTCGGTGGTCGGCGGCACCGCGCTGGGCAACCCGATGAACCTGGCGCTGGTGATCGCGGTCTACGCGTCGATCTCGAAGGAACTCGGCCTGCCGCTGCGGTTCCCGGGCAAGCCCGGCACGTACGACAGCCTCCTGGAGATGACGGACGCGGATCTCCTGGCCGGCGCGACGGTCTGGGCGACCGGGCAGCGCGGCGCGTTCAACATCGCGAACGGCGACCTGTTCCGCTGGCGCGAGCTCTGGCCGAAGCTGGCCGCCTACTTCGACCTCGACGTCGCGCCCCCGCTGCGGATGTCGCTGTCCGACGTGATGGCCGACAAGGGTCCACTGTGGACGTCGATGGCGGCGAAGCACGGCCTCACGGCGTCCTACGCGGACGTCTCGGCCTCCTGGGCGTTCGGCGACTTCGTGTTCGGCTGGGACTACGACGTGTTCGCCGACACATCGAAGGCGCGCCGCGCGGGCTTCCACACCTACGTCGAGACCGAGCAGATGTTCTACCGGCTCTTCGACGAGTTCCGCAAAGCGCGGGTGATCCCTAGCAGTTGACGTCGCGGCCGGAAATCACCGTCGACCGGACGCGCATCAAGCTCTCGTCCAGTTTCCGCAGTTCCCGGAACGGGTTGTCGATTTCGCGTTGTCTCCTGTACCGGACCCAGTGAAGGACGACGGTCACCGCCGTCCAGGCGATCACTGCCGAAAGGGCCATCGAGTAACCGAGCCAGCCGGCGAAAGCCGATAGCGAAAACACTCCAGCCCCCGGAGCCGACACGACGAAACAGCCCGTCGTCGCCCACATGGTCAGATCATCAGCATCGCCGTTGGGCGAGACCGCGACGACCACCCTCTCGACCCGGTCGAACTCGGAGGAAAGAATGAATGTCCCGAAACTGAGCACGGCCGCCACGGCAGCGATCGCGGTGGTCCAGCCGAGCCACAGTGGGCCCCCCTGCCACCAGCCGAACGCGGTGCCCGCCGCCCTGGCCACGCCGACCAGATACGAGCCCAGCACCAACGTCGTCAAAGTTGCCCACGCCAAGGGCCGGACGATGCTCGGCTCACGTGGATTCTCGTTCACCGTCTCCCAATGGGCGGTGTCGGCCCGTAGCCCAGGTCCGCTGAGCCTTCCGGCGATGGCGATCAGGACAGGGACGGGCAAAGTGTCGAGCAGGTTCCGGTAAAGCGCTGGGACACCAGCGCCTTCGAACACGAGGTTCGCGTCCCGCCGGGCCTCATCCGGTTGTTCCGCGTAGCCGATGTCGGACAAGGTGATGATTCTGCGGCGGTCCGGTACCGCAGGACGGGGAGAACGCGCGAATTTCACGATCTGCGAGTCGAGCTGTTCAAGCCTCGACCCGTCGAAGGTCAGCGTGGCCCCCCGCACTCCGATCGGCATCGCGAGGCGCGGATCGATCCGGCCGAGCGAGGCCGGGATGGCCTCCGCACCGAACTTGTCGATCAAGTAGCCGACCCGGCCCATGATCTGGTTGATCGCTTCGGGCTCGTCCTGGTTGAACGGCGACCACAGCCAGTCGTACCGCGGCGCCGGTACCGTCCCAGGTTCGGTGCGGTACAGCTCCTCCTCGATGTCCGGGTTGTTCACCAGTACCGCCAAGTGCCAGGCGGCACGGACGGCGACCCCCCTGTCATCTCCGAGCAGTTCGGCCAGGGCGAGGCCCGCCGACGCCGTCCCGACGGCGGCGATGTCGTCCGCGGCATCCAGCGAGCCCGCCCTGGCTCGCTCGGCGAGCACCGGGATCGCCAGCTCCCCGGTCGAGCGGAGGGCCGTCCGTGCGGCGGGCGACCCGTTCGCCAGATCGCTGAGCGTCTCGACCGCCGCACGCAGCCGCGACGCCGCCAGCGCCCTCATCGCCAGCTCGTCGTGGTTCGACGCCGCCTGGCGAAGCCGCGCGAGCAGCGCCGCACCCCGAGGGCCGGGATCGGCCGCGACGGTACCGAGTGCGGCCGCCACGAGGTGGTCGGCGTCCGTACCCCGGCCCAGTGCGGCCTCGAAGTGGTCCAGCACCTTGCCGGCCAGGCCTTCGTCGATCTGCCGCGCCTCGGCCAGGCATTCGAGCGCCAAGAGCTTGCCACGCTCTTCCCCGGCGAAGATCCGCTCGACGAACGCGGTGCAGTCACGGTTGGCGCCACCGCACCACAGCTTCACCGTCTCGCGCCAGCGAGCCGGGTTTCCGGTGTAGAGCTCCAGCAGCCGTTCAGGGCTGTCCGCCAGCTCCATCGCGGCCAGGTACTCCTGCAACGTCAGGTGTGGGAACTCGTAGAGCAGATTCCCTTCGTCCACTTTCACCAGCAGGCCGCTACGGTCGACGATCTCCTCGAGCATCGCGGTGGCGTGCGTCGGCTCCAGGTTGAACCGGCCGAGCACGCGCGTGATGTTCGTCAGGAGCTCGCCTTCCGACAGGGTTCTCCGGTCGGTGCCCGGCGCCACGGCTCCCTGCGCCTGCACGGCGATGGCACGCAAGGCCATCAGCTTGTGACCGGCCTTGTAGGTCGCGAGTGCACGGCTGCGGCCGAGCTGGGAATCGCGCCGGAGCAGGTGCATCACGGCCATTTCGTAGAACTCGGTGCGCGAGCTCGGCAGCATCGGCCCCAGCCCGGGATCCGCGTCGTGCAGGGACGCGATCATGGTGAGCAGGAGCGGGGTCCTGGCCAGCCGCATGATGGCCGGGCTCGCGCGGAGCCCGGCCATCATCTGTTCGACCTCGTACCGCGCGTCGTCCCGCTGCTTCGACTTGAACCAAAGTCCCAGGAACCGGCGGATGGCCGCGTCGTCGAAGCCGGCGACCCGGACCTCGTGGTCGAAATCCGGCCGCAGGTCGAAATCATAGACCGCGTCGCGGCAGGTGACGATGATCTGGCAATCCGGCCACTTCTCGGCGAACTGCTTCAGCTCTTGTGTTACTTCCACTCGGCGGTCCGTCACGATTTCATCGAAGCCGTCGAAGAACACGCTCAACAATCCGTCTTCGAGCGCTCGCTCCAGGAACCGTTCCGGTTTCTTCACCCCGCCGCGCTTCAGCGCGTCCGCGACCAGGTCGAACAGGGAGTCCTCACCACGGTTCCGGCGGAACAGCTCCACGAAGATCGGGACACGGTCGAAGGCGTCCGGCTCCTTGGCCCACTTCACCATGGAGTTCTTGAGCAGCATGGACTTGCCGGCGCCGGCGGCACCGAGTACGACCATCCTGGCCTGCGTGCGGATACTGCCGTAGATGTCCTCACGGCGCCCGTCGACCTCGTGCTGCAGAGGGACGTAGACGTCGCTGACTGTCACCTTGGTGTTGGCGAGGAACCCGAGCGCGTGGTTGTTGTGCGCCTCGGCACCGTCGGCGTACCGGCTCAGGTCACGCTTTCCCAGCGTACGGCGGCGACTGCGGAACACTTTCGGCCAAAACCGCTGGCCGAGGTGTTTCACGCCTTCGCCCAGAAATTGTTTTGCGAGGAACATCGCGGCAGCGAAAACTACCGCCAGAACGGCGGCGAACGTCCATTGAGTCGGCACAGCTCTGCCCTTGTGCTCGGGTTTTGCGGATTTCCGGTTTACCAACCGGTCCGCCAGGCCGTCGACCGCCCGGTTCGGAGTTCACTCGAATGTCGGAGCGGGTGATCCCCTAACCGCGGCCGATGAACGGCATCGTCGTCGCGGTGATCGTCAGGAACTGGACGTTCGTGTCGAGCGGCAGCCCCGCCATGTAGACGACCGCGTCGGCGACGTGCCGGACGTCGAACGTCGGCTCGGCGACGATCCGGCCGTCGGCCTGCGGGATGCCGGCGGCCATCCGCTCGGTCATCTCGGTGGCCGCGTTGCCGATGTCGATCTGGCCGCAGGCGACGTTCCAGGCCCGGCCGTCGAGCGAGATGGACCGGGTCAGGCCGGTGACGGCGTGCTTGGTGGCGGTGTAGGCGACGCTCGCGGGCCGCGGCACGTGCGCGGAGATCGAGCCGTTGTTGACGATCCGGCCGCCGCGCGGGTCCTGCTCCTTCATCAGCAGCACGGCCTGCTGGGCGCAGAGGAACATCCCGGTGAGGTTGACGTCGACGGTCCGTTTCCAGTCCGCGACGGACAGGTCGGCGACAGTACCGGCCGCGCCGATCCCGGCGTTGTTGACCAGCAGGTCGAGCCGCCCCCAGCGCTCGCGGACGGCGTCGAAGAGGGCCTTGACGGAGTCTTCGTCGGCGACGTCGGTGGGCACGACGAGCGCGGTTTCGCGCCCTTCCGCCGTCTCGGCCAGTGCGTCGGCCCGCCGCCCGGCGAGCGCGACCTCGAAGCCCTCGTCGAGCAACGCTCGCGCCACCGCCCGCCCGATGCCCGATCCGGCCCCGGTCACCACCGCCGTCTTCGCCATGCCGCCGACCCTAACGAAAGAGGGCCCGGCGACCGCCGGGCCCTCTTCGCGAGGAGGAACTACTTCGGCTGGACCCCGAGCGCGGCGAGCGCCGGGCCCGTCATGATCAGGCCGTTGCCGGTCACCGTGTCGAACCCGGGCGTGCCCAGGTCGATCGCGCTCGACACCAGCGCGCTGCGGATCTGCGCCGGGGTCGCCGTCGGCTTGCCCGACAGGAGCAGCGCCGCGATGGCCGCCGCGTGCGGGGCCGCCGCCGACGTCCCGAAGAACGGCTGGAAGCCCGTCACCGACGTCGAGACGCCGTCGGCCGCCGTGATGTCCGGCTTGTTGCGCGTCGTGCCGCCGGTCGAGGACACGTTGCCCGCGGTGATCGCCGTGCCGTCGGCGTTGTAGAACAGGTGCCGCTTGCCGTCGGAGGAGAACCGCTCCCACTTGCTCGACGCGGTGAACACGCCGGGGTACGGGCCGGCCGGGTTCGCCGGGTCGCCGGTCTCCAGCGGCCGGGTGAACGCGCCCGCCGCCGGGGCCGCCGCCACGCTGAACGCGCTGGCCGCGGCCGAGTGGCCGTTGGTGACGCCGTTGGTGCTGAACGCCTTGAGCGAGCCCGAGGCGACGAACCGGCCGCGGATCACGTTGAGCGCGATGAAGCGGTCGGCGCCGCTGTACTTGACCACGGCGACCTTGTAGCCGGAGCCGGTGGCCGGCACGTTCGCGATCTCGTACGGGTTCTGCGAGCCGGACTGGCCGTTCTCGCTGGAGGCCACGACGCTGCCCGCGGAGTTCAGGATGAACAGGTCGTAGTCGTTGGCGGAGCGGCCCCACGGGTCGGACCAGAACAGCGTCACCGGCTTGCCGAGCGAGCCCGCCGAGAGCGCGTCGAAGTTCTGCGTGGTGGCGCTGGGGTCGAAGTCGTGCGGGGTGCCGGTGACGCCGCTGATCTTCGTCGAGGACGCACGGAAGTCGCCCTCGTAGTAGCCGCTGGTGCCGTCGGTCGCGTTGCCCGAGTTGCCGGCCGAGGAGAAGTACAGGACGCCGGCCGCGGTGACGTCGTTGACGGCCTGCGCGACCTGGGTGTCCTGGAACGGCGACTCGTCGAAGTAGGAGACGTCGTCGACGATGATCTGGCAGTGGCTCGTGGTGCGCAGCGCGCGGATGTTCGCGGCGAAGCTCGCTTCGCTGGTGAACGCCGTCGCGAAGCCGAGGGTGGCGTTGGGCGCGAGGTCGTGGACGATCTCGAGCATCGCGGTGCCCTCGTCGCCGCTGCCCTTCTGGCCGGACAGGACGTCGACGGTCGGCAGCTCGCCTGCCGTCTGGGACTTCGCCAGCGAGTCGACGCCGTCGGAGAGCACGCAGACCTTCACGCCGGAGCCGCTGACGCCGTAGGTGGTGCGCGCGGTGTCGGTGCCGTGCGCTTTGTCCCCTTCGGACACCTGCGTCGCGGCGGCGGCCTGCGCGGCGAGCGTCTGGCGCAGGTCGCGGTTGCCCGGCTCGCTCCAGGTCGTGGCCTGGGCGGCGGGCTTGACCTCGGTGACGTCGGCGCGGCCGGAGATCGCGTCCAAAGCGGACAGCGGCAGCTCGGCGCGGACGGCGTCCGGCGCGGCGTAGCGGACGGTGCCGCCCGCCGCCTTGACGGCGTTCGCGACGGCCTGGTCGCGGGTGGCGATGTCGACCGAGACGGTGCCGGCGCCGCTTACGCCGACGCCGGAGCGGTATTCCGGCAGCTTCGCGGCCAGGGAGTGGTCGGCGCGCAACCGCTTCTCGACGACCAGTTGGCTCGATTGCTTGCGCTCGGCCGGGGTCAGGCTCTTCTTGATGCTCTGCAGCGCGCTGATGCCCGCCTCGGTGCGCGCGGTCGCGGCGTCCACCGTGGACGGCTGGGCCACGGCGACCCCCGTCGACAACAGCAAGGCGCCGACCGTCAGCGGAACCGCGTGCGCGGTGACCCGGCTGAATCTCACCATCGATTTCTCCCTGTGGTACTCGGCCGCTCGACCGAATGACACCCGACCGGGTGTAATGGGGAGAATCTAAGGAGTGACCGATCACCGGTCCACCGACCAAAGTCGGGAACGTCCAGCCGTCCACATCGTGGAACGATCAAGGAAACGTGAGAACGATTTTTCCCCGGCCGTGCCCGGTCTCGATTTCACGGTGGGCCGCGGCGGCCTCGGTGAACGGGTAAGCGCGGCGCACGAGGAAGCGCAAGTCACCCTTCGCGTACAGCGCGGCCAGCTCGGCGAGACGCGCGCGGCAGAGCGTCCGGACTTCGAGACGAGCACGCCGAGCCCCGCGGCTTTCCCGTGCTCGACGAGCGTCAGGATCCGGTTGTCGGCCCTCAGCTTGATACTTCGAGCTACCTGGAGGTCAAGACGTTCATACGGCCTGCGTCACGCACCCGGCGGCGAGATGCCGACCCGGCCGTCCGAGACCTTTCACCTGATCGAGTATTTCGTTGTGCCGCAACAGTTTTCGAGGCCGATCGAGGTCCACCGCCCTTCGCCCCCGCCGAAACTGTCGGTGCCCGTTCGTAGCGTGCGGGACATGGCTCAGACCCGGATCGACCGCACCGCCGAGACCCCCGTCCGCCCCGACCCGCGACAGCGGGCCAGGGCGGACGGCGAACTACATGTTGATCATGTGCCCCGCGAGGCCGTGCAGGGCTTCCTTCGCCGCTTCACCCAGCGTCGGGTGCGCGTGCACGTTGCGCGAAACCTCGTGCACCGTCAGGTCCCACTGCTGCGCCAGCGTCAGCTCCGGCAGCAGCTCCGTCACGTCCGGCCCGATGAGGTGACCGCCGATCAGCTCGCCGTACTTCGCGTCGCTGATCAGCTTGACGAACCCACCCGCGTCGCCGAGGCCCTGCGCCTTGCCGTTCGCGGTGAAGGGAAACTTCGCCACCTTGACGTCGTAGCCCTTCTCGCGCGCCTGCTCTTCGGTCCACCCGAAGCTCGCGATCTGCGGCTGGCAGTACGTCGCGCGCGGGATCATCGGGAAGTCGAGCTCCATCGTCTCCGCGCCCGCGATCGTCTCCGCCGCCACCACGCCCATCGACTCGGACGCGTGCGCCAGCATCAGCTTCGCCGTCACGTCGCCGATCGCGAAGATGTGGTCGACGTTGGTGCGCCCTCGGCCGTCGATGGCGATGGCGCCGCGGTCGGTCAGGGCGACACCCGTCTTGTCCAGGCCGTACCCCTCGACCCGCGGCTGGAAGCCGATCGCCTGCAGGACCTTGTCCGCTTCGAGGACCTGCTTGCCGTCCTTCTCCGACGACACCGTCACGTGCACCGACGCGTCCGACTCGTCGATCGACTCGACCCGGGTCGAGGTCAGCACCTTGATGCCGAGCTTGCGGTACCGCTTGGCCAGCTCCGCCGACACCTCGGCGTCCTCCAGCGGGACCATCCGGTCGAGGAACTCGACGATCGTGACGTCAACCCCGTAGTTGTGCAGCACGTAGGCGAACTCGACGCCGATCGCGCCGGCCCCGGCGATGATGATGCTCGACGGCAGCTCGCTGGAGAGGATCTGCTCTTCGTACGTCACGACCCGCGAGCTGCGCGAGGTGCCCGGCAGCAGCTTCGTCGTCGCGCCCGTCGCGATGACGCAGTGGTCGAAGGTCACCTGAGAGCCGTTCACCTCGAGGGTGTGGTCGTCGACGAACGTGCCGTGCCCGTCGAACTCGGTGATCTTGTTCTTCTTCATCAGGAAGTGCACGCCCTTGACGCGCCCGTCCGCGACCTTGCGGCTCCGCTCGTAGGCGGCCGTGTAGTCGACGCGGATCGGGCTGTCGGACGAGATGCCGAACGCCTTCGCCTCCTGCGTCACCACGTGCGCCAGTTCGGCGTTGCGCAGCAGCGCCTTCGACGGGATGCACCCGACGTTCAGGCAGACCCCACCCCAGTACTTCTCCTCAACCACGGCGGCGCTCAGCCCCAGCTGGGACGCCCGGATCGCCGCGACGTAGCCACCTACCCCGGCTCCCAGCACGACGACATCGAAGTGTTGTGCACTCATGCTTCCGAAACTACCCTTCGGCGCCCCTCCGGGCGGGGTGACCCGGGCCTCAAGCGGCGATCGGCGGGCGCTCGCCGCGCAGCGTCGCGAGCAGGTCCGTCACCGCCGCCATGATGCGGGCCGTCGCCTCCTCGAGCACCGCGCGGGTCAGCTCGCGGCCGGCGAGGTCGGACAGGTCGACCGGCGGCCCGGCGACCAGCTCGACGGTCTTGCGCGGCAGGCCGCGGGGGAACCACGCGGTGGCCGGCAGCAGGCGGTGTGTCCCCCAGTTGGCCACCGGGATCACCGGCGCGCCGGTCTCCAGCGCGATCCGGGCGACGCCGGTCTTGCCGCGCATCGGCCAGCCGGCGGGGTCCTTCGAGAACGTCGCCTCCGGGAAGATCGCGACGCACTCGCCGGCCTTCACGGACGCGACCGCGTCGCGGAAGGCCTCGGACGCCGTCGCGGCGCCGCGGTAGACCGGGATGTGGCGACCGGAACGCATCACCGAGCGGACCACCGGGAGGTTCCACAGAGAGGCTTTGGCCAGGTATCGCGGCACGCGGCCGGCGGCGAGGCAGAACGCGGTCAGCGTCGTCGGGTCGGCGAACGACAGGTGGTTGGAGGCCACCAGCACCCCGCCGGTCTTCGGGATGTTCCCCGAGCCCCGCACCCGGAACCGGGTGGTCTGGACGAGGAACTGCCAGACCACCTCGATCGCGAAGCTGTACCAGGCGCCCCGGCCGGCGCGGGCGAAGCGCCGGCCGTAGGCGATCATCTGGCGTCGGGTGAGCAGCTCACCCTCGAGGTCGAGGGCGGTCCAGCGGTCGGTCATGGACGTAATTCGTAGCCGACGACCGGCCGGATCGCCCCGGTCACGCCCGGAACGCGGCGCAGATCACAGCCGCTCGAGCACCACCACGGGGATCTCGCGGTCGGTCTTCTTGGCGTACTCGTTGTAGTCCGGCCACACGGCGGCGAGCGCGTCCCACAGCTTCGAGCGCTCCTCGCCGGAGGCGGTGCGGGCGCGGGCCCGGTACTTGTCGGCCTTCACCTGCACGCCGACCTCGGGGTGCTCGAGGAGGTTGAAGTACCAGCCGGGGTGGTTCGGCGCGCCGCCCTTGGAGGCGACGATCACCGCGTCGCCCTCCACCTCCTGGTAGATGAGGGCGAACTTCCGCTCCTGGCCGGTCTTGCGGCCGGTGGTGGTCAGCACCAGCGTCGGGACGCCGTCCCGCCACTCGTGCCCGACCTCTCCATCGGTCTCCTCGTAGCGGCGGACGTGCTCGTCACCGAACAGCATGCGGTGTTCCTCTCGTGATCTTCGGGGCGTGGCGAACTCACCACGTCGTGGTTCTCCTGGTGTTCAACACCCGGGCCGCCGTCAATCTTCCCCGGACCCGCTTCACTCGATCGGGGTAAATTCCGGCCGGCGTCGAGGCTGTGACCACCACCCGGACCACCTGGGCGAACCGGAGCGGGCTTACCCTCTCGGTTCCCGCACTCCTCCCCAGTAGATTGCGTTCCCGTCGCCCCCGGTCCGGCACCACGCCGCCGGCACCGCACGGCCGACGAGCAGGGTATGCGGGCCGCACGCCCGAGACCGATCTTGGAGGATCCATGAAGGCCCGGCCGCACGTGACGCTCGAAGACGTGGCACGCAGCGCGAACGTCTCGCTCGCGACGGCGTCGCGGGTGCTCAACGGCACCGCGTCCGTCCGCGCCGACCTGCGGGAGCGGGTCTCGGCCGCGGCGGCGGAGCTGGCCTACGCCCCGAACGCCCACGCGCAGGCCCTCGCCGGCGGCACGCACCGGACGGTCGGGGTGATCTGCCACGACGTCAGCGACCCGTACTTCGCCGCCATCGCGGGCGGGGTGATGCGGGTGGCCACGGACAACGGGCTGCTGGTGATGCTGGCCGGCACGTTCCGCGACCCGGACCGCGAGGTCGCCTACGTCTCGACGCTGCGCGCGCAGCGGGCCGCGGCCATCCTGCTGATCGGCTCGGCGTTCGAGGACCGGGCGTGGGAGCGCGCGATGGCCGCGGAGCTGGAGCCCTACCGCCGGGGCGGCGGCCAGGTCGCGGCGGTCAGCCGCCACCGCGGGCTCAAGATCGACACCGTCCAGCCGGACAACAAGGGCGGCGCCGCCGAGCTGGCGAAGGCGCTCGTCGGCCTCGGCCACAAACGCTTCGCCGTGCTGGCCGGACCGCGGCGGCTGAGCACGGTCATCGACCGGCTCGCCGGCTTCTCCGACGGCCTCGCCGCGCACGGCATAGACCTGCGCGAGGACGACGTCGTCGAGGGCGCGTTCACCCGCGACGGCGGTTACGAGGCGACCAAGCAGCTGCTCGCCGGCCGCAAGCGCAAGCTGCCCACCTGCATCTTCGCCGTCACGGACGTGATGGCGATCGGCGCGATGACGGCGTTGCGCGAGGCGGGCCTGTCCGTCCCCGGCGACGTCTCCTTGGCGGGCTTCGACGACATCCCGGTCGTCCGCGACCTCGCCCCGGCCCTCACCACGGTGCGGCTCCCGCTGGAGGAGCTGGGCGAGCGGGCAATGGACCTTGCGATCAAGGGCGGCAATGCCGGCCGCCCGAGGACGATCCGCCTGGCCGGCGAAGTAGTACTGCGCGAGAGCACCGCCCGCCCCAAACGCTGACCCGACGGCCTAGCCGAGCCGCAGAATCGTGCCGGGCGAATGCACCGCACGCCCCAAGCACCGACCGAATGGCGGGCCGGGTCGGGCTGCGCGAGAGCACCGCACGCTCCCCCGAGCCGACCGAATGGGCCGGCCGAGCCGCCGAATCGTGCCGCGAGAAACACCACCCCACCCGAACGTTGACCGGACGAGCCGGGCGAGCCGGCGAATCACGCCGCGCGAGAGCACGCCCGAGCGCCGACCGACCGGGCCGCCGAAATCGTGCTGCACGAATGCGCCGCCCGCCCCAAGCGCTGCCCCCGACGGCCCGGCCGAGCCGTCGAAGTCGCGCCGCGGGAAACCGCCTCCCACCCCGAGCGCTGACCGGGCAGGCCTTGTCGCGCCCCCGTGCAAGCCCTACCGTAGTCGGCGAGAAAGCGCTTTCTGACGACGACTCCGGAGGTTCCCGTGCTCGTGCTCCCCACCCTCGGCGGCGAGCTCACGACGTGGTCGCCGGGCGGGCCGCGACCGCCCGCGCCGCCGTCGGCACCTCCGGCGTCGCGGGTCGCCTACGCCGCCGCGCACGTGGTGGCCGACGCGCTGGCCGATGAGCCCTACGCCGTGGACTGGGACACGACGCTGGCCTTCCGCGAGCACCTCTGGGCCAGCGGGCTCGGCGTCGCCGACGCGATGGACACCGCGCAGCGCGGCATGGGCCTGGACTGGGCGACCACCCGCCAACTGGTCACCCGCACCGGCGCGGCCGCGAACGGGCGGCCGTGGGTCGCCGGTGTCGGTACCGATCAGCTGGCCGACGGCCCGGCCACCGTCGCGTCCATTGTGGACGCCTGGCGGGAGCAGCTCGACCTGGTCGGCGGCGCGGGCGCGGTGCCGGTCGTGATGGCCAGCCGGGCGCTCGCCGCGGCGGCGTCCGGGCCCGGCGACTACCACGCGGCCTACGGCAAGCTGCTGTCCGAGGCGAGCGGGCCGGTGCTGCTGCACTGGCTGGGCGAGCAGTTCGACCCGGCGCTGGCCGGCTACTGGGGCCACGACGACGTCCGCGCCGCGGCCCGGGAGCTGGGCGCGCTCTGCGCCGAGCACGCCGGCACCGTCGCGGGGGTGAAGGTGTCCGTGCTCGACGCCGCCGTCGAGACGGAGTTCCGGCGGGCGCTGCCGGCCGGCGTGCGGTGCTACACCGGCGACGACTTCCACTACCCCGAGCTCATCGCGGGCGACGAACACGGGCACAGCGAAGCCCTGCTCGGGATCTTCGACCCGATCGCGCCGGTCGCCGGGGCCGCGCTCGCCCGGCTCGACGACGGCGACCGCGCCGGGTTCGCCGCACTGCTCGACCCGACCGTGCCGCTGGCCCGCGAGATCTTCCACGCGCCGACCCGGCACTACAAGACCGGCGTCGTCTTCCTCGCCTACCTCAACGGGCACCAGGACCACTTCCGGATGATCGCGGGCCAGGAGTCGGCGCGCACCATCACGCACCTCGCCACCCTGCTGCGCCTCGCCGACGAGGCCGGCGTGCTGGCCGACCCCGACCTGGCCGTGGCCCGGATGCGGCCGCTGCTGCTGGCCGCCGGGGTGGCGTGATGGACGAGCGGCTCAGCCTCAACCAGATCACCACCAAGGCCTGGTCGCTGCCCGAGGCCGTCGCCGGGTGCGCACGAGCGGGCGTCGGCTGGATCGGCCTGTGGCGCGACAAGGTCGCCGAGACCGGCGTCGACGAGGCCGCGCGCCTGCTGAAGGAGCACGGCGTCCGCGTCTCTTCCTTGTGCCGTGGCGGGTTCTTCACCGGTGTGACGCCCGAAGGGTCCCCTGTGGACGGTGTGACGCAGACGCGGGAGGCGATCGACGAAGCCGCCGCGCTGGGCGCCGACGTCCTCGTGCTGGTGGTCGGCGGCGTCGCGGGCAACGACCTCGGAGCGTCCCGGCAGCGCGTCGCGGACGCCGTCGGCGAGCTGGCGCCCTACGCCGGGGAACGCGGGGTGCGCCTCGGTCTGGAGCCGCTGCACCCGATGCAGTGCGCCGACCGGTCCGTGCTGTCCACGGTGGACCAGGCGCTGGCCATCGCCCTCGAGCACCCGGCCGAGCAGGTCGGGGTGATCGTCGACGAGTTCCACGTCTGGTGGGACCCGCGGATCGAGGAGTCGATCGCCGCGGCCGCCGGGCGGATCGCCGGGTTCCACGTCTGCGACGTCCTCGTGCCGCTGCCCGACCCGCTGCTGGGCCGCGCGCTGCCGGGCGACGGCCCGATCGACCACCGGCACCTGCGCGCCCGCGTCGAGGCCGCGGGCTACACCGGCCCGATCGAGGTCGAGGTGTTCAACGGCGACCTGTGGGCCCGGCCGGGCGCGGAGGTGCTCACCGAGACCATCGCGGCGTTCGAGCGGTACGTGGCCTGAGACGTCCGGCCGCCGGTAGCCTCGAGTCCATCAAGCGGACGGGGGGTCGCTCGGTGAAAACGGACGACGACGGCGCGGTCCGGAGTGTGCTGCGCACCTTCGACCTGCTCGCGCTGTTCACCGAACGCCACCGCACCTGGGCCGTCAAGGACCTCACCGCGGCGAGCGGCCTGGCCAAGACGACCGTGCTGCGCCTGGTCGCCACCTGCGAGCAGCGCGGCCTGCTCTGGACGCGCCCGGACGGCCGGGTCACCGTCGGGCCGGGCCTGCTGCGCTGGGCCCAGCTGGCGAACACCGCGTGGCAGCTGCCCGAACCCGTCCGCCAGGTCTTGCGCGAACTGGCGCTGGAGTGCGGCGAGACGGCCGGGCTCTACGTCCGCAGCACGACGGTGCTCGTCTGCGTCGCCCAGCAGGAGGGCCCGCAGGGCATCCGGCACGTGGGCCGCGTGGGTGACGAGCTGCCGCTGACGTGCGGCGCGGCGGGCCTGGTGCTCGACGCGGGCGCGGGCGGGGGTGCCGAGACCAGCCACGGCGAGCCGGAGGCCGGGGCGTCCAGCGTCGCCGCGCCGGTGCACGACGGCGACGGGCGGGTGCTCGCCGCGCTCGCGATCACCGGGCCGACCACGCGGCTCACCGGACCGCGGGCCGCCGGGTTCGGCGCGTCGGTGACGGCGGCCGCGCGGCGGATCACCCGGATCGGCTTCGGCACCCGTCCCGACCAGCCCTGACGTGGATCTGAGGCCGTCCGGTTAGGCTTCCGGCATGCCGAACCTGCTGGTGGTGGAGGACGACGCCGCGATCGGCAGCGTGCTCGAATCGACCCTGCGACTGCACGGTTACCAGGTGTCCTGGCGGCGCGACGGCCGGACCGCGTTGCAGGCCGCCGACGACGGCGAGTTCGACCTCGTCCTGCTCGATCTCGGCCTGCCCGACCTGGACGGCGTGGAGGTCTGCCGCCGGCTGCGGGCCGCGCTGCCCGCGGCGGTGCTGGTCATCCTCACCGCCCGGCAGGAGGAGATGGACGTCGTCGTCGGCCTGGACGCCGGGGCCGACGACTACCTCACCAAGCCGATCCGGCTGGGCGAGCTGCTGGCCCGGGTGCGGGCGCACCTGCGCCGCGGCGTGCCGGCCACGGCCCGGCAGCCGGTGACCGTCGGCGGGCTGACCGTCGACGTCGCGAGCCGCCGTGCCAGCGTCAACGGGCACGAGGTGGTGCTGCGCGCGAAGGAGTTCGACCTGCTGGCCCGGCTGGCCGAGCAGCCCGGCGTCGCGGTCAGCCGCGAAACGCTGATGGCCGAGGTCTGGGACGCGCACTGGTACGGCTCGACGAAGACGCTGGACGTGCACATCGCGGCCGTGCGCCGCAAGCTCGCCGCGGCCGCCGGCGCCGGGCCGGACGTCCCGCTGATCGCCACCCTGCGCGGGCACGGCTACCGCCTGGAGGACCCCGCGCGGACCGGGGCGCAGCGGTAGCCGTGCGCCGCCGGATCATCTCCCTGACGGTGCTGGCCGCGCTGGTGGCGACCGTCCTGTTCGCGCTCCCGCTGGGCGTGGCCGTGATGCAGTACTACCGCGACGACACGACGTCGGACCTGGAGCGCGCCGCCGACGCCGCCGCGCTCGCCGTCGCCCACGACCTGAACGCCGGGCGGCCGCCGGTCGTGCCGCCGCTGGAGGGTGACGAGGCCGAGGGCGCGGTCGGCGTCTACGCCCCGGACGGGCGGCTGCTCGCCGGGCAGGGGCCGGCCGTCGGCGGCTCGATCGAGCGGCAGGCGGCGAAGGCCACCGAGGACGTCGTGACCGGCCGTCAAGGCGGCGAGGTGGTGCTGGCCGTCCCGGTGGTCAACGGGACGCGCACGATCGGCGTCGTCCGCGCGGCGCTGCCGGTGTCCGACCTCTACCTGCGGGTCGGGCTGACCTGGCTCGCCATGGCCGCGCTCGCGGTGGTGGCGATCGGGGTCAGCTGGCTGATGGCCCGGCGGGCGACGTCCCGGCTGGTCCGGCCGCTGGAGGAGCTGGCCGCCGCGGCCGAGCGGCTCGGCGACGGCGACTTCACCGCCCGCGGCCCGCGGGCCGGCATCGCGGAGATCGACCAGGTCGGCGAGGCGCTCGACGCCACCGCGACCCGCATCGGCGAGACGCTGGAGCGCGAGCGCGCGTTCTCCGCCGAGGCGTCCCACCAGCTGCGGACGCCGTTGACCGGGTTGCGGCTGCAGCTCGAAGCCGCGCTGGAGACGCCGGAGAGCGACCCGTACGCGGCGATCCGCGCCGGGATCGCGTCCGCCGACCGGCTGGAACGCACCATCGAGGACCTCCTGGCCCTGGGCCGGGAACGGCGGGCGCCGCGGGCCGAGCTGGCGCTCGACGTCCTGCTCGACGAGATCCGCCAGGCCGGGGACGCGCTGCTCGCGCCGCACGGGCGGAAGCTGCGGATCGTCCGGGACGACCCGCCGCCGGCCCGCGCGGCCGCCGCCGCGGTCCGGCAGGTGCTCGGCGTGCTGCTGGACAACGCCGTGACGCACGGGCGCGGCACGGTCACGGTGGTGGCCCGCGACGCCGGCGACGCGCTGGCCATCGACGTCGCCGACGAAGGCCCGGACCTCGGCGAGTCCGACCCGTTCGCGAGCGCGCCGAGCGGCCACGGCATCGGCCTGCGGCTGGCGCGCAGCCTCGCCGAAGCCGAGGGCGGCCGGCTGCGCCTGCACCTGCCGTCCCCGCCGACGTTCACCCTGCTCCTGCCCGCATCCAGCCCGCCGTGACGGCCGAATCCCGATGGAATGATTCGCCACAGATCGAGCATGTTGTGCAATGAATCACCTGTGATTCATCTTTACGTGCAATGTTCTCCTGTTTTGCGCTTCCGCGGCGGCGGATACGGTCGTCGGCATGACTCTGCGAGCCGCGACGGTGCGGCGGAAACCGGTCGCCGACCTGATCACCGAAAGTGATCATGGCACGTTGAAGCGGTCGCTCGGCCTCGGGCAGCTCACCACGCTGAGCATCGGCGCGACGCTGGGCAGCGGGATCTTCGTCGTGCTCGGCGAAGCGGTCCCGGTGGCCGGGCCGTCGGTCGTGCTGTCGTTCGTGCTCGCCGGGATCACCGCGCTGTTCTCCGCCCTGTCCTACGCCGAGCTCGCCGGCATGATCCCGCTGTCCGGTTCGTCCTACTCCTACGCCTACGCCACGCTCGGCGAGCTCGTCGCCTGGGTCTGCGGCTGGTGCCTGATCCTCGAATACGGCGTCTCGGTGGCGTCGGTCGCCGTCGGCTGGGGCCAGTACCTCAACGAACTGCTGCGGCTGGTCTTCGGGTTCGCCATCCCGGACGCGCTGAGCCAGCCGCCCGGCTCGGGCGGGATCGTCAACGTGCCGGCCATCGTCGTCGTGCTGCTCGCGATGGTGCTGCTGCTGTCGGGGGCGAAGGAGAGCGCGCGGGCCAACACGATCATGGTCGCCGTCAAGATCGCCACGCTGGTGCTGTTCTGCGTGATCGCGTTCACCGCGGTGCAGGCCAGGAACTTCTCGCCGTTCCTGCCGCTCGGGCTGGCCGGGATGAGCGCCGGGGGTGCGAAGCTGTTCTTCTCCTACATCGGCTTCGACGCCGCGTCGACCGCCGGCGAGGAGGCGAAGAACCCGCAGCGCGACCTGCCGCGCGCGATCCTGCTCTCGCTCGTCATCGTCACGGTGCTGTACTGCCTGGTCGCCGTGGCCGCCGTCGGCGCGCTGCCGTGGCAGCAGTTCGACGGCCAGGAAGCCGCGCTCTCGCACGTGCTCTCGGCGGTGTCGGACAACAAGCTGTGGGCCGCGCTACTGGCCGTCGGCGCGATCGTGGCGATCTCCAGCGTCGTGCTGACCGTCCTCTACGGGCAGACGCGCATCCTCTTCGCGATGTCCCGCGACGGCCTCGTCCCGAAGGCACTGTCCACAGTGGACGCCAAAACCGGCGCGCCGCGGACCAACACGCTGGTCGTCTCCGGCTTCGTGGCCGTGCTCGCCGCGTTCATCCCGCTGGGCAAGCTGGCCGACGCCACCAGCATCGGCACGCTCTTCGCGTTCGGCCTGGTCAACATCGCCGTCCTGCTGCTGCGGCGGCGCCAGCCGGACACCCCGCGCACGTTCCGCGTGCCGTTCGCGCCGGTCACGCCACTGCTCGGCGTGCTGTGCTGCGGTTACATGATGTTCAGCCTCGACGGCGCCACCTGGGTCGTCTTCGGTGCCTGGATGCTGCTGGGCCTGGTGATCTACTTCGGTTACGGCATCCGGAAGTCGCGGCTGTCATGAGGGTCGCCGTCCACCAGGGGCCGTTCGCCGAGCTGCCCGTCGCCGTCGCGGCGGCCGGCGCCGACCTCGTCGTCGCGGCCGAGATGATCACCACCGGCTATCACATCGGCGCGCGCACGCACGAGCTCGCCGAGCCGGCCGACGGGCCGACCGCGGCCCGGATGTCCGCACTGGCCCGGGAAACCGGCGTCGCGCTGGCCTACGGCTACCCGGAGTCCGCCGGCGAGCACGTCTACAACAGCGTCCAGCTGATCGACGGCACCGGACGGCGGCTGGCGAACTACCGCAAGACGCACCTGTTCGGCGAGATCGACAAGGACTGGTTCGCCCCGGGCACCGAAGCCGTGGTGCAGGCCGGCCTCGACGGCGTCCGCGTCGGGCTGCTGATCTGCTACGACGTCGAGTTCCCCGAAATGGTGCGGGCGCACGCGCTGGCCGGCACCGAGCTGCTGGTCGTGCCGACCGCGCTGATGAGCCCGTACGAGCTGGTCGCCGACACGCTGGTGCCCGCGCGGGCCTACGAAAGCCAGCTGTTCGTCGCCTACGCCAACCGGTGCGACACCGAGCGGGAGCTGACCTACTGCGGCCGGTCCTGCGTCGTCGCGCCGACCGGCGAAGTGCTGGCCCGCGCCGGCGCCGGGCCCGCGCTCGTCCGAGCCGACGTCACCCGGGACGCGCTCGTCGCGTCCCGGCTCGAGAACACCCACCTGGCCGACCGCCGGCCCGAACTGTACCGAGGAACCACCGCATGACCTCCGCTGTCCCGACCGCGATCCACCACGACGAGCCGGCGGGCCGCCCGATCACGATGTTCGGCCCCGACTTCCCGTTCGCCTACGACGACTACCTCGCCCACCCCGCGGGCCTGGGCTCGGTGCCGCCCGAGCGGCACGGCACCGACGTCGCCGTGATCGGCGGCGGCCTCTCCGGCATCGTCACGGCGTACGAGCTGATGAAGCTCGGCCTGCGCCCGGTGGTCTACGAGATCGCCGAGATCGGCGGCCGGCTGCGCAGCGTGCGCTTCCCGGGCTGCCCGGACGACGTCGTCGCGGAGATGGGCGCGATGCGCTTCCCGCCCGCGTCGACCGCGCTCTTCCACTACATCGACAAGGTCGGGCTGACGACGACGCCGTTCCCGAACCCCCTGGCCCCGGAGACGCCGAGCACCGTCGTCGATCTCAAGGGCGAAAGCCACTACGCGCGGACGCCGGCCGACCTGCCCGCGGTGTTCGCCGAGGTCGCCGCCGCGTGGGACCGGACGCTCGGCGAGCACGCGTCGTTCGCCGAGATGCAGACGGCGATCCGCGACCGCGACGCGAAGACGATCAAACGGCTGTGGAACGAGCTGGTCCCGAAGCTGGACAACCAGACGTTCTACGGCTTCCTCTGCGACTCGCCCGCGTTCGCGTCCTTCCGCAACCGCGAGATCTTCGGCCAGGTCGGCTTCGGTACCGGTGGCTGGGACACCGACTTCCCGAACTCCATCCTGGAGATCCTGCGCGTGGTCTACACCGGCGCCGACGACGAGCACCGCAGCATCGTCGGCGGCAGCCAGCGGCTGCCGCAGCGGCTCTGGGAGCACGCGCCCGCCGAAATGGCGTTCTGGCCGGCCGGGACGAGCCTGAGCACGCTGCACGGCGGCCGGCCGAACCCCGGCGTCGCGCGGCTGCACCGCACCGCGCCGAACAACATCACGGTGACCGACACCGAGGGACACATCCGGACGTTCCCCGCGGCCGTGTTCACCGCGCAGAGCTGGATGCTGCTATCGAAGATCGAATGCGACGAAGCGCTGTTCCCGATCGACCACTGGACGGCGATCGAGCGCACGCACTACATGGAGTCGTCGAAGGTGTTCGTGCCGGTGGACCGGCCGTTCTGGCTGGACCCGGACCCGGTGACCGGGCGCGACACGATGAGCATGACGCTCACCGACCGGATGCCGCGCGGCACCTACCTGCTCGGCGACGACCCGGCCGCGCCCGCCGTGATCTGCCTGTCCTACACGTGGGCCGACGACTCGCTGAAGTGGCTGCCGCTGACCGTCGGTGAGCGTGTCGAGGTGATGCTGCAGTCGCTGCGCGAGATCTACCCCGGCGTCGACGTCCGGCGGCACATCATCGGCGACCCGGTGACGGTGTCGTGGGAGGCCGAGCCGCACTTCATGGGCGCGTTCAAGGCCAACCTGCCCGGCCACTACCGCTACCAGCACCGGCTGTTCACGCACTTCGTGCAGGACTCGCTGCCGGCGCGCTACCGCGGCCTGTTCCTCGCGGGCGACGACGTCTCGTGGACGGCGGGCTGGGCCGAGGGCGCGGTGCAGACGGCGCTCAACGCGGTGTGGGGCGTGCTGCACCACCTGGGCGGCGAGACGGATCCCGCGAACCCCGGCCCGGGTGACGGATTCGCCGACATCGCGCCCATCGCGTTGCCGGACTGAGTGCCACGATCGTGGTACCCCGTCTGCCATCGCGGGAGATTGAACTGCCTGGCGCAACGGGTCATGCGACGATAGGCCGCATGAACACCGAGCCGGCGCCGCGATGGCGAAGACTGGAACCGGACGAACGGAAGGAACAGATCTTCGCTTGCGCGGCGCGGCTGTTCGGTGACCGCCCCTACTCGGAAGTGTCCACTTCGGACATCGCGGCCGCGGCGGGTGTGGCGCGCGGGCTCATCAACCACTACTTCGGCACCAAACGCGAGCTGTACCTGGAAATCATCCGCCGCGCGCTGACCGTGCCGCGGCTGGCCATCGAGATCCTGCCCGAGGGCCCGCTCGAACTGCGGGCCGACGTCGCGATCGACTGGTTCCTCGACATGGTCACCAGCCAGGAGCGGATGTGGCTGGCCGCGATCGCGCCCGAAGGCATCGGCCGGGACCTCGAAGTGGAGCGCATCCTCGAAGAGGCCGACCGGGAGTCGGCCGATCGCGTGCTCGAAGCCGTCGGCCTGTCCAGCGAGAGCGAGCACGGACCCGAGCTGAACGCGCTCGTGCGCGCGTTCGGCGGGATGGTGAAGTCGGCCGGACGGGAATGGCTGGTGCGCGGTTCGCTGACCCGGGAGCAGGTGCACCTGCTGCTGTCGAAGTCGCTGGTCACACTGGTCGGCGAGATCTTCCCGGCCATCCAGCAGGCGCCGGCGCCGCGTCAGGGCGACCTGGCCTAGTCCCTCGAACCGACCGAAGCCCCCGGCGCCACGAGGGGGAGGAGGGCGCCGGGAGCTTCGGGTCGATGGACGAACCACCGACGCACGCTCACGGTACGCCGGAGCGCTGTCAAGTCGCTGTCAACCCGGTGGAGCCCTGGTCACGCAGCTCTTCGAGGCGGTGGGCGAGCCCGTCGAGGCACCGCTGGACGGCGTAGTCGTAGAGCTGCGCGTAATAGTTCGCCGCCAGGTCGGGATCGCCCATCAGGTCGTGCATCGCCGAGCCCAGCTCGGCCATCCCGGGCAGGTCGGAGCGCTCGCGATAGGCCGCGTACGCCTCGGTGTTCTCGATCCGCAGCGCCAGCGCGCCCTCACGGTCGTCCTCCATGGCGACGAACTGGCAGGCCGTCATCACCATCAGGTTGTAGGCGAGCGCGCTCTCGCTGCCGAAACCGGCGGTCAGCAGCACCCCGACCCCGGCGTCGATGCTGCGGGTGGCCGCGTCGACCGACGGGCCGAACAGCGCGAGCCGCCGCGCGCAGCCCGGGTAGGTCCGCAGCACCGAGCGCAGCCCGGCGAGCAGCTCGGTGAACCACACCTGCCACGGCAGGTCCGGGTCCGGCAGCTCCAGCAGCCCGACGACCCGGTCGACCACGGCGTTCACCACCGCGTCCCGGTCGCCGACGTGGTGGTAGACCACCGCCGGGTAGGCGTCGACGGCGCGGGCGAGCTGCCGCAGCGTCCAGTTGTCGAGACCGACGTCGGAGGTCAGCTGAGTGGCCGCGCTGACGACCTTTTCGGCCGTGATCGCCGGCAGTCCCGCTGCGGCTCGCGACCGGGGACGTGCTCCGGTGCCCGAGGATGAGGTCGGCATGGGGCGATACGGTATCCGCACGGACCGGGCCGGTGCCAGCGCCGCGAGTCTGGGGCAAGATCGGGGCATGGCACGCGCACAGGCCAACGGTCTCGAACTCGAGTACGGCACCTTCGGCGATCCGGCCGCTCCGCCCCTGGTCCTGGTGATGGGCCTCGGTGCCCAGATGATCACCTGGGAAGACGATTTCTGCGAACTGCTCGCGAGCCGCGGGTTCTTCGTGGTGCGCTACGACAACCGGGACGTCGGGCTCTCGACGTACTTCGACGAGCTGCCGCCGCCGGATCTGGGCGCGCTCTTCGCCGGCGACCGGTCGAGCGCGCCGTACCTGCTGGCCGACCTGGCCGACGACGCCGTCGGGCTGTTCGACGCGCTCGGCATCGCGAAAGCCCACGTCGTGGGCGCGTCGATGGGCGGGATGATCGTGCAGCAGCTGGCGATCGACCACCCGGACCGGCTGCTGAGCGTCACGTCGATCATGTCGACCACGGGCGATCCGGCGGTCGGGCAGGCCGAGCCGTGGGCGCTGGCGGTGCTGACGCGGCCGCCGGCCACCACGCGCGAGCAGGCGCTCGCCGACAGCGTCGAGGGCTACCGGCGGCTCGGGTCCCCCGGTTACCCGGACGACGAGGCGTTCCTGCTGGCCAAGGCCACGCTGCACTTCGACCGCGCCCGCCACCCGGAGGGCACGCTGCGCCACGCGGCGGCGGTGATGGCGTCGGGCGACCGGACGTCCGGGCTGCACTCTGTCGAGCTGCCGGCGTTGGTCGTCCACGGCGACGCCGACCCCCTGATCGACGTGAGCGGCGGCAAGGCGACGGCGGCGGCGATCCCGGGCGCGGAACTGGTGGTCATCCCGGGGATGGGCCACAACCTGCCGCGCGCGGTCTGGCCGGAGGTCGCCGACGCGATCGGGCGCGTGACGGGTCAATAGCGCGTCAAGAACCGGGGGTGCGGGCGTAGGGATCGCGTCCTGAGTCCGCTTCCGGCTGTCGTGGTCGGGTGCACTTCGGGGCATGACTGGTGGTTTCGGGTTCCCGTTCGGGTGCGTGGCCGCGGTGGCGGCGGTGATCGCGGCGCACCTGGCCGGGCCGAGCCCGTGGTACGCGCTGGTCACGCTGGGTCTGGTGGTGCTGGCGACGGCCCACCGGACGACCCTCGTGGCGGCGTTCGGAGTGTCGGTGGTCGCCTGGGCGCTCGACGCCGGGTTCGCACTGGGCCACTACGGCGAGCTGACCTTCGACGGCGCCTCGGCTCTGGCCGCGCTCGTCCTGGCCTCGTCGCTCGTCGTCGGCCGGCTTTCGGCCTTGCTCGCCCGGACACCAGTGCGGGTCCCGGCACCCCGCCGCCCGGGGGGCGTGGCCGAGCGCCGGCCCGCGCTGGTCCCCGTTCCCCACCGGGCCGTGTCGACCCCCCGATCACGCGAGCTGACCCTCCACTCACACGAACCGACCCTCTAGGCACGCAACCCGACTCCCCAGGCACGCGAACCGACTCCCCAGGCACGCAAGCCGACTCCCCAGGTACGCGAGCCGACCTTCCAATCACGTGAGTTGACCCCTCGATCACGCGAGTTGGCCTTCCGGGCACTCGAATTCGTCGAACCGGCACCCGCAGGTCCGGGTCTATCCCGTGATCGGTGTTTCCGGCGTTGTTGATCAGTAGGTCTCGGCTCCCGGCCAGCGGTCACCGAACGTGATGGCGAACGCGTTGATCACTGGCTTCCACCGCATCGTCCACCGGGCGC
>NZ_JAEBDZ010000048.1:0-50870 GCF_046548675.1 Amycolatopsis sp. cmx-8-4
GCCGCCGCAGCGGCCTGCTCCGGCGACTGCTCCCGCGCCGGCTTGGACTCACGCTTACGTGGACTCACAAGGTCCGATGTCATCACTCACAGTGCCCATCCCGCCGGACCTTGGCCCGGCGTGTCGGGCCGGAAACACCGATCTTGGAACAGTCCCCCGGATCGCGCGGGCGGGGCGGTCGGCGCTCGTGATCGAAGGGTCGGCACGCGTGATCAGCAGGTCGACACGCGTGATTGAGGGGTCGACACGGCAGATCCGGACGAACCGGGCCGTCGGCGGCCCGTTGCGTGGGCCGGGGGCTCCCGCTGTCAGGATGTGCGCGTGGACCGCCCCGACCTCGACGACGAAACCGGCCCGATTCGCCGGGTCACCGACGAGGTGCCCGTTTCCCCGGCCCGCGGAACGCCCGGAACGCCGGGCACGCCCCGGAAACCGGCCCGCCGGACGCCACCGGACGGAACGCCCGCGGCCCCGCGCCGACGCACCGACACCGGAGCCCAGCGGGTCCCCGGGAAGCCGACCGAGGCGGGAACCCAGCGGGTGCCCGGAAAGCCTGCCGACACCGGGTCCCAGCGAACCTCCGGGAACCTGACCGACACCGGTGCCCAACGAATCCCCCGCAGGTCGGCCGACACGGGAGCCCAGCGGGTTCCGGCGGCTCCGGCCGACGCAGACTCCCCGCGGGCTGCTGCGAAACGAGGCGACACGGGGCCCCATCGGGTCGCCGACGGCCGCGCGCGGCCCGCGAGTCGTGCCGCAGCAGCGAAACCCGGACCCGACGCCGGGCACGGCCATGGTCACGGGCACGGGCACGGGCCCGCCGCCCCGGCGTCACGCCGGGTCCGGCTGCTGCTGATCTGGATGCTCGCTCCCCTGGCTCTCGCCACCGTGGTCGGGATGCTCGTGCTGTACCCGTGGGGCAAGCCGTCGCCGACGAGCGTCGTTCCGCAGGGCACGCCCGTGAAAGCGTCCATCACGACCACCGCCACCGGGCCGTGCCTCGCTCAGGGCCAGGTCCAGGTCGGCGACCAGACGGACCCGAACGCGAAGCCGTGCCTGACCGTCGCGCTCACCATGACCGACGGGCCGGCCACCGGGAAACCGTTGCAGCTCACCGTGCCGATCGAGCCCAGCACCCCGCGGTTCGCCGCCGGTGACGCGGTCGTGCTCGCCTACAACGGCGGGAACGCGGCCGACCCCTCGAGCTTCCAGCTGGTCGACTTCCAGCGCGGCACCCCGCTGCTCGTGCTGGCCGCTCTGTTCGCCGTCGCCGTCCTGGTGCTCGGCCGCTGGCAGGGCCTCGCCGCGCTGGTCGCGCTCGGCCTGTCCTTCGCGGTGATCGCGCTGTTCATCCTGCCGGCCGTGCTCTCGGGCGAAAACCCGCTGCTGGTGGCGATCGTCGGCGCGGGCGCGATCATGTTCATCGCGCTGTACCTGACCCACGGGCTGACGGCGAGAACGTCCGCCGCCGTCCTCGGCACGCTCGTCAGCCTCGCGCTGATCGGCGTGCTCTCCGCGATCTTCTCGGCCGCGGCGTCGCTGACCGGGCTCGACGACAGCACCTCGACGCTCATCGGCTCGCTCGGCCACGGCATCGACGCACGCGGCCTGCTGCTCGCCGGCGTCGTGATCGGCGCCCTCGGCGTGCTCGACGACGTCACTGTCACCCAGACCAGCGCCGTCTGGGAGCTGCGCCGCGCCAACCCCGACCTGAGCTGGCGGGAGCTGTACAGCTCGGGCCTGCGGATCGGCCGCGACCACGTCGGCTCAGCGGTCAACACCCTGGTCATGGCCTACGCCGGCGCCGCGCTGCCGGTGCTGCTGTACTCGTCGATCTCCGGGGTCGGCCTGGGCGCGCTGCTCGGCAGCGAGGAGATCGCGCAGGAGATCATCCGGACCCTGGCGGGCAGCGTCGGCATCGTGGCGGCCGTCCCGGTGACGACGGTCCTGGCCGCGCTGATCGCCTCCCGCGAGCCCGCGACGTACCTCAGCAGCACCACGAAAGCCGTTCCGTCCCACCCGTAACACCGGCGAGCCCCGGGCGCGACAGCGGCGTCCGCACGCGGTAGGAAGGCGGTACCCGACCCGGGAGACGCCATGTCCGTGCTCGCCTGCCCCCGCCAGCTCGTGCGCGGGGTGTTGCGGCTGGTCACGGCCACCGTCCAGGCCGTCGAGTCGATCCCGCGCATCGCCACCGCCCTCGACGACGTCCGGGCGACGCTGCACCAGGTCGAACGCCTCACCGCATACATCGCGCAGGAGGTCCCGGAGCTCGTCTACCAGCTGGAACAGCTCCGTGAGCCGGACAGCGACGTCAGTCGAGAGTCGCCACGAACCGGCTGACGGCCTCCATCGTGAACCGCTGCACGTACTTGCCCGACGGCGCCACCGACGCCAGCCGGTAGAGCGGGCGGTCCGCGACGCCGCCGCCGCGGGCCTCGGCCTTCAGCTCGGAGACCAGCAGCTCCCCGAAGACGAGGCCGTTCGCCTCGGTGTTGTTCATCAGCGCGTTGGCCAGCTTTCGCAGCTGCAGGACGCCCAGCTCGCGCCCGCCCGTGCCGGAGAACACGGCGAGGTCGACCTTCGCCACCTGCCGCCGGTTGCCCGCGTTGACCAGCAGGCTGACCGTGCGGGTGCCGCGGACGTCGCCGATCACGAGGTCGAGGCGGGTCGCGGTGACGAGGTCGACGCGCCGCAGCCCCCACGTGCGCACGATCAGCGTCGAGCCCTCGAGCCAGACGCGGCGCCGGATGCTGACCGCCATCACGTAGGCCAGCGGCAGGGCGATCACAAGGGCGACGACCAGGCCGATCACCGTGCCGCCGATCAGCCCGGCGACCCCGCCGAACGCGGCGGCGACGATCACCACGCCGATCAGCCCGGAAATCCCCCGGCGACGGCGTCCGCGCGCGTCCTCCTCGAACAGCGGCAGCCGTTCCGGCGTCTCTTCCGCCATGCTCACGCCCCCGTCCCGGCGAGGAACGGGTTGCCGGCGCGTTCCCGCCCGATCGTCGTCGCCGGGCCGTGGCCCGGCAGCACCACCGTGTCGTCCGGGAAGCCCGCCAGCAGGTCCCGCAGCGACGCCTCGACGTCCCCGCGGCCGACCGACCCGGCGAACAGCGTGTCGCCGGTCAGGGCGAGCCGGCCGCCCTCGGCCGTCTCCAGCGCGAGGACGACCGAACCCGGCGTGTGCCCCGGCGCGGGCCGGACGTCGACGTCGAGCCCGGCGAGGCGGTGCGTGCCCGCCTCCAGCGGCAGGCTCTCGCCGTCGTAGAGCGAGGCGTCGGCGGGGTGCAGGTGCAGCGGGACACCGTGGGCGGCCGACAGCGACGCGGCCGAAGCCACGTGGTCGGGGTGGCCGTGGGTGGCGACGAGCGCCGCGGGGACCAGCCGGTGCCCGGCGAGCGCGGCGGCCAGCGGCGCGGCCACCTCCTGCCCCGGATCCACGACCAGACACGGCCCGCCGGCGGCCTCCGCCAGCAGGTAGCAGTTGGCCTGCAGCGGGCCGCTGCCGAAGCCGACGACGAGCACCGAACGCCTCCCGGACATCCGCGCCGGATGGCGCCGATCACGATCAGGTTGAGACTAGCGGGCCCTGTACATGGTCCTCACAGGCTGTGCCCATACACTGCCGCTACCTCAGACGTGTGACACGAGCGGAAACCTGGGAGGGTACGGGGTGGCGACCAACCAGCAGCGCCGCGAAGCTGCGAAGCGCAAGCTCGAGAGGCAACTCGAGCGCCGATTGGAGCAGCAGAAGCGACGCAGGAGAATCGGCGCTGGTGTCGTCGGCGTAGCTGTTCTCGTCGTCGCGGGCGTGGTGGTGTGGATCGTGAGCGCCAACGGCGGTGACAGCACCGCCGATCCGGCCGCGTCGTCCTCGGCCGCCCCGCCTCCGACCGAAGTCAAGATCCCGACGCAGCGCGCGGCGACACCGAAGCGGACGACGGCGCTGCCGAACCCGACGACGTGCGACTTCAAAGCGGACACGACGGGCAAGACGCCGAAGAAGGTGAACCTGCCCGACGGCAAGAACGTCCCGTCGACCGGCACGGTGAACGTGACGCTGAAGAGCACGGCGGGCGACATCCCGCTGACGCTCGACCGGGCGCTCGCGCCCTGCGCGGTGCAGAGCTTCATCAGCCTCGCGAAGCAGAACTTCTACAACGACACCATGTGCCACCGGCTCGGCACCGAGGGTCTGCAGATGCTGCAGTGCGGTGACCCCTCGGCCACCGGCGACCCGACGAACGACGGTCAGGGCGGCCCGGGCTACACGATGCCGGACGAGGCGTTCCCGGAGATCAAGTACGGCCGCGGCATCCTCGCGATGGCGAAGACGCAGGCCCCGAACTCCGGCGGCAGCCAGTTCTTCATGGTCTACGGCGACGCCGAGGGCCTGCCGGCCGACTACTCGGTGTTCGGCAGCATCAGCGACGACGGCCTGAAGGTGCTGGACGCGGTGGCCAAGGCCGGCATCGCGAACCCGAACCCGCAGGACGGCACGGGTGCGCCGACCAAGCAGGTGAAGTTCACGGGCGTCACCGTCCAGTAGTGCCGCACCGCATCGAGCTGAACGGGGACCCGCTCGGCCCGGGCGCCTTCGTCGCGGGAATGACCTCCTACGGTCATTTCACCGCGATGCAGGTCCGGGACGGGCGGGTCCGCGGTCTTTCCCGCCACCTGGCCCGGCTGACCTCGAGCACCCGCCTGCTGTTCGGCGCGGAGCTCGACACGGATCTGGTGCGCTCCTACGTCCGGCGGGCGATCGCGGACGAAGCCGCGCTGTCCGTGCGGGTCATGGTGCTCACGCGGTCCTTCGACGAGCTGCTGCGGCCGGAGATCCTGGTCCGGACGCTGCCGCCGCACCCGGTCGACCCGGCGCCGTTGCGCCTGGGGACGGTGCGGTACGAGCGGGACCTGCCGCAGGTCAAGCACCTCGGTACGTTCGGCCTCATCTACCACGCCCGCCAGGCCGAACTGGCGGGCTACGACGACGCGCTGTTCGTCGACCACCAGGGCCGGATCAGCGAGGCGTCCATCTGGAACGCGGGCTTCCTGGCCGGCGACACGGTCGTCTGGCCGGACGCGGCCGTGCTGCCGGGGATCACGATGCTCGTGCAGCGGGAAGCGCTGGCACGGCTCGGCGTCCCGCAGGAGACGCGCGAGGTCCGGCCCGCCGACCTGCCCGGGTTCGACGCGATGTTCGTCACCAACTCCGAGACCCCGGGCCGCCCGGTCGCCTCCGTCGACGACTTCGTGCTGCCGCCCGCGGACCGCGCCGTGCGGCTCCTCGCCGAGGCCTACGAAACCGTGCCCTGGGACGAAATCTGAACCACGCCACCACCCGCCCCGTGTAGAGGGGAACACCGGGGCCGTTTGTGCCACCGGGGAGAGGGTGGGCGACGATGGCCGAAAACCGGGTTCCCGTGGTGCGCCGCGTCCTCGGGCGTACCGGCCAGGCCGCCTGCGCCGGTGCCCTGTTCGCGGTGCTGGCCGGTGGGCCCGCGCTGGCCCAGTCCGCGCCGCCGCCCCCGCCGTCGGTGAAGTACTTCGTCGTCCCCCACGCCGAAAATCCGGACGACATCACGCTGTTCACGATCGCCGAACAGGCTTTGGGCGACGGGAACCGGTTCCAGGAGATCTTCACGCTCAACCGAGGCCGGCCACGCCCCGACGGCACGCCGTTCGACGACCCCACGGCGATCGAGCCGGGCCAGGTCCTCCTGCTGCCCGACGACGCCCGCGACCCCGCGGTGAAGTTCGGGCCGCTCCCGGCCACCCCGGTGGCCGCCCCGCCCGCCCGGGCGGCGGCGCCCCAGCCGGCCGAACCGGGGCTGGGGACCGGGCTCGCGTCCGCGGTCAGCGGTACCGGCGGACTGCTCACCGGGCTGATCGCCGGGCTCTGGTGGCGACGGCGGCCGCGGGTCGTCCCGCCGGCGCCGTTCGAGCCGGCCGAGGCTCCCGAGTCGTTCGAACCGTTCGAGCGGTTCGAACCGCGCTGGCCCGAGCCGGACGATGACGACGACGGGTCCGGCTCCGTCAGCGGCACGCTCCCGATCCCCGTGGTCGTCCCACTGCCGCGGCCGGACCAGTCGTCCGACCGGCTGCCGGTGGTGCTGCGGCAGGAGCCGATCACCGCCGAGCACTCGATCATCTTCTTCGACACGGCCGATACCCAGGTGATCGCCGCGATCCGGCCCGGCTCGCAGTTCCGGTTCCGGCTGGGCCCCGCCCGCGAGCCGGACGGCGCCACCGTGCTCGTCGTGGACGACGAAAGCGAGTGACGCCGGCGCGTGCGTACGGGCCGGGTCACTCTGCGCTGAACGGATCAACCGGCGCCGGAACACTGGCCATCGGCCCGCCGGGCCCGCGATAGTCGTCTGATGACCTGGGATCCCTTCGGCACGCTGCGGAAGGCGCTGTGGATCGGCGGCGCCCCGTGGACCGGGAAGTCCACCGTCGCCCGGCTGCTCGCCGAGCGGCACGGCCTGACGACCTACCACCACGACCACCGGACCCGGCCCGCCCCGGGCGGCGACGTCTCCGCCGGCGAGCGGCTGATGACCGAGGTGCGGCACGGGTTCGACTGCGCGCTGGCCGATCTGCGGGTGCTGACGTCGCCGCGGCCGATCGTCGCCGAGGGCTGGGGGCTGCGCCCGGAGCTGGTCGCGCCGCTGGTGGACTCGCCGGGCCGGATGGTCGTGCTCGTGCCGACCGAGCTGTTCCGCCAGCACCAGCTGCGGCACCGGCCGGAGGAGCCCGCGATCCCGGAGCAGCGCAGCGTGCTGACGCGGGACCGGATGCTCGCCGCGCAGGCCGTGCGGTCCGCGCGGGAGCTGGGCATCCGGGTCATCGAGATCGACGGCCGCATCGGTCCCGCCGGCGTCACCGACGTCGTCGCCGAGCATTTCCGCGGCTACCTGGACGCCTGACGATATTATTAGTCCCGCGTTGTCCGGCCGTTTCCCCCCGCGGGCGGTTGACCGGCTCCGGAACGGTCGCGCAAGATCGATGACCGACACCGCCGCCGCTCTTTCCGCGCAGCAAAGGGGCTGGGTTCTTTGGCGTTCCGGAAAACACTTCGCGTCGTCCTCGCCGCCGTTCTCGGACTGACCCTGCTCGGGCAACCCGCCGAAGCCGCGCCACCCGACTGGTCGCGCGCCGTCGCCGATTCCACGATCGCCGCGCACCCCGCCGCGTCGCTGGGGCTCGGCTACACCGACGCCCTGTTCCTGCTCGGCCTGTACCGCGTTTACCAGCGCACGCACGACGTCCGGTACCTGACCTACCTCGAAACCTGGGGTGCGGCGAAGGTGAAACCGGACGGCGGCACCGGCAACCCGTACAACGACCTGGACAGCATGCTGGCGGGCAACGTCTTCCTCGTGCTGGCCGCCGAAACGGGCGACGCGCGCTACTCGCTGGCCGCGCGGCGGATCCACGACCGGCTGGCGACGTACCCGCGGACCACCGACGGCGGATTCATTCACAACACGGGATTGACCGGGCAGCTGTGGGCCGACGGCGCATTCATGCTCGACCCATTCCTGGCCCGGTACGGAAAGGCCGTCGGCGACGCCGCGAGCACCGCTGAATCGGCCGAACAACTCGTCACCTATTTCACTCATCTGCGGCATCCGAGCGAATTGCTGTACCACGCGTACGACGAGCGCCGGAAGCAGAGCTGGGCCGATCCGGTGACCGGGTTGTCCCCGGACGTGTGGTGCCGCGCGGTCGGCTGGTTCGGCGCGGCCACGGTCGACGTCCTCGACGCGCTGCCCGCGGCGGCCCCGCAGCGCGGCGCCCTCGTCGGGATCGTCCAGTACCTGGCCCGCGGGTTCCGGAAGTGGCAGGACCCGGCGACCGGCCGGTGGTTCCAGCTGACCGTCAAGCCCACCGCCGCCGACAACTGGACCGAGACGTCGTGCTCCAGCCTGTACACCTACACGCTGTCCCGCGCGGTGCAGCGCGGGTACGTCGGCCCGGAGTACCGGCCGGTGATCGCCCGCGGGTACGCCGGTGTGCTCGCGAAGGTCTCCCAGGCCGCCGACGGGACCACGGCCATCACGGACATCAGCGTCGGGACCAACGTCGGCAACGGCCGCTACTACCTCGACCGGCCGCGCGCCACCAACGACTTCCACGGCCTCGGCGCGTTCCTCTACCTCAACGAGCAGCTGGCCGGGGCCGGGCGATGAGGCGCGCCGCCGCGGGCCTGGTCCTGGCCGTGACGGCTACCCTGGTCACCACGATGCCCGCCGACGCCGCCGACCGCTGGACGGTCAGCCTGACCGGTGCGGTGACCGCCGCGGTCGCCCGCGCCGGCGACGGCGGGCTGACCTTCGCGGCCACCCGGGGCGCCACCGCGGTGCTGGCGCCCGCGCCGCTGGGCGTCCGGACGAAGTCCGCCGACCTGACCCGCGACCTGCGGTTCGTGCGCCGCACCGACCGGATCGTCGACGAGCGCTACACGATGACGACCGGCAAGCAGCTGCGCCGGCACGCCCGGGCGGCGGAGACGACGTTGTCCTTCGCCGGCACGGGCGAAACCCGGCTCGACGTCGTCGTGCGCGCGGCCGCCGACGGCGTCGCCTACCGGTACGTGCTGCCCGGCAGCGGGCCGGTGACGATCACCGGCGAGGCGTCGTCGTTCACCCTGCCCGCGGCCGCGCCCGCCTGGCTGCTGCCCTACTCCCCCAACTACGAGAACGTCCGCGTCGAAACCACCGCGAGCACCGCGAAGGCGGGCGACTACGGCTTCCCGTCGCTGTTCGACACCGGCGACGGGAGCTACACGCTGCTCACGGAGTCCGATGTGGACGGTCGGTATTCCGGCGCCCGGCTGACGCACGCGGCGGGCAGCGCGAACTACACGATCAAGCTGGCCGACGCCTCGGTCACCGCCACCGGGCCCTTCGCGACGCCGTGGCGGGTCGCGATCACCGGCGACCTCGCGACGGTCACCGCGTCCACGTTGGTCGACGACCTGGCGCCGCCGTCGAAGCTCGCCGACACGTCGTGGATCCGGCCGGGCAAGGTCGCCTGGTCGTGGCTGTCCGAACACGACAGTCCGAGCGATCCCGTGCGGCAGAAGCAGTACGCGGACTTCGCCGCCCGCAACGGCTGGCCGTACCTGCTCATCGACGAGGGCTGGGACGCGTCCTGGGTCCCGGACGTCGTGCGGTACGCGCGGGCTCGCGGCGTCGAGGTGATCCTGTGGTTCCGCTGGACCACCCTCGACACGGCGGCCGAGCGCGCGAAGTGGCTCCCGCTGGTCAAGTCGTGGGGCGCGGCCGGGATCAAGGTCGACTTCATGGACTCCGACACCCAGGCGCGGTTCCGGTTCTACGACGACATCGCGGCGGCCACCGCGCAGCAACGGCTGATGATCAACTTCCACGGCGCGACCATCCCCCGCGGCCTGCAGCGCACCTGGCCGCACGTGATGAGCTTCGAGGCCGTGCGCGGCGCCGAGCAGTTCAAGACGCGGGCCGCGTCCAACACGATGTTCCCCTTCACCCGCAACGTGGTCGGCAGCATGGACTACACGCCGACGGCGTTCGTCGTGGCCGATCGGGACACCACGGACGCGCACGAGGTGGCGACGTTCTTCGTCTACGAGTCCGGCTGGCAGCACGGCGCGGACAAGCCGGAGAACTACGAGGCCCGCCCCGAAGCCCTGCACACCCTCGACCAGCTGCCGACGGTGTGGGACGAGACGCGGCTGCTGTCCGGCCGCCCCGGCCAGGAGGCGGTGTTCGCCAAGCGCTCCGGCGACCGCTGGTTCGTCGGCGGCATCGAGGCGGGCCCGGCCAAGACCGTCGACGCGCCGCTGGACTTCCTCGGCCACGGGCGCTGGCTCGCCGACACCCTGCGCGACGGCCCGGCCGGCCTGCTGCGCGAGAAGTCGGCGGTCACCGCGGGCGGCCGGCTGAGCGTGCCGGTCGCGAAGAACGGCGGGTTCGTCACGGTCCTCTGCCCCGCGTGGCCGGGCCGCACGACCTGCGACGAGGAGATCCGGCAGGTGCCGGCGACCAGCCTGAGCGTCACCCCGGCGACGGCGGAGGCGCACCCCGGCACGAGCGTCGAGGTCAAGGCCACCTTCCGGCTGCCCGCGGGTGCTCCGCTGCTCGACGTCGAACTCGGGCCCGTCGCCCCGGCGGGCTGGACGGTGACCGGACGTCCGGTCTTCCGGCCGGTGCTGTTCGCCGGGCAACCCGTGTCCGGCACCTGGCGGTTCACGGCGACTGCCGCGGCCGCCCCGGGCACGACCGACCTGCCGGTCGCGGCCACCTACCGCTTCCGCGGCCAGGCCGTCCACGTCGAGGGCGCGACCAGCGTGTTCGTCCCGCCGCCGGTACCGACCGGATCGGCGCAGGTCAGCGCGCTGCCGTTCCTGGCGTCGTCGAACGGCTGGGGCCCGGTGGAGCGGGACCAGTCCAACGGAGACACCGCCGAAGGCGACGGCCACCCGCTGACCATCGGCGGCACGGTCTACGCGCACGGCCTCGGCACGAACGCGCCCAGCTCCGTGACGGTGTGGCTCGGCGGCGCGTGCACGGCGTTCTCGGCGGTCACCGGCGTCGACGACGAGGTGAAAGCGCCCGCCTCGGTCGCGTTCCGCGTCCTCGGCGACGACGGCCAGCCGCTGGCCGAGACCCCGGTGCTGCGCCCGGCCGACGGCGCCCACCCGCTGACCGCCGACGTCACCGGCGTCCGGCGCCTGACCCTGCAGGTCACCGACGGCGGCGACGACAAGGACTCCGACCACGGCGACTGGGCGGACGCGAAGCTCACCTGCGCGGCACCGTGACGGTGGCCTTCGTGACCGGCATGTCCGGTGTCGGGAAGTCGACAACCCGAGCCGACCCGGCGGCGGTGGCGCGAAGACCGGATCGACGCGCTGCTCGCGGGCCACGTTCGGGAAGACCGCCGCGTGGAGATCGACACCCGCGGGCCGGTCCACCAGGTCGCGGACCGGCTCGCGGCGCTGCTCAGCGGAAGGTGAAGTTCGGCGGGCGCCGGTCCAGGAAGGCCGCGACGCCCTCCGCGTAGTCCTCGCCGTGCAGCGCCTCGGACCGCAGCTCCTCGACCTCCGCGTCCGGGCTCTCCTGGCCGGCGACGATCTTCTCGATGATCCGGTTCATCCCGCGGACCGACGCCTGCGAGCGCGAGCACAGCGTCCGCACGAACTCCAGGGTCGAGGCTTCGAGCTCGTCGGCCGGGAAGACGTCGTTGAGCAGGCCGATCTCGCGCGCCCGGGCCGCCGTGATCAGCTCGCCGGAGAGCAGGAAGTACTTCGCGTGCGCCGGCCCGACCAGCGACACGAGCTGGCGGGTCGAGTCGAAGTGGTAGACGATGCCGAGCTTCGCCGGCGTGATGCCGAAGCGCGACCCCTCGGCGGCGAAGCGGAAGTCGCAGGCGACCGACACCTGGCAGCCGCCACCGATGCAGTTGCCCTGGATCATCGCGACCGACGGCTTCCGCATCGACGTCAGCGCGGCCACCGCGCCTTCGACGGCCTTGTCGTAGCTCGCCGCGCCCTCGGCGGTGGTGCGCAGCTCGCCGAACTCGCTGATGTCCGCGCCCGCCGAGAAGTGCTTGCCGCCACCCGCGAGCACGAGCACCTTGAGCGTGGCATCGGCCTCGACGTCGGCGACGACGTCCGGGATCGCCGACCACATGCCGTAGGTGATCGCGTTCATCTTCTCCGGCCGGGCGAAGGTCAGCCGCGCCACCTCGCCGTCGCGTGTGAAGTCGAATCCGTCGGTCATGCTCGGCACCCTAGCTTCTCGCCCTGAGCGAAACCCCGGGTGTGTGACGTGGTCGCGGCGCTAGCTTGGGCCCATGGCGACGATCGAGTTGAACGGGACGACGTTCGGGTACGACGAAGCGGGCGAGGGGCCCGCGGTCGTGCTGCTGCACGCGGCCATCGGCGACCGCCGGATGTGGGACGCCCAGTTCACCGCGTTCGCCGCCACGCACCGGGTGATCCGCTACGACCGCCGCGGCTTCGGCGAGTCCGCCGACGGCCTCGGCGAGTTCGCCCACCACGAGGACCTGCTGGCCCTGCTCGATGCCCGGGGGATCGAGCAGGCCGCGCTGGTCGGGGCGTCGATGGGCGGCGCGGTCTCGCTGGACACCGCGCTCGCCGCGCCGGAGCGGGTCACCCGGCTGGTCCTGCTGGGCTCCGGCCTCAGCGGGCACACCTGGCCGGACCACATGCAGGCCGACATCGCCGAGCTGACCCGCGACGTCGACCCGGCGGACGCGAAGGCCATGTCCGAGGCCAACGTCCGGTACCTGGTCGCGGGGCCCGCGCGCGAGGTGTCCGTGCTGCCGCCGGAGATGCTCGCGCGGGTCCGGGAGATGTGCGAGCAGGTGTACCAGCGCCTGTCGACCGCTCCACAGTGGACGGAGCGGGTCCCGGACACCCGGCACCGGCTGGCCGAGATCAGCACCCCGGCCCAGGTGGTGATCGGCCTGTCGGACGCGCTCGGGCTGATCGAGCTTTCCCAGCACATCGCGAAGTCCTTGCCGAACGCCGAGCTGGTGGAGATCCCCGACACCGGGCACCTCCCCATGCTCGAGCGCCCCGACGACGTCACCGCGTTGCTGCGGAAGGTGCTCTGAGACCCGGCTCAGGTGAAGATCTTCTGCACCTGGTCGGAGATCTTCGCCACCAGCTCGGAGAACTGCACCACTCCGCCCAGCAGGCCCTTGACCTTCTCCCAGCGGCTGCGCACCACGGCCGGTTCCGCGGCGTCGCCCGCGCGCAGGTCGGCCGCCAGGTCGTCCAGCGTGTCCTCCAGGACCTCCTGCTTGGCCAGCTCCTGGCCGCGCACGTCGGCGGCCAGCCGCTCGACCAGGCCGAGCAGCGCGGGCAGGGCGGTGTCCGCGCCACCGCCGTCGATCCCGGTCTGGGTGATCGGCCCGGAGTTGTCCCGGCCGATGCTGACCTTGTTCGTGATGCGGGGTTCCATCAGGCCTCCGTCCGGGCCAGGCGGCCGGGTGCGCGGGGCGGGCGCGGCCGCGGGCCGCGCTGCCCGGTCTGGGTGATCGGGGCGCGGTTGTCGCCGCCGATGGTGATGTCGTTGTTGATCACGACCGCCGCCTGCTCCTCGAACTTCGCCGTCGAGAACCCGGCGTCGCCGAGCAGGCCGCTGATCGCCGGCAGGAGCCGGCTTTCGATGATCTTCTCGTACCGCTCGATGTCGACGAGCTGGAAGTAGTCGGTGAACAGGTTGACCGACGCGAGCTCGCGCAGGGTGCTCGAGGCGCCGTAGCGGTCCGGGTCGAGGACGCCGGGCTCGCGCTTCGGCCGCCGGATCCAGGACGTGAGGTTCGCGATCCGGCCGGGCAGGCTCGCGGGCATCTCCAGCCACGCCAGGAAACCCTGACCGAGCGGACGCAGCGAGTCCGGCCGCATCTTGTCCACCACGCGGTACTCGGCCCGGATCGGCGGCAGCATGAACGGCGTCCACTCGACGTACAACGTCGTCTCGTCCACCGCGACGTGCAGGAACGTCGTGAGCACGAGATCCCGGTCCCAGGTCTCGACCTGGAAGCACAGGTAGTAGCGCGCCCACTCCTTCGGCTCCATCCGGAGCCGGTCGACGTCGGCCTCGGTGAGCCGGGTGTGCGGCGGGTACTCGATGTCGGGCAGGTACGCCGCGGCCTCCGGCTCGGCCAGGTGGTCGACGAGCTCGGCGGCCGGGGTGAACACCGCCTCGGTCACGGTCAGCCCGCCCAGCCGCTGATCCGGCGACAGCGAGCCCGACCGGCGGAGGTTCCCGATCGCCTCGCGGATCCCTTCGTACAGCGTTTCGGTGGTGAGCTCCCGGCGCGTCGCCGGATCACTCTCGTCGTCCTCCAGCCGCTCCAGCGGGATCGCCATCGACCAGGCGTCGCGCCGGAACCCGGCCCCCACGAACGGGTTGTAGCCGCGGTAGACCACCAGCGGCGCGCCGGGCACGCCGGCGAACTCGTCACCGCGCTGGTACCGGGCGAGCTGCTCGCGGAAGTCTTCGGTGAACAGCCCGGTGAGGCTGCCGCTGTCGGCCGCGGGGGCGGCGTGGCGCTTGAAGCGCGTCGTCAGCAGGTTCCACAGGGACCAGCGCTCGAGCGTGACGACCACGAGCACGACCAGCGCCAGCACGACGCCGATGACGGTCCGGGCGGTGTCGCCACCCGTCGACGACGGCTCGTAGTCGTCGTAGTAGTCGGAGGAGTACCGGCTCCCGGAACCGAAGATGTCACCGGCGTAGGGCAGCAGCACGGCCGCGGCCAGGACGGCGATGCCGAGGGCGATGACGACCTTCGGGTTGAACGACCGCTGGGCCCCGTACCCGGCCTTCCCCGCCCGCGCGACCACCAGGACGACCGACAGCACGATCCAGCCGTAGAGCAGCGGGTTGTCCCACGACAGCCCGATGACGATGGCCGTGAGCAGCACCAGCAGGCCGTCGTAGTTCTTCCGGCGGGCCCGCGCCCGCACCGCCTCCGTGAGCACGCGGCCCGCGTCGAGCCCCGTCGACGGCGGCACCGGGCGGGTGGGCTCGACGAGGAACTCGGTGATCGCCCGCGTGCTGTAGCCGGGGTCGAGGTAGGACGCCGCGCACAGGTAGCGCGTGGTGTCGTCGGCCGTACCTGGGGACATGCTGCTCCCTCGGGGTCTCCGGAAGTCGGGTCAGGGGGTCGAGTCGTCGAGCATCCGCTGGACCAGCTCGGCGGTCTCCGGCCAGGTCGCCTCGGGTCCGTGCGCGTAGACGTAGTATTCGATTCCGTTGCCGCGCCAGTAGAACGCGCGGACGTGGCGCCGGCCTTCGGGCGCGTCCCACGCGAACTCCCAGTCGACCGCGTCGTGCCCGCGCAGCGTCGTGGGCCGCAGGCCGTCGAGGGTGTACCCCGCGCGGCGGGCGATCTGCTGCTCGTACCGCTGGTGGTAGGTCAGGATGTCCGAGTCGTCCGACGGCGGCGCGCCGCCGAACTTGAGGATCCGGCGGTCGTCCGCCGGATCGGTCGCCTGGACGCTGCCCGGTTCCGGCAGCGTCTTCGTCGGCCAGCCACGCGGGACGACGGTCTCGAGCCCGGCCGGCCCGCTCACCCGGATCAGCGCGTCCGGCGCCGTTTCCGCGGTCGTCGGTGTTTCGGCGGGCGTCATCTCGGAACGCGGTGCGGTGACGGCGGTCGTGGTGTTCCCCAGCGCGAGGCCGGGCTCGACCGGCGGCCCCGGTTCCGGCGGCTGGTTCAGCACCACCCAGGTGGTGCCCACCAAGGCGCAGCCCACGAGGTTCGCCGCGAAGACGGCGGCCGCCAGCCCCTTCGAACCGAGCTGACCACGGACCGGCATTCCACCCTCCCCTTTCGGGCAGCCTCCCCGCCACCCGCAATTTGCAGACCGTAGCATGCACTCACAGAACGCGACACCGCATTTACGGGAGTGATCTTGTTCGAAGAGGATTCGCGGCGGATCGCCGAACTGGAACGGTTATTGACCAACGGTGAAGCGGATCCGGAAACCCGCCGGGAATTGGCGACGGTGCTTTATCGGCGCGCCGTGGAAGCGTGCAGCGTGACCCGCGACGGAACACCGGTGATGACGACCGGACGCCAGCGCGAGCTCTGCGCCGACGCCGGCCGGCGTGTCCTCGGCCTGGGCGTCGACGACGTCGAACTCCTGCAGCGAGCGCGTTCCCTGCTGGCCGCGGTCGACGAGGGCGGCCGCTGGGTCTGGCGGCCCGGACGGCTCGCCGTCGCGCTCCTGATCGCCGCGGCCCTCGCCGGCTGCGGGCTGGTGTGGTGGTCGATGGCCGCGGGCAGCCTGCTTCTCGCGGTCGCTTCGGCGACGGTGAGCAGCGCCCTGGCCGCCGCGGTGGTCCTGCGGTTCCGGAAACAGCGCTGGCGACTCGACGCGATGCGGTCCGGCCCCCTCATCCGGCGGCACGGTCTCTGATTCCGGGAATGGACCGGGACCGACATTCGACAATTTCTTCGCGCCCGGCCGAGTTGATTACGACAACAGCCTCGCGGTCAGCTCGCCCCGGCCGCGCCACGATGTCCGTTGTGGACAGTCCGGCCGGCACCTCGTGGCAGACGTCCCGCGGCCGAGGCACGGTCGATCGTCACGGCCGTTTCCCGTCGCTGTCCGAGATCAACCGGCTGGCGTGCAGTCCCGCCGGACCCGTCAACGCGCCTCAGCCGCGCGACACCAAGAGCCGCTAGGAAGCCGACGTCACGCGGTAGACGTCGTAGACGCCTTCCACGCCGCGGACCACCTTGAGGACGTGGCCCAAGTGCTTGGGGTCGCCCATCTCGAACGAGAAGCGGCTGACCGCGACCCGGTCGCGGGACGTCGTCACCGAGGCCGACAGGATGTTGACCTTCTCGTCGGCCAGTACCTTCGTCACGTCCGAGAGCAGGCGGTGCCGGTCGAGGGCCTCGACCTGGATGGCCACCAGGAACACCGACGACGCCGACGGCGCCCATTCGACCTCGACCAGCCGCTCGGGCTGGGACTGCAGGTCGCCGGCGTTGGTGCAGTCGGTGCGGTGCACCGAAACACCGCCGCCGCGGGTCACGAAGCCGAGGATCTCGTCGCCCGGGACCGGGGTGCAGCAGCGGGCCAGCTTCGCCCAGACGTCGCTCGCGCCCTTGACCACGACGCCGACGTCGTTGGAGCCGCGGCGCCGGGTGACGGTGGACGGCGTCGCGCGCTCGGCGAGCTCCTCCTCCGCCGCGTCGACACCGCCGATGAGCGCGACCAGGCGCTGCACGACGTGCTTGGCGCTGGTGTGGCCCTCCCCGACCGCCGCGTACAGCGACGAGATGTCGGCGTGGCGCAGCTCGGTGGCGATCGAGCCCATCGACTCCGCGGAGACCAGCCGCTGGATCGGCAGGCCGACCTTGCGGATCTCCTTGGTGATCGCTTCCTTGCCGCCTTCGATCGCCTCGTCGCGGCGTTCCTTGGCGAACCACTGCCGGATCTTCGCGCGCGCCTTCGGCGAACCCGCGAACTGCAGCCAGTCGCGGCTCGGGCCGGCACTCTCCGCCTTCGAGGTGAAGATCTCGACGACTTCGCCGTTTTCCAGCTTGCGTTCCAGCGCGACCAGGCGGCCGTTGACGCGGGCGCCGATGCAGCGGTGCCCGACCTCGGTGTGCACGGCGTAGGCGAAGTCGACCGGCGTCGACTCGACGGGCAGCGTGATCACGTCGCCCTTCGGCGTGAACACGAAGATCTCGCGCGCGGCCAGCTCGTAGCGCAGCGACTCGAGGAAGTCGCCCGGGTCCGCCGCTTCCCGCTGCCAGTCGAGGAGCTGGCGCATCCACGCCATCTCGTCGACGTCCACGGCGTTGCCGTTGTGCGTGCCCTTGGTTTCCTTGTACCGCCAGTGCGCGGCGATGCCGTACTCGGCGGTGCGGTGCATCTCGTAGGTGCGGATCTGCACCTCGAGGGGCTTGCCGTCCGGGCCGATCACCGTGGTGTGCAGCGACTGGTAGACGCTGAACCGCGGCTGAGCGATGTAGTCCTTGAAGCGCCCGGGCACCGGCTGCCACAGCGCGTGGACGACGCCCATCGCCGCGTAGCAGTCGCGGACGTCCTCGACCAGGATCCGCACGCCGACCAGGTCGTGGATGTCGTCCAGGTCGCGGCCGCGGACGATCATCTTCTGGTGGATCGAGTAGTAGTGCTTCGGCCGGCCCTCGACCTTCGCGGTGATCCGCGACGACACGAGGTTGCTGGTCAGGTCGGTGATGACCGAGCGCAGGTAGATGTCGCGCGAGGGCGCCCGGTCGGCGACCAGGCGCACGATCTCGTCGTACTTCTTCGGCTGCAGGATGGCGAACGCGAGGTCCTCCAGCTCCCACTTCACCGTGGCCATGCCGAGGCGGTGGGCCAGCGGGGCGAGGACCTCAAGGGTCTCGCGCGCCTTGCGGGCCTGCTTCTCCGGCGGCAGGAAGCGCATCGTGCGCATGTTGTGCAGCCGGTCGGCGAGCTTGATGACCAGCACCCGGGGGTCCTTGGCCATCGCGATGACCATCTTGCGGATGGTCTCGGCCTCGGCGGACGTGCCGAGCTTGACCTTGTCCAGCTTCGTGACGCCGTCGACCAGCTCGGCGACCTTCTCGCCGAAGTCGGCCTTCAGGCTCTCGACGGCGTAGCCGGTGTCCTCGACCGTGTCGTGCAGCAGGGCCGCGACCAGCGTCGTGGTGTCCATGCCCAGCTCGGCGAGGATCGTGGCGACGGCCAGGGGGTGCGTGATGTACGGGTCGCCGGACTTGCGCCGCTGGCTCCGGTGCAGTTCCTCGGCGACGTCGTAGGCGCGCTGCAGCAGCCCGAGGTCGCCGTTGGGGTGCAGCTCGCGGTGGATGACCGCGAGGGGTTCCAGGACCTGCTTGACCGGGGCGGCGCGCTGGGCGGTGATCCGCCGGGCGAGGCGGGCGCGCACTCGCCGGGTGGCGGACGGGTTCGGGGCCGCGCCGTTCGGCTTCGGCGACGCGGGCTGTGCCGCCGCCTGTCCGTTCTGCGGGGCGCCCTCTTGAGCGGGCACCGCGGCGTCGAGCTCCTGGCTCACCCGCACCTCCTGCTGCTCGTGCGGCCTTCGAACCCCCAGGGTAGCCGCTCGGTCCCACGACCCCGCCGGGTGCGCCCATTGAGGGTGATCACAACGCCCTGACCAGGGAGTTCCGCTCTCGCCGCCGCCCTCGTGAGTGTTTAGTCGGGTTAGAACCCTACTAAACACTCACGACAAGCCGCGGCAGACCTGATCAGCAGACCTGAAGTGCGTGGATCTTCCGGTCCCCCAGCACCTGACGGCCGCCGAGGGCCGCCAGTTCCAGGACCACCGAGACGCTGTCGACGACCGCGCCCGCGTCTTCCAGGAGCTTGCCGGTCGCCGCGACCGTGCCGCCCGTGGCGAGGACGTCGTCCAGGATGGCGACGCGCTGGCCGGGGTGCACCACGCCCGCCGGCAGCTCGACCGTGGCCGTGCCGTACTCCAGCGCGTAGTCCACCCGGCCCGCGACCAGCGGGAGCTTGCCCGGCTTGCGGATCAGCACCACGCCGAGGCCGCGGGCGTACCCGACGCCCGCGGCGAGCAGGAATCCGCGGGCCTCCACGCCGGCGAGCGCCTCGACCCCAGGGTCGATGGTGCTCGCCAGCGCGTCGGTCACGGCCTTGAAAGCGCCGGCGTCCGCGAACATCGGGCTCAGATCGCGGAACAGCACGCCGGGCTCGGGAAAGTCCGGCACCTCGGCGATCAGGCCGAGGGCCTTCTCCAGCTCCACGTCAGCGCTTCCGCTTCCCGGCCGGCTTGCCCGCGGGACGCTGCTTCTGGATCCGGGCGGGCACGCTCGATGCGGCGGCGTACGCCTTCTCCTTGCGCAGCTCCGCCGCCAGGGCGTCGTCGTCCGAGGCGTCGAAGTCGCCGCTCGCGGCCTTGCGCTCCTGGTTGGCCCGGCGCTGCTGGACTCGCTCGGCCTGCTGCCGGTACTTCGGGTCGCGCATCTTGAAGTCGACCAGCAGCGGCGTCGCCAGTGCGACCGACGACAGGACGCCGACGATCGTGCCGGTGAGCTGCACGAGCGCCAGGTCCTGCAGCGTGCCGGAGCCGAGCAGCACGTACCCGACGATCAGCAGGCCGAGGATCGGCAGCAGCGCGATGAACGCGGTGTTGAACGACCGCATCAGGGTCTGGTTCAGCGCCAGGTTCGCGGCTTCGCCGAAGGTCCGGCGGGTCAGCCCGAGCAGGCCGCGCGTGTTCTCGCGGACCTTGTCGAACACCACCACCGTGTCGTAGAGCGAGAACCCGAGGATCGTCAGCAGGCCGATCACCGTCGCCGGCGTGACCTCGAAACCGATCAGCGAGTACACACCCGCGGTGACGAAGATGTCGTGCAGCAGCGAAACGAGGGCCGCCGACGCCATCCGCAGGTCGAAGTAGATCGCCAGGAAGATGACCACCGCGACGAGGAACACGATGAGGGCGATCAGCGCCTTCTGCGAGATCTCCCCACCCCAGGACGCGCTGACCGCGCTGTCACTGATCGCCTGCACGCTCGGCTGCTTGTTGCTGCCGATCGGCCCCAGGTCCTGGAACAGGGTCTGCTTGAGCTTGGCGACGTCCGCCGCGTCCAGCGTCTCGGTGCGGATCTGGATGGTCGACGCGTCGCCCGTGCCGACCTTCTGCGTCTCCGCGGCCGGGTGGCCGAGGGCCTTCTGGAACGACTGCTTGGCCTGATCCTCGGTGATCACGCCGTGGATGCCGTTGGCCGGCATCTGGACCTGCGTGCCGCCCTCGAACTCGATGCCGAGGTTGAAGCCGCGGAAGATCATCGATGCGAGGCACACGAGCACCAGCGCGGTGAAGAAGATGTACCAGCGCTTGCGCTTGCCGATGACGTCGAACGCACCGCTGCCGACGTAGAGACGGCGGAAGATGCTGTCCTTCTTGCCGGGTTTCGCCGCGACCTTCATGTCGCCGTCGGCGTCCCTGCCCAGTTCTTCGACGCCCACGTCAGGCCTCCTTCACGTTCGCGCGGCCGACCGAGGTCGACTTGCGCTGCGAACCCACTTGCTGCACGGCACCCAGGCCCAGGTACTTGGGATTGGACAGGAACTTCGACTTCGACGTGGACGCGATCGCGACCAGCGGGTGCGTCACCAGGTAGACGATCACCAGGTCGAGCACCGTGGACATGCCCAGGGTGAACGCGAAGCCCTGGACGTCGCCGACCGCGATGATGTACAGGATCGCCGCGGCCAGGAAGCTCACCGCGTCCGAGGCCAGGATGGTGCGCTGGGCGCGGGTCCAGCCGCGCGGCACCGCGGACCGGAACGTCCGGCCCTCCCGGATCTCGTCCTTTATTCGTTCGAAGTAGATGACGAACGAGTCCGCCGTGATGCCGATGGCGATGATCAGGCCGGCGATGCCCGCCAGGTCCAGCGTGTAGCCGATCCAGCGCCCGAGCAGCACCAGCACCGCGAACACCAGCGAGAACGACAGCCCCAGCGACAGGATGGTGAGCACACCGAGCAGCCGGTAATAGAAAAGGCAGTAGACGAAGACCACCAGCAGGCCGATGCCGCCGGCGATCAGGCCGGCCTGCAGCGACGCGAGGCCCAGCGTGGCCGACACCGTGGTCGCGTCCGAGGAAGCGAACGACAGCGGCAGCGAGCCGTACTTCAGGATGTCCGAGAGGTCCTTCGCCTCGGTCTGCGTGAACTTGCCGGTGATCTGGGTGTTGCCGTCCAGGATCGCGACCTGGATGTTCGGCGCGGACACGACCTGCGTGTCGAGCACGAACGCGGCCTGCTGGTTGGTGTTCTTCGAGGTGAAGTCCGCCCAGATCTTGGTGCCCTCGCTCTTGAAGCTGAGGTTCACCACCCACTGGCCGCGCTGCTGGTCGTAGCCCGAGCTCGAGTCGGCGATCTCGGTGCCCGGCAGGAACTCCGGCTCCAGCAGGTACTTGTACGTGTCGTGGTCACCGCAGGCGACCAGCGGCAGCTTGGGGTCGTCGTTGCCCTCGAGGGGGTCCTTGGCGTTCGGCGCGCAGGTGATCGCCGCCATCGCCTGGGCGACGAGCTCCTGGTTCGGGTTGCCGTCGGCGCCGATCATCTGCGGGTTCTGCCGGACGGCCTTCGCGGCCTGGATCTGCTTCGCGGTGTCGGCGTCGACCGAACCGTCCACCGGGGCCGGGGCCTGGCTCGTCGCGGGCGGCGGGGTGCTGCTGCTCGGCGGGGCCGGCGTGGTGCTCGGCGCCTGCGCGGGCGCGGCGGCGGGGGCACCGCCACCACCGGCGGCCGGGCTGGACGGCGGGACGCTCGAAGCGGCCGTCGGCGCGCCGGAGGACGCCGGGGGCTTGCTCGGGGCGCCCGACGTCGGGGCCTGCGTCCCGGTCGGGGCGCCGGTCGGCGGCGTGGTCTGCGGGGGCACGACCGGCTGCGTCGCGTTGGCGACGACCTTCCGGAAGCCCAGCTTGGCCGTCTTGCCCAGGTTCTTCGCCTGGTCACCCTGCTCGCCGGGGACCGTGATCACGACGTTGTTGCCGTCGAGGAGGACCTCGGTGCCACCGACGCCGATCCCGTTGACGCGGCGCTCGATGATCTGGCGCGCCTGGTTCAGGGACTCCCGGGTCGGCTGGCCACCGTCCGGGGTGCGGGCGGTGAGCGTGACCCGGGTGCCGCCCTGCAGGTCGATGCCCAGCTTCGGGGTCGGCTTGTGGTTGCCGGTGAGGAACACCAGCGCGTACAGCACGATCACGATCAAGGCGAACAGGGCGAGATAGCGTCCCGGGCGGAGATGCCCGGCCGATGCTGCCACGGTGCTTCGGTCTCCTCGGACTGGGTGGGAACCCCGACGTTGCGGTGCCCGCCCGGAGGGTTTCCGGGCCGGGACTGTGTGCGATTCACTCCCGGGCACGGGTATGACGGCGGACACGCACGCAGCACCGAGACACTACTCGGTGCTGCGTGAGCCCGGCGTTGCGGCCACACCGACTTTCGTCGGGGGTTTCGCGCCCTGCCCGGGGATGCCGCGGGGCCTTACTTCTTGCCGTGCTCCAGCGGGGGCGCGACCTGCGCGGTCGTGGCCGGCTCGTCGTCCTTGATGCCGGAGCCCGACTCGATGATCGACTCTTCGGCCGGCGCGTCCGACGACAGTTCGTCGGCCGGGGTCTCGTCGGTCTCGACGACCGGCTCGACCTTCTCGCGGACCGCGAGGCGCAGCCAGGTGGTGACGACGCCGGGGGCGATCTCGATGTCGATCGTGTTGTCGCCCGAGGTGTCGGCGACGGTGCCGTAAAGACCGGAAGTGGTCATCACGCGGTCACCGGGCGCCAGGCTGCTCTGCAGGTCCTGCTGCGCCGCCTGCTGCTTCTTCTGCTTGCGCGAGCTCATCACCAGCGGCACGGCGAGGACGAGCACGAGCAGCAGTGGCAGCAAAAGGTTTTGCATGATTCTCCGTTCGACGGACTCCGGGCCCAGCCGAAATGTCCGGTTTTTGGGTGGTGTGCTCCTGTCGAGTGTGCCAGGTACCGGCGCGGACGCCAGCACCCACCCGCCGGTACGGGCCGCTCAGTCCTGCTGGAACGGCGCCGATCCGCCCTGGTCGGGGCGCCCCGGGTGGTCGGCGGGGGGCACCAGACCGAGGTGTTCCCACGCGGTCGCGGTGGCGACCCGGCCACGCGGGGTGCGGGCGAGCATACCGGCGCGCACGAGGTAGGGCTCACACACCTCTTCCACGGTGGTCGCCTCCTCCCCCACGGCGACCGCCAGGGTCGAGATGCCGACCGGCCCGCCGCCGAACGACTTGGTCAGCGCCGTGAGCACCGCCCGGTCGAGCCGGTCGAGACCCAGCTCGTCGACGTCGTAGACGGCCAGCGCGGCCCGCGCGATCCCGACCGTCACCTTGCCGTCGGCACGGACTTCGGCGTAGTCGCGGACGCGCCGGAGCAGCCGGTTGGCGATCCGGGGTGTGCCCCGCGAGCGGCCGGCGATCTCCTGGCAGCCGTCGCGGTCGATCGGGATGTCGAGGATCGTCGCGGCCCGCCGGACGATCAGCTCCAGCTCGGTGTCGCTGTAGAACTCCATCTGGCCGGTGAAGCCGAACCGGTCGCGCAGCGGGCCGGTCAGCGAGCCGGACCGGGTGGTCGCCCCGACCAGCGTGAACGGTGCGATCTCCAGCGGGATGCTCGTGGCGCCCGGGCCCTTGCCGACCACGACGTCGACCCGGAAGTCCTCCATCGCCAGGTAGAGCATCTCCTCGGCGGGGCGGGCGATCCGGTGGATCTCGTCGATGAACAGGACGTCGCCGGGCGCGAGGTTGGACAGCATCGCGGCGAGGTCGCCGGCCCGTTCCAGGGCCGGCCCGGAAGTGATCCTGAGCGCCGCGCCCAGCTCGGCCGCGACGATCATCGCCATCGACGTCTTGCCCAGCCCGGGCGGGCCGGACAGCAGGACGTGGTCGGGCGGCACCCCGCGGCGCCGCGCGCTCTCCAGCACCAGCTCCAGCTGCTCGCGCACGCGCGGCTGGCCGACGAACTCGTCGAGCCGCTGGGGCCGCAGCGTGCCCTCGACGTTCTCCTCGCCGGTCTGGGCCCACGCCGAGAGGGCGTCGTCCTCTTCCTCGGTCACGGCGTCATGGTCCATCAAGGCGTCCTACCGCTTCCGGCCGAGGGTGGTCAGCGAAGCGCGCAGCACGCTGGCCGTCGTGTGGTGCTCGCCGTCGGCGAGCACCTTGTCCACGGCCAGCTCGGCCTGCTTCGCCGGGAACCCGAGCCCGGCCAGCGCCTCGACGACCTCCGCGCGCAACGCGCCGGGTGCCGTCACGGCCGGGGCGTCGCCGGAGCCGAGCGCGGTGACCTTGTCGCGCAGCTCCAGGGTGAGCCGCTCGGCGCCCTTGCGGCCGATGCCGGGCACCGAGGTGAGCACGGTGATATTGCCTTCGACCAGCGCGCCCCGCAGCTTGCCGGGGTCGAGGACGGCGAGGGTGGCCAGCGCGAGCCGCGGCCCGATCCCGGACACCGTCTGCAGCAGCCCGAACAGCTCCCGCGCGTCGACGTCGGCGAACCCGAACAACGTCAGCGAGTCCTCGCGCACGACCAGGGCGGTGTGCAGCCGGGTTTCCTCGCCGCGGCGCAGGGTGGCCAGGGTCGCCGGGGTGGCCTGCACGGCGAAGCCGACCCCGCCGACCTCGACCACGACGTGGTCCAGGGCGACCGACAGGACTTCTCCGCGTACCGACGAGATCATCGTGCTGCTCCAGGCTTCTTCACGGCGGTCTTCACCGCCGGCTTCTTGACGGTGGCTTGTTTCGCGGCCGCGGCCAGCCGCGCTTTGTGCGTGCGGGCCATCTCGGCCGCGCGGGCTTCGGCCTCGGCGAGCCGGGCCCGCATCGGCTCCCGCCAGAGGTGGCAGATGGCGAGCGCGAGCGCGTCCGCGGCGTCGGCGGGGTGCGGCGCGACCTCGAGGTTCAGCAGCCGCATGACCATGGCGGTGACCTGGGCCTTGTCCGCCCGGCCCGAGCCGCTGACGGCCGCCTTGACCTCGCTGGGGGTGTGGAACACGACCGGCAGGCCCCGGCGCGCGGCGGCCAGCGCGACGACGCCGCCGGCCTGGGCGGTGCCCATCGCGGTCCGGACGTTGTGCTGCGCGAAGACCCGCTCGACGGCGACCGCGGCCGGCTTGTACTTGTCCAGCCAGCGCTCGACCTCGTCGGAGATGCCGAGCAGGCGGTGCGCCAGATCCGCGTCGGGCGGCGTCCGGACGACGTCCACGGCCACGCACCGGACGGCCCGGCCCTCGCCGCCGTCGACCACGCCCAGCCCGCACCTGGTCAATCCGGGGTCGACCCCGAGCACCCGCACGCCGTTTCCCTCCCGCCGCGAACATCAGTTCGAGACTGAGGCTACTGGGCACGGCTGCGGCAGGATGGCTGACATGCCGGAGCCGTCGGATTTCGTCACCCACCTGGGCCTGCGGCCGCTGCCCGTCGAAGGCGGGCGGTGGGCGCAGAGCTGGCGCTCCGCCACCGGCTCGGCGATCTACTACCTGCTCGTCGCGCCGGAGTTCTCGGCGCCGCACCGGCTGGACCGGGTGGAGGTGTACGCGCACCACGCGGGCGCGCCGGCGGCGATGCTGCTGCTGCACCCGGACGGTTCGGTCGAGCGGCCGGTGCTCGGCACCGACGTCGCGGCCGGGGAACGCCCGCAGGTCGTGGTGCCCGCGGGGACGTGGCAGGCGACGGTCACCCGCGGCGCGTGGAGCCTGCTGGGCACGGTCGTGGTGCCGCCCTACACGGACGACTGCGTGGAGTTCGCCGCTGCGGCCGATCTCGCGGTGGAGTACCCGGCCGCGGCCGCCGACCTGCGGAAGTTCTGACTCAGGGGCCGTCGACGCCCGGGGTCCAGCTCTCCGGGTCACCGCTCTCGGTGAGCACGAGCTGCCACTTCGCGAAGCCCTCGGGCGCGTCGGGGTGCCACGGGAACTTCCCCTCCGGCGTGGCGACGATCAGCTGCAGGGCCGGGAAGTCGCCGTCCGGGTAGATGAGGAACGCGGTGCCGAAGTACTCGGGGTAGTGACCCTTCGCGACCCGCTCGAGGACCACCGGGACGCCGTCGAAGAAGTTGTCGTAGCGCTGGCCGACCTCGAAGATCTCGCCGTTGGCGGCCCGGTCGACGTACGCGTCGAGCAGGACCTGGCCCATCTGGTCGGGCAGCCCGACGACGACGGCCTCGGGCACGTTGTGCAGCGCCCACGCGCAGGCGGTGAAGCAGTAGCCGGCGCCCTCGTCGTCCCCGGCGACCGTGACGACGGCGTTGCCGCGTTCCTTGGCCTGCGTCTCGATCCATTCGACCAGGCGCTGTTCGTCCGCCGTCAGGTCGGCGGCGATTTCGGCGGAAGCGGCGGGCGTCGTCGAGGTCACGGCCCACATTGTGCCCGACGAGCCCGCCGCAGCCCAGTACCCGGGCCCCGAATGTCGCCGGATCGGGCCGGGATGCGTTGCGGGGCAAGGGAAAAGAAATGCGCCGCGAGCATCACCCGCAGCGCATTTCCTTTCGCTGTCGTCGGTCAGTCGACCTCGGCCAGCACCTCGTCCGAAACATGGAATGCCACGCAGTGCGTAGACGTTCCCCCGGCTCGCCCCGGTCGTCAGTCGACCTCGGCCAGCACCTCGTCCGAAACATCGAAGTTCGCGTAGACGTTCTGGACGTCGTCGCAGTCCTCGAGCGCGTCGATCAGCCGGAAGACCTTCTTCGCGCCTTCGACGTCCAACGGGACGCTGACCGACGGGAGGAACGTCAGCTCCGCCGACTCGTACTCGAACCCGGCCTCCTGCAGCGACTTGCGCACCGGGACCAGGTCGCCGCCCTCGGAGACGATCTCGAAGGTCTCGTCGAGGTCGTTGACCTCCTCGGCGCCCGCGTCGAGGACCGCCATGAGGACGTCGTCCTCCGTGGCGTCGGCCTTCGGCATGATCACGACACCCTTGCGGGTGAACATGTACGCGACCGAGCCCGGGTCGGCGAGGGAGCCGCCGTTGCGCGTGAGCGCGGTGCGGACCTCCATCGCGGCGCGGTTCTTGTTGTCGGTGAGGCACTCGATCAGCACCGCCACGCCGTTGGGGCCGTAACCCTCGTACGTGATGTTCTGCCAGTCGGCGCCGCCGGCCTCTTCACCACCACCGCGCTTGCGGGCGCGCTCGATGTTGTCCTGCGGAACCGAGTTCTTCTTCGCCTTCTGGATGGCGTCGTAGAGCGTGGGGTTGCCGTCCGGGTCGCCACCACCGGTGCCGGTCCGCGCGGCCACCTCGATGTTCTTGATCAACCGAGCGAAGAGCTTGCCGCGCTTCGCGTCCAGGTTGGCCTTCTTGTGTTTCGTGGTGGCCCACTTGGAGTGGCCGCTCATCTCTCCTCCATCTGTTCCGTACCCCGGCCGGGCACCGCGTCTCAAGCAGCCTGTCGCACGAGGTCGACGAACAACCGGTGCACCCGCACGTCGGGCGTCAGTTCCGGGTGGAACGCGGTCGCCAGCACCGCCCCTTGCCGGACCGCGACGATCCTAGCGGCCTCGTCTCCCAGGCCGGGCACGCCGCTGACCGTGGCCAGCACCTCGACGCCGTCACCGGCCTTCTCGACCCACGGGGCCCGGATGAACACCGCGTGCACGCCGCCGCCGTCGACCCCGGCGAAGTCCAGGTCGGCTTCGAAGGAGTCGACCTGCCTGCCGAAGGCGTTGCGCCGGACGACCACGTCGAGCCCGCCGAGCTGCTGCTGGTCCGGCCGCCCGTCGAGGGTCTGCCGCGCGAGCAGGATCATCCCGGCGCACGACCCGAAGGCGGGCAGCCCGCCGGCGATCCGCGCGCGCAGCGGTTCCAGCAGCTCGAACGTCTCGAGCAGCCGTGACATCGTGGTCGACTCGCCGCCGGGCAGCACCAAACCGTCCACTTCGGACAATTCAGCGGCCCGGCGCACCGGCACCGCCCGCGCGCCCGCTTCTTCCAGCATCGCGACGTGCTCGCGCACGGCGCCCTGCAGGGCGAGCACACCGACGACCGGCTTCGACGACACCCAACCTCCCGAAAGACCCTTCCCACCAGCCTAGACGCAGACCCGCGGCGGCGGAGCGGCAGGTCAGCCCGCACGCCGACCCGGAACGCCCCAATGTGGCGTTGGGTGCGCTCAACGCACCGAACGCCACATTGGGTGCGTCTGACGCACCCAACGCCACATTGGGGCGCTGGCGACCCGACAACAGCGCCGCGAGGCCCGCGGATCAGGGGACGCCGGCGAGGCGCAGCAGCGCGGCCGTCGCGGCGGCCGCGATGACGACCAGTACGAACGGGGCCTTGCGCCAGGCCAGCACTCCCCCGACCAGCACCCCCGCAGGGCGGGCGAAGCCCGCGAACGAGTGGCCCTCGGTCAGGGCGCTCACCGCGACCAGCGCCGCGAGCAGCACGACCGCGCCGAGCACCATCAGCCGTTCGGCGCGCGGCGACAGTTTCACCCGCTCGCGCAGCAGCGGGCCGGCGAGCCGGAAGGCGAAGGTGCCCACGGCCAGCACGATCGTGCCGATGAGCAGTTCGGTGCCGTCCATCAGCGGACCTCCTGCGGTTCGGCCTCGGGTTCGGGCTCGCGCGCCGCGACTCCGGCGAGCACGCCGACCAGGGCGAGCAGCACCGGCAGGCCGGCGGGCAGGAACGGCGTCGCGACCAGGGCGGCGAGCACGCCGAGCAGTACCGGCAGCCGGGCCGCGCGGTCGCGCAGGGACGGCAGGACCAGCGCCAGCAGCACGGCGGGGAACGCGGCGTCCAGCCCGAACGCGTCGGTGTCGCTGATCGCCGTGCCGGCGAAGGCACCGACGACCACGCCGAGGTTCCAGCAGGCGAACAGGCCGATGCCGCAGGCCCAGTAGGCCGCGCGACGCCGCTGCGTCTCCGCCTGGGCCAGCGCGAACGCCACCGACTCGTCGATCATCAGGTGGCTGCCGGCCAGCCGCGCGCCCCACCGCTTGCCGAGGACGTCGCCGATCGCGAACCCGAACGGCAGGTGCCGCGCGTTGACGAGCAGCCCGGCCAGCACCGCGGCGAACGGGTTGCCGCCTGCGGCCACGATGCCGACGAACATGAACTGGGACGCCCCGGCGAAGACCAGCAGGGACATCACCATCGGCGCCCAGAACGGGAAGCCGGAACCCACCGCGATCGCGCCGTAGGACACCCCCACGAGGCAATCGGCCAGGCAGACCAGGCCGATGTCCCGGGCGAGGGCCCGATCGAGTGTTCGCCATATCGAACGCATGTGTTCTATAGTGAACAACCGCACCCGTGTTCGTCAAGGCGAACAGACAGACCGATGGAGCGAACGGCATGTCGCAGGAAACCACCGGCGCGCCGCTGGAGATCATCGCGGCGTCGCTGCGCCGCGAACGGACCCGAGCGGGCCTGTCCCTGACCGAGGTGGCGCGTCGCGCCGGCCTGGCCAAGTCGACGCTCTCGCAGCTGGAGTCCGGCACCGGCAACCCGAGCGTCGAGACGCTGTGGGCGCTCGGCGTCGCGCTCGACGTGCCGTTCTCGCGGCTGGTGGAGCCGGAACGGCCGAAGGTCCGGGTGATCCGGGCCGGCAACGGGCCCACGGTGTTCGCCGAACACGCCGACTACGCGTGCACGCTGCTGTCGGCGTGCCCTCCGTCGGCCCGGCGGGACGTCTACCTGATCCGCGCCGAGCCGGGCACGCCGCGGCGGTCCGACCCGCACATGACCGGCGTGATGGAGCACATCGTGCTGTGCGCGGGACGCGCCAGGGTGGGCCCGCAGGAGGAGCCGGAGGAACTGCTCCCCGGCGACTACATCTCCTACCCCGGCGACGTCCCGCACCTCTTCGAAGCCCTCGAGCCGGGCACTTACGGCGTCGAGATCTCCGAATACGTCTAGAAGGTCACCAGCCGCGGTCGGCGAGGCGGTGGGGCTCCGGGATCTCTTCCACGTTGATGCCGACCATGGCCTCGCCCAGCCCGCGCGAGACCTTCGCCAGCACGTCCGGGTCGTCGTGGAACGTCGTGGCCTTGACGATCGCCTCGGCGCGCTGGGCCGGGTTGCCGGACTTGAAGATGCCGGAGCCGACGAACACGCCCTCGGCGCCGAGCTGCATCATCATCGCGGCGTCGGCCGGGGTGGCGATGCCGCCCGCGGTGAAGAGCACCACCGGCAGCTTGCCGTTCGCGGCGACCTCCTTGACCAGCTCGTACGGCGCCTGCAGCTCCTTCGCCGCGACGAACAGCTCATCCTCCGGCAGCGACGTCAGCTTGCGGATCTCGCCGCGGATCTTGCGCATGTGCGTGGTGGCGTTGGAGACGTCGCCGGTGCCGGCCTCACCCTTGGAGCGGATCATCGCCGCGCCCTCGGTGATCCGGCGCAGGGCCTCGCCGAGGTTGGTCGCGCCGCAGACGAAGGGGACGGTGAACGCCCACTTGTCGATGTGGTTGGCGTAGTCGGCCGGGGTCAGCACCTCGGACTCGTCCACGTAGTCGACGCCGAGGGACTGCAGCACCTGCGCCTCGACGAAGTGGCCGATGCGGGCCTTCGCCATGACCGGGATCGAGACGGTCTCGATGATGGCGTCGATCAGGTCCGGGTCGCTCATCCGCGCGACGCCGCCCTGGGCGCGGATGTCGGCGGGCACGCGCTCGAGCGCCATCACCGCGACCGCGCCGGCGTCTTCGGCGATCTTCGCCTGCTCGGCGGTGACCACGTCCATGATCACGCCGCCCTTGAGCATCTCGGCCATGCCGCGCTTCACCTTGGCGGTGCCGGTGACCGACTGGACGGAGCCGTTCTGGGGGGTGGTCTGCTGCTCGGGCACGACGAGGCCTTTCGACACGAGATCGGGTGGTTGCCAGTCCGAGCGTAGGTCGGCGGTGGCCTCTTCAGGCAGGCCAGTACACGGGTATCTCAGCAGTCCACTTCGCCCGCGCCCGCGACCAGGACCTCGGCCGCCCGGGTGCGGGTGTAGAGCACGTGACGTCCGGCACGGTGCCCGCTGACCAGGCCCGCGGCCTTGAGGACGCCGAGGTGCTGCGACACCGCCCCGGCGCTCAGCCGGGTGCGGCGGGCCAGCTCCGAAGTGGACGCCGGTGCGGCCAGCTCGGCCAGCAGCATCGCCCGGCCGCGGCCCACCACGGCGGCCAGCGCGCCCGGCGCGACGGCGGTGCCGGTCTCCCACAGCGTCGCGATCCCGCGCGGCGGGTACCGCAGCACCGGCTGCCAGCGTGGGTCGGTCTTCGAAAACACGCGCGGCCAGACGAACGCCGAGGGCACCAGCACCAGGCCGCGCCCGTCGAGCGGGACGGCGGCGTGCAGGTGCCGGTGCGCCACCGTGAGCGTGCCGCCCTGCCAGCGGACCATCGGCGTGAGGTCGTTGAACAGCTCGGCCGCGCCGCCGCGGGCCAGCAGCCGCGACCGGTGCAGCACGTCCGCCTCGAGCAGGGCGCGGATCCGCGGCCACTCCGGGGCCAGCACGAGGTCCCAGTACCGCTCCATCAGCGTCGCGAGCCGGTCGAGGCCCGCCTCCGGGTCGCGGTGGAAGCGGTTCAGCGCGAGCGACCGCGGCCCGGCCATCGCGTCCAGCTCCCGCCGGACGAAGCGGGCGGGCACGTCGCGGAGGTCGGCGAGCTCGTCGGCCAGCTCCGGCACCGGCGTCGAAGGCGTGCCCGCCAGGAAGCCCGGGAGGTGCCGGACGGGCACCAGCTCACGCAGGAGCGAGATGTCCAGCCCGGCCTCGCCGAGTGCCGCGGTGGCCCGCTTGACCCACGGCAGGTGCAGGGCGTGCTCCCCCGGCTGGTTCAGGACGCGGACGCTCGCCACGATCTCCCAGGCGGGCGAGAACGCGAACCGGGTGTGGGCCAGGTCCTCTGTGGAGAATGCCAGGTCGAGCACGCTGCCTCCTGCCGCCGGAACGGCTCCAGGTTAGAGCGCTCCCTTGTGGACAGTCGAGTGGGGCTCGGAAAGTCCTTGCGGGAAAGCGAAAATTCCTCGCGGGTCATACTTCCGGGCGACCGCGCGCAGCCGCGGCAGGTTCGGTCCGTAGTACGCCACCGGCCAGTCCGGCAGCTCGGGATCGAGGTAGTTGACGTACCCGGTGGTGCCGAACTCCGGCCCCAGCCCGTCCCGCACGGCCGCCAGCGACCGCCGGGCCCCGGCCTCGCCACCCTCGCCGGGTTCGGCGCTGTGCAGGAACTGCAGGCTGGCCAGTGCGTGCCGGTGCGGGAACGCCGTGTCCCGGACGCCGACACGCGCGATGGCGCCGCCGCCGGCGTCGATGATGGTGTCGACGCCCGGGTCCCGGATCAGCACGTCGACGACGGCGGCCGGATCGGCGGCCGGGCGCGTGAGCATCCGCGAGGTCCCGACGTAGGCCGCCCGGGCGGCGACCGCGCCGGGGCGGGCCTCCCGGTCGTCGAACGAGCGCATCGCGGACAGGTGGTCCGTGGTCCGCCGCCACTGCTCGGCCGGCGGCGTGCCGACCCGGCGGATCAGGTCGTCGAGCAGCTCCTTCAGCCGGGTCTCGGGGCCGAGGAACGTGCCACCGAGGTTGGCGTGGTCGTCGCCGAGGCCCATCCCGGACCACAGCTCGTCCGGCATCGCCGGCTGCCACTCCTGCCAGGCGGCGAACAGTGCGGCCTGCGTGCCCACCGGGAAGGACAGCTGGAAAGTGGCGACGTCGGCGATCGGCACGGTCCGGAACGTGAACGCGGTGACGATCCCGAAGTTGCCGCCGCCCCCGCCGCGCAGCGCCCAGAACAGGTCCGGTTCCGCCGCCGCCGAGACCGTGCGCGCCCGGCCGTCCGCCGTGACGATCCGCGCGGCCTCCAGGTGATCGCACGTCAGCCCGTACTCGCGGTCCAGCACCCCGACGCCGCCGCCGAGGGCGAGCCCGGCGATGCCGACCGTGTCGCAGCTGCCCGCGGGCAGCACCCGGCCGGCCGCGGCGAGCGTCGTGGCGATCGGTCCCAGCCGTGCCCCGGCGCCGATCACCGCGCGGCCGCCGGGGCGGACCTCGATGCCCGACAACCGGCTCAGGTCGACCACGATCCCGCCGTCCACTGTGGAATAGCCGGGATAGCTGTGGCCGCCGCTGCGCGCCGCGATCGGCAGGTCGTACCGGGCCGCGAAGCCTACGACGGCTTGGACGTCCTCGATCCGTGCCGCGCCGACGACGGCCGCCGGGACGCGGTGGTCGTACATCGTGAAGTAGCCCTGCTTCGCCTCCGGGTAGCCCGGATCGCCCGGCCGGAACAGCGGCCCGGCCAGTTTCCGCCGGAGTCGGTCCCATTCGTCTCCTGGCAGCCCACCGGCCAGACCGGCCACCGGAACCGCCCCCGAAATCCGCAGAAAAGCCCGCCTGTTCACCGTCATCGAAACTCCCCCTGCCCGCTCCCCCGGGCATTCGGCTGGTCCCGGGACCCGTGCCTTGCCGAGACGAGGGTAGCGGGTGTGTGATCGAGGACACATCTCGTACGTCCGCCGTTCGCCGAGGAGTCGTCATGGCCGACAGACAAGCCAAGAACGCCGACACCGGGGCCGCCGTCGCTGTGAACGACCCCGCCAAGGTCCGCAACGTGGTGCTCGTCGGCCCGTCGGGCTCGGGGAAGACGACCCTCACCGAGGCCCTGCTGGCCGCGTCCGGCACGGTGTCGCGCGCGGGCTCGGTGGTCGACGGGACGACGGTGTGCGACCACGACCCGGCGGCGGTCCGCCAGCAGCGTTCGGTCGGCCTTTCGGTGGCGCCGGTGCTGCACCAGGGCCACAAGATCAACCTGATCGACACCCCCGGGTACGCGGACTTCGTGGGCGAGCTGCGGGCCGGGCTGCGCGCGGCCGACGCGGCGCTGTTCGTCGTCTGCGCGGCCGAAGGGGTCGACGCGGCGACCGTCGCGGTGTGGGAAGAGTGCGCCGCCGTCGGCATGCCACGCGCGGTCGTCGTCTCCCGCCTCGACCACCACCGGGCCGACCCGATGGCCGAGATCGCCGCCTGCCAGGCCGCCTTCGGCGCCGGCGTGCTGCCGCTCTACCTGCCCGCGGCCGACGGCCTCGTCGGGCTCATCACCCAGCGGTACTTCGACTACTCCGGCGGGCATCCGCCGAAACTCGGCGAACCCGACCCGGCCGACCTCGAACGGCTGGCCGAGGCGCGCAACGAGCTCATCGAGGGGATCATCGCCGAGAGCGAAGACGAAACCCTGATGGAGCGCTACCTCGGCGGCGAGGAGATCGCCGAGGAGACGCTGATCGCCGACCTCGAGACGGCCGTCGCGCGCGGCACCTTCCACCCGGTCATCCCGGTCTGCTCGACCACCGGCACCGGCCTGGCCGAGGTGCTGGACGGGATCGTCCGGGCGTTCCCCTCCCCGCTCGAACACGCCCCGCCCGACGTCACCACGCCCGACGGCGACCCGCACGCCGGGCTGACCGCCGACCCCGCGGGCCCCCTCGCCGCGGAGGTCGTCCGGACGGCCGTCGACTCCTACGTCGGCCGCGTCTCCCTCGTCCGGGTGTTCTCCGGGACGCTGCGGCCCGAGCGGCCGGTGCACGTGTCCGGGCACGGCCTCGCCGAGCGCGGGCACGAGGACCACGACGCCGACGAGCGCGTCGCGCACCTCTACTCCCCGCTCGGCGCGAACCTGCGCGAGGTGCCCTACTGCGTCGCGGGCGACCTCTGCGCGCTGACGAAGGTCGGTTCGGCGGAGACCGGCGACACCGTGTCGTCCCCCGAAGAGCCGTTGCTGATGGAACCCTGGACGATGCCGGAGCCGTTGCTGCCGGTGGCCGTCGTCGCCAAGACCCGCAGCGACGAGGACACCCTCGCCCGCAACCTGTCCCGGCTCGTCGCCGGCGACCCGACACTGCGGCTGGACCGCAACGCCGAGACCGCCCAGCTGGTGCTGTGGTGCATGGGCGAGGCGCACTCCGACGTCGTGCTGTCCCGGCTGCGCGCGGGCGGCGCGGACGTCGACACCGAGCCGGTGAAGGTCAGCCTGCGCTCGACGTTCGGCAAGCTCGCCAAGGGCCACGGCCGGCACGTGAAGCAGTCCGGCGGCCACGGCCAGTTCGCCGTCTGCGACATCGAGGTCGAGCCCCTGCCGCGCGGCGGCGGGTTCCAGTTCGTGGACAAGGTCGTCGGCGGCTCGGTGCCGCACCAGTTCATCCCGAGCGTCGAGAAGGGCGTGCGGGCCCAGCTGCAACGCGGGCTCGGCGACGGGCACCCGGTGGTCGACATCAAGGTGACGCTCGTCGACGGGAAGGCGCACAGCGTCGACTCGTCCGACGCGGCGTTCCAGACGGCCGGCGCGCTGGCCCTGCGGGAGGCCGCGGCGAACGGGCACATCACGATGCTCGAGCCCCTGGAGGAGGTGGCGATCCGGCTGCCGGACGAGCACCTCGGCACGGTGCTCGGCGACCTGTCCTCCCGCCGGGGCCGGGTGCTGGGCACGGAAGCGGGCGACGGCGGCCGGACGATGATCAAGGCCGAGGTCCCGGCGACCGAGCTGCTGCGCTACCTCATCGACCTGCGCTCGATGACCTCGGGCACGGCGACGTTCAGCCGCCACCACGCCCGCTTCGAGCCGATGCCGGAAGGCATGGCGGTCCACTAGCCGGGTCTGCCGCGGCCGGTCGTGAGTGGTTAGGGCGGTTCTAACCGCCCTAACCACTCACGACGGGTCTGAGCCCTCAGAAGTCGAAGCCGCCCGGGCGGTCGTTGCGGTCGGCCAGCAGGCCGGCGAGCGTGGCGATCGCGATCTCCGGCGGGGTGCGCGAGCCGATGTTCAGGCCGACCGGGCGGTGCACCCGGGCGATCTCGGCGTCCGGCACGCCGAGTGCTCGCAGCGCGGCCAGGTGCGGGCCTGGGTGGCGCGGGTTGCCGAGCACGCCGATCCAGCGCGGCTTCTCCTTGAGCGCCGCCTTGAGCACCGCGCCGAGCTCCGGCCGGTGGTGGTCGGTGACGACGACGTCGGCGGACCCGTCGAGCGGCGGAAACGTCGTCGCGGCCTCGAACCCGTCCGGGACGTCGGTCGCGCGCGCCGCGTCCGGGTCGACCAGCGCGACGTGGAACCCGAGGTCCCGCGCGAACTTCAGCAGGTACCGCGACACCGGCGAGGCGAAGACGGCCACCAGGGTCCGCACGCCGGAGTCCGGTTCCGCGGCGCCGTGGGCGACTTCGCAGGCCTCGGGTTCACTCATGCCGCCATTGTGCCCCCGCTCAGCGCACTTCCTCGCCCAGCGAGACCCGGAACTGGTACGTGTCCGTCTTGCCCTTGACGAGCACCAGGTACCCGCCGGCCACGCGCAGCACCGTCCGGCCCTGCGGCGACCACGGACGCGCCGGCCGGTGCTGCTTGGCCAGCAGGTACGCCTCGTCCTCCGCGCTCTCGCGGTCGGGGTAGCGCTCCGCTTCCGCGACCGACCAGCCCCGGGCGTCCCCGGCGCCGCCCTGCTCCTCGACGACCACCCACCAGATCGAACTCATGCCCCTTCGACGCGGGCGGGCGCCGATCCGTTTCAGATCTCTTCGCCCACCGTCAGCCGGAAGTGGAACGTCGAGGTGCGGCCGTCGACGATCACCAGGTAGCCGCCCGCGACCCGCAGCACCCGCCGCGACTTCGGCGACCACGGGTAGGCGGGCTGGTACTCGCGGGCGAGCCGCAGCGCTTCGGCCTCCGCGGTCTCCCGGTCGGCGCACGGGAAGGTCTCCGACAGCGACCAGCTCCGGCCCTCACCGGTGCCGCGCTGCTCCTCGACGACGACCCACCAGCTCACGGCGTCAGACCTCCGGCTCGGCGAACTCGAAGTACTCCGGCACGGGCGCGGTCCCGGCCAGCCGGAAGTAGCGGACCTTCCGGCGGCGCCGCAGCCGCAGGGTGTCGCGGACGGCGTCGTTGTGGACGCGCCGCGCGATGATCACCCGGTGCTCGGCGTCGGTCAGCTCCTCGGCCAGCTCGGGCAGCAGGCCCGCCCGGTCGACGCGGCTCAGCTCCCGGGTCAGCTCGTTCTCCTCGGTCTCGCGATCGGGCCGGGGCGCCGCTTCGGCGCGTTCGGCCGACGTCCGCAGCTCCGCGTCACCCAGCACCACGGCGACCGCCCGGGCGACCACCGCGCGGCGGGCCAGCGCCGCGTCGAGGGCCGCCCAGCCCGCGTCCATCCGGACGTGCAGGCGGTCGAGCCGGTTCGCCGTCGCCACCAGGAACAGCCCGCCGAGCACGACGATCACCGCGAGCACCGGCAGCAGCCAGCCGAGCACGCTCACCGGGCGAACTCCCGCTCCGGTGCCGCGACGCGCCGCGGGTCGGCGGCGACGGCCGTCTCGTAGACCCGCAGCACCTGCGTGGCCACCACGGACCAGTCGAACATGGTGACGCGCTCCCCCGCCGCCGCGGCCAGCGACGCGCGGCGCGCGGGGTCGCCGAGCAGCTCGCGCAGCCCGTCGGCCAGCGCGCCCGGGTCGCCGGTCTCGACGAGCATCCCGGCGCGGCCGTCGTCGAGCACGCGGCGGAACGAGTCGAGGCCGCTCGCCAGCACCGGCGTGCCCGCGGCCATCGCCTCGGTGAGGATCATCCCGAAGCTCTCGCCGCCGGTGTTGGGCGCGCAGTAGACGTCGACGCTGCGCAGGGCCTGGGCCTTGACCGCGTCGGTGGCCTGGCCGAGCAGCTCCAGGTGCGGCGCCAGCTCGGGACCGGCGTCGCGGCGCAGCTGGTCGGAGTCCCCGCGGCCGACGACCACCAGCCGCAGGTCCTCGAACTCCGGCAGGATCCGCCGCAGCGCCTCCAGCAGCACGCCCATGCCCTTGCGGGGCTCGCCGAACCGGCCGACGAACCCGACCGTGCCGCCGGCCCGCGGGTAGCCCGGCAACGGCGTCGCGGCGGAGAAGAACTCGACGTCGACGCCGTTGGGGACCTCGACGGCGTCACCACCCGCGTGCTCCACCTGGACCCGGCGGGCCAGTGCGGACACGGCGATCCGCGCGGTGATCTTCTCCAGCAGCGGCCGCAGCACGGGCTGGAATGCCGAGAGCGTGCGCGACCGGGTCGTCGCGGTGTGGAAGGTGGCGACGATCGGGCCGTCGGCGATGAGCAGCGCCAGCAGGGACAGGCTCGGCGCGGCGGGCTCGTGCAGGTGCAGAACGTCGAAGTCGCCTTCGCGGATCCAGCGCCGCACGCGGGCGTAGGACACCGGGCCGAACTGCAGCCGGGCGACCGAGCCGTTGTAGCGGATCCCGAGGGCCTTGCCGGCCGGGTGCACGAACCCGGGCAGGTCCGCGTCGTCGTCGGCGGGAGCCAGCACGGACACCTGGTGCCCACGGGAGATCAGCGCCTTCGTCAGGTCGATCACGTGCCCCTGGACGCCGCCGGGCACGTCGAAGGAGTACGGGCACACGATCCCGATCCGCATCGGTCGCGCGGTCACGGCTCAGCTCGCTTCTTCGAGGCTGCCCGGCTCGGCGGCCTCCATGTCCGCGGGCCAGAACTTCTGCACCATGTGCCAGTCGGCGGGGTGCGCGGCGATGTCGCCGGCGAAGATGTCGGCCAGCGCCTGCGTCGCGGCCGGGACCTCGGCCCGCGCGGTGACGCGGATGCGCGGGTGCAGCCGGACCTGCCAGCCGTCCTCGGTGAACCAGCAGCCCGCCGGGATCAACGCGGCGCCGGTCGTCGCGGCCAGCCGCGCCGGGCCGCCGGGCATCCGGGCCGGCTCGCCGAAGAACTTCACGGGGATGCCGTTGTCGGTCAGGTCGCGGTCGCCCACCAGGCAGACGGCCTTGTTCTCGCGCAGCCGCTTGAGCAGCACGCGCATCGCGGAGCTGTCGCCGGTCAGCGGGACGATCTCGAACCCGAGCGACTCGCGGTAGGAGGCGAACCGGCGGTAGAGCGACTCGGGCTTCAGGCGCTCGGCGACGGTCGTGAACCCGCCGAGGTAGTCGGCCAGCCAGACGCCGGCGATGTCCCAGTTGCCGCTGTGCGGCAGCGCCATCACGGCGCCGTTGCCCTCGGCGAGGGCCGCGTCGAGGTTCTCGACGCCGGTGATCGAGGCCGCGACCTTGCCGCTGACCTGTTTCTGGTCCATCGACGGCAGCCGGAACGTCTCGTGCCAGTAGCGGGCGTACGAGCGCATCGCGCGCCGGGTCAGCTCGTCCAGCTCGGCCGGGTCGGCCTGCGGCACCACGCGGGCGAGGTTCGTGCGCAGCTGCCGCACGCCCCCGGCGTCGCGCCGGACGGCGAGGTCCGCCCCCAGCGAGAACACGGTGCCGCCGAACCCGGCGGGCAGCCAGCCGGCCAGCCGCCACGCGGCGGCGTACCCGAACTCGCTGAGCCTGCCGGACACCTTGCTCATACCGGCTGCTCCCCGGCGGCGGCCTCACGGGCCGCCTTCGCCACGCCGGCGAAGCGCTGCAGCAGCGTGATGACCGACAGCACGGCCAGCAGCCAGAGCGAGATGTCCACGGTCCACGGCACGCCGAGGCCGTGCAGCCCGGTGCCAACCAGCGCGATGATGAGCCGCTCGGCGCGTTCGACGAGACCGCCGTCGACCGGCAGGCCGGACGCGTCGGCGCGGGCCTTGACGTAGGAGATGACCTGGGCGAGGACCAGGCACAGCAGGGCCGCCGCGGCGGCGGGGTGGTTGTCGTCGACCACGAAGCACCACCAGGCGATGGCGGCGAACAGCGCGCCGTCGACCAGCCTGTCGCAGGTGGCGTCGAGCACCGCGCCGAACGGGGTGCCGTAGCCGCGGGCCCGGGCCATGGCGCCGTCGAGCAGGTCGAGCATGGCGAAGCCCCACACCGTGAAGGTGCCCCACAGCAGGAAGCCGTTCGGGAAGAAGACCAGGGCACAGGCGATCGCGCCGGCGGTGCCGAGCACGGTCATCGCGTTCGGGGTCAGCCCGGCGCGGACCAGCGCCTGGCCGATCGGATCGGTGACGCGGGAAACGGAGGCACGCGCGAAGATATTGAGCATCGGTTCGTCTGAGGCACCTGGCTACGAGGGTCGGGTGGGCGATGGCAGCCTATCGACCCGCCCCGGTGAACCCGACGCGCCGCCCCGGGTCAGCCCGATTTCGGCAGCCGGACGACCTCGCCCGGGTAGGCGGCAGCGTCCTCTAGCGCCTGCGCCGCGGCGCATTTCGGCGACAGCTGGTTGCGGATCGCGGCGCTGATCTCGCCGAGCGCGACGACCTGCTCCGGCGTCAGCGGGTCGAACAGGCTCTCGCGGACGGCCTCGACGTGCCCGGGGGCCGCCGCTTCGAGGGCGGCGAAGCCTTCCTTCGTCAGGACGGCCCATGCGCCGCGCTTGTCGGTCGGGCAGGCCTCGCGGCGGACCCAGCCGTTGGCCTCCAGGCGCGCGACGGCGTGCGAGAGCCGGCTGCGCGACGCCTGGCGCGCGTCGGCGAGCTCACTCATCCGCAGCCGGCGGTCGGGCGCCTCCGACAGCGAGACGAGCACCTCGTAGTAGGTGTGGGGCATGCCCGAGTCGTGCTGGAGCTGAGCCTCGAGGTGCGCGCTGAGCATGCGCGTGGCCAGGTTGAATTCACGCCAGACGCGCTGCTCGTCGTCACTGAGCCATCGAGTATCGGACATACCCCCAGCATACCCCTGGTTGAACCCTCAACCAGGGGTTGCCGGTTACGTATTCACCAGGCGTCGGCCAGCAGGTCGCGCGTCTCGCCCAGCAGCTGCGGGAGCACCTTCGTCTGGCCGATCACCGGCATGAAGTTCGCGTCGCCGCCCCAGCGCGGCACCAGGTGCTGGTGCAGGTGCGCGGCGATCCCGGCGCCCGCGATGACGCCCTGGTTCAGCCCGATGTTGAACCCGTGCGCGCCCGACACCTCGCGGATCACCTTCATCGCGTGCTGGGTGTACTCCGCGACCTCGCGCGTCTCCTCCGGCGTCAGGTCGGTGTAGTCCGCGACGTGCCGGTAGGGCACCACCATCAGGTGACCCGGGTTGTACGGGTAGAGGTTCAGCACCGCGTACACGACCTCGCCGCGGGCGACGATCAAGCCGGTCTTGTCGTCCATCGACGGGATCCGGCAGAACGGGCAGCCGGGCTCCTCGTCGCCGTCCGGCTTGTCGTGGCCCTTGATGTAGGCCATCCGGTGCGGGGTCCAGAGGCGGTGGAACGTGTCCTGGACCCCGACGCCCTGCTGCTCGACGAGGTCGGGACCGGCTTCGGGACCGTCGCTCACCGGACGACCGTCGCCAGCGCGTCGGCCGAGGGCGACGCGTTCTCGCGGCCCTCGATCCAGCCGGCGATGGCGGCGACGGCGTCGGCCACCGGCACCCCGTTGATCTGCCCGCCGTCGCGGAAGCGGAACGACACCGCGCCCGCCTCGACGTCCTTCGCGCCGGCCAGCAGCATGAAGGGCACCTTCTGCGTGGTGTGCGTGCGGATCTTCTTCTGCATCCGGTCGTCGCTCGCGTCGACCTCGGCGCGGATCCCCTTGGCGCGCAACGCCTTCTCGACGTCCCGCAGGAAGCCGACCTGGTCGGCGGTGATCGGGATGCCGACCACCTGCACCGGCGCCAGCCACGCCGGGAACGCGCCCGCGTAGTGCTCGGTCAGCACGCCGAAGAACCGCTCGATCGAGCCGAACAGCGCGCGGTGGATCATCACCGGCGTCTGCCGGGTGCCGTCCGGCGCCGTGTACTCCAGCTCGAAGCGCTTGTTCTGGTTGAAGTCCAGCTGGATGGTCGACATCTGCCAGGTGCGCCCGATGGCGTCCTTGGCCTGCACCGAGATCTTCGGGCCGTAGAAGGCCGCGCCGCCCGGGTCCGGGACCAGCTCGAGGCCGGAGTCGACGGCGGCCTGCCGCAGCGTCTCGGTGGCCTCCTCCCACTCCCAGTCCTCGCCGATGAACTTCGCCGAGTCGCCGCGGGTCGACAGCTCGAGGTAGAAGTCGGAGAGGCCGTAGTCGGCCAGCAGGTCCAGCACGAACTTCAGCAGCGACCGGAGCTCGCCCGGCATCTGCTCCTTGGTGCAGTAGATGTGCGAGTCGTCCATCGTCAGGCCGCGCACGCGGGTCAGGCCGTGCACCACGCCCGACTTCTCGTAGCGGTACACCGTGCCGAACTCGAACAGCCGCAGCGGCAGCTCGCGGTAGGACCGCCCGCGCGAGCGGAAGATCAGGTTGTGCATCGGGCAGTTCATGGCCTTGAGGTAGTAGTTCTCCTCGTCGAACTGCACCGGCGGGAACATGGTGTCCGCGTAGTAGGGCAGGTGGCCGGAGGTGTGGAACAGCTCGCCCTTGCTGATGTGCGGGGTGTTCACGAACTCGTAGCCGGCCTCCTCGTGGCGGCGGCGCGAGTAGTTCTCCAGCTCCCGGCGGATGATGCCGCCCTTGGGGTGGAACACCGGCAGGCCGGAGCCGATCTCCTCGGGGAAGGAGAACAGGTCCAGCTCGGCGCCGAGCTTGCGGTGGTCGCGGCGCTCGGCCTCGGCGATGCGCTCCAGGTAGGCGTCCTGCGCCTCGGCCGACTCCCACGCCGTGCCGTAGATCCGCTGCAGCTGCGGGTTCTTCTCGCTCCCCCGCCAGTACGCGGCGGCGACGCGGGTCAGCTTGAACGCGGGGATGAACTTGGTGGTCGGCACGTGCGGACCACGGCAGAGGTCACTCCAGACACGTTCCTTGGTACGCGGGTCGAGGTTGTCGTAGATGGTGAGCTCGCCGGAAGCACTACTGTCCACCTCCATCACCTCGGAAGTGTCCACTGCGTCCACTTCGGACTTGAGGTCGACCAGCTCGAGCTTGAACGGCTCGTCCGCCAGTTCCTTCTTCGCCTCGTCCACGGAGTCGAAAACGCGCCGCGAGAACTGCTGGGCGCCCTTCACGATCTGCTTCATGCGCTTTTCGAGCGCCTGCAGGTCTTCCGGGGTGAACGGGGTGTCGACGGCGAAGTCGTAGTAGAAACCGTCCTTCACCGGCGGGCCGATACCGAGCTTGGCCTGCGGGAACTGCTGCTGCACGGCCTGGGCGAGCACGTGCGCCGCCGAATGGCGGATGACGCTGCGGCCGTCCTCGGTGTTCGCGGCGACCGGCTCGACCTCGGCGTCGGCTTCCGGGGCCCAGGCGAGGTCGCGCAGCTTGCCCTCGGCGTCGCGCACGACGACGACCGTGTCCGCGCCCTTGGTCGGCAGACCGGCTTCGCGGACCGCCGCGCCCGCCGTAGTGCCCGCCGGTACCACCACGCGGGAGGCGGCCACGGGGGAAACGGGGGACGGCTGCGACACGATCGGCTCCTCGAACTGGAGTGACAAAGACGACTCCGACGATGCTAGTCGGCGGCCGGTTCGCGCCTCACAGGCGTCCACGAATGCCGGACGGGCCGCCTCCGCGCCGGAGACGGCCCGCCCGATCGGGGTAGTCAGTTCAGAGGGTCTCGACGACCTGGTCGAAGTCCAGCCGCGGCAGACGGTCGAACCACGGGTTCTCCCCCGGCTTGCCGACGTTGACCACGACCAGCGAACGCCACTGCTTGCCGTCGAGGAACTCCTTGTCGACACCGGCGGCGTCGAACCCGGTCATCGGGCCGGCGGCGAGCCCGGCGGCGCGGACGCCGATGATGAAGTAGCCGACCTGCAGCAGCGAGTTCAGCTTGGCGAACTCGACGCGGCCCTCTTCGTCCGAGAAGTTGTCCTTCGCCTGCGGGGCGTGCGGGAAGACCTGCGGGAGGTTCTCGTGGAAGTCGACGTCGGCAGCAAGCACGACGGTCAGCGGCGCGGCCTCGGTCTTGGCCTGGTTGCCCGGGGACATGTGCGGGAGCAGGCGGGCCTTCGCCTCGGCGGTCCGGAGCACCAGCGCGCGCAGCGGCTGGGTGTTCATCGACGTCGGGGCCCACTTGACGAGGTCGTAGATCGCGCGGACCTGCTCCTCGGTCACCGGCTCGGAGCTGAAACTGTTGGCGGTGCGCGCGTCGCGGAACAGCAGGTTCTGGACGTCCTCGGGCAGCTGGAGGGCCTCGGTCCGCTCGGCAAAGGTGGTCATGGGGCGCGTTCCTTCCGTGGTTCGGTACCCCGTGCAACCTGATTGAGCGTTGAACTATTTCACTCTCAACCACTTTGGTGCGTGAAGTGGATCACCCGGGCCCGGGAACGAGCACGGCCGTCGATCCCCCGCGGCGGGGATCGACGGCCGTGGCGCGGAAAGCGCGGTGGAAACCGGACGGGTCAGTAGGCGCCCTGACCGCCCATCACCGCGCGGAACGTCTTCCAGAGGATCACCAGGTCCAGCGCGAGGGACCAGTCCTCGACGTAACGCAGGTCGAGCCGGATGCTCTCGGCCCAGGTGAGGTCGGAGCGCCCGCTCACCTGCCAGAGCCCGGTCAGGCCCGGCTTCACGAGCAGCCGGCGGCGCGCGTCCGGCGCGTACTGCGCGGTTTCCTCGGGCAACGGCGGCCGCGGGCCGACGAGCGACATCTTCCCGGAGACGACGTTGAACAGCTGGGGCAGCTCGTCGAGTGAATACCGGCGCAGCAAACCACCCACACGGGTGATACGCGGATCCCGTTTCATCTTGAACAACGGGCCCGCACCCTCGTTCTCGGCCTGGAGCTTCTTGCGGATCTCGTCGGCGTTCGTCACCATCGTCCGGAACTTCAGCATGGTGAACACAGCGCCGTCACGCCCGACGCGGTGCTGGCGGTAGATCACCGGGCCGCGGTCGTTCAGCTTGATCGCGACCGCGATCGCGAGCAGCAGCGGGGACATCATCGTGAGCAGGAACGCCGAGCCGGCGCGGTCCACGATCTCCTTCACCACGCGGCGCCCGCCGGTGAACATCGGCGCGGTGACCCGCAGCAGCGGCATCCCCAGCACCCCGGTGACGTTCAGCCGGGGCCCGGCCACCTCCATCAGCACGGGCGCCACGACCATCTCGGCGCCGGTGCCCTCCATGTCCCAGGCCAGGCGCTGCAGGCGCTTCGGGCTCCAGTACTGGTCCGCGGTGATCGCGACGACGCGGTAGCCGCCGCGGCGCACGTGCCGGGACAGCTCTTCCAGCCGCCCGACCACCGGGACGCCGTCGATCTCCCCGCTGTCGCGGTCGGCGCCGTGCCCGGTGAACGTGCAGGCCGCCTCGACGCGCCACCCGACGTGGACCTCGGAGCGGGTGCGGGCGATGAGGTCCGCGACGGTCTCCGGGCTGCCCGCGGCCATCACCGGCAGCAGGCAGAGTCCCTTGGCGCGCTTGCGGTGCAGCACCTGGCGCAGCAGGTAGCGCTGCGGGAACGCGACGAGCGCGATCGCCGGGACGACGACGAACACCCAGACCTGGACCTCGAGCGCGCCGAACAGCAGCCCGCCCAGCGCCACGAGGACGGCCGCCGTGATGAAGCCCCGGCCCAGGGTGCGGTACTCCTCCGCCCCCTCGCCGAGCACGCGCGGGCTCCACGCCCGGCTCACCGGCAGGGAGACGAAGATCGCGAGGATGGTGCCGAACGCGTGCATGTCGTGCGGAGCCACGCGGTCGATGACGAACGCGCTGATCGCGATCACCAGCAGCGTCACGAAGACGTCGCTGCCGATGACCCAGGCTCTGTATCTGGCCTCCCAGGCCGCCGGTAGCGCCTTGGGTGGCGGGGTTCCGGCCGGATCTACGGCCGGAGCCCCGTCCCGCTTGGCGGGTCGCGGGATGGCTTGAAGGTCGATGTGCGGCGGTGGCTGGGCCACCGTGTACGAAGGCCGCACCGACTCTTCCATCAGACCTCCCGGAAACAGGAATCGGAGTTGTAACCGCGGGCACACTGCGTCACCGAGAGTGATTTCGGAGAGTGATCGCAAACTCGGTGGTCGCGCTGGGGCCGCGGAAGCTTCACAAGGCAAGGTATCGGCGACTCTCTCAGCATCGTTACAACGATTTCGAGCCACATGCTGTGCGTCTTCCCCGCCAGAAAATGGCCGAAAGATAACAAGATGATGACGATGGGTAATAGCGCGTATCCCGAGGAAAACTACGCAATGTAGCCAAAAATGCGATACCCGCACCCGGGTGGACGCTGCCCGCCCGAACGGCCGAGCGGCCGGCGGAATCCACTGTGGACATCGCGAGGGACCGGCGGTCCACAATGGATCGAACGGCGCCGTGGCGGGCCCGGGCGGTCCGCCGGGTGATCACGTGGTGACGTTCGCCGCCAAGTCGTCACTCGTGCCGGTTTCCGTCACAGATCACCCTGCGCGAGCGGACCACGGTCCGAACGCGGCCGAGCCGGTGATCCACCAGCTGCACACCGTGACCGCACGGTCACGGCGGGACGGCCCGGCGCGATCACGCCGCCGTCGCGTGCCGAGGATCACACCACCACCTCCCAGCGTGGCCAGGTTCGACAGAAAGCCACCGACACGGCAGTTTCCGAAAGAACTTCCGCCGGACCCGTGGCAACCGGGTCCGAAGCTCTGTTGACAGCTCATACGGCGGATTCGAGGCGACAGTTCACTCCGGATCGCACGCCTACCCGCGCGGGGGATGAACGCCGTGATCGCGCCAGCTAAAAGCGCCCGCGAAAAGTGACCACACGCTGGGGGTCCGGGGGCTTGCCCCCGGCGGGGGCGTGGGGGCTCGGCCCCCACAAGACACAACGAGAAGAGCCCTGTTTGCGCAGTCCGCAAACAGGGCTCTACCGCGATTCGGGTGGGCGATACTGGGATCGAACCAGTGACCTCTTCGGTGTGAACGAAGCGCTCTCCCCCTGAGCTAATCGCCCGCTCGGGGTGTTGGGGGGTAACTGTAGCGCACGACTTCAGAACGCCTGCAAACGGGTGGTCCTGAGCGACCACACTCCGCTTACCGGCGAGTACGGAACGAACAACCCCGAGCTAACCGGGGTTGTGAGGCCCGGAGGCCGCCCGACACGACGTTCGACATCCGTGCGACGGTGCTACCACGCGGCGATCAAACCGCGCAGTATGGACAGGTGGGACCCTCGCGGGCGCGTCCGTCGTACTGCGTGCCGCGGGTGAACCACGGACGACAGACAGGGGCCGATGCGCCCGGACGGGTGATCTGCGGCTTACCCGCGACGGAATCGGCCTCCCGGTGCGTCCCAATGGTGACGCCCTCGGCCAGGCCGGGCCGGGAAGGGAGACGAGGGGTAGGACGATGCGCAACGATCACGTGACGCTCCGCTCGACGGCGGTCTTCGACCTGCTGGCGCCGCGGACGCCCGCGGTTCCGGTGAAGGTGGAGCTGCGCTACGACACACGCGACCCGTACGCGGTCGTCGCCGCCTTCCGCACCGGCCGCGCCGGCTGGGTCGAGTGGGTTTACGCACGCGACCTCCTCGCGGACGGCCTCCTGGCCGACGCGGGCGACGGCGACGTCCGCATCCGCCCGTCGGTCGAGGACCCGGAATCGGTGCTCATCGAGCTGAACTCGCCGTCCGGGCACGCCATGTTCGAGGCGTCCGCCCAGGAACTGGCCGACTTCCTCGACCGCACCTACGACGTGGTGCTGCCGGGCAACGAGCACCTGTGGGTCGACGTCGACGACGCCCTGACCCACCTCATCCCGCACGATCTGGCCTGATCACGGCGCCGCAACGGCCAAGTGACACCCCGGTGTCAAAGCCGTTCGCGGGGTTCGATATGGTTTTTCCACACCACGGCGACGGGGTGAGGCACACAGCCTCAAGGCCCCGGGAGCTGCGGAGTGCGGATGTAGCGCAGCTGGTAGCGCATCACCTTGCCAAGGTGAGGGTCGCGGGTTCGAATCCCGTCATCCGCTCGGTAGGCTCTCGAGGCCTGGCACGGTGGAGTGGCCGAGAGGCGAGGCAACGGCCTGCAAAGCCGTGTACACGGGTTCGAATCCCGTCTCCACCTCGCGCGATTAGCTCAGCGGGAGAGCGCTTCCCTGACACGGAAGAGGTCACTGGTTCAATCCCAGTATCGCGCACCACCTGAAACAGCAGGTCAGAAGCCCTGTCCCTCCCCGGAGGGGCAGGGCTTCTACTCGTCAGTCGGCGACAATCCGGCGACGGCACCCAGCGCCGATATGGCCCGCCCGGACCGCAAGTGCGGGAACCAGGACACCAGCTTCGCCCGCTCCCCCGGATACAGCGACGCCAGCGACCGCAGCCACCGTTCTTCCAGGACGTCCAGGATCTGGTTCACCATCGCCGGGGTCACGTGGTCATAGACCCGGGCCATGCCCTTCATCTTCTGGCCCAGCCGCGCGCGGCGGGCGACCTCCGGGATCCCGTCTTCGGTCAGCCACGTGGCGTGCGTGTGCCGCCCTTCGTGGAACGTGAAGGTCGGCAGGATCGGCGGCCGCCGCTCCCCCGCCCCGGACTCGTCCAGCTCGATCCCGTCCCACGCCGGCCGCCAGAACCGGATCCGGAAGTTCGACCGCCGCCACGGATGCCCCTCCGGCGTGGACAGCACGAACGGATCCCGATGGCTGTCCATCAGCTCCTCGTAGAGCACTGCGATGCCCGGCGGAAGTGCCACGAACCGAGTCCCCGCAGGGGTTTTCGTCCGGCCCTTCTTGGGCCGGGAGTTCCCCCGGCGGGTCGGCGGCCGCTGGCGGCCATCCGAGTGATGATCATCACCCTTCCGGCCTCCTTTGTAGACCTTCCCGCCAACCTCCTTCAACGGCGACCGGATCTCGATCCCGCGACGCTCGGAGTCGTACTCATGCCGCTGCTGACCGACAAGTTCACCCCATCGGGCTCCCGTGTAGACATCCATTAAGCACAGCACAAACCCGGACATACCGAGTCCCAGCTCGTAAAGCCGCATCGCAGCCCGCAGCGCCTGAGCCGGCGTGGCCACCAGACGCTCGGTGTCGAACTCCCCATTAGTCACCCGAACGCCGTTGCACGGGTTCGCCGGGATCATCCGGGCACGCACGGCACCGTTCAGGATCGTGGAGAACAACGCGAAGTACGAGGACACCGACGACTCAGCGAACTCATCATGCAGCTCCGAAAGCCACCGCTCGATCTCGACGTACCCGTTGAAGATCGCGACCAGCGGCCACGCCCGCCACTGCGGCAGCAACTGGTTGTCGAGGAACGAGCGGTACTTCGCGACCGTGTTCAGCTCCAACCGCGGCGACACCGCGTCCAACCACTCCTCGGCGAAGTCGTCAAACCGAGTCTCCCCGTCACGCGGGTCCAGCCACAGGTTCCGCCGGATCAGCGCCTCCTGTTCCACCCCCCAGTTCTCAGCCGCGTCCTTGGTCGGGAACCCTGACTTGCTCCCCCACGTCCCATCGGGACGCTTGTACCGGGCACGCCACTCGCCCGTACTGGGCTCTTCCTGGCCGTGGGCCATCCTTCACTCCTCTTCTCTGTTGCTCCGCCCGCATCACGCGGCGCGGAAGTCCTGGGCAACGTCCGCAACGGACACCCGCCTGCGCGGCGGCTTCACCTGGGCAGCGCTGAGCCGCACGATCTCGGTGACATCGGCACGTGTGAACCGGTAGTGCTTCCCGAATCGGCGATGCGGCAGCACCCCGGCAGCGGCTTGAGCCTTCAACGTCCTGGGCGACAGTTGAAGCAGTTCCCCGGCCTCCTCGGCAGTCAGCAGCGCGTCCGGATCGGCCGGCGGCTCCGGCACCATCGCCCGGACCGCCGCCGCCAGCTCACGGATCGCAGCAGCGACCACGTCATCGCAGTCCTGCCTCTTACCCTGTTCGGTTTCCATCGCGCACTCCTTTGCTTTCTCGTTGATCCACCACAGGCCGACAGGGAAGTGTTCGCCATAGCGCACAGTCATCCGAACCGACGACCCAACAACCAGTCAATAGATGCTCGAAACAAATCCAAAGAACCTCGTCAACACGTGCACCCCGCGCACTACCATTATTTCAGGACGCTACTATTCGTCGACGTCACAAACGAACAGGAACAGAAAGAAGGTTGATGCACATGGCCAAGAAGGTCACTATCGAGATATCCGACGACACGGACGGCAGCCGAGCCGACCAGACCATCCCCTTCGGACTCGACGGCGTGACGTACGAGATCGACCTCTCCTCCGCGAACGCCAACAACCTGCGCACAGCACTGGCCCCGTTCGTGTCGGCCGCCCGACGCACCGGAGGACGCCGCATCAAGGTGGCAGTCGGCCAGGCCACCGAAAGCACCAAATCAGAGCCGCAGGCAACTGGCGAATACACGGCGACACACGACATCCGCTCATGGGCTCGCGATCACGGCTACGAGGTGAGCGACCGGGGGCGAATCTCAACTTCAATTATCGATGCCTTCAACACATCCCTCGAGGCCGACAAGAAGAGGCATCCTTAACGGCCTCGAAACCGACCAAAATCCAATTAACCTTCGACCCCCTGCACGATGACAGTTCAGCACTTCGAATCGATCGCCTCTAACTCCGGAAAAATGCCAGCCAGGAGACAAGCCAGCTTGAAGTCGACTGAAGTCCTCCGCCAGGTAGGGGACTTCAGTCTTCAGAGTCCGATCCGGACGGCAACCGAGAGCACTCTCACTACCATCGGAGTGTGGATCGTTGCTCCACCGATCACTCGATCGAGCGAACCCTCCGTACCGCCTGTAACAGGGCACGGGACACACACGACCCTTCCGGCAACTGATCGACTTAGGACACCCTGAATGCGTCCTGGGTCAGCGGAGCTCGTTGCTCAGGGGGCACGGTGCGTTTGGCATGGATCGAAGCGCGACACTTCCGGTCTTTCCGGGAGGTCCGGATACCGGTACGTGAGCACTTGACGGTGGTCATCGGCGAGAATGATGGCGCTCTGTGATTAGGGCCAGTCCTGCTCTCTGAAAATCCCCAGTCGGGTGTCCTGTCGGCGCGTCGTTTGCGCTGGTCAACGGCCCTCGGGTGACGGTTTCGGTGTTGATCACCGTGGATT
>NZ_JAEBDZ010000049.1:0-44665 GCF_046548675.1 Amycolatopsis sp. cmx-8-4
TCATCTGGCGCTGCTGGCAGAACAGCACACCCTACGACCCGACCCTGCACGGAGGCGCCCAGCACCAGGCAAAACAACCACTCGCGGCCTGACTTTGACCCAGAGGTTGACACAAGGGGTGTCATGCCAGCTCCGTGAACGCGGTGTGCGTGCCGAAGAGCCGCCGGTAGTAGGTGAGCGGATCGGCTTCCTGCGCGTCGGCGGCGTGGACGTCGCCGAGGACGATGACGTGGTCGCCGCCGTCGACGAACCGGCTCACGCGGCAGGCGAGCCAGGTCGCGCCGGGCAGCCGGGGGAGACCGTGGTCGGCGGTCCACTCGACGTGGTCGAACTTGGCCGCGCCGCCTTTGCGGGCGAAGGTGAGGGCCAGGTCGGCGTGGCCGGTGCCGAGCACGTTGACACCGAAGCAGCCAGTGGTGCGGATCATCGCCAGCAGCTCGGAGCCACGGTCGAGGCACACCGCCACCATGGGCGGGGTCATCGACAGCGAGGCGAACGCGCTGACCGTGGTGCCGTGAGGCACCTGGTCGGCCATGGCGGTGATCACCGCGACCGGGGTCGCGACACCCGCCATGACGTCGCGGAATCGCTGCTGCAGTGCAGGGTCGGTCGTAGCGGGTGCGTTCGGGCTCGGGCACGGATGGGTGGTGGTCGGCATGGTTACCTCCTCGGAACTGCGGTCGTGGAGACTCGGGGGTCAGCCGGCCGGTGCGGGAATGGGGATGTCGAGCAGGGGCGCGTGCTGCTGGGCGCCGAAGGTGTCACGTTCGCCGATGCTGCCCTGGCGCCCCGGCCGGACGAGGGTGAGCTTGAACGCGAGCGCGGGTTGGAAGAAATCGCAGTAGCGGACGTCCTGCTCGTTCACTCCGTAGGCGCGTGCCATCGTCTGGAGAGTCAGCGCGCCACTGTCGCGCACGTGGGCGTAGGTGGCGTGATCGGTGAACATCACGTCGAAGGTGATCTCGTAGGGTCCGGCGTTCTTGCTGCGGATGACGGCGGCGAGCTGGGAGAGCGGCACGGTGGCGGTCATGATCCGACCTCCTTGGTGGCGGTGGTGAACAGGTCGAGCCCGTCGCTGTGCATCACGTGGTAGAGGGTGAACACGCAGACCGGGCCGATGGGGTTGTCCATCGGGTTGAGTGGCAGGGCGAGGTTGCCGGCGGTGGCCATCTGGCCGGGGTAGCTCAGGTGCAGGACCCCGACGCGGGCCGTGGTGCCGATCGCGTCGGCCAGGGCCTGCGTCGGGGCGGTCGCCTCGCCCAGGACGCCGACTTCGTGCGGCACCCTGGCCGAGGGTTCGGTCTCGCCCATGACGCCGTTGCGGCCATAGACGTGGAAATGCAGTTCCGCCTCGCCAGTGGCGAGGGCAGGGTGCAGGACACCGGCTGTTTTGTGCACCCGCTCTAGGAACGCGTCGATCTGTCCGATGAGGATCGGGTCGCGGACACCGCCGATGAAGATGCTGCGGTAACCGACGATCGCGGCGCCCTCAAGCTTGACAGTCGGGCCGTCGGCGGGCAGGAAGCGGCTGCCGGCGACGCGGACGGTCCGGTCGTCGACGGCGGTATAGGTGCACTTCCGGACGTCCAGGACGCCGGAAGGTCCGGGCAGCAGGTCGGGCCGGCTCTTCTCGTAGAGGGTGTGCGCGGCCACCGACAGCGGGGTGCAAGCCTGCCCCGGGCTGAGCGGGGTCAGCTCGAACGCGTCGGGATACACAGTGGCCAGTACCCCGCCGCCCTTGGGTTCGGCGCACGCGGCACCGCATTCGACGATTTTGCCCATGTGCCAGGCGATGCCGGGGTCGATGCCACGGGAGAGGCAGAACGCGGCGTGCGGGGCCGGGTCGTAGGCCCGGCCGGCGATGACGACGTCGACCGGGTGGTCCTCGGTCAGCAGCGGGAGGAAGGGTTCGGCGCCCATCTGCGCCACGATGGCCGTCGACGTCGAGATGTCCTGCGGGGTGGGGAGTTCGCCGCGCACGTTCGGCTCGATCCTCCCGTCGTCGAGCCGGGCGGCAACCACGTCGGGGGAGACGTCGGCGTAGATGGTGGCGATGCGCAGGCTCAGGTTCTCCTCGGCGGCGATGCGTTCGACCAGGGCGGTCATCCGGTCGACCTGGGCGTTGGTGCCGGCGCCGCCGGCGGAGCTGACGACGACCGGAATGTGATGCTTGCTGCCGGCGAGCAGCATCGGCCGCAGGTCACGCAGGTACGACTCTTCGGTGACCAGCGTCTTGCCCAGGCCCAGCATGTACGGCCCCGGGTCGGTGGATCCGGAGTCGACGATGATGGCGTCGACGCCCAGGTCGACGCAGGCCCAGAAATCCGCGTCGGAATAGCCGTAGCCGAGCATCCCGCACGGGGTCAAGATCCGCACCGGCGTGCTCACCGTCCCACCTCCACGGTCGCGGCCTTGGCCGAATCCGTGATCGGGAGGCCGAGGTTCGAGCGCAGGGTCGAGCCGGCGTACTCGGTCTTGCTCAGGCCGCGCCGTTGCAGTTCGGGAACGACGAGCCGGGCGAAGTCCTCGTAGGTGCCGGGCACGCTGGCCGCGGAGAGCACGAACCCGTCGCAGCAGCTGGTGAACCAGGCCTCCATCTGGTCAGCGACCTGGGTTGGGGTTCCGACGAACGTCGCGCCCTCGTTGAGGCTGCCCCGCCCGGAGTACCGCACGAAGTCGTCGACCGAAGGGTTCGCGGTGCCGCTGAGCTGGATCACCCGATCGCGCAGGCCGTGCCAGGACATCTGCGCGAGCTCGGCGTCGGTGAACGGTTCGTCGAGGGGACGCCCGGACAGATCGGTGTTGATGACCTCGCACAGCAGCGCCAGCCCGTCCTCGGGCCGCGCGAGATCGGCCAGCAACGCCTTCTTCTCCTGGGCGAGCTGCTCGGTCTCGGCGACGATCACGCCGACTGCCGGAGCGACGGTGACGGTGTCCGGGTCGCGTCCGGCGTCGGCGACGGCGCGCCGGATCGCCTGGTACTGGGCTATGCCGGCGTCCTTGCCGGAGTAGGCAGTGAAGACGACTTCCGCCCAGCGGCCGGCGAAGCGCAGGCCTCGGCCGCTGGAACCGGCTTGCAGCAGGACCGGCTGGCCTTGCGGGGACCGGGGCACCGGGAAGGTGCCGTTGAGGCGGAAGAACTTGCCGGCGTAGTCGGTGCGGTGCACCTTGGCGGGGTCGGCGAACAGCCCGGTGTCCTTGTCGAGGACCAGCGCGTCGGAGTCCCACGCCGACCACAGGTCGGTGACGATCTCAAGGAACTCATCAGCGCGGTCGTAGCGCAGGTCGTGCTCAAGGTGCTCACTCACGCCGAAGTTGGCGGCCTCGGAGTCGTTGAGCGAGGTGACCACGTTCCACGCCACCCGGCCACCGGTCATCAGGTCGAGCGTCGCGAACAGACGCGCCACGTGGAAGGGTTCGTAGTAAGTGGTCGAGTACGTGGCGCCCAGGCCCAGGTGCGAGGTCGCCCCGGCCATGGCCATCAGGATCGGGGTCGGGTCCATCTTCACCGACCGGATCCCGTGGCGCACCGCGAGGTCGTGGCTGCGGCCGTAGATGTCGGGCATCGCCAGCCGGTCGTCGAAGAACGCCATGTCGAACCGGGCGTCCTCGAGGGTGCGGGCGATCCGGGTGAAGTAGTCCGGGGTGAGGAAGTCCGTCATGGACAGCGTGTGGCGCCAGGAGCCGACGTAGTTCGAGCAGTTCTGGGCCTGCAGGAACGCGATCAGGGACATGGTGCGTGAGTCGTTCGGCATGAGCCACCTTCATCCTCGGCAGAGAACCGCGTCGTTCGCGTGCTGAGGCCAAGACTGGACATCGGCCGCCGATCGGTGCAACGTTAGTTTCGTGGCGTGAAACCAACGAGGTGTGATGAGTACTTCCGCAAGAGCCGGAGAAACGGTGCAGTCGGACATCCTGCGTCGGTCGCTGCGGGTGCTGGAAGCGCTCGCGGGGATGGAGCAGCCGGCCGGGCTGCTGGCGATCGCGGCGGCGGTGGACCTGTCCAAGGCCAGTGCGTACCGCGTCCTGCGCACCCTGCAGGAGGAGGGCTACGTCGACCATCTCGGACGGCGTGGCTACCGGGTCGGCAGCCGATCGATCGCACTCGCGTCCCTGATCGGCCCACGCCCGGCGCTGCTGCAACGCGCCCGCCCGGTCCTGTCCAAATTGGCCGCCACCGTGCACGAGACCGCGACACTGCACCTGCGCAGCGGCGAACACCGGGTCCTCGTGCTCGGCGCCGAGCCGGCCACGAATCCGCAGCGACGCGGTGTCCACGTCGGTGAGCGGGCCCCGCTGACCTCCGGCTGCAGCGGCCGCGTCATCTTGGCCCACCTGACGGACAAGCAGGCCGCCAAGGTGATCGGCACCCACGCCCGTGGCGAGAAACGCGCGGTGATCCAGCGCGAACTGGACACCATCCGCGCCGACGGCTACGCGATGTCCTTCAGCGAGAACCACCCCCACCTCAACGGAATAGGGGTGGCCCTGCTCGATCCCGACGACGACTATCCTCTCGGATCGATTGTCATCGCCGGTCCCGATTACGCGCTGCCCGCGGACAAGCTGCGCCGGCTCGCGCAGCCGCTGACCGCCGCCTGCACTCAGCTCGCTCCTCACCTGGCGACCGTGCTCGGGCCCAACTCCTCCATTCGCCTCGAGTCCCTCGACGTCACCATCAAGGACTTCATCGAAGCCGCGGATGAGACGGACGTCTGATCCGTCATCGGGCCGCTGCACACGACCGTGACCTGCATGGTTGCGGCAGATGAAACTTAGATTGCGGCGTTCGTGCGTGGTCGTCCAAGGTGGCTCCACCCGTGACAACCGGGCGCGGCACTCCTGAATCCGCCTGGTTCCGACTGTCCCCTCATGCGTGAGTACGGAGACCAATGACGATCTCTGAGCCAACCAAGACCAGCACGTCCGCAGCGTATTCCGCGCCCGCGCGATTGAGCGCGCTGCCTGTGGTCACCCGTTCGCAGAAATTGTGGTGCGTCGTCCTCGGTGCGTTGTTCGCCTTCGACGTCGTGGACATCTACTCCTTCTCCTACGCCGCACCGGCCATCACCCGGGAGTGGGGCCTGTCGCTGCACAGCGTCGGCGCGGTCACCTCGGCCACGTTCCTGGGCATGTTCTTCGGCGGAATCACCGGCGGTCGGATATCCGACCGAATTGGCCGGAAAAAGACGATCATCGGCGCAGTGATGGTCTACTCGTTGTTCTCGTTGACCACCACCTTCGCGAACACCGTCGGATTCCTGGTCATCGCACGGTTCCTGACCGGCTTCGGGCTGCAGGCGATGACGGGCGTGCTGATCGTATACGTCGCGGAGATGTTCCCCCGCCGCTCCCGCGGGCGCTATCAGTCCCTGCTGCTCGCGTTCGGTCTCGTGGGCGTGCCGATCGCCGCCTGGCTCGCCCGGCTGGTGATCTTCCTCGGTCCCGGCATGTGGCGCTGGGTGTTCGTCCTGGGCGCGCTCGGCGCGCTCGTCGGCGTCGCCGCGATCTGGCTGTTGCCCGAGTCGGTCCGCTGGCAGAGCCTGCACGGCGACGACTACCGGGCCAATGTCACCGTCGCGAAGCTCGAGGCGCAGGCCAAAGCCAAGACCCGGGCGCCGCTGCCCGCGCCGGTGGAGGAACCCACGGTCGCCTCGGGCCGGGTCGGTGAGCTGCTGCGTGGACGGAACCTGCGCAACTTCGTCGTGCTGTGCACCGGCTCGGTCCTGATCGCGTTCGCCTTCTTCGGCTACAACGCTTACGTGCCGATCCTGCTGGTCGACCACGGCTACACCACGTCACAAACCTTGTTGTTCGCGTCGATCTTCTCGATCGCCGCGGTTCCCGGGGCGCTGCTGGCGTGGCCAGTGGTCGACCGGTTCGAGCGCAAGCTGCTGATCGCCGGCACGACCGTGGTGGTCGGCGCCCTGTTCGTGGTCTTCGGCGTCACCGGCGGATCGGGGATGGTGCTCGCGGCCGGGTTCATCATCTCGATGTTCCTGCAGACGCAGACGGTGTTCCTGTACGCCTACCTCCCGGAGATGTTCCCCACCCACCTGCGCGGAGTCGGCTCGGGCATCGCCAACGGCCTCGGGCGTCTCGGGGTGTTCGCCGGCGGATTCATCTTCGCCCCGCTCGTCGCCGCGGCCGGCTTCTCCGGCTACTTCATCACCATGGCCGTCATCCTGGTGATCGGCGGCGCGGTCACCGGCATCTTCGGCATGCGCAGCACCAACCGACCACTGGTGGAGAACACCTCCGCTGCAAACGCCCGCTCATAGCGTCACCATCACCCACACACCCACCGCAGGAGGAATGATCACCGTGACCACGGTTGCCCAGACCGACCGGACCGCTGCCGACCAGAAATCGGGCACGGTCTCGGAGAAGCTCGCGCAGTTCGTGTCCGACTTGTCGATGAGCGACGTACCGGCCGCGGTTCGCGCCGTCGCCCGCGCGCACCTGCTGGACGGCCTGGGCATCGCTCTGGCCTCCAGCGACATGGACTTCGCCCACGCGGTCCACGATGCCGCGACGCAGCTCGGCGAGGGCCAGGAGGCACACACCATCGGGTTCGGCACCGGCCTCCCGGCCCCGGCCGCGGCCCTGGTCAACGGCACACTGATCCACGGCCTCGACTTCGACGACACCCACATCGAAGCGATCTACCACGCCACCGCCCCCGCACTGGCGGCCGCGCTCGCGGTCGGCGAGGCCGAGCACGCCGACGGCGAAGCCACCTTGCTCGCCTACATCATCGGCCTGGAAGTCGGGTGCCGGATCGCGGCCGCGGCTGCCGGGAAGTTTCACGACCGGGGGTTTCACCCCACCGGGATCGCCGGCACGTTCGCCGCCGCGTGCGTCGCCGCGAAGCTACGGAATCAGGACGCTTCGGTGCTCGCGCACGCCCTGGGCATCTGCGCCAGCCAGGCCGCGGGGACTCTCGAACTCGGCCAGTCCTGGCTCAAGCGGCTGCACCCGGGCTGGGCCGCGCACTCGGGCATCATCGCCTCGACCCTGGCCGGCGCCGGGTTCATCGGGCCGCTGACGATCTTCGAGGGGGAACGCGGGCTCTACGGCAGCCACCTCGGCGACCCCGGTGCCGCCGCCGCGCTGAACCTGCACGACCTGGGAAGCCGGTGGATGTCGGCCGACATCGCGATCAAGCCGTATCCGTGCTGCCACTTCACACACGCCTTCATCGACGCCGCCCTGCAGATCCTCACCGACCTCGGCGGCGCAACCCTGCGCCCGGACGAGGTCGACCGGATCGTGTGCCCGACCACTGAGCGGGTCATGCCCTCGGTCACCGAACCGGCTACGAAGAAGCAGGCACCCGACACTCTCTACAACGCCCAGTTCAGCGTGCAGTACGCCGTCGCCTACGCCCTGGTCCGTGGCCGGGTCGACCTGGCCACCTTCTACGACGAGTCCCTCGACGACCCGCAGGTGCTCGCGATGGCGGCCAAGGTCACCTGTCCCGTCGACCCCGACAGCGACTTCCCGAAGCATTTCCCGGGCGAAGTTGTCATCCACCTCAGCACTGGGGGGACCGTGCGTCGCCGGGTGCCGGCCAGTAGCGGAACCCCTGGCAATCCGCTCACTCCGGAAGCGATCACCGGCAAGTTCACCACCAACGCCGCACGCACCCTGCCCGATGAGGCTGTCGACGCCATCGCCGCGATGGTCGACGACCTCGAATCGCTGCCGGACATCAGCACGCTGGTGCAGGCGTGCGTCGTCTCCGAACCGCGCTGATACCAGGCACCGTCACGCGACGCACCGGTGCCCGCCGGTGCTCGCGTGACTACGACGAAGAGGGCGAACATCGTGTCCACCCTGTCGCTGGCGGTGATCTTCGGCGAATCGGCTCGCCGTCTCCCGGACAAGACTGCCCTTGTCGAAGGGCAGGCGCCGCCTCAGCTACGCGCAGCTGTGGCCCCAGGCCCAGCATCTGAGCGATTGCGGGGTCAAGCCCGACGACCGGGTCGCGTTGCTCTGTCCTACCACGATCGGGTTCGTCCGCGCCTACTACCGCGTCCTCGCCAGCCGGCGGAATCTCCGCCGAGACGAGCGCGACGATGACGTCTCCGCGCATCTCCCGGTAGCAGTCCTCCCACTCCAGTCCGGCCGCGGCGAACGCAGCCGCATGACCGCGTCGAGCCCGTCGCGCACTGCCTGCAGATGCGGCCCCGTCCGGCTCGGATCCCCGAACCCCTCTCTCCCCGCTTCACAAGAACGCAGGATTGACCACAGTCGCAAAGTTTCGGCGCGAGAGGTAGCCGCTGCACGGGGATAAACTGGTTCTGAACCTGTCGGCGACGCCACGCGAGCGGTCCAACATCAACTTGCGCTGCTCAGAATCTCACGTAAATGTCGTTTAGGACATTCACGTGACAAGACCAGTGAGATTGCGACGCCAATTTCGAGAACCTGCACCCGGTGTGGGATCTCGAATCCTGTGACATGTTGATCTTCTTTGACCTGCGGGTTTTGGTTGTCTCACGCGATGTCACTTGCCGCCAGTCTCAGCTCCGTGGCAATTCCTGGCAGTGTGAGCTTGGCTCTGTTGGCTCCGGGTTCACGCACGCTGCTCTATGTGGTGCGCGAGGCGGCCAAGGCGTGCTCGATCAAGCGGTGGAGTTCGGTGGGTGGTTGGACGCCGGAGACTAAGGGCGTGCCGTCGATCACCACTGAGGGGACGCTGGTGACGCCCAATTCAGTAGCGCGACGCTCATCGGCCCGGACGCTGTCGGCGTGGGCGTCGCCGGTCAATAAGGCGCGCACCTCGGTGGCATCCAGCCCCGCCTCGACACCCAACCGTGCCAAAACCTGCGGGTCGGCAACGTTGAGCCCCTCGGTGTGGTAGCCGTGCAGCAGACGCTCCATCATCTCCTCGGCCAGACCGCGCTGGGCGGCCAGGTGGATCAACCGGTGGGCATCGAAAGTGTTCACCGGCCGAGCGACATGGAGATTGAGCTCCAGTTCGTCCGCGGAGCCACCAGCCTGGATGCGGGCGATCCTGGCTGGTGCCTGCTCGCCCCACCACTGCGCCATTGCCTCGGCCGCCGTCGGCCCGGGAGCCCGTCCCTGCTCTGGCGCCAGTTCGTAGCTGCGCCACACCACCTCCACCTGCTCTCGGTCGGCAACCCGAGCCAGGGCGGCGGCAAGGCGCCGCTTGCCGATGAAACTCCACGGACACAGCACGTCGGCGAAAACTTCGACCCTCATCGATGTCCCTCTCATGATCGACCGGCTGTCAGGAATCTGTCGGGCGTGGCTCTGGGCTGATCTCGCGGGCGAGCGTGTAGGTCGGGGTCGCGCTCACACGGGCCTCGGCCTTGCCGGACAGCAGGTCCATCGCGGTCTGGATGGCAGTCATCCGGCCGTCGGTGTCGGACGTGGCCACGAAGTTGCGGTAGTCCGTCTCGCTGGCCCAGCTCACGATGTTGTAGACCCTCGTTCCGTCCGTGCTTACGTGGAACCGTGCCGACACGTAGCCCGGATAGAAACGTACCCACCGCTGTTGGATCTCAGCGAAGGCGTCCACCAGCGCACGCTGGGTCTCCGGCCCGTCGACAGCGTGCTCGATGATCGAATAGAAACCAGTGTCCGTACTCATCCGCGCTCCTTGTGCAGTAGCCCACGGTTCGGGCTCATCGCCTGACATCAAGCGTCCAACCTCGACCACGCTTGAGGTCAACAGGCTGTGCCCGACCCCACAGGCTCACCGACTGGAGCGTGCTGCTGTGTCTCAACCGCAGTGCATAAATGAGGTTGAGATGAAGTCAGCCTTAAGAAAATGAAGTCAGTTTTGAGATCCTACAGGCGGAGAGGTCGGCCACGGGGACTACCGGAAATCCCGGGACGGTGCGGTGACCATGGACAGGTCGATGGCCTCGAGACGGTCGGCCAGCAGCGTGACGACACTTTCGGCGGCCTGGACTCGGCCACGGATTAGCAGAGCGGAGCTGGTCCGGGCGATGACCCGCTGCCGGGTCCAGAGCCCGGGTGATACCAGGATGTTGGCCATGCCGGTCTCGTCTTCGAGGTTGAGGAACGTGATGCCGCCGGCGGTCGCCGGGCGCTGGCGGTGGGTGACGGCACCTCCGACCCAGACTCGGGTCCCGTCCTCGGCTTGCGTCAGCTCGGCGGCGGTCAGCGCGCCTCGCTTGTCGAGGTATTCGCGCAGGTACTCGACCGGGTTGCTGTCCGGCGAGACGCTGGTGGCCCACAGGTCGGCCGCGGTGACCTCGAACCGGGTCATCCCGGGCAAGGCGGGCGCGTCCAGGCCGGGCGCGAGGCCGGGCAGGTGCCCGGGCCGTGTGGTCGCCGCGGCGCCGGCGGCCCACAGGGCCTGACGCCGATCGGGGGTGCAGTCGTGGCCGCAGGCGGCGACGTTGCTGGGTTCGGTGCAGACGGCGTAGGGGACAGCGACTTCGCCGATCGCGCGGCGGGTGTGCTCGGTGTCGATCAGCTTGCTGGCCTTTCGCCAGATCCGGGTGTCGTGCCGGTCGAATTGCACGGCCGTGACCCGCTCGACCGCGACGCGGCGGCGTTCTTCACCGACGCGGTAGTACTTCTGCGTGGTGGCGAGCCGGCGGTGGTCCATCAGCCGCTTGAGGACGTCGACCGGGATGCCGGCGTCGGCGTGCCGCTGGGCGTAGGTGTGGCGGTAGGCGTAGGGGAAGATCAGTGCCCTGTCGAACGGGATCTCCTTCGCGGTCTGGACACCGTTCTCGCTGATCAGGGCGGTCACGAAGATGCCGGGCAGCCGGTTCAGCCAGGTGCGGTGCTGGGTGGCGAGGTAGGCGTCGGAGACGCCGCGTGTTCCCTGCGGGTTGCGGTATGTGGTCGGGACGAGCTTGAGCTGGCTGGCGGGAGTGTTCGGATAGCGGCGGCGGACCTCGTCCTGCTGGTCAACGATCACCGCGGCGGTCTCGCTGCCGATCGGCAGCCGCCGCCCGTCGCGTTGGTTCTGGTGGTTGTCATAGATCAGGACCGGCCTGCCCTCTTCGTCAGGGTCAGGCAGTCCAGAGGCAGCCGGCAGAGCTCGTCCGGTCGCCGTCCGGTGTCTCCTGCGTCCCGTTGGCCGAACCGGCGCCGCAGCTGCTGTTGCTCGACGAGTCCACGAACAACCTCGATCTGGTCAGCACCGGGCAGCTGGAAGCGCGCTGACCGCGTTCGTCGTCGTCGGTCACGGCGAACGCTTCCTCGCCGAAATCGGGGTCGAGCGCCGGCTCCTGCTGTCGGACGGCCAGCTGTGGTGACGTACACGGATGACGTCGTGCGACGGTCGCCGCGGTGACTCGCGGATTCCTAGCGTGGTGGCGTCACCCGCTGAAAGGAACACCATGTCCGAAGTGACCTACACCGTCGTCGCCACCTCCACCTCGGAGGGCCGCAACGGCGGCCGCGCGACCTCCGCCGACGGCGCGCTCGACGTCACGCTCGCCGTGCCCAAGGCGTTCGGCGGCGCGGGCGATGGGACGAACCCGGAGCAGCTGTTCGCGGCGGGCTGGGCGTCCTGCTTCGTCGGCGCCGTGCGCCGGGTCGCGAGCGTGAAGAAGGTGCCGCTGACCGACCTCGCCGTGGTCGCGGACGTCACGCTGCACCACGACACCGAGGCGGGCGAGTTCCAGCTGAGCGCGGTGCTGCACCTGGAGGCGTCGGGCATCGACCAGGCCACGGCCGACGACCTGGTGAACGGCGCGCACCAGGTCTGCCCGTACTCGAAGGCGACGCGCGGCAACATCGAGGTCACCCTCGCCTGACCGGTCGTGAGTGGTGATTCGAGTTCCAACCCGAATCACCACTCACAACGAGCTGCGGCAGGGTCACATCCGGTCGGCATCCACGATCGCCTGGGCGAACGGCCTCGGCGCTTCCTGCGGTACGTTGTGCCCGATGCCGTCGAGGATCCGGTGTTCGTACTTGCCCGTGAACTTCGAGCGGTACGGCTTTCCGTCCTTCGCTGCAGCGTCGAAGTCGCTGCCGATCGTGATGGCGGGCACCGTGATCGCCGGGCCGGTGGCCAGTTTCTGTTCGTACGCCTCGTACTGCGGCTCGCCCGGGGCGAGGCTCAGCCGCCAGCGGTAGTTGTGGACGACGATGTCGACGTGGTCGGGGTTGTCGAACGCCGCCGCGCTGCGGTCGTACGTGGCGTCGTCGAAGGGCCAGGCTGGGGAGGCGTTCTTCCAGATCAGCTTGTTGAAGTCGTGGCGGTTCGCCGCGTAGCCGGCGCGGCCGCGCTCGGTCGCGAAGTAGTACTGGTACCACCAGCCGAGTTCGGCCGCCGGTGCCAGCGGCTTCTGGTTGGCCGCCAGGTTCGTGACGATGTACCCGCTCACCGCGACGACTGCCTTGCAGCGTTCGGGGAACAGCGCGGCGATGATGTCGACGGTGCGCGCGCCCCAGTCGTACCCGCCGAGCACGGCCTTGCCGATCTTGAGTGCGTCCATCAGGGCGACGACGTCGAGCGCCACCGCGGCCTGCTGTCCATTTCGGACGGTCTGGGCGGACTTGAACGTCGTCGGGCCGTAACCGCGCAGGAACGGGATGATCACCCGGTAGCCGGCGGCGGCCAGGATCGGCGCGACGTCGACGTAACTGTGCGGGTCGTACGGCCAGCCGTGCAGCAGCACCACCGGCTGCCCGGTGGCCGGCCCGGACATGGCGTACGCCATGTTCAGCACCCCGGCGTCGACGTGCTTGATCTCCCCGAGCGAAGTGTGCTCACCGGACCCGGCCCGCAGGTCGGGCGTCGCGGCCGGTGCGCCCGCGGGGGTGCTCGACGAGCAGGCCGCCAAGGACGTCGCCGCCAGCCCCGCCGCGAACGCCTGCCCGAACCTTCTCCTGCTGATCATCTGAGAGCTCCTGTGCGAAAGACCGTGGGACTTTCACAACGTTAGAGCCGGACTGGTGACCTTCGCGCCCGTCGGACGACGCAGCCGGTGTAAGTCACCCGTCCAGGGTCTTCAGCATCCCGGCGAGGGCGGCGCGGGAGCTCACACCCAGCTTGGGGAAGATCCGGTGCAGGTGGGTGCCGACGGTCCGGTGCGAAAGATACAGCCGCTGCCCGATCTCCCGGTTGGTCAACCCCTCCGCCGCCAGCTGGGCGATACCCAGCTCGTGCGGGGTCAGCTTGTCTCGCGCGTCCGGGTCCCGGTTCGGGCTCGACTCGCCCGCGCTGCGCAGCTCCCGCCGGGCCCGCTCGGCCCACGTCGTCATGCCCAGCGCGTCGAAGGTCTCGCGGGCCGTGCGCAGGTGCGTCCGGGATTCGACGACCCGCCGCTGCCGCCGCAGCCACTCGCCGAACGCCAGGTGGATGCGGCCGCGTTCGGCGGGCCAGCCGGTCAGGTCGGCCCCCAGCGCTTGCGCGAACAGCTCGTCGCTCGGGTCGAGCACGGCCCGCGCATACCGCAGGCCGATGTGCAGGGCGGGCGACGGAGTGCTCCTCGCGAGGGGCTCCAGCTCGGTGAGGATGTCACGCATCGCGTCCGTCTGCCCGGCCCGCACCGCCGCCTCGGTGAGCTCCGCGACGCAGTACGCGCGCAAGGCCAGCTGGTAGGCGGGGTCGGCCGGATCGTGGAGCCGCCGCAGATCGGCGAACGCGTCTTCGAACCGGCCCTCGCTCAGCGCGGACAGGCCCCGGGCGAGCTGGACCGTCGCCAGCACCGGCCGGGCGCCCGCCGCGAGCCCGGCGCGTTCGGCTTCGCCGGCCAGCGTCTTCGCCTGCTTGTGGTCGCCGCGCAGGGCGGCGATCTCGGCCTGGACCGCCGTGGCCAGGCCGTACATGAACGGCTGTCCGGTCTCCTGGGCGAAGCGGGCCGCTTCCGCCGCGACCGGCACGGCCGCGGCGAGGTCGCCGAGGCGGACCCGGCTCCACGCCTGGACGGCGAGCGCCCGCGGCAGCAGCCCGAGCCGGCCCTGGGCCCGCAGGCCCGGCGCCGCGGCCGCGGAGAACCGCGCGGCCAGGTCGAACGCGCCGACCTGCAGCGCGGCGCTGCCCAGGTACCGGTCGACCTCGGGGTCGGCGCCGGTCGCGCCCACCAGCTCTCGCAGCCGTTCGAGCACGACGCCGCCGCGCTCGAACGGCGCGACGTACGCAGTGACCGCCACGATCCGCGGGTCGTCGTCCGGCACCGGCAGCCGATCGGCGACGTCGAGTAGCGCGCGCCGGGCCGCGTCGCCGGGCTCGATCCAGAAGCAGCGCATGGCGGCGCTCCACAGAATCCGCATGGCGGCGTCGGTTTCGCCGTCCTCCGCGACCGAGCCGGCAAGGGCGGCCAGCTGCGCGACGCGGGCGGGGTCTTCCCGTACGCCGTCCTCGAACTCGCTGAGCAACCGGCTCGCGGTGGCCCGGCGGCGCGGGTCGGCGGGCCGGGCGTCGCGCACCAGGCGTTCGGCGGTCTCACGGCGGCCCGACTCGACCGCCAGCGCGGCGGCCCGCAGCAGCCGATCGGCCCGGCAGTCCGGCTCGCAGCTCAGCCTGGCGGCCTGCTCCAGCGCGGCGATCGCGGCGGCGGCCCCGCCCCGGTAGCGGGCTCGCTCGGCGGTGCGTTCCAGGGCGGCGGCGACGTTCTCGTCGGGCCCGGCGGTCGCGGCGGCCTGGTGCCAGGCTCGCCGGTCGGGCTGGTCGTGGAGTGCTTCGACGAGGGCGAGGTGGGCGCGCCGCCGATCGGCTGGTGAAGCGGCGGCCGGGATGGCCGACCGCATCAGCGGGTGGCGGAAGGTCACGGCGCCGGCGGAGAGCTCGATGAGGCGGGCTTCGACGGCGGGGGCGAGGACTTCGGGTTCGAGCGCACCGGGCGGCAGCGCGCCGGGGCGGGTGCTTCCGGCGGAAGCCGGGTCCGGCTCGAACGGCAGCCCACCCGAGCGAGTGCTCTCGCCCGCAGTCGGCTCCGGTCCGAGCGCGCCACCCCAGCGAGCGCCCCTGGCAGAAGCCGACCCAGGTCCGAGCGCGCTACCCGAGCGAGCGCCCCCACCAGCAGCCCACTCCGGTCCGCCACTCGGCCCCAACGCCCCGGTCGGCAACCCGGTAAGGCGAGCGTCGACAGCCGGTTGTCCCTCCGCCGCAAGGAGCGCCCCCGCCGCGGTGAGCGTCTCGGCCAGCGATGTCGCCTCATTCAGCGCCGCGACCAGCAAAGCAGTGCGTGTCGGCGCCGGAAGGCCCGCAACTCGAGCTGTGAACGTGTGCTCCAGCCGTTCCGTCAGCGGCAGCGCCGGGTCGAGCCCGTCGAGGTCGGCCACCGCCGAGGGCAGCTCGATCAGAGCCAGCGGGTGCCCCGCTGCCTCCTCGAGCAGCCGGGTCCGGACCGCCGGGGCGAGGCGCGGCGCGACCGCGTCCAGGAGATCCGCGGCCGCGTCGGCGGGCAGGCGGTCGAGCACCATCGGCGCCAAGCCCGCGTCTCGCAGCGGGGTTTCGGCGCCGTCCCGCAGGGTGGCGACCAGGACGATCGGCTCGGTCTCGATGCGCCGCGCGACAAAGGCGAGGACGTCCGCGCTGGCGCGGTCGAGCCAGTGCACGTCCTCGGCGACCAGCAGCAGCGGCTTGGCGGCGGCCTCCTCGGCCAGCAGCGTCAGCGCGGCCAGCCCGACCAGGTAGGCGCTCGGCTCGGGGCCGTCGGCCAAGCCCAGCGCCGTGCGCAGGGCGTCCCGCTGCGGCGCGGGCAGGTCCACGACTGCCGCCCGGACGGGGTGGAGCAGTTGATGCAACCCGGCATAGGCGAGGTGAAGCTCGGCCTCGGCCCCGGTCGTCCGCAGCACCCGCAGCCCGGCGACCGACGCCGCGGCGGCCGTCTCCGCCACGAGCGCGGACTTCCCGATGCCGGCTTCGCCGCGGATGAGGACGCCGCTGCGGTCTTCGGGGCCGTCGACGAGCTCGCTCAGCTCCTTCAGCTCGGTTTCCCGTCCGTGCAGCACCATGGAAACGACCTTACCCAAAGCACGTTTCCACAGCTCAGAACAGAGTGACGTACGGCGACAGCGTCATTCGACGGGCGCGGGCGCCGCGGCCGCGCCCCTAACTTGGGCGCACGTCCACATCGGACGGAAACCGGCTACCGAGGAAAGCGATGAGACACATCTCCAAGTTCCTGGCGGCCGCCGTGCCGCTCCTGCTGACCGGCCTGATTCCGCTCGCCCCGCCTGCGGCGGCCGCGGCGCCGGCCTGCGCCGCCGTGTCGGTCCCCGCGCCGGCCGGCACGAAGATCGAGTCGGTGCAGGCCGAGCGCAAGGCTGACGCCGGCGCGCCGTCGTACTGCCAGATCACCGTGACGCTGACGCACACCGGAAAGGACCACGTCAAGACCGTCGTTGTCCTTCCGGAGACCGGGTGGACCGGACGGCTCCAGGCGGTCGGCGGCAGCGCCTACGCCGCGGGCAACTTCGGCGACCCGCTCGTCCAGTCGGTCAAGGACGGCTACAGCGGCGTGACGACCGACGCCGGCGTGTCCTCGGACGCGCTCGACACGTCGTGGGCGGTGACCGCCGACGGAAAGGTCGACCAAACGCTTTTGGCCAACTTCGCCACCCGCTCGGTGCACGAAGAGGCGCTGATCGGCAAGGACGTCACCCAGCGGCACTACCACCGGCCGATCACGTACTCCTACTGGAACGGCTGCTCGACCGGCGGCCGCCAGGGCTACTCCGAGGCGCAGAACTTCGCCGGCGACTTCGACGGCATCCTGGCCAACGCGCCCGCCGTCCAGTGGACGCAGTTCGCCGTCGCGACACTGTGGCCGCAGATCGTGATGAATCAGGACCACGACATCCTGAGCACGTGCGTGCTTACCGCGTTCCGGCAGGCCGCGATCCAGGCTTGTGACGCCCGCGACGGCGTCACCAACGGCGTCGTCGATCGGCCCGACGAGTGCAGTTACGACCCGCGGGGCCTGATCGGCACGAAGCTGCTTTGCGACGGCAAGGAAGTCACCGTGACGGCCACGGACGCCGAGGTCATGCGCAAGATCTGGGCCGGGCCGACCGACGAGCGTGGCCGCAAGCTGTGGGACGGGCTCCCGAAGGGCGCGGACTTCGCGTACCTGGCCGGGACCGAGCCGAACCCCGCCGACGGCACGCTGACCGCGCCGGGTTTCAAGGTGGCTGTTCTCTGGGTGCAGTCCTTCCTGGAAAAGCAGCCCGGCTTCGACACCTCGAAGCTCACCTACGGCCAGTTCGCCGACTTGTTCCGGCAGTCGGTCCGGGAGTACGACGGCGTCATCGGCACGGCCGACCCCGACCTGTCGGCTTTCCGCCGGACCGGCGGCAAGCTGCTCAGCTTCGTGGGCGCGGACGACCAGCTGATCCCGCCCGGCGGCACGCTCCACTACCGCGAGCGGGTGGAGCGCGTGATGGGCGGTTCGCAGCGGGTGAACGACTTCTACCGGCTGTTCCTCGCCCCGGGCGTCGAGCACTGCGGGGGCGGCGCCGGCGCGCAGCCGACGAACGCGCTGGGCGCGCTGGTCGACTGGGTCGAGCACGGCCAGGCGCCGGCCACCCTGGCGGCGTCGACGCTGGACGGGAAGGCGACCCGCGACCTGTGCGCTTACCCGAAGGTGTCGCGCTACACCGGTGAGGGTGATCCCGCAGTGGCGTCGAGCTACCGCTGCGGCTGATCCGGCGCACTGATACTGCAACCGCACTCGGGTGGAGAGTGCAATTCATCCTGGTGGTGGTCGATGTGGTGACGGATCAGCTGGATCGGGTCCGTGGGCGGATCGCGGGCCGGAGCGGAAGAACGGTGGGACGTTGGCCCAGCAGGCCGGCGAGGTGTCGCCGGACGGCGTGCAACGGCTGCTGCGCGGGGCGGACCGGGACATCGACGTGTCCGCGATGACGTGTGTCTACCGAGGAATTTTGTCAGCCTCAGCGGGGCTGTCCGCCACTCGGACAGCCCCGTTCACGTCCAACCAGGAGCGCGCCGACGTCTTCGGTCGTCGCTTCTTCGCGTAATGCGGTAGCCGAAGACGAACGTGCGGTCGGATGCCGCCGCGGCCGGTCTGCTGCTGGCCGGCCGCGCCGGCATCCGACCGCGGTCACGCTCAGCGCAGCAGTATTGGCAGCTGATCCTCTCCGGGATGGGAATGGTGGGGGCATGCCAGGCCGTCGGGATCGGCCGCAAGACCGGCTACCGCCGGCGAGCAGCGAACGGCGGACTACCTCCGGTGCGGGTCGTCGAGCCGGTAGTTGTCCACACTGGAACGACAGCGCATCGCGACACTGCGAGCCCGGAAACTCTCCATCCGGGAGATCGCCCGTCGACTCGACCGCAGCGCCTCGACGGTGAGCCGGGAGCTGAAACGCAACCTTCGTCCGCACGACAACGGCTGCTACGACGCCGACCTGGCGCTGTCGGCGGTTCGTGAAGACTGACCCCCAGGCGATCTCTGAAAATTGACCCCCTCCGATGCTAGGAGGGTGCTGAACGTGGAGGACTGGGCTGAGATCCGCCGTCTGCATCGTGCGGAGGGTGTGCCTATCAAGGAGATCGCCAGGCGGCTGGGCGTGGCCCGCAACACCGTGCGGGCGGCGCTGAACTCGGATCGGCCGCCGAAGTACGAGCGAGCCGCGCGGGGCTCGGTGGCGGATGTGTTCGAGCCGCAGATCCGGGCATTGCTGGCGGAGTGGCCGAAGATGCCTGCTCCGGTGATCGCGCAGAAGATCAGCTGGCCGTATTCGATGTCGCCGTTGAAGAAACGGCTGGCGGCGATCCGGCCGGAGTATGTCGGCATCGACCCGGTCGACCGGGTGATCTATGAACCCGGGCAGATCACCCAATGCGATCTGTGGTTTCCCGAGCCACGGATCCCGGTCGCGGCGGGGCAGGATCGGGTGTTGCCGGTGCTGGTGATGACGTTGGGGTTCTCGCGGTTCCTGACCGCCACGATGATCCCGTCGCGCCAAGCTGGGGACATCTTGTCGGGTATGTGGCAGCTGATCGGCGGGATCGGGCGGGTGACCAGGACGCTGGTCTGGGATCGCGAGTCCGCGATCGGCGGAACCGGACGAGTCAGCGCGCCAGCGGCGGCGTTCGCCGGAACGTTGGCGACGAAGATTCTGCTGGCGCCACCGCGGGATCCGGAGTTCAAGGGCATGGTCGAGCGCAACAATCAGTTCTTGGAGACCTCGTTCCTGCCCGGCCGGATTTTCACCTCGCCGGCGGACTTCAACACCCAGCTCGGCGACTGGCTGGGCCGAGCCAACGCCCGGACGGTCCGCTCCATCCAGGGGCGGCCGGTGGACCTGCTGGAGATCGACTACCTGTCGATGCTTCCGCTGCCGCCGGTGGCTCCGCCGATCGGGCTGAACAACCGGATCAGGCTGGGCCGCGACTACTACGTCCGCGCCGACACGGTCGACTATTCGGTCGACCCTCGGGTGATCGGCAAGTTCGTCGACGTCACCGCCTCCGCGCAGGAGGTGACGGTGTTCTGCAACGGCGAGGTCGTCGCACGCCACGTTCGGTCGTGGACCAAACACGGCGTGATCACCGATCCCGCCCACCAGGCCATCGCGGCGAACTTGCGTAAAGCCTTTGCCGCAGAAAGGAAACAACGTGCAGGAATGGACCGTCAGCACGCCGACGGACACGTCGTCGCTTTGCGGGCACTGCCGGACTACGACGCTCTGTTCGGCGTCGATTTCACTACTCCTTCAACGAAAGCGATTAACACATGAGCGCCTCCAGCGCGACGAAGCCTCAGATTTCAGGGACGGCACCGAAAGACGGCCTGCCATCGATGATCTCCTATCTGACTCGGGTCTTGAAGACCCCGACGATCGCCACGTTCTGGGAGCAGCTGGCCGAGCAGGCACGGGATGAGAACTGGTCGCATGAGGAGTATCTGGCTGCGCTGCTGCAACGCCAGGTCGCCGATCGTGAGTCCAAGGGCACGGTGATGCGGATCCGGACCGCGCATTTCCCGGCGGTCAAGACGTTGGAGGACTTTAACCTCGACCACTTGCCGTCGCTGCGCCGGGATCTGTTGGCACACTTAGCAACGAGCACGTTCGTCGCGAAAGCGGAGAACGTGATCCTGCTCGGTCCGCCAGGGATCGGCAAGACGCACCTCGCGGTCGGGCTGGGGGTCAAAGCGACCCAGGCTGGCCACTCGGTGCTGTTCGACACCGCCAGCAACTGGATCGCCCGCCTGGCCGCGGCTCACCAGGCCAACCGGCTGGAAGCGGAGCTGAAGAAGATCCGCCGCTACAAGCTGATCATCATCGACGAGGTGGGATACATCCCGTTCGACCAGGACGCGGCGAACCTGTTCTTCCAGCTTGTCGCCTCCCGCTACGAACAGGGCTCGATCATGGTCACCTCGAACCTGCCCTTCGGGCGCTGGGGCGAGACCTTCTCCGACGATGTCGTCGCCGCGGCCATGATCGACCGGCTCGTCCACCACGCCGAGGTGCTCACCCTCACCGGCGACTCCTACCGGACCCGCCAACGCCGCAACCTGCTGACCAAAGACCACCAGCAGAACCACCTCGACCAGGACTGACCCCAACCCCAGGGGGTCAATTTTCCGGGACCCGCTGGGGGTCAGATTTGAAGAAGCGTTGACAGGCGCATGCCCGGGCACGCACCCATTGCCCCAAGCGCACGCGGCTGATCCTCGATACGCAGTTGCGGGCCGAAGTGCAGGCCAAGCTCGAGCTGGAGTGGAGCCCCGAACAGATTGCCAACCACCTGCGCACGGCATTCCCGGACCGGCCAACCTGGCACGTCTGCCACAAGACGACCTACCAGGCCATCTACCACGGCGGCAAGGGCGGCCTGAGCCGCTCCCTCACGAGGAAGCTGCGGACCGGGCGTTCGATGCGCAAACAACGTCGGCGTCCGGACGAGCGGCGAAGTCGGTTCGTCGAGCCCGCCCAGCTGGTCGATCACCGGCCTCCGGTCGTCTGCACCCGAACTCGGATCGGTGACTGGGAAGGGGATCTGATCGTCGGTCGCGGCAACCAGTCCGCGATCGCCACCCTGGTTGACCGCACCAGCCGCTACCTCAAGCTCGTGCACTTGCCGGTTGACCGCAGCGCCGGCACCGTTCGTGACGCCCTCATTGCCAGTTTCGGGGGCCTTCCTGCGGACGTCCGGCTCACGCTGACCTGGGACCAAGGCTCAGAACTCGCACCCGGCAACCCCGGACCGACGGCCGTTCACTCGGCCGGCCGCCGGAGGAGTCCGAACGGTCGTGATCCGTGCGTGCCCCGCCGCCACCCCATGACCACCGCCCCGGCATCCGCCAGTCCAGCGCGTGACACCCGGACCCGTCCCACAGCACGCCCAGCGTCCCCACGCCCGGCATTGCGCCGGCAGCTCCCGGCACAAACCTCGAACACGCCACCGCCAGCGGCCCGGGCGTCACACAGAACCACGCTACGATTGAATACTCACGGGGCGTCAACTCAATCCCGGCGTCCGCGAGAGCGGTCAGCACGAATTCGTGGGTCCCGGTGAAGAGGACGCGGGGCAGCCGTGGAGCTCCTGGGACCACGGCCTCCCGGGCCAGCCTGAGGCCGGGGGTGGCCTCGGCGGGAGGGACACGCACGACATAGGGGCGCTGGTCGGGATGCCCTTCCGCCAACCGCACGCGGGCGCCTTTCTTCAGGTGCCCCTCCAGTGCCTGAATGTAGGCCGTCCACACCGGATAGCGCGGGAAGTTTCTTCCTGTTCGGCAATCCGGCTTTGACAATCCGCGACTGCGCGCTACTGATTCCGGACTTTGCCGGCGGCGGACCGGATGAGTGCGAGGCCGGTGAGCAGAGCCCAGAGGAGATAGCTGTAGAGGGAGATGCGTTCGGCCAGCCCAGTGGGCACCCAGCCGTAGGTGAGAGGGATGTTGAGCAGCCCGATGGCGCCGATGGTGATGCTGACGATCGCGAGCCGTCGAGGGAGCCCGAGGGGCCGGTGGGAGAGGCCGGTGACGATGGCGAGGGCGTTCCCGGCGATGATCGAGAGGAACGCTCCGGCCAGGTAGAGCGGCAGGGTCCCGTCGTCGAAGCGCGCCGGGCCAAGCGGAAACACGGCGAAGAGGATCAGGGCGATCGCCTGCGCCGAGCCGAGAGCCGTGATCGTCCGTCGTCTCCAACCGGTGAGCCGGCGGCCGAGGGCGATGCTCGCGGCGGCGGCGAGTGCTCCGGCGACGATCCAGGCGATGCTCATCAGCCACCACAGCGGAGACGAGATGAGGACGCCGCGGAATTCGCCGGCGAATGGGCTGCCGAGGAAGTTGACGTAGTCGTCGATGTAGCTGTACGGACGCCGGTCCCAGGCGCTGGCGACGATCGCTTCGGCGATCAGGCTGACGAGCACTACGGCGATGAGGGCGGGTCCGGCCCACCGCGCGACGACTCGAGGCGGGGTGGCCGTGGTGGATGACGTGGTCATGCTGATTTCCTTCAGGTCGTCGCGGTGATAGACGTGGACCAGCCGGTTGCCGGCGCAGTGCCTCGCGGAGGCTTTCGTCCGTCCAGGGCGGAGCGCCGCTCGGCGCTGGGTGCGGACGTCAGGGCGCGAGGATGATCTTGCCGAGCGCGGTTCGGTTGGACGACTCGGACAGCTCCATGGCCGCGGCCGCGTCGGCCAGCGGGTAGCGGGCGGCGACCTTCGCGGTCAGCACGCCGTCGCGCAGCAGGCCGAAAACGTGGGTGAGGTCGGTGCGAATCCGGGCCCGGAACGCTTCGCGCTTGGCCGAGTCCGGCTTGCCCGCACCCGACCACACGTCGTAGAAGCTCGCGTGCTTGCCGGTGGGCAGGTGGTTCCAGAACGCCAGCTTCGCCAGCAGCGGCAGGAAGCTGAGCAGTACCGGCGTGCTGTCGTCGAGCTTGCTGGCGATGCTGTAGGAGACCAGGGTGCCGGTGCGGTTGAGCAGCCGGTAGGAAAGGGAGAGGCTCTTGCCGGCGAGGTGGTCGAACACGGCGTCCACGCCGTCAGGGGCCACCTCGCGCACACGCACGGCGAGGTCGGGATCCCGGTAGTCGATCGGCTCGACTCCCAGCTCGCGCAGTGCGTCGTGATGGCGCGGGCTCGCCGTCCCGATCACGCGGACGCCCGCGTGCCGGGCGAGTTGCACCAGGATCGAGCCCACACCGCCGCTGGCGCCCAGCACGAGCACGGTCTGGCCGGCTCGCACCTTCGCCGTGTGGTGCAGCATCTGGTAGGCGGTCAGTCCGTTGACGATCAGGGTCTCCGCCTCGTCGGCGCCGATCCCGTCGGGCACCTCCACCAGGTCGGCGGCGGTCAGCAGCACCTTGGTGGCCCAGGCGCCCGTCTTGGTCAGCGCGGCAACCCGCCGGCCGAGCAAGGCCTGGTCGACGCCGGGGCCCACGGCCTCGACGACGCCGGCGAGGTCGTAGCCGGGCACGAACGGGAAGGCGGGCTGGCCGAAGTAGCGGCCGCGGCGCATCGCACTCTCGGCGAAGGACACTGCGGTCGCTTCGACGCGCACCAGGGCCTGTCCGGCGGCGAGGGCGGGCAGCGTGCGCTGGACCAGCTGCATCCCGGACGGCTCGACCTTGCCCGGCAGCACCATCTCGGTCGTGGTCAGGGTGGCCTCGGCGGAGGTGTTCGTCTCGGTCATTTCGGCTCCTCGGTTTTCTGCGACGGTCCGCCGTTCTGTTACTGGTCGTAACTATGCACTGGTGTGTCATACTGCGTCAACAAGTATCTCTCGAAAGAGGTGGCAGCGATGTCCGAGCAGGAGCCGACCCGGCGCGAGCGGTACCGGCGCCAGACCGTCGCGGAGATCAAGGCAGCGGCCATGGCCCGGCTGCGAGAAGGCGGTGCGGAGTCGATGTCGCTCAACGCGATCGCGCGCAGCATGGCGATGTCGACGCCGTCGCTGTACCGCTACTTCGGCAACCGCGACGAACTGCTCGCCGAACTGGCCGTCGATATCCACCTCGCGCTGGCCCGCACCCTCAAAGCCGCCACCGAGCCGGGAACCTCGCCCGCCGCGCAGGTCCGGGCGGTCGCCAACGCCTACCGCGACTGGGCGCTGGCCCAGCCCAACGCCTACCACCTGGCGTACGAGACCACTCACGGCTCCGGTCGCGACTACGCCGCCGGCCCCATCGTGCCGGTCGCGCAGCGGAGCATGAACGTGTTCCTCGGCGTCGTGGCCGAGGCGGGTCAGCCGCCCACCATGCCGATCCCGGCGACACTGGAGCGGCAGATCCGGTCCTGGAACTGCGGCGATCAGGGCGTCCTGCCGACCGGAGTGCTGCACTTCGGGCTGGTCTGGTGGTGCCGGCTGCACGGCTTGATCAGCTTGGAGCTGGGCCGGCACCTGGTGGCCACCGGGGTCGACCCCGCGCTGCTCTACCGGACCGAAATCGAGGCGATGCTGAGCGGCCTGCGCCGCTACGGCGCCCGATCGTTCTGTTACTAGTCGTAGCAGAACGAACTACTCGTCGAAATTCGCATGGTCCGTTACGATGCGATGATGGACAACCAGCCGCGGACGGTGAGCAGACGCGAGCGTCTGCGGGCCCAGACGCTTCAGGAGATCGAGGACACCTCGTTCGCGATCATCGACGCGGAAGGCGTGCACGCGCTGTCGATCGCGGCACTGGCCCGCAGCATGGCGATGTCCGCGCCGGCGGTCTACCGCTACTTCCCGTCGCGGGACGCGCTGATCGCGCACCTGATCACCCTGTCCTACCACCAGCTCACCACGGCGATGAGTCACGCCGTCGAAGGCAGCAGGCGGGCACCGCGCGCGCGCATCCGACTTGTGGTCGCCGCGTACCGCGACTGGGCGCTGCATTACCGGTGGCGTTACGCGATGCTGTTCGGCACGCGGCCGGGGGACGCGCCGGGCGAGGCGGCCTCGCAGACCCCGCTGGACCAGGCGATGGCGCTGCTCGTCGACCTGCTGGTCGCGGCCCAGGACGGCGAGCCGGCCGACAGTAGCAGCGGTGACCGCACGCTCGACGCGCAGTTGCGGCAGTGGGCTCGTATGCAGGAACGGCCGGACACCACGCCGCGCACCGGCCGGGCCGCGATCCTGATCTGGACGCGGGTGCACGGGATCGTCAGCCTCGAACTGACCGGCGTGCTGAGCACTCACACCGTCGACGCGCAGCGGCTGATCGACCTGGAGATCGACGACGCCATCCGGTCGGTGTCACCTGGGCAGGCCGACGCCTGACCGGCGCCCCGGATGCTCGCACAGGCGACGCCGGCACTCAACCCGGAAGGTTGCCGCGATTGACGTTCAGCTGCTGGTGGACAGGGTGATGGCGGTTGTGCTGCCCACGTGCCGACCACCCGAGGCGACCTTGGCGATCCGGTTCGATGATGGTGCGGTGCGACATCGTGATGGGTGCGGTCTGACAGGTCGCCGGAGTCTTCGGGGCGGCCGATGCGGTGTGGTCGCACAGATGCGCAGCGGGGTGGAGCAGGCGACGGTCAGAGCTCACGCTGGGATCGGGTTGGACGGCACGGCGGACCAGGCGTTCGGGCCCTCGATCTCGCCGGCGCGGGGATTTGTCGCACCACCTGGTCGTGACGACCACGGCGTGTCCGCGGGCCGGGTTTCAGTGATCGATCGCTGCGGCGAACCGATGCTCGTGCACGGCCGGTGGACCAGGCGTTCGGCGACGATCTTCCCGGCGACGTCAGCACCCCGGCGCTTCAGTTCACACCGTCGCCGAAGTGGTAGTCGAACGCCCAGATCTTGGTCGCGCCGACGCCGTTGTTGGTGAACTCGGCGCGCAGGGCACTGGCGAGTCGCCGTTCCCGGTCGGGCGTGACGGTCGTGCCCGGGTAGTCCGGCGGGGCGAACAGGGGCTCGTTCTGCATGGTCACCGCGTGCAGCGGCAGGCCCTGATCGGCGTAAGCCTGGATGGCCTTGCGGAAGTAGTGGCGAGCACGGGATGCCGGAGTCGATCAGCGACCCGCCGATGATGTTGTAGTCGATGTCCTTCTGGAGGGAGAACCGCGACAGGGCCGGGTCGGGCGCGCCGTCGTCGTAGGTGTAGAAATCGCGTCCGGTGAAGTCGCTGGAGCCCAGGGAGATGCGGGCGACGTTGAACCCGGCACCGGTGTTCGGGTCGAGCAGCTTGCGCAGCACCGCCTCGCGCGTGGTGGGGTTCATCCGGGGACAGGTTGTAGATGGTCGACTCCTCCAGCGAAGAGCCGACGCCGAGCACGTTCTGGTCCGCGTGGTGGTGTCGGCGGTGATGGTGGTCAGATCGGCTTGCCGGGACAACTGGTGAGGTGTGCCGGCCAGGCCGGCCGCCGGGTTGGTGAACCAGTTGCCGTCCTTGGGGCCGTAGCCCGGAGTCTGGGATTCCGAGCTCCAGTAGACCTGCACCGCGGTGGGTGCGGCGGCGGTCCGGGCCGAGGAGACGATCGTGGGCACTCCGGCCAGGACGGTGGCCGCGGCGACGAGTCCAGCCGCGGCTAGAACCGGCCCGCGGCGTTTGATCACACCGCCGGGTGCTGTGGCTCCTGTCCGGCAACGGCCGGCGCGCCGGGATGGGCGGCCGGCCGTTGCCGGATCGACGTTTCAGGAGCGAGTGCCGGCCGGAGCCGGCAGGTCAGGCCTTCGCGACGAGACGGAAGGCCTGGGCCGGACCGTTGTGACAGCTCCATTGCTGCAGGCGGGCCCCGTCACCAGTGGAGGCGTCACGGACGTCCATCTTGGGCTGACGACGGTTCACTGCGGGATCAGGGCCCGGAGCTTGGCCGCGGCCAACCGGACCCGCGACTTCACTGTGTTGACCGGAATCCCCAGTGTGGCGGCGATTTCCCGGTAGGTCACCCCGTCGATGTAGGCCTGCGTCAGCAAAGCACGCTGGGCCTGCGTCAGTTAGGCCAGTGCGGCCCGGATCCGGTGGACCTCGGCGTTGCCCAGCACGAGCTCGCTGGGATCGGGCTCCGTCGGGATCAGCGCTTGACGCGCGATCAAGGTGTCGCGCTCCCGTGCCGCTTGCGCCGCCCGCACCCGGTCGACAGCCCTCCGTCGCGCGATCATCGTGACCCAGCGTGCGCCGGTGCCCTGCGCCCCGTTGAACCGCGCGGCCGTCGACCAGAGCTCGAGAAAGGGTTTCTTGGGCGACTTCTTCGGACTGTGCATGGTCCTGCACGACCGCGTACACGGTGTGGAAGACGAGACCGAAGAACTCGCGGTACAACAGCTCGAAAGCGGAGCGATCACCGCTCGCCACCCGTTCGAGTAATTTTTCCATGGGCTCGTTCCAGCCTCAGCAGTCCGACCGGCAGAAGATGAACGCGCGTGCGGCAGCAGGGGCTGGGCTGCCTCTTCACAGAACGTTCGAGGCATTGCCGCGCCGGGCTTGGTCCGAGCCGGGCCGGATCGCGGCCGTTAGACCATCAGAGTGATTCCCGGTCGTGGTCACGTTCCGAGACTTCAGCTCTTCCGTCGACGTCGCCGCAGGTCGAGGTCGTGGCCGAGCAGATCTGCCGAGGGTGGGGGACCGTCGAGTCTTCCCGGCCGCGTAAACCCGAACGGGCGTGCCTCCGAATCGTGGTCGTCGGCGGACACCGGTTTCCCGGGTGATCCGGCTGGATCTTCACCAACGAGCCTGCCCGGCCCAGCCGCGAGCAGAGCGCAGAGAGCGTGATGTCGAATGCGATCGTCCAGGAACGACAGGGTTTTCGGCGGCAAGCCGGTGCTGGGTATCGCGAAGGAGAGTGACCGCAGGGCCTTCCTGCGGATGGCGGGTCTGGTCGGGGTCGGCGCGACGCTGGTCGCCGGCGGCCTGGGGTCGGCGGTGACCTCGGCGATCGCCGCGCCGGCCGCGGGCAACGCGGGTGATCTCGAGATCCTCAACTACGCGCTGACCCTCGAATACCTCGAATCGGACTTCTACACCATGGGATTGGCGAAGAAGCTCGTCAGCGGGCGCGAGCTCGAACTGATCACGGAGATCGCCGACCACGAGAGCGCCCACGTCACGGCGGTCACGGCGTTGATCAAGCAGCTCGGCGGCACTCCGGTCGCCAAGCCGGCGATCAAGTACCCGGCCGAGACGTTCGCCGACAAGGCGGGCTTCCTCAAGTCGGCGTCGACGTTCGAAGAAGTCGGGGTGACGGCCTACCACGGTCAGGTCGGGCTGATCAAGAGCGCCGACGTGCTGAAGGCGGGCGCGTCCATCGCCGGTGTGGAGTCGCGGCACGCGGCCGTGCTGGCGTCCCTGATGGGCGGGGCGCCCTTCCCGGCGCCCGTCGAGAAGCAGCGGACGAAAGACGAAGTCCTCGCCATCGTCAAGCCGTTCCTCTCCTGACTCCCCGACCTCGTAAGGAAAAGCATTCATGAACAGGCGTGATCTCATCCACGGGCAGGCCACCGAGGTGTCGCCCCAGCTGGCGCTCGGTGCGCTCAACAACCGCTGGGCGCTGGCCCAGAGCGGCGACTTCGGGAGCGACCTCGACGTCCTCAACTACGCGTTGACGCTGGAGTACCTCGAGTCGGCCTTCTACGTGCAGGGCAACAAGGCCGTCTCCCTTTCGGGGGCCGAAGCCGACTACCTCAAGAAGATCCAGTCCGACGAGGAGTCACACGTCACGACTCTGACCGCGACGATCAAGACGCTGGGCGGGACCCCGGTCGAGGCGCCGATGGTGAAGTTCGGCGGCGCGTTCGAGAACCGCATGAGCTTCCTGACCGCCAGTCACACCTTCGAGAACGTCGGGGTTGGCGCCTACCTCGGCGCGGCCGGCTTCGTCAAGGACAAGACCATCCTGCAGGCCGCGGCCGGGATCTTTGGCGTCGAAGCACGGCACGCGGCGGTCGTCGGGAACCTGCTCGGCCTGCCCGCCAAGGGCGGGGTCTTCATGGGCAACACCGAGACCCCGAAGGACAAGGCCACCGTGCTGGCCGCCGTCGCCCCGTTTCTGGTCGCCACCCCCACCGTCCCGGCCGGTGCGCCGGACATGGGAGCGGGCGGGTCGAGCGACGACCCGACCGGCGTCGCCCTGACTGCGACGGGTGCCGTCTTGGTCGCCGGCGCGGCGGCGGTCGCGGTGGGACGTCATCGCCGCCCGGACGGCGACGTAGAAACCGATGGCTGACACGGATTCCGTTGGTTCGAAAGCGGCCGGGTCCGGCGGGCGTCACGTCGACTCCCGCCGGCGCCGGCGCGTGCTCCTCCTCGCGCTGGCCCTCGTGCTGGCCGTCGTCGGCGGCGGCCTGGTCTGGATCGGTGTCACGCGCACGTCCGGTCCGGAACCGGTCGCCTCGGCCGGCAGCATCCCACCGCCGACGACGATGACGGTGGCGGCGACTTCGGCGCCGGTGACGACCGGTCCGGCGGCTCCCCGTCCGCCGGTGCCGTTGTCCCGGTCGACGCCCGTCTCCCTGCAGGTGCCCAGCATTGGTGTGAGCAGCTCGCTGTTGTCCCTGGGGCTCAACCCCGATCGGACCGTCGAAGCGCCGAAAGACTTCAGCAAGGCCGGGTGGTACGACAAAGGGCCGACGCCGGGTGAGGCGGGCGCGTCGGTCATCCTCGGGCACATCGACTCCTACCGAGGGCCGGCGGTGTTCTCCAGGCTCGCCAAGCTCGGCCCCGGAGACCAGATCGACGTCCTGCGCAGCGACGGCCGGACAGCGACGTTCATGGTCGACGCCAAGCGGCAGTACCCGAAAAGCCGGTTTCCCGCGAACGACGTCTACGGCGCGGTGGAGTACGCCGGGCTGCGGCTGGTCACCTGCGGCGGTGAATTCGACCGTGCCGCGCGTAGCTACCTGGACAACATCGTGGTGTACGCGCACCTCACCGGAACAACCTGAGCCGTCCGGGCGGTTCACGTAAGTGCCGTCCGGTTTCTCTTCCGCACGCGGTGAGGACAACGCGACCTTTGCTGCGCAGCAGCAAACCGCCTTCGTGGCGAACGGCCACGAGGAGGCCGTCAGCGTCTTGTGTTCGCGACGGGGACGCCGTCTTCCACGCCGTTCCGGAAGACGGATTGATCACCTGATCGAGGCGATACCGCCGAGCTGGAGGCTTATCCTCGCGCTCGCGGCCGGGGCGGGAATCCGTCACCGGACTGGATGCGTGTGCCCGCCGGCCGCGGCGGGCTGGACCTCGGCACGGGACCGGTCAGTCTTGCCCTGCTGGTGGCGATTCTCGCGTTCGTCGGGTACCTCTCGGCCACCCGCGAAGACGTCGCGCGCGTCGACGCCGGGTGAGACCTCACCGGCCATCGCCGGTGTCCGGCACCACCACGGTTGCGCGGTGATGCCGGACGTCGTCGTCGTTTCCGGCAGTCAGAAGCGCCAGACGTTCACTTCGAGGCCGTTGCGAGTGGCCGAGGTGAACGGGTTCCAGGTGTGGTGGCCGATGATCTCGTTGAGGCTGTAGTTCGAGTCGACGACGTCGTAGTTCCCGCTGCCGAGGTTGGACACGATGATCGCGGTGTGCATGCCGTTGTAGTAGCCGTCGCGGTTGCCCGGGTTGTTGAGCTGGATGATGTCGCCGCGCCAGGCGTTGCCTGCGTTGATGCGGCCGCCGCCTTCGCGGGCGTAGTCGGAGAAGTAGCCGCCGCCGAGGTTGACCTGGCCGTGGGAGGCCTCGCGGAAGATGTCGTTGACCCACTGCTTGCACTGCCCGCCGTGCTGCCCGACGCGGGTGAGGCCGAGGTTGGCGGCGTCGACCGGGTTGAAGGTGGCCGACGCCGGTCGCGCCACCGCGGGTGCCGTGACCGCGGCGGTGGCGGCCGGCGCGGTGGCCGCGAGCCCCGCCGCGGCGGCGGCAGCGACGGCGAGGGCCAGCAGCCCGTTCTTGATGGTGGACAACGTGGATGTCATCAAAGGGTTCCTTTCCGGATGCTCGGCCCACGAAACCGGTTGGCCGGGGCCGCTTGCCCGGCTCATCCAGCCAGCCGCGTCCGGACTGGGCCAGAGGGGCGAGCGACATTGCCGGGGACCCGCGACAATCGGACAATCGGACAACGCTTGTGGCCTGCACAACGCAGGTCGGCTACTGGGGGTGGCTAGGGTGGGTGCGGGACGTCCGGAGCGCGCTGTCGTCGAGAGCACGGATCCGGCGGTGATGCTTGCGGTGCGATTGCGGCAGCTGCGCAAGGAGGCGGGAGCGCCGACGTATCGGCAGATGGCCGCCCGGGTGCACTATTCGCCGTCGACGCTTGCCGCGGCCGCGGCGGGGAAACGACTGCCGTCGAGGGAGGTCGTGGCCGCCTATGTGAGCGCCTGTGGAGCCGAGCCCGAGCCGTGGCTGCTCGACCTCGACCACCTCACCGCCGCGGCGAAGGATTCGGACCCCGTCACCGGGCCGCCGCTCGATCAGCTCGGCGCCGGCGAAACCGTCGACGTCGACGTCGTCGGGCCGTCGTTTGCTGCGGTGGCACCGCGTCGAGCGTGGTGGCGACGGCGGTGGCCGCGGGTGACGGTGCTGTCGTGTGTGGCAGTGCTCGTCGCGACGGGGGCGCTCGTGTGGAAGAGCCGGGACGCCACGGCTCCGGCCGGAGCGGGTGGTCCGGGGTGCCCCGCCTCGCCGGCCGGCGCCCGGTGGACCGGCACCACTCACCCGGACGGGGTGATCGTCCGCACCGGGCCGGGCAAGGACTACCCGCCTGCCGGGCCGCGCCTGGTCGGAGGGTGCAGCATCGCGCTGGAGGGGTACTGCTTCGGCCAGACCGTCGCCGATGCCTGGCTCGACACGCCGGACGACCGGTGGTTCATCCTTCCCGACGGCCACTACGTCGCCTCAGCCGTCGTCTTCGGCAACCCGCCACCTGATCTCACCGCTCAGCACTGCGCCGGCGGCCGTGGCGCGCCCCAGCTGGGCGCGGTGACGATCACCGGCGTTCCCGGTCAGGTCACCCTTCATGTCAAGGGCCGGGACCTGCCCCTGGTCGGCGTGGCCGCACTCGGATCGGGCACCGCCTGGACGCACTCGGCGCTGGCTCCGGTCACTGACTCGGATGAGGTGGAACTCACGGTGACGCCGCCTGCGCGGACGCCCGCGCTCACGGTGACCGCATGTGCCGCCGCTGCCGCGCCCAGCACTTCGGCCATCGTGATCGATCTCCACTCGGCTCCGCACACGATCACCGCGGTATCCGACCCGCAGGCCCGCCACGCCGCCTGCCGCCCACCTGACGATCTCACGCCACACCAGTAGCACCTCGCTCAGTGTGGCAACAGCAGCCGGCTGTGTTGGGTAGCTCGTCGTTGTGGTGTTCGGTGAAGCGCCTCGCCCAGGTCTTCGCAGTCAGGTTCGCCACGACCTCGACGCGCTCACGGCGGACCTGCCGGTATCGGACGTGCCGCACATCCCCGCGGCGGGATGGCTGATCTTCGAAGGGACCCGCCGTCAACTCGCGGCAGAAGCGCGGGCTGCCGCCCGCCGGGGTCTGACGACCGTGCTGATGGTGCTGATTCGTGACCGAGCGTCCGGACCTCACCGTCGCGGCGCGTGGTAGCGGTGCTCCGGAGGTCCCGCGGCGCCGTAGTTCAAGCTGAGGTCCAGCAGTCCGCGGCGTACGAGGTCGGCCAGGTATTGCTGCGCAGCCGCCCGGCTGACACCGAGCTGTTTGGCCACCTCGACCGCGGACTGGGCGTGTCGCGCGGTCCGTGCCTGCTCCGGTACCTGGGCCATCGTAACGGTCAGCCGTCGCCGGCAGGCCTGGTGGACGGCCGGGCCGCACAAAAGACCGTAGAGAGTATCGACGGTTTCCTGGTACGCGATGTCGCGGGTGAACACGGGACGAAGGTGCTCATCGACATGCGTACCGCTGACAGCGCCGCCAAGGCCCCGGCGGACGAAAGGGCGTCCACACCCGGACGGCATCATTCCCGAAGGTGGCCCCAGACGGTGCTGAACGTCCTGTCCTCGATCGACCCCGACGTCAAGGGGCCCGGCAAGACCTTCACCACCGAGTTAGCCTTGCAAGCCAACAAGAACGTCAGGCGAGCACGCCGTACAGTGGGAACCGGACCGGTGAAGGGCGGAACTCATGCGGCCGTATCGCGCGCTCGCGGCCGTGTGCGCGCTGAGCATGGCCACGGCGGGGTGCGCCGCCGCTCCGGGGGCCGGTATTCCGGCGGCGTCGGTCACGCCACCCGCACCCGCCACGAGCTCCTCCGCTCAGGCCGCCCCGGTGAACCCCGATCACGCGAAGTTTACACCGCAGGTCATCGCCCGGGCTCGTGAGGCGGGCGTCGACGCGCAGCTGGTGCTGGCCGTTCTTTACGACGAGTCGTACAAGCCGCACGACCCGCAGCTCGAGCGGGCTTGGCAGAACTTCAAGCCGGACGCCGCGTTCGGGGTGGCGAACATGCACCGCGCGACGTTCTACCAGACCCGCCGCGGCCGGTCGTTCTCCGGACGCGATTGGCAGGAACTGCCCGACGATCCGGACCTCGCCATCGAGGCCGAAGCCTGGTGCCTGCACGATCTGGCGACCCAGCTGCCCGCGAAGCACGCCGGTCAGTAAACCACCGACGAACTGCTCGCGTTGGGCTACAACGCCGGGCCCGGCAACATGAAGGCGTGCGCGCCGGGCGCGGTACCGCGCCCGGCGCGCAGGCCCGGACCTATCTGGCGGACCTGCGCTCCACCTGGGCGAAAGCGGGCGCGGCGGTGGGAAAGCCCTGAGCCCGCCGGGCTCAGCCGAGAGTCGCGAGCAACGCGGTGAGAGCGTCCTTTTCGCCGGCCTGATCCGGGTTCGCCGCCCGGAGTTCGCGCAGGACCTTGTCGATCTTCCCGTCGACCTTCGTCCACTCGGCCTTGTCCTTGGGCTTCAACCGCGCTTCGGCGTCGTCCCACTGGATTTCGAGGTCGTCGACGCGGCTCGTCGCACCCGCCTGATCGCCGCTGCTCAGCAGGTTCAAGGTGTCCTGGCCGATGCCGCGGAACGTCGACAGGTCACCGAGGGGCGAGGTGGAAACCGGTACCGGCTGCGCCGGGCCGCCGCCGGGCACGGGCTGCAGCGCGACCGGCACCTGCGGCGAGGGGTCGGCCTGCAGCGCCGACGTGCGCAGCGCGTATCCCACACCCCCGGCGGTGAGGACCACCGCCAGGAACACGGCCGTCTGCCACCCCCCGCCCCGACCGGGTTCGTCGACGGGTGCGGCGGCCTCGCCGGGAACGACGTCGGCCTTGGTGGCCGACAGGTACACCACGGTGACGATGATCGCCGCGACGAAGATCAGGCTGGTCACCGTCGCGCCCAGGCCCAGCCCGCCCTGGCGCGAGGGCTGGGAGAGGTAGTCGCCGAGCGACGCGCCGAGCGGCCGGGTCAGGACGTAGATGAACCAGAAGGCGAGCACCGGGTGCAGGCCGGACTGCCAGGCGATGGCGGTGACGGCGACCAGCGCGACGACGATGGCGCCGGTCACCAGGTAGCCCAGGCCGAGTACCTCGGCCATGAGGTCACCGGTCGCCGTGCCGAGGGCGAAGGTGAACAGGATCGCCAGCCAGTAGAACGTTTCCCGCCGGCGGGTGACGATCGAATGGATGGACAGCGTCTTCTCGGACGCGTACCAGACCACGAAGGTCACGGCCAGCAGGACGCCGAACAGGATCGTGCTCGCTTCCAGCGGCAGCCCGGCGTTGTCGGTCAGGTTGTCGGTGACCAGGGTGCCGAACACGCTCACGATCGCGACGGTCAGCCAGTACAACCCGGCGACGTAGCGGGTCGCGCGGAACTGGAAGACCAGCGCGACGGCCAGGAGCACACCGGTGACGATCGACACCCCGGTCAGCCCGAAGCCCAGGTCGACGTTGAGGAAGTCGGCCGCTGTCTCCCCGACGGTGGTGCACAGCACCTTGATGAGCCAGAAGTAGAGCGTGACTTCCGGCACCTTGTTCAGGAGTGTGCGGTTGGGCACGGGGACCCGTACTGAGGTCATGGGCTCGCAATCTCGGTCGTTTCGCAGGGGAGAGAGTCGCGATTCGGGTGCGACTCGGCGCACGGTAACGAGATCCGGGTTCACGTCCTGCCAATGCGAGGTGAGCGAATGGCAAAGTCCGGCGTCACGATCGAGTGATCAGCCCGGTCGCAGGTCGTGGAGTTCCTCTGCAGCGGGACGGGCGCGAACCCTTGACGAGCTTTGCGAGCCGCCCCGTCGATGACGGTGCGCCAGGGGCCGACGTTGTAGGTGGTGAGCACCGATGCCGCGATGGCGACGCAGGCCCCGGTGGTTGCGGACCTGACATTCTCTGCGCGTGGGAACTACCGCACCATTTGCTACGTCCTCGTCTCGCGTTCTTCGAGCCGTTGCAGGGTGAGCGCTCCGGACAGCCAGGCCGTGGCGAACGCCCAGCTGCCGAAGACGTCGGTGGGCCAGTGCACGCCGAGGTAGACGCGGGTCCAGGCGATCAGCAGGGCGTAGGCACCGGCGAGCAGCGATCCCACCCACGCCGTGACCGGGCCGGTGAACCGGCGGACGACGAGCCAGGCGATCAGGCCCGCGGCGAGGGTGACGTCGGAGGTGTGTCCCGACGGGAAGGCCAGGCCGCCGGTTTGGACGGCCCAGTCCGCCGTGGGCGGCCGTGGCCGGGCAATCAGCTCGGAATCCCGTAGCGGCACAGCACCGGGGACAGCATCACGACGAGGACGAGCCCGGCGCGGACGAGCCGGGCGCGCAGGCTTCCCCGCGTGAGCACGGCGGCGACCAGGAACACCAGGGGGGCGGCGAACGCCGAGGACGCCGTCGAGGTGATCACCGCGGCGATGGAGGCGAGGGCCGCGATCCGGTGCGCCATCATCCACGTGTGGACGCCGAGATCGAACCCCGAAACCCAGGGCAGCGCGTCGCTCGCCGACGCCGGCAACGCCACGAACACCAGCGCCACGAACACCAGTGCCGCGAGCGCCGCAGTCAGGAGCGGGGCCCGGACGCTACGGGCGGTGTCGTGCTTCGTCGACGACATGGAGGCCACCAGGTCAAGCTGGACGGACAACGGCCAGGGACCGGTTCCCTGCGGGTTGAGCCGCGTTGACCTCGCACGATGAGGATCGTGCGGACCGTCGCGCAGGTGGTGTGGCCCGTCAGCTGTCGGGGAAGGCGGTGACGCCGAGGCCGGGCGTTCCGCTGCGCTGCCTGCGCGTGGTTGCGGTGGTGTGACCGGTCGTGTGTCGGGAATCCGCCTTCGATGCGCGGCCAGGTCGGACTCGAGCCGGGCTCAGGCCGGCCGTACCAGGCCGACGTCGTAGGCCAGCACGACGGCTTGGACGCGGTCGCGCAGCTCGAGCTTGTTGAGGATGCGCCCGACGTGGGTCTTCACCGTCGCTTCCGACAGCACCAGCTCTTCGGCGATCTCGGCGTTGGAGAGTCCGCGGGCGAGCTTCCTCAGGACTTCGAGTTCGCGTTCGGTGAGCCGTTCGAGGCCGCGTCCGGCGATCGGGGCATCCCCGGCCGGACTCCGGTCGGGGAGGCGGTCGGCCATGGCGTCGAGCAGCCGCCGGGTGACGCTCGGCGCGACCACCGCGTCGCCGCTGGCCACGGCCCGGATCGCGGAGATCAGGTCCTCGGGCGGGACGTTCTTCAGCAGGAATCCGCTGGCCCCCGCTTTGAGTCCGGGGAAGGCATACTCGTCGATGTCGAACGTGGTCAGGATCAGCACCCGGGAGCGGGCGTGCGAGCGGACGATTTCGCGGGTGGCTTCGATCCCGTCCACGCCGGGCATGCGGACGTCCATCACGACGACGTCGGGGTCGAGCTCGGCGGTGCGGCTGACCGCGGCCGCACCATCGGCGGCCTCACCGACGACCGCGAAGTCCGGCTGGGATTCCAGGACCAGGCGGAAACCCAGCCGCAGCAGGGGTTCGTCGTCGACGAGCAGGATGCTGATCACGCGTTGACCGCCGATCCGGTGTGGCCGGGTTCGAGCCGGGCCGTGACCCGCCAGCCCCCGCCGGGCCGGGGTCCGGCGGTGACCTCGCCGCCGAAGACACCGACGCGTTCACGCATGCCGCTGAGCCCGTGCCCGGACGGCGCGCCCGCGGTGCCGCGGGGCCCCGCTCCGTCGTCGTCGACTTCTAGGGTGACCGCCGAATCGAGGTAGGTCAGGCGGATGTGCGCGGCCGACGGCCGGACCGCGTGTTTGAGCACGTTGGTGAGCGCCTCCTGGGCGACACGGTAGAGCGTGAGCCCGGCGGTGGGGGAGAGGGGGAACCACTCGCCGGTGATCGTCCACGTCGTGGGGAGGCCGGTGGTGCGCACCTGGGTGACGAGCTCGTCGATCTGGGCGACGCCGGGCTGCGGCGTACGAGGGCTTTCGCCGCCGTTGCTGCGCAGCACGCCCAGTAGCCGGTGCATCTCGTCGAGCGCCTGCCGTCCGGTCGAGGAGACGTGCAGCGACGCGGTTTCGGCGGCGGCCGCGTCGGTGCGCGCGGCGTAGGCGGCCCCGTCGGCCAGGGCGATCATCACCGAGAGGCTGTGCGCGACGATGTCGTGCATCTCCCGGGCGATGGTCGCCCGCTCACGCGCGGCCGCGATCTGCGACTGCTGGTCGCGTTCGCGTTCGGCCCGCAGCGCCCGGTCCCGCAGCGACACCAGGTACACCCGCCGCATCCGCACGTTCACCCCGAGCACGAACGCCGCGACGACGACGGCGGCGGCGAACACGAACCGGGCGGCGGACTCGGCGAGCTCGTCGCCGCGGACGACCTCGACCGCGATCAGCACGCCGAGGATCGCCAGCGCCGTCAGTGCCCGCCGCCGTCCCGAATGCGCACCCACGGTGTAGACGGCGACGAGCACCGCGATGGAGGTAGGCGGGAACGGTGGCCCGAAGAGCCCTTGGACCAGCGCGAACACGCACGCCGCGGCCAGGGTCGCCAGCGGGAACAGACGGCGGAACGCCAGTGTCGAGACCAGCAGCGCGCCCGTCCCGAACAGGAGCGGACGGGCCGCCGCCGCTACCCCGCGGTGCTCGACGACCAGCGCGAGCGGCAGCAGGGCGCAGGCCAGCAGCACGTCCGTGGTTGTGGGGTGACCCCGGGCCCAGGCGCGCAACCGCTCGGCCCCGGGCCACCCGCTGACCAGGCCGTGCTCGGAAACCGGCCACGCCGAACCCGCGTCGCTCACCCCGCCATCCTCCTCCACGGCCTCAGGCGTCGCGGCGCTTGAGCAGAACGACCGCGGCCACGAGCGCGACGGCGACGTAGGCGCAGAACACCGCGAACCCGGTCCACGGGGCGAGCATGGCCGCGTCCGGGCGCACCGTGATCAAGGCCTGTCCCGCGTTGCTCGGCAGGTACGGCACGACGTGCGGGGCCCAGCTGTCCGGCAGTGCGTCGGCGATCCCGGGCAGCACCAGCAGCAACCCGAACAGCGTGGCGATGGCGCCGGCGGTGTGCCGGATCAGCCAGCCGAGCGCGACGCCGAGCATGCCCACCACGGTGAGGTAGAGGCCCACGCCGAACACCGCCCGGAACACCCCGGGCGCGGCCAGCGTCGTCTCGATGTGCTGGGAGCTGAGGAACGCCTGCCCGCCGAGGAACGCGGCGAACGAGCTGACCGTGCCCACCACGAACGACACGACGGCGAAGATGACGAGCTTCGCCCACAGCACCGGCGTCCTCGTCGGGACGGCGGAGAAGGTCGCGCGGATCATCCCGGTGCCGTATTCGCCGGAGACGACGAGCACGCCCAGCACGCCGATCACCAGCTGCGCCAGCACGTAGCCGCGGATGCTGACGTCGGTCGGGTCGAAGCGCAGCTTGGCCTGCGCCCGCATCACCGGCCAGCGGCTCGCGTCGGCGGCCGAGAAGATCCAGCCGAGCGCGATCATCCCGACCACGGTCACGGCGACCGCCAGCGGCGACGAACGGACCGTGCGAAACTTCAGCCACTCCGAGCGGAGCACCCGGACCGGGGTGACCTTGAGGTCGGCCGGCAATGGCACCCCGGGTGACGGTGCGCCGCCAGTAGTGACTGGGGCGGTGGTGGTCGTCATGACGCGGACCTTTCCTGGGCCGCCGGGGTGACCCGGTATTCGAGGGCGTCGTCGGTGAGTTCCATGAACGCTTCTTCCAGGGAGGCCTGGACGGGCGTGAGTTCTTCGAGCGGGATGGCGTCGCGGCAGGCGATACGGCCGATCTCGGCGCCGTCGAGGCCGCTGACCTCGAGCAACCCGGGTGCGAGGCTGGTGACGCCGACGCCGGGTCCGGTGAGCAAGTCGCGGAGCTTGGTGGCTTCGGGGGTGCGCACCCGCACGACCCGGCTCGAGGCGCGCCGGATGAAGTCCTCGACCGAGGTGTCGGCGATGAGCTTGCCCTTGCCGATCACGATCAGGTGCTCGGCGGTCAGGGCCATTTCGCTCATCAGGTGTGAGGAGACGAAGACGGTCCGCCCCTCGGCGGCCAGGCCGCGCAGCAGGGTGCGGATCCAGAGGATGCCCTGCGGGTCGAGGCCGTTGACCGGTTCGTCGAGCACCAGGGTCGCGGGATCGCCGAGCAGGGCGGCGGCGACGCCGAGGCGCTGGCCCATGCCGAGGGAAAACCCGCCGACGCGCTTGCGGGCGACCTCGTGCAGTCCCACGAGGTCGATCACCTCGTCGACGCGCCCGCGCGGGATGCCGGTGCTCAGCGCGAGGGCGAGCAGGTGGTTGTAGGCGGACCGTCCGGTGTGGACGGCCTTGGCCTCCAGGAGAGCGCCGGCTTCGTGCAGTGGCGCGGCGTGTTGCTTGTAGGGCTTGCCGTTGACCGTGACCGAGCCGGAGGTGGGCGCGTCCAGGCCCATGATCATCCGGATGGTGGTGGACTTCCCGGCGCCGTTGGGGCCGAGGAATCCGGTCACGACGCCGGGTTTCACCGTGAACGTGAGGTCGTCCACGGCCTTCTTCTCGCCGTAGCGTTTGGACACGGCACGTGCTTCGATCATGGGCGTTCTCGTCCTCTCGGGCATGGCGTGGGCGGAGCCTAGGACGGAGCTCGACGGCGGAGCGACAGTCTGGCGGGCGATCTGCGCGGGCCCGGGGTGCGACTTCCGGCGTAGCGCGTACGCCGGAAGTCGTATGTTCGGTCGGTGAGTTTCCCGGCGGCGACGCACTGCACGGTCACCAGGATCGAGACGGCTTCGGCGGCGAGCAGCCCGATCAGGACCAGCACCTGGGTCGTGCCCGCCTGCAGCGGGCCGGCGCCGCCGAGCAGGACACCGACGTACGCGCCGGGCAGTGTCACCAGGCCGACCGTGCGCGTCTGGTCCAGCGCCGGGATCAACGCGTGCCCGGCCGACGGACGGCAGATCTCCAGCGCGGCCGGGCGGGGCATGAAGCCGAGGGCGAGGGCGGCTTCGTACTCGCCGTGGCGGGCCTTCAGCTCGTCCAGCGCCCGGCGCGCGGCCTGCGACGTCGCCGTCATCGCGCCACCGATGACGGCGATCGGCACGACCGCGATCGGACGCAGCGGGACGACCCCGGCGCCGAGGACCAGCGCCAGCACGGGGGCGACGCCGGCCGCGATCGCGAGGGCCGTCCACGGGAGGTTCGCCCAGCCGCCGGCACGGCGCGCGGACGTCGCCGCGGCGATGCCGAACATGAGCAGCACGAACAGGCCGGTCAGCGGGTTCGAGCGCAGGATCGCGGTGATCACCAGCGACACGAGGGCCAGCTGGGCGACCGCGCGGACGGCGGCGATCAGCACCGCCCGCCCCTGGCCCAGCTCACCCCAGCGGACGATGGCGGCCCCGGCCGCGGTGAGCAGGACCAGCACCGCGATGAGGGCGGGCCCGAAGGTGATCACGGCGTCGTTCACACCCCCGATTCCGTCTCGGCCCGCCGAGTGCCGAGAGGGCCCGGTGGAAATTCTACACGCCCGTAGTTTAAAGTGGGCGGCGGACTCGGAGGGTCGGGCGTCCGTCGCGGTCGGCATTTGTCCGAAATGGACAGATGGTGCCGTGGCTTTCTGCCGTGCGCCAGTATTTGTCCACAATGGACTGTGGTGGTCGCTGTGTTCACCGGCTGTTCGCGCCGAGGTCGTGTCACGGCCGGATCGATGGCGTGGGATGCCGGAGAGGCCCCGTCCGGGGCCCGCGAGGAGGAAACCCTTGTCCCCGAAACGGATCCGCATCCCGGCCGCACTCGCCGCGCTGGGCTTGCTCACTGCCGTGCCCGTCGCGTCGGCGTCGGACGGCCACGCCGGCACCCGCCACGTCCTGCTCGTCTCCGTCGACGGCCTGCACCAGGCCGACCTGACCGCGTACGCCGCTCGGCACCCGCGCTCGGCGCTGGCAGGCCTGCTGGCCCGGGGGACGTCGTACACCGGCGCGCGCACGCCGGTGCCGTCCGACTCGTTCCCCGGCCTGATCGGCCAGCTCACGGGCGGCGACCCGGCCACCACCGGCGTCTACTACGACGCCACCTACAACCACGCGTTGCTGCCCGCGGGCACGACCTCGTGCGCCGGCGTGAAACCGGGGGCGCAGGTCGATCTCACCGAGAACCTCGACCGTGACCAGACCCGGCTCGACGCCGGGCAGGGCCTGTCGGGCCTGCCCGCGTCCGTGCTGGGCATGACCGGCGCCCCGCAGACCCTGCTGAACCAGGCCGGCCTGCCGGTCGACCCACGCACCTGCCGTCCGGTGCAGCCGCACCAGTACCTGAAGGTCAACACCGTCTTCGAGGTGGCCCGCCAGGCCGGACTGCGGACGGCGTGGTCGGACAAGCATCCCGCCTACGAGATCCTGAACGGCCCGTCGGGCACCGGCGTGCAGGACCTGTTCACCCCGGAGATCAACAGCGCGGCCGGGACCGGCGACTGGACCACCGACAACGCCGCCACGCAACAGTACGACGGCTACAAGGCCCAGGCCGTGCTGAACGAGATCGACGGCTACGACCACAGCGGCACGCACCGCACCGGCACCCCGGCGGTGTTCGGGCTCAACTTCCAGTCTGTGTCCACCGCGCAGAAGCTGCCGACCTCCGGCGGACAGCCCGGTGGCTACCTGCCCGGCGGCACGGTGCCCGGACCGGTGCTGACCTCGGCGCTGGACTTCGTCGACGGCCGGATCGGCGCGTTCGCAGCCGAACTGCGTCGGCAGCACCTCGACCGGTCCACGACGATCATCCTGTCCGCCAAGCACGGCCAGTCGCCGACCGACCCGGGTGCGCTGACCCGCGTCGACGACGCCAAGCTGCTCGCCGGGCTCAACGCGGCCTGGCAGGCACGCCACCCCGGCGCCGGCGACCTGGTCGTCCACTCGGCCGACGACGACGCGATGCTGCTCTGGCTGACCGACCGCTCGCTGGCCGCGACGGTCTTCGCGAAGCAGTACCTGCTGGCGCAGAACGGAACGGGCACCGACCGCACCGGCGCGGCGAAGGCGTTCACCCGCTCGGGGTTGCAGACGGTGTACGCGGGTGCCGACGCGGCCCGCTACTTCGGCGTGCGGCCCGGCGACGACCGGGTGCCGGACCTGTTCGGCGTCACGCAGCACGGCGTCGTCTACACCGGCGGCACGAAGAAGATCGCCGAACACGGCGGCGTCTCAGCGGACGACCGTGCGGTGCCGCTCGTGGTGAGCAGCCAGGACCGCGACCGCCGCACGATCGCTGCACCGGTGGCGACAACGCAGATCGCGCCGACGATCCTGCGCCTGCTCGGGCTGGATCCCCGCGCGCTGCAGGCGGTCCGCGAGGAGGGCACGCGAGTGCTGCCGGGTCTCGGCTGACGGTGGGTGTGCGTCGGCGGACCGCCGACGCACACCAGCCGAGGTCGTTAGCCGACCTTCTGGATCTTCGCGTTGCGGATGAGCTGCTTGCCCGGCTGGTGGATCTGGGTGAAGGCCGAGTTGTTGAGCAGCGCGCAGCTTCCGGATGTCGCGGTCACGGGCACCGTGATGGACTTCCCGTTGTCCAGGTTCGTGACCTTCAGCATGGTGCCGGCGGCGAATTGGTTGCTGGACGCCGCGGGCGAGCCCGCGGCGCCGGAGAGCGTGACGGTCGAGCCGGGGCAGACGACCTCCCCGGCAGCCGCGGTGTTCTGGCTGCCGGTGGCCTGGGTGCCGTCGGTAGCCGTGGCCTGCGTGCCGGTCGCTTGGGCACCGGTCGCCTGGGCAACGTTGGCAGCCGTGGCGACGCAGTCGGCCGCGATGGTTGCCGCCCGGTCCACAGCTGCCTGATCGGTGGCTGCGAGGTCGGTGGCCTGCTGACCGGCGTTGCCCTGGGTTTTCGCCTTGTTTTTGGCTTTCCCCTTCTGGTCGGCGCCGTTGGCCGTGCCTTGCCCGCCGGTCATGCCCTGCTGGTCGGCTGTGCCGGCCTGACCGGTGGCTGTTCCTTGCTGGGCGGCGGCCGCGTTGGGATCGGACTGGGCGACACACTGCAGGATGGCCGCGCAGTCCTGGCCCGCGGTCGCGTCCTGGGGCGCCGTCCCCTGCTGATCGGCTGCGTTCGGGTCGGCCGTGTCGTTCTGGGCCATTCCGTTCTGGCCGGCCGCCTGCGTCGGCCGTGGCGTGCCCTGCTGGGTGGCCATCCTGTTCTGCTTCGCCGTGCCCTGCTGGTCGGCCGTGCCGTTCTGCATGCTGCTCTGGTTGCCCATACCGTTCTGGGCGGCTGCTCCGGCTTGGCCGGTCATAGCCGGTTGCGTCATGCCGTTGGCGTCCACCACCGCGGCCTCCTGCGCCACACACTGCTGGACGACCGCACAGGCCTGGTCCGCCGCGGCGGCTTGACCGGCTGCCGGGTTCTGATCCGCCATGTCCTGCTGGCCGGCCATCCCGTTCTGGGTCTGGCCGTTCTGATCGGCCATACCGCCGTCGGCCGCCGCGCTGTTCTGGTTCGCCATCCGCTTTTTGCGGGTCATGCCGCTGTTGCCTGTCGCGCCGTTCTTGCCGGCCATGCCGTTCTGCGTTGTGCCGTTCTGATTCGCTGTGCCGTTCGGGTCGGCTCCGTCAGCCTGGCCGGCGACGCCCTTCTGGTCGGCCACCGCAGTGCCGTCGGCGGCTCCGGCGACCGCCGCGCAGTCGACCGCCGCCTGGCTCGCCGTGACCTTGCTCTGACAGCCCACGGCCTGCCGCTGCTGCTGGATCTGGTCGACCACGGCCTTGCGGTTGGCGATGCGGGCCGCGGACTGGGAGTCCGGCGCTGCCTGCTGGCTCGCGATGAAGCTGAGATTGTTCTGCATCGCCGTGTCCAGCGCGGTGCAATTCTCCGTTGCCGCGTTGCTCGCCGGACTGCTCAGGGCGATCACTGTGGCCGTCACCCCGGCCACTCCCAGCAGTGCCACGAGTCCGATCGTCGCCGGTTTGCGGTGTCGTCCGGACGTACGCAAGTGGGGCATCGGCCCCTCCTCTCAGGTCGCCACCTCACCACGGCACACGGCGGAAAACCCTGAGCGGTTCAGAAGAATTCTGAGAATGAAGTCCACAGTGGACTAATATTGCACCTGCATACCAAACCCGAGGTTATCGGGAGGTTAGCGCGCGTTTCAGAGTTTTGCTTTACTTGGCGACGACCTCCGCGACCCGGCTCGGACAGCGCGTCGACTGCGGACGCGAACTGCTTGATCTGGTCCGGCGAAAGCTCGGTGTAGAGCTTGAAGGTATCGCCTGTGCGCTGGGCGTCGATCAGCTTCTGCACATCGGCGAACCCCGCGCCGTGGATGACGGCGTTGTCGAGCAGGACGCCGACGATCTGCCGCACCGCGGCCTCGGCGGCTCTCGGACGCCCGTCGGCGTCGGGGGAGATGACCAGCTGCCGTCCCTGGGTGGCGAGC
>NZ_JAEBDZ010000050.1:0-40308 GCF_046548675.1 Amycolatopsis sp. cmx-8-4
GAAGCCGCGGATGGCGGCGTTCACGGTTTCGGACGAGGTCACGTTGATGGCCGGGTAGGCGAACTCGTTCGCCTTGGCCCGGTCCAGCATCTCCGCGTAGACCTCGGGGGTCGCGATGGGCATCGGTATTCCTCCTTGGCAGGGATGGGTCCCGACCGCATCGTACGAGGTGTACCGCCGCCGCACACCGGTCCCCGCTCCGAAACTTCCGCGCACGTGGGATCGGTTCAGAAGGAAGCCGTCCGGCCACCGGCGGAACCGGCGGCCGGACGGGCGTCACGCACTCAGCGCAGCGCCGCCGCCAGCGCGCGGTACGCCGGCCACGGGTCCTCGTTCAGGACCTGGACGACCACCTGGTCCGCGCCCGCCTCCAGGTGGGCCGCCAGGCCGCGGGCCACCGTGTCGGCGTCGCCGTGCAGGGCCAGCGCGTCGATCAGGCGGTCGCTGCCCTCGCCTTCGAGGTCCTCGTCCGTGAAGCCGAGTTTCCGCAGGTTGGCGACGTAGTTCGACAGCCCGAGGTAGTACTTCACGGTGTTGCGGCCGATCGCGCGGGCCTCGGCGACGTCGGTCGACACGACGACCTTGTGCTCCGGGGCCAGCAGCTTGCCCGCGCCGAGGATCTCGCGGGTGTCGCGCGTGTGCGCCGGCGTCGTCAGGTACGGGTGCGCGCCGGCGGTGCGGTCGCCGGACAGCTTGACGACCTTCGGGCCCAACGCGGCCAGTGCCCGGCCGTCGACCGGGACGCCCGCCGCGTCGAGGCCGTCGAGGTAGTCGACCAGCGCCGCGTACGGCTTCTTGTACTCCTTGGTCGCCTCGCGGTGCCCCGCGCCGACGCCGAGCAGGAAGCGGTCCGGGAACTTCCCGGCGATCCGGTGGTAGGCCTTCGCGATGTCCGCGGGCTCGTCCTGCCAGATGTTCACGATGCCGGTCGCGATGACCAGCGAGTCCGTCGCGGCGAGCAGGTCGTCGACGTGCGCCAGGTCGCCGCCGGGTGAGCCGCCCAGCCAGATCGCGCCGTAGCCGAGCTCCTCCGCGTCGGCCGCGAACTTCGCGTCGACGTTCCCGTGGTACCGCCAGATTCCGAGCTTGCCCAGTTCGATTGCCATGGAACACTCCAACGCGTGGGACGGCGGTTTTCCTCCCACCCTCCCAGTTCGCGGGAAAGCTAGCGTGGTGACATGACCAAGCTGGGCAACACCGACCTCGACGTGTACGGACTCAACCTCGGCGGCAACGTCTTCGGCTGGACGGCGGACGAGCCGCAGTCCTTCGCCGTGCTGGACGCCTACACCGCGGCCGGCGGCAACTTCGTGGACTCCGCCGACCTCTACGGCGGGGGCGGCGGCTCCGAGGAGATCCTGGGCAACTGGCTTGCCGCGCGCGGCAACCGGGACGACGTCGTCGTCGCGACCAAGGTCGGCATGTGGGACGGCAGGCCGGGCCTCTCGGCGAAGAACATCGAGGCCGCGGCCGAGGACTCGCTGCGGCGCCTGCAAACCGACCACATCGACCTGTACTACGCGCACCTGGACGACCCGGACACCCCGCTCGAGGAGACGCTCACCGCGTTCGACGCCCTGGTCCGCGCGGGCAAGGTCCGCTACCTCGGCGCGTCCAACTACAGCGCCGAGCGGCTGACCGAGGCACTGTCCATTTCGGACAAGAACGGCCTCGCGCGCTACGCCGTGCTGCAGCCGCACTACAACCTCGTCGAGCGCGACTACGAGCAGGACCTCGCGCCGCTCGTCGAGCGCGAAGGCCTGGCCACGCTGCCGTACTTCGCCCTCGCCAAGGGGTTCCTCACCGGCAAGTACCGCTCGAAGGACGAGACGGTCGACAGCCCGCGTGCCGCCCGCGCGTCGTCCTACCTGGACGCCCACGGTGAGCGCGTGCTCGCCGCGCTGGACGAAATCGCGCAGGCACGCGGCGTTTCGGTCGCCACGGTGTCGCTGGCCTGGCTGCGGTCGCAGCCGACGGTCGCCGCGCCGATCGCCAGCGCCCGGACGCCCGAGCAGCTCACCGACCTGATCGCGTCGGTGACGCTCGACCTGACTACAGACGAAGTAGCGTCACTTTCGCTATGAAAGATGCGTCCAGGGGCCCTCAAACGCATCTTTCCCTATGAAAGTGACGCCTACTCCTGGGTAGCTTACTGCGGGTAAGTTGGGGTACGGTGCCCTTCAGAAGCGACGTGCGACGTCCAGGAGGGCACCGTGGCCAACCCGTTTTCGCTGTTGAGCGGCACCAAGAAGGTCGACGGCAAAGTCGTCCTCATCACCGGCGCCGCCCGCGGCATCGGAGCCGGCCTGGCCGAGCGCCTCGCCGCGCGCGGCGCGAAGGTCGCCCTCGTCGGCCTCGAAGCCGAGGAGCAGCAGAAGGTCGCCGACCGCATCGGCGCCAACGCGAAGTCCTGGGAAGCCGACGTCACCAGCTGGGACGCGCTCGAAGCGGCCACCGCCGGGGTCGTCGAGCACTTCGGCGGGATCGACATCGTCATCGCGAACGCCGGCATCGCAACGGCGGGCTTCGTCCGCTCGGTCGACCGGGCCGCGTTCGAGAAGGTCATCGAGGTCGACCTGCTCGGCGTCTGGCGCACGTTCCGCGTCACGCTGCCGCACGTCATCGACCGCAAGGGCTACCTGCTGGCCATTTCGTCGCTCGCCGCGATCACGCACGCGCCGGGCATGGCGAACTACTCCGCGGCCAAGGCCGGCGTCGAGGCGTTTTCCAACAGCCTCCGCGCCGAGGTCGCCCACCTGGGCGTCAAGGTCGGCGTCGCGCACCCGACGTGGATCCGCACCGACCTGGTCGAGAGCGCCGACGCGCACCCGGTGTTCGGCAAGCTCCGCTCGTCGATGCCCGGCCTGATCGGCAAGACCTACCCGCTCGACGTCGCGCTCGACGACCTCGAAGCCGGGATCCTCAAGCACGCCAGGACGATCCACGTGCCGCGCTGGGTCGGCGGGCTCAAGCTGTTCCGCGCGTTCCTGCCGCCGATCATCGAAATCGGGTCCCGCAGCCGGGTACCTTCGGCGGACAGGGCCGCGCTCGCCGACATCGAGGCCCGCGGCGCGTTCGAGTCCGCGGTCACCGGGCACGGCGGCCGCGCGGCCACCACCAAGTCGTAGGAGCTGCGGATGTCACGTCGCGACCAGATCAGGATGACCGAGGACGAGGTCCGCGCGTTCTTCGCCGAGCAGAAGGTCATCAACGTCGCCAGCGTCGGCCCGAACGGCCGCCCGCACCTGGCGCCGCTCTGGTACTACCCGCACGAGGACGGCGTCGCGACCTGGACGTACGGCACGTCGCAGAAGGCGAAGAACCTGCAGCGGCTGCCGGAGGCGACCGTGCTCATCGAGGACGGCGACAGTTACGAGAAGCTCCGCGGCGTCTCGCTGGAGGCCGACGTCGAGCTCGTCGAGGACACCGGGGAAGTCACCCGGATGGGGATCACGCTCATGCAGCGCTACGCGGGCGCCAAGCCGGGCGACCCCGTACCGTCCGAGCTGAGCGGCTTCATCGCAGGTCAGGCCCCCAAGCGGGTCGGGTTGATCTTCCGCCCGACGAAGATCGTCAGCTGGGACCACACCAAGCTCGGCGGGTTGTACTAACGGGTAGGTAGTACTTCCAAGTAACTGTTACTTGAGGTAACGTCATCTGCGGCAGGACCCCCAGCGCAGCGGAGGCCGACAGATGACCGAGCGGTTCAAGGTCGTGATCGTGGGCACCGGGTTCTCCGGGCTCGGCCAGGCGATCCAGCTCGAAAAGGCCGGCATCCGGGACTACGTGATCCTGGAGAAGGCCACCGAGGTGGGCGGCACCTGGCGCGACAACTCGTACCCCGGGTGCGCCTGCGACGTGCAGTCGCACATGTACTCGTTCTCCTACGAGCAGAACCCGGACTGGTCGCGGTCGTTCTCGCCGCAGCCGGAGATCTTCGGCTACCTCAAGGGCGTCGCGGACAAGTACCGGCTGCGCGAGAAGATCCGCTTCGGCGTGGAACTCACCGGCGCGCACTGGGACGAGCGAGAGCGCCGCTGGACGGCGACGACCAAGGACGGCCGGGAGTTCTCCGCGCAGTTCCTCGTCTCCGGCGTCGGCGGCCTGCACATCCCGCAGGTCCCCGAGCTGCCCGGGATCGCGGACTTCCAGGGCCAGACCTGGCACTCCGCGCAGTGGAACCACGAGTACGACCTGCGCGGCAAGCGCGTCGCCGTCGTCGGCACCGGCGCCAGCGCGGTCCAGTTCGTCCCGAAGATCGCCCCGGACGTCGCCGAGCTGACGCTCTTCCAGCGGACGCCGCCGTGGATCATGCCCAAGCCCGACCACGCGATGCCGGAGTGGGCGCGGACGCTGTTCCGCCGCGTCCCCGGCACCCAGCGCGCCTACCGCAACGCGCTCTACTGGGTCCTCGAAGCCCGCGCCATCGGCTTCAACGGCCACCCGGGCGTCATGAAGGCCGGCGAGCTGATCGCCAAGCGGAACATCACCAAGGGCATCAAGGACCGCGCGCTGCGCAAGAAGGTCACGCCCGACTACACGATGGGCTGCAAGCGCGTCCTGATCTCCAACGACTACTACCCGGCGCTGGACCGGCCGAACGTCGATGTGAACACCGCCGGGATCAAGGAGGTCAAGGCGCATTCGATCGTCGACGCCGCCGGGGTCGAGCACGAGGTCGACGCGATCGTCTACGGCACCGGCTTCAAGGTCACCGACGCGCTCGAGTACCTGGACATCACCGGCGTCGACGGCCGCAACCTGGCCAAGGAGTGGGCCGCCGAAGGGATGCGGACGCACAAGGGCATCACCGTGTCCGGCTTCCCGAACCTGTTCTTCCTGCTCGGCCCGAACACCGCGCTGGGCCACAACTCCGTCGTCTTCATGATCGAGTCGCAGTCGCGCTACGTCGTCGACGCCATCAAGCTCGCCGACTCCCGCGAGGCCGCCGCCATCGACGTCCGGCCGGGCGTGCAGGACGAGTTCCAGCGCGAGATCCAGGACAAGCTGGTCAAGGGCGTCTGGACGCAGGGCGGCTGCAAGAGCTGGTACCTCGACGCCAAGGGCGTCAACCGGACCATCTGGCCGGGCTTCACCTGGCGCTACTGGCTGGAGACGCGGAAGGTGGACCCCGCCGACTACGAGCTTTCCGGTCGTGCGCAATAACCGGCGAGGGCGCTGAGCAGGTCGTCCTGCACGCCCGGGACGTCCACTTCGACTGGGCGAGCCTCCCGATGCACTGGATCCCCGGCGAACCGCAGGCCACGCACACCATCAACGTGCTGCACCTCGCGCTGCCCGAGGGCGAACGCTGGTTCGTCGAGGTGTTCAAGCAGGCGGTGCCGCTGATCCGCGACGAGCGGCTCAAGGAGGACGTCCTCGGCTTCATCGGCCAGGAAGCCGTGCACGCCGAGGCGCACGACGGCGCGGCCGCGCACCTGGAGGCCGCGGGTGTGCGCGTGCGGCCCTACATCGCGCAGATGGAGTGGCTGTTCCGGAAGCTGCTCGGCGACCGCGACCTCACCGGCCAGGCCGCCGAGGAGTGGCTGATCGAACGGCTCGGGATCATCGCCGCGATCGAGCACTACACGGCGTTCCTCGGCCAGTGGGTGCTCGACGCGCCGCTCGCCGAAGCCGGCGCGGACCCGGTGATGCTCGACCTGCTGCGCTGGCACGGCGCGGAAGAAGTCGAACACCGGTCCGTCGCCTACGACCTGTTCACGCACCTCGACGGCCGCTACACCCGCCGCGTGCGCAGCATGGCCGCGGTGACGCCGGTGCTGGCGTGGGTGTTCGCCCGCGGCACGCGGTTCCTGATGCGCAACGACCCGACACGCCCGGGCCGCGCGTCGCTCCGGGGCTATCGGCGAGCGGCGAAGAAGGGCCTGCTGCCGACCGGGCGCGAGCTGCTGCGCGAGATCCGGCCGTACTTCCGGAAGTCGTACCACCCGACCGAGACCGGCAACACCGAGCAGGCCGTGGCCTACCTGGCTTCTTCGCCCGCCGCGCGGGCGGCGGGGTGACCCTCGGGCGCCCCACCCGGCTGGACGGCAGCGACCGGCCCGATCGGCTGATGTCCACGCTGGTCGGCGTGGTCGGGGCCTACCGCAGGCTCTCGCAGGTCAGCGGGAAGCGGCGGCCGCCGGTGCGGGCGGTCGACCGGAACCTGCCGCTGACGGTCGAAGCGGTGCGTCCCGAAGCCGAGGGCGTCGTGAGCCTGCGCCTCGGCAGCGGCGCGCCCCTGCCGAGCTGGCGGCCCGGCGCGCACATCGACCTCGTCCTGCCGTCGGGCCTGGTCCGGCAGTACTCCCTGTGCGGCGACCCGACTGAAAACGACCATTACCGCATTGCCGTCCGGCGGATCGGCGTCGCGTCGGCCGAGGTCCACGCGCTGCGGGCAGGTACCCGGGTCACCGTGCGCGGGCCGCGGACGGCGTTCCCGTTCGTCGGCGAGGGGCCGTTCTGGTTCGTCGCCGGCGGGATCGGGATCACGCCGATCCTGCCGATGGTGCACCGCGCGGCCGCGGCACAAGCCGACTGGCGGCTGGTCTACACCGGACGCAGCCGGGCGTCGATGCCGTTCCTGGACGAACTCGCGCACTACGACCGCGTCCGGATCCGCCCGGACACGGAGTACGGCGTCCCGGCCTCGGGCGCCGAACTCCTCGACGGCATGCCGGACGGCGCTTCGGTGTACTGCTGCGGTCCGGTGCCGATGATCGCCGGCCTCCGGGTGGACCTGGCCCTGACCACGGGCGCGGTGCACTTCGAACGGTTCGCGCCGCCGCCGATCGTGGCGGGCGCGCCGTTCACGCTCACGTTGCGCAGGTCCGGCCGGGTGCTCGACGTCCCAGGCGACCGGTCCGCGCTCGACGTCGTCCGCGAAGCACTGCCCGACACGCCGTATTCGTGCCGCCAGGGCTTCTGCGGGACCTGCGCGGTGCCGACGGCCGACGGCGGATCGATGCGGATCTGCGTCGACCGCGGCCCCGCCGTGCTGGAGTTATGAGCCCTCGGGCAGCCAGGCGCCGATCACCGGCTTGAACTCGCGGACCGACCGCTGCGCGATGACGCCTTCCAGGTAGTACGGGTCCTTGCCGATCGTCTCCTGCAGGTGCGCCTCGTCGTCGGCCTGGTAGAGCGTGACGCCGCCGGTGCCGTCGCCGAGCGGGCCGGCGACCGCGACGCGGCCCTCTTCGGCGAGCTTGGTCAGGAACTCGCGGTGGCGGGGCCGCACCTCCTGCAGTTTCTCCTGGACGTAGGTGATTTCGACGAGGTACCAGGCCATGTGGATCTCCGTGCTCGGACGGGCGGGATGCGACCGACGCTACTCTGTGTCCCAGCATCCGAACGCTGGCGACGCGGGGCCAACCCGATAGGCTAGGTGTGCGTCAGTACCTGTGTGAGCGCTGTGAATACCGTGAACCTGCTGACGCGGCACACCGTGCAAACCGGGGTCGAGGACAGGCAGGGGTTCATGCTCGAAGGCAATGCGGAACGCAGTGTCGAGGCGACCCTCGGCCACTTGCGGGTCATGGACGGGCCGGCGCCGGCGCAGACGCCGGCGCCGCTGAACCTCGAAGACCTCTACCGCCAGCACCGGATGCGGCTGGTCCGGCTGGCGATTCTGCTGGTGGACGAGCCCGCGACCGCGGAAGACGTGGTCCAGGAGGCCTTCACCGGCCTGCACCGCAACTGGGGCCGGCTGCGTGACGCCGCCGCCGCTGTCGGTTACCTGCGCACCGCCGTGGTCAACGGGTCGCGCAGCGTGCTGCGCCGCCGCAAGACCGCCCGGGAGTACGTGCCGCCGCACGCGGTCAACGCCCGGTCCGCGGAGAGCCTCGCGATGCTCTCCAGCGAGCACCAGGCGGTGGTCAGCGCGCTGTCCAAGCTGCCGCCCCGCCAGCGCGAGGTGCTGGTGCTGCGCTACTACGGCGGGCTGAGCGAAGCCGAGATCTCTGAGGCCGCAGGCATTTCGAAGGGTACCGTCAAGTCGACCGCCAGCCGGGCGCTCGAGGCCCTCCAGAAGGCCATGCAGGCCCCACAGTGACCCGGGTGGACCATCCCGATCACTGAGTCGTATCACCATGCTTGGTCCAGACCAATATATGCTGGGGTGTGTGAGAGGCGCCGGAGATTTCGTGATCATGGGCGGCCGGGTGGCCGCCCCGGACCGTGTACTCGACGACGGCTGGGTAGCCGTCTCCGACGGGCGGATCGCCGGCGTGGGTTCGGGGACCCCGCCGTCCGGCGAGCACGTGGACGTCGGCGGGGCACTGGTCGTACCTGGATTCGTCGATACCCACTGCCACGGCGGGGGAGGTGCTTCGTTCACCTCCCTCGATCCCGAGGAGCTTTTGACGGCGGTGCGGGCGCACCGCCGTCACGGCACCACGACCATGCTCGCCAGCCTGGTCTCCGATCCGGTGGACATCCTGCGTGAGCAGGTCGCCGCGCTGCGTGAGATCGTCCAGGACGGCGAGGTCGCGGGCATCCACCTGGAGGGGCCCTTCATCTCGAAGGCCCGCTGCGGGGCCCACGACCCGGAGACGCTGCTCGAGCCCGACACGGGCACGGTCGACAAGCTGCTGCGGGCCGGCCAGGGCGCGATCCGGATGGTCACCATCGCCCCCGAGCTGTACGGCGGCGTGAAGGCCGTCCGCCAGCTGGCCGAATCGGGCGTCATCGCCGCTATCGGGCACACCGACGGCGTCGAGGAGCAGCTGCTGCCGGCGATCGACGCCGGCGCGAGCGTCGCGACGCACCTGTTCAACGGCATGCGCCCGCTGCACCACCGCGAGCCCGGCCCGGTCGGCGCGCTGCTGGACGACGAGCGCATCACCATCGAGCTCATCTGCGACCTGGTGCACCTGCACCCGACCGTGGTGCGGCTGGCGGCCAAGCACGCCGGGCGCAACCGGACGGTGCTCATCACCGACGCGATGTCGGCCACCGACGCCGCCGACGGCCGCTACACGCTGGGCCGGCTCGAGGTCGACGTGCACGACGGCGTCGCCACCCTCGCGGACAACGGCTCGCTGGCCGGCAGCACCCTGACGATGGACACCGCCTTCCGCAACCTCCTCAACGGTGCGAAACTCGGCATCCTCGACGCCGTGCACGCGACGTCGTTGCGGCCCGCCGAGCTGCTCGGCATCGCCGACCGCACCGGCTCGCTCACGCCGGGCAAGGTGGCGGACATCGTCGTGCTCGACACGGACCTGCGGCCGGCCAAGGTGCTGCGGCGGGGACAATGGGTCGCCGAGGTGGGAACGGCTACCTTGAGCACCTGATTTCAACTTCGAGGAGACGGGCGGGATGAGCGAGCCGAAGGACCCCGAGCAGCTGCTGGCGGACGCCCTTCGCGCGCAAGCCGTCTTCGCCCCGCAGGTGTCGCCCACCCCGGCCCGGGACTCCGAGCCGGGTACCGACGCCGTGCCCACGGACGCGCTGGCCACCCCCGCCGAGCTGCCCTCGGCGTACGGGCTGCTTTCCGGCGCCAGTGCGGACTCCCTCGAGCGGGAACGCGCGGCGCTGGACGACGTCGACGCCGACGCGCCCACGACGTTCACCCCGCGCCCGGAGCCGGAGACCGTCCGGCAGCCGGCGTCGTCCGGCGCGCAGCTCCCGGCGTACTGGATCCTGATGCTGGCGGTCCTGCTGGGCCTCGCCGCGGGGTCCGTGGTCGGCCTGCTCACCCTGGTCTGAACGGGTCTTATCAGGCACTCAGGGTGACCCTGTACCGTTTTTGAGGTGATTCTCGCCCAGAGCACGGTCAACACGATGTCGCTGCTGCCGTCATGGCTGGACCCGCAGCACTTGCTGAGCGGCCTGACTACGCCGGTCCTGGCGGTGCTGTGCCTGATCATCTTCATCGAGAGCAGTGTCTTCCCGGTGCTGCCCGGTGACTCCCTGCTGTTCACCGCCGGCCTGTTCATCGCGAACGGCACCCTCGACGCATCGCTGTGGCTGGTGTGTGTGCTGGTCACGGTCGCGGCACTGCTCGGCAACGTCGTCGGTTACTACCTCGGCTACTTCGCCGGGCCCAAGCTGTTCAACCGGCCGGACTCGAAGTTCTTCAAGCGCGAGTACATCGACAAGACGCACGAGTTCCTGGAGAAGCACGGCCCCAAGGCGGTCGTGCTGGCCCGGTTCGTGCCCTTCGTCCGGACGTTCATCACCTGGATCGCCGGCATCGGCCGGATGGATCCGAAGCGTTACTTCACGTACACGGTCATCGGCGGCATCCTGTGGGCTGCGGGCATCACGATCCTCGGCTCGCTGCTCGGGAACATCGGCTTCATCCGGAACAACGTCGACTCGATCTTCGTGCTGATCGTGCTGGTCTCGGTCGTCCCGATCCTGTTCGAGTACCTCAAGTCGCGGCGCGAGAAGAAGTCGTCGGCCACGATGGCGTCGTCCGACCCCGAGGTCACGCAGCGCATCCCGCGCATCAAGGACTGACTCTTTCGTAGACGGCGAAGGACCCTCACCGGTCGGCGGTGCGGGCCCTTCGCCGTTCTGCGAGATCAGGTCATCGAAAACATCGAGCCCGGGTTGAACAGGTTCTCCGGGTCGAGGGCCCGCTTGATCTCCCGGTGGACGCGCATCCCGACCGGGCCGATCTCGCGTTCCAGCCACTCGCGCTTGATCTTGCCGACGCCGTGTTCGCCGGTCACGGTGCCGCCGAGCGAGAGCCCGATCTCGAGGATCTCGTCGAACGCGCGCTGAGCGCGGGCGAACTCGTCCGGGTCGTCGGGCCGGTAGACGATCGTGGGGTGCATGTTGCCGTCGCCGGCGTGCCCGACCACGGCGATCCGCAGGCCGACGTCCTCGCTGACCTTCTCGCAACCGCGGATGAGCTCGGCGATGCGGGTGCGCGGCACGCAGACGTCGTCGGTGAGCCAGAGGCCGTAGGTCTCCAGGGCCGTCAGCACGACCCGGCGGGCCTGCAGCAGCATCCGGCCTTCTTCGAGGTCCTCGGTGGTGTACGCGAGGTCGGCCCCGCAGTCGACGCAGATCTGTTCGAGCTTGGCCAGCTCGCGGCGGGCGACCTCGCCGCCGGCGTCGGACTGGCCGAGCAGCAGGGCCCGGCAGTCCGAGCCCGCGCCGAGGTCGGTCTTGAGGTAGGCCTCGGACGCCTTGATCGAGGACGCGTCCATGATCTCCAGCAGTGACGGCACGAGCCCTTCGCGGACGACGCGCGCGACGGCCTCACCGGCGGCTTCGGTGCTGCTGAAGCCCGCGACGAACGTCGCGGGCGCCTGCGGCAGCGGCTTGAGCTGCACGGTCGCCTGCGTGATGACGCCGAGCGTGCCCTCGCTGCCGACGAACAGCCGGGCGAGGTCGTACCCGGCGACCCCCTTCACGGTCCGGCGCCCGGTCCGGAGGATCTCGCCGTCCGCCAGGACGACCTCGAGGCCGAGGACGGAGTCGGTGGTGACGCCGTACTTCACGCAGCAGAGGCCGCCGGCGTTGGTGGCGAGGTTGCCGCCGAGGGTGCACCAGTCGTAGCTCGACGGGTCCGGCGGGTAGAAGAGGCCGTGCTTCTCGACGGCGTTGCGGAAGTCCAGGTTGACGACCCCGGGCTGCACGACGGCCAGCCGGTTCCCCGCGTCGATCTCGACGATCTCGTTGAGCTTGGTCAGCGCGAGCACCACGCAGCCGTCGATGGCGTTCGCGGCACCGGAGAGACCACTCCCGGCCCCGCGCGGCACGATCGGCACCTTCGCCGCGGCACAGGCCTTCACGACGGCCTGCACCTGCTCGGTGTTCTCAGGCAGCACCACGGCGAGCGGCACCCCGGAGGGCGCGAGCGGCATCATGTCGCGCGAGTACGACGCCGTGACGTCGGAGTCGGTGAGCACGGCGCTCTTGCCGAGCAGGTCGCGGAGCCGGGTGACCAAAGCTTCGTCGCTCATGACTTCATGGTAAGCCCGGATAGTCCGCACTGCGGAAATCTTCTTTCGAATCCGCCCGGTTCGCGCAATGCCGTGAAGGGCACCTTCAGGGACGAACAAGCCATGAGGGTGCCCTTCAGGACACGCCCAGGTCAGCGGATCACGCCGAAGACCTTGTCGAAGTGCAGGGTCAGCAGGACGCGCTGGTCGGTGACCATGGCCTCGCGGTACTCGTCCCAGTTCGGGTGCTCACCCGCCGCGCGGCGGTAGTAGTCGACCAGCGCCTCCACGGTCGCGTCGTCCGGCGCGGCGGCCGGCTGCGTCAGCTCCGCGCGGGCCTCGGCGACCACGTAGCTCCAGCCGTCCTCGCTGCCCACGTGGTAGGTGACCCGCGGGTCACGGCGCATGTTCTTCGTCTTCGCCCGGGTCTCGGTGATGGACGCGGTGACGGTGTCCGTCTCCGGGTTGTAGAGGTGGGTGATGGTGGACAGCTGCGGCCGGCCGTCGCGGCGGATGGTGGCCAGGACGCCGTGGCGGCGCGCGGTGATGAATTCCCTCAACGCTGTGTCGTCGGTCATACCCCTTCCAACCCGTCGGCGCCGTCGTTGTTCCGCAGTCCGGAGGACGCGCTCACACGGCCGGGTGTCACCCATAAGCGCAGCTCAGCGCCCTCGAACCGCCCATAAGCGACAAACTGGGGCACGGGAATCTGCTTGCATACGGCAACTAAAGTGTGTTGTGACACATCGAGCCGGTCCTCGCTTGCAGAACCGTCCGCGAAGGCACATCCTTGCCTGAGGCAACTAGTTGCAGCCGCCAACCAAAGCCGCGTGAGGACCAACCATGGCACCCAACAGCTCAGCAGCAGCCCGGCCACGGGCCGAACTGGATCTGGCCGACTCGCTCGGCCATGAGCTCGTGCGCTTCATCCGGTTGATCAACAAGGCGAAGTCCCAGGTCTCCAAGCAGGGACCGGACGGGATCGAGCGGGCGGCCTACGCGATCCTCTTCACCCTCATCCACGAGGGCCCGCAGCGCACCAGCCGGCTGGCCGAGTCGCTGCACGCCGAGATCTCGACGATCAGCAGGCAGTCGAGCTCGCTCGTCCAGCACGGCCTGGTCGAGCGCCAGGCCGACCCCGAGGACGGGCGGGCCTGCCTGCTCGCGCCGACAGCCGAGGGCCTCCGGGTGTTCGAAGAGAACCGCAAGCAACGCAATCAGTGGCTGGCCGAAGTGCTCGAGGACTGGTCGGAAACGGACCGCCAGAACCTCAACCGGCTCTTCGGCCGGCTCAACACAGGTATCGAGAAACACTCTCCACAGCTGGCGGACGCGCAGGCGCCGACCGCTGCACCGGCCAAGGGGGCCACTGCATGAGCACCACCGTCGAAAAACCCGATCTGCCATTGCCGTCGAAGGCCTTGCCGCAGCTGAGCCACCGCCAGATCGTCACGATCCTGAGCGGGCTGATGTGCGGCATGTTCCTGGCGGCGCTCGACCAGACGATCGTCGGTACGTCGATCGTCAAGATCGCCAACGACCTGCACGGCTTCGACCTGCAGGCGTGGGCCACCACGGCGTACCTGATCACCTCGACGATCGTCACGCCGATCTACGGCAAGCTGTCCGACATCTACGGCCGCAAGCCGTTCTACCTGGCCGCGATCACGATCTTCGTCGCCGGTTCGCTGGCCTCGAGCTTCTCGACGTCGATGTACGAACTGGCCTCGTTCCGCGCGGTCCAGGGCCTCGGCGCCGGTGGTCTGATGTCGCTGGCCATGACCATCATCGGTGACGTCGTCCCGCCGCGGGAACGCCCGCGGTACCAGGGTTACATCCTCGCCGTGTTCGGTCTCTCGACCGTGCTGGGCCCGGTGCTGGGCGGCTTCTTCGCCGGCTTCGACACCTTGGCCGGCATCTCCGGCTGGCGCTGGGTCTTCCTGATCAACGTCCCGATCGGCATCATCGCGCTGTTCGTCGTGGCGAAGGTGCTGAACGTGCCGCACGAGCGCCACGACCAGAAGATCGACTGGTGGGGCGCGCTGGCGCTCGTCGTCGCGGTCGTGCCGTTCCTGATCGTCGCCGAGCAGGGCCAGAAGTGGGGCTGGGGCGACGGCAAGGCGATCCTCTGCTACGTCGTGGGCGGCGTCGGCGTGATCGCGTTCATCCTGATCGAGCGGATGATGAAGGACGCCGCGCTCATCCCGCTGCGGCTGTTCAAGAACTCGACGTTCACCGTCGCGATCATCGGCGGTGTCATCGTCGGTGTGGCGATGTTCGGCGCGATCACGATGATCCCGCAGTTCATGCAGGTCGTGCAGGGCTACACGCCGACCGAGTCCGGGTTGCTGATGCTGCCGCTGATGGCGGGCATCATGACCAGCTCGATCGTCTCCGGCCGGATCACGTCCAAGACCGGGCACTACAAGATCTTCCCGATCCTCGGCACCCTGCTGATCGCGGTCGGCGCGTTCTTCTTCGCGCAGGTCGAGTACAACTCGGCGCTGTGGCACCCGCTGGTCGCCGCGGCCATCATCGGCCTCGGGCTCGGCCAGTGCATGCAGACGCTGGTCATCGCGGTGCAGAACGCCGGCCCGCGCAGCGACATGGGCGCCTCGACCGCGTCGGCGACGTTCTTCCGCCAGATCGGTGGTACCGCCGGTGTCGCGATCTTCCTGACGATCCTGTTCAACACGCTGGGCCCGAACATCACCAAGGCCTTCGGCGGCAAGCTGCCGGCGGGTGCGGGTGCCGGGGTCGCCAACCTGTCCGAGAACACCAGCGGCATCCAGGACCTGCCCGAGGCGATCAAGACCCCGGTGCTGATCGGCTTCACCGAGTCGATCACCACGGTGTTCTACGTCGCGGGCGCGGTGGCCCTGCTGGCCACCGTGGTGCTGCTGTTCATGAAGGAGATCCCGCTGGCCGGGATGAACCCCGCCGCGGCGGCGGTCGAAGGCGGCGAAGCGTTCCTCGACGCCGATGCCGACGAGGCCGACGACTTCGCGGACGCGCCCACCGAGATCGTCGAGCCGGTCCGCCCGCTCGACCGCGAACCGGCGCTCGTGGGCGGCGGGAAGCACGCGCTTAGCAACGGGCACGGTGACTACCAGGCCGTGTCGGGCGCGCTGCCGATCACGAACTCGATCTCGGACGCCGAAATCGACACCCCGGTCGGCGCGGGTGGCGTGCCGGTCGTCGGGCACGTGCGCCGCCAGGACGGCAGCCACGTCCCGGGCGCCGCGCTCACCCTGATCGACCAGCGCGGCCGCCAGGTCGCGCGGGCCACCGGATCGGCCGACGGCAGCTACTCGGTGCCCAGCCAGGGCCCGGGCGCGTACGTCCTGATCGTGTCGGCCCACGGCCACCAGCCGCAGGCCTCCAGCGTCGTGATCGGCAACGGGCCCTCGACGGTCGACGTCACGCTCACCGGGTCCGGCGAGCTGACCGGCACCGTGAAGGCCGCCGCCACCGGCTCGCCGCTGGCGAGCGTCACGGTCACCCTGACCGACAGCCGCGGCGAGGTGAACGGCGCGTTCATCACGACCGCGGACGGCACCTACGCCTTCATCGGCGTCGGCGCCGGGGCCTACACCCTGGTCGCCAGCGGCCCGGGCTACCGGCCCGTCGCGGTGACGCTCACCGTGCCGGACAGCGGCGTGCTGCGCCACGACGTCGAGCTGGCCAGCTCGGTGCTCCTCGCGGGCACCGCGCGGACCGAGGGCGACCGGATCGTCCCGGACGCGCGGATCACCGTGCTCGACCCCGAAGGCAACGTGGCCGCCGTGGCCCGGACCGACAGCGAAGGCCGGTACCTGGTCAGCGACCTGCCCGCGGGCGCGTACACCGTGGTCGCGAGCGGCTACCCGCCGGCGACCAGCCAGGTGGAGCTGACCGGTGGCGAAGCGGACCACGACGTCCGGCTGAGCTACGACCAGGCCCTCGACGAGCTGGTCGACCGGTCATGACCGGACTGCGCGCCACCCTGCGCACGGCCGAGGGCTGGGCGGTGGAGCATGCGGTGCTCACCGTCACGGACCCGGCCGGGCGCCAGGTCTCGCGGCAGGCGGCCGACGTCCGCGGCGAGGTGGCCACCGACGCGCTCGCGCCGGGCACCTACACCGCCGTCGTCACGGCGGCCGGGTACACCCCGGTCGCCCGGATGGCGCAGATCGCCTCGGACGGCTCCGGCTCGCTCGGCGACGTCGTGCTGGCCCCGGTCGCCGAGGCGATCGACCTGCCGCCCGCCGGGCCGTGGACGATCGACCCGATGCACTCGTCGGTCGTCGCGACCGCCCGCCACCTGGGCATCGCGAGCATCAAGGCGCGGTTCCCGGACGTGTCGGGCCGGCTCGAGATCGGCCGTCCGGCCGAGCAGTCGTCGGTGCACGCCGAGATCAAGGCGGCGAGCATCGACACCGGCATCCGGATGCGCGACGACCACCTGCGGTCGCCGGACTTCCTCGACGTCGACGTCCACCCGGTGATCACGTTCGCGAGCCGGGGGATGCGCCAGCGCGGCGTGGACTCGTGGACGCTGGTCGGCGACCTGACGCTGCACGGCGAGCGCCGCGAGATCGAGCTGGAGCTGACCTACGGCGGCTGGGGCCCGGACCCGTGGGGCGGCGTCCGCGTCGCGTTCCACGCCGAGACGCAGCTGCACCGCAACGACTTCGCGATCAACTACAGCGCGATGGTCCGCGCCGGCGTCGCGGCGGTCGGCACGACGGTGAAGGTCGAGCTGGACATCGAAGCGGTCCAGGGCGAGTCACTGCCCCAGTTCTGAGAACCCTCGTCGAAGGCCCCCTCACCCGTGGTGAGGGGGCCTTTACCGTTCGTGCGAGGTGAAATTCCGGAGAGGTCGATTCGGTCGTTGGCCGCGGAGCGTTCACCTGGGGCACGTAGGCTTCGGGGGTGAACGTCGTGAGCGTGGAGGCCGCGGGCGTCGGCGTGAGCTGGCTGGACACCGCCGGGCCCGTGCTCGTCTGGGTGATCGTGCTGAGCTTCGTGCTCGTCGAATGCGCGCTGATCATCGGGCTGTTCCTGCCCGGTGACTCGCTGCTGTTCGGCGCCGGGGTGGTGCTGGCCCAGCACGGCTCGGACCTCAACGCGTGGCTGCTGTCGGGCGCCGCGCTGATCGTCGCCGTGCTCGGCAACCAGATCGGGTACTACATCGGGCGCACCGGTGGCTCCAAGCTGATCGCGCGGCGCGACGGCAAGGTGCTCAACCGGCAGAGCCTCGAGCGCGCGCAGGAGTTCCTGGACCGCCGGGGCTTCTTCGCGATCGTCGCCGCGCGGTGGATCCCGTGGATCCGCACGCTCGCGCCGCTCATCGCCGGGGCCGCTCGGATGGACCCGCGCCGGTTCATGCTGGCGACGGCGCTCGGCGGGCTGCTCTGGGTGCCGACGCTCGTGCTGCTCGGCTACTACGGCGCCGGCCTGCTGGATGTGCTGCCATGGCTGAAGACGGCCGCGCTCTGGGCCAGCGTCGCGTTCTTCGTGTTCGGGACCGCGTACGGCGTGCTGCGCTACCGCCAGGAAATGCGCCGTCCCGTCGAAAAGGCCGAAGAGACGGACGACGCGCGCGCCTGACTCAGAGTTCCGGGTCGGCCCAGATCTCCAGCTGGATGCCGTCGGGGTCGCGGAACACGACCACCTGGGATCCCTCGAAGGTCCGGGACGGCGCGGCCGGCAGGTAGGAGACGCCGAACTCGGCGAGCCGGTCCTCCCACTCGACCAGCTCGGTCACCGAACCCACCTTGAACGCGACGTGGTCCAGCCCGGTCCGGCGTTCGTCGAAGCCGCGTCTGCCGGTGTCGGCGTGCTGCACCAGCACGACGGAGAACTCGTCCCCGGCGGAGCGCAGCACGACCTTCCGCAGTCCCGTGTCCGGCTCTTCGCGCCGGGTGACCTCCTCGAGGTCCAGGACCCGGGCGTACCACGGCACACTGCGGTCGACGTCGGTCACGGTCAGCGCCAAGTGGTGCACGGACATGAGTTTCGCCATGGCTTTCGAAGCCGTCCTTTCGCGTGGCGGCTCCCCAGAGTTGCACAGCGTTCGCTTGGCAAAACGTCGGTGACCAAGTTCCCGGGACAATCGTGATCTCGCCGTCTCCGGCCGTCCCAGTACGCGGACGCTGGTGACCGACCGTTATTTCGAGGTATCGTAACGTACGCGCTCGATCACCGACCGCCACCGACGGCGAGCACCGCACCGGTGGTGAACGACGCCGCCGGCGACAGCAGCCAGAGCACCGCTTCGGCGATCTCGCTCGGCTGCCCCGCGCGGCCCATCGGGATCAGCGGGGCGTACTTCGCCATCCGGTCCGGCAGGCCGGCCGCCGCGTGCAGCCCGGTGTGGATCATCCCGGGCGCGACGGCGTTGACCCGGACGTCCTCGCCCGCGACCTCCTGGGCGAGCCCGAAGGTCAGGGTGTCGACGGCGGCCTTCGACGCGGCGTAGTGCACCCACTCCCCGGCCGAGCCGGTGCGCGCGGCCGTCGAGGAGATGTTGACGATCGCGCCGCCCGCGCCGCCGTGCCGCGTCGACATCCGGCGGACCGCCTCGCGGCAGCAGAGGAAGACGCCGGTGACGTTCACGTCGAGGGTGCGCCGGACGACGTCGACCTCGTACTCGTCGAGCCGGCCGGGGGTGTTTCCCGTGGTGGCGGCGTTGTTGACCAGCGCATCGACCGGACCGAGCGACGCGGCGGCGTCGAACAGCGCGCGCACGTCGTCCTCGGCCGAGACGTCGGCGCGGACCGCCAGCGCTTGCCGTCCGAGGGCCCGCACGCGCTCCGCGACCTCCTCCGCGGGCGCTGGCGCACCCGAGAAGTTGACGACGACGTCGTAACCCCGCGAAGCGGCCAGCTCACAGGTGGCCGCACCGATCCCCCGGCTGCCGCCGGTGACGATCAGGACGCTCACAGCGCGAAGTTGACCAGCGGGAGGTTCTCCAGCACGAGGTCCGCGCGGTCCCGCGTCTGCGTGATCAGGTCGGCGTTGCGCTGGTCCGAGCCGAGGGCACGCTGCCGCGCCTCGACGAGCGAACGGCCGTACCGGCGGTGGCGCGACACCAGCCGTTCGATGCGTTCGGGCTCGTCCGGCGCGAGGAACCATGCCTCGGTGAGCAGCGGCCGGATGGCGCTCCACGGGTCGTCCGGCAGCAGGAGGTAGTTGCCCTCCGTGATGACCAGCTGGACCTCCGGGGCGACGGCGACCGCGCCCGCGATCGGCTCTTCGATCTCGCGGCGGAACTCCGGCGCGTACACCGTCTCGCGGCCTTCGGCGAGGCGGCGGATCAGGTGGTAGTAGCCGGCCGCGTCGAAGGTGTCCGGCGCGCCCTTGCGCTCGGCGCGGCCGAGCCGGCGCAGCTCGACCTGCGCCAGGTGGAAGCCGTCCATCCCGACCACGGCGGCGCGCGAACCGAGCGCGTTGGCCAGCGCCCAGGCCAGCGTGGTCTTGCCGGACGCGGGCGCCCCGATGATGCCGAGCACGTTGCGCTGCCCGCGCACGGTCAGCCCCTCGGCCCGGGCGAGCAGATCGTCGAACGCCGTCATGTCCTGTTCCTTCCTGCGATCGCGGTCGTCCAAGACCGCGGTCCCACAAACCGCACCCGTTCGGCGGCCACCTCGTTGGCAAAGCGGATCCGGTCCGCCACCGTGTGTTCTCGCGCCACGGCGACGGCGAGCGCGCCGTGCCAGACGTCTCCCGCACCTAGTGTGTCCCGCGCTTCGACGGCCGGCACCGGCACCTCTCCCGAACGCCCGTCCGCGGTCGACCACCGCACCGGACCAGGGCCGGACGTGGTGATGACGGTCGGCACGCCCCGCTGGTGGAGGCCGGGTTCCGGCGCCCGGAAGTGCGCGGAGCAGGCGGCGACGTCGACCAGTGGGAGCAGCTCGTCGAGCACGGGCTTCCAGCTCCCGGCGTCGAGCACGACCGGCACGCTCGCGGCCCTGGCGGCCTTCGCGACCGCGAGCGCGAGTTCCGGGTGATGCCCGTCAAGCAGCACCACATCAGCCCCACCAGCCTCACCAGCCCCGAAAAGCGGAGCTTTCCCTAGGAAAGTGCGGCCTTCGGCGTTGCGGGAGACGACCGTGCGCTCGCCGTCGCGGTCGCGGACGGCGACGGCGCTGACCGGCGGCGGATCGGGGTGTTCGGGGGCCAGGTCGACGACCTGGACGCCGTGGGTCTCGAGGTCGGCGCGGGCGAGCGCCGCCAGCGGGTGTGCCCCGAGGACCGTCAGCAGCGTCGCCTCGGCCCCGAGCGCGGCGGCCGTCACCGCGGCGTTCGTCGCGGGCCCCCCGGCCGCGACGTCCACCTGCAGCGACTGCACCTTCTCGCCCGGAGCCGGAAGTTCGGTGACGCGCTGGACGACGTCCACGGTGCACAACCCCGCCAGCAGCACCCTCATTTCAAGCCGGCCACGTGGGTCGCGGCAGCCGCCTCTTCGATCTCGCCGTTCTCGTTGAGCCGCAACGCCCCCGTGAGCAGGCCGACGACCTGGTTCATCGAGTGTGTCTTCGGCGAGACGACCGCGACGCGCTTGCCGAGGCGGTGCACGTGGATGCGGTCGGCGATGTCGAACACGTGCGGCATGTTGTGGCTGATCAGCACCACCGGCAGGCCGCGGTCGCGGATCCGGCCGATCAGGTCGAGCACCTTGCCGGACTCGGCGACGCCGAGCGCGGCGGTGGGCTCGTCCATGATCACGGCCTTGGTGCCGAACGCCGCCGCGCGCGCGACGGCGACCCCTTGGCGCTGGCCGCCGGAGAGCGTCTCCACGAGCTGCGTGATCGACTTGATGTTGATGCCCAGCTCGTCGAGGATCCGCTGCGCCTCGGACCGCATGGTGGCCGTGTCGAGCTTGCGGAACAGCCCGAACGCGCCGCCGACGCGCTTCTCGCGGCCGAGGAACATGTTCGACGCGATGTCCAGCGCGGGCGCGACGGCGAGATCCTGGTACACCGTCTCGATCCCGTATCGCCGGGCGTCCAAAGGGGACTTGAAGTGGACGGTCTCACCGTCCACTTTGATCTCACCCTCGTCCGGGATCACGGCCCCTGAAAGGGTTTTGATGAGCGACGACTTCCCGGCGCCGTTGTCGCCGACGACGGCGAGCACCTCGCCGGGGAGCAGGTCGAAGTCGGCGCCGTCGATGGCGGTCACCCGGCCGTAGCGTTTCACCAGGCCACGGGCCTGCAGGATCGGTTCGGTCATGACTGCTGTCTCCTCGCGATCCGGTCCACCACGACGGCGGCGATGAGCAGGGCCCCGGTGGCGAGGTCCTGGTAGTTGCCGTCGACGTTCATCTGCGTCAGCCCGGATCGCAGCACCGCCACGACCAGCGCGCCCATCAACGTGCCCAGCACCGAGCCGCGGCCGCCGAACAGGCTCGTCCCGCCGAGGACGACGGCGGTGATCGAGTCGAGGTTGCCGAGCTGGAACTGGTTCGGGTCGGCGTTCGGCGTCCGGCCGAGCGCCTGCCACGCGGCGAGGCCGAAGGCGAGGCCCGCCACGATGTACACCGACAGGACCGTGCGGTTGACCTTGATGCCGGACAGCCGCGCGGACTCCGGCGCGTTGCCGACGGCGTAGACGTGCTTGCCCCACGCGGTTTTCGTCAGCGCGTACCAGATCCCGAGGTACATCAGCAGCGCCAGCGTCATGCCGTAGGTGATCGGGATGCCGCCGAAGAGGTAGCGCTTGGTGCCGAGCCACTGCAGCAGCCCGTCGGTCACCGGCACGGCCTGGCCGCCGGCGATGAGCTTGGACACCGCGGTGAGCATGGTGAACGTGCCGAGCGTGATGATGAACGCCGGGAGCTTGATCCGCGTGGCGAGCGAGCCGATGAAGATGCCGACGATGATCGTCAGCACGACGCCGGCCAGCAGCGCGACGAAGCCGTTCGTGCCGGCCGCGGCGAGCTTCGCCATGATCAGCGTCGCGACGACCATCGACGACGCGTTGGACAGGTCGATGCCCGCGATGAGGATGACGAGCGTCTGGCCCAGCGCGAGCGTCCCGACGACCAGCGACTGCTGGACGACGGTGGAGAGGTTGTCGAGGTCGAAGAAGGTGTCCGTGGACAGCGAGAACACCACGATCGCGACGATCAGCGCGAGCGCCGGGCCGACCGCGGGGGCGCGGAGGAGGAACTCCCCGAGCGACTCACGTTCCTTTGTGGACGGACGAGCGACGGTTGCCGTGGTCGCGTTTGTCGATGTCACTGCGCGCCTCCCCAGCAGTTCTGCAGACCCCACGCGGTGTCGTGGCTTTCGACGCCGGGCAGCGGCTTGTCGGTGATCACGGCGGACCCGGTGTTGACGAAGCCGGTCGGCTTCTTGCCGGTCTTCGCGTACGCGACGGCGGCGAGCACGCCCTGCTCGGCCATCTTCTTGGGGAACTGCATGACGGTCGCGGCGTAGAGGCCGTCCTTGACGTTCTGGACGCCTTCGCAGCCGCCGTCGATCGAGCCCATCACGATCTGGTTCGTGAGCCCGCGGGCCTTCAGCGCCGCGTTGGCGCCGCGGCCCATCGGCTCGTTCATCGAGTACACGGCGTTGATGTCCGTGGTGCGCTGCAGCAGGTTCTCCATGCCCTGCTGGGCGAGGCTCTGGTCGCCGTTGGCCGCGGTGTGGCCCTTGATCTCGGGCGAGCCGTCGGTCAGCCCGATGCCCTTGAGGAAGCCGCCGTGGCGCTGGGTGTCGACCGAGCTGCCGGCGGTGCCGTCGACCATCAGCAGCTTGGGCGGGGTGCCTTTGAGCGCCGCCTTGACGTACGCGCCCTGCTGCTGACCGGCCGCGAAGTTGTCGGTGGCGAAGGTGGCGTCGACGGCGTCCGGCGGCTCGGTCGCGGTGTCGAGCGCGATGACCAGGATCCCGGCGTCGCGGGCGTCCTTGATCGCCTTCAGCACGCCGGTCGACGAGCTGGGCGTGATGAGGATGGTGTTCGCGCCCTGTTGCACGAGGTTCTCGATGGCGCGGACCTGGCCGTCGTTGTCGCCGTCGAACTGACCGGCGAGGGCGCTGAAATCGGCGCCGTTGGCCTGCGCGGTGGCTTTCGCGGATTCGCGCAACGCCACGAAGTACGGGTTGGTGTCGGTCTTGGTGACCAGGCCGACCTTCGCCTTTCCACCGCCGCCGGTGGTGGTGTTGCCACCCCAGTGGCGTTCGACGGTGCATCCGGTCGTCGTGGCGAGGACGGCGGCCAGCGCGAGTGCTGTGAGACTTCGCTGTCTCATGGGTTCCCACCCTTTATAGGTCGAAGCTTGCCGATGGTCGGGAAGATAGACAGACTCAGGCTCCGGACGCAAGCGTTTGCGCAAACGCTTGCCGAGTTACCCCCAGGTAAGGATTGGTATGCCCCAGCCGAGATCATCGCGGCCGACCCAGCGGGACATCGCCGAGCTCGCCGGCGTCTCGATCACGACCGTTTCGCACGTGGTGAACGGAACGCGCGCGGTCGCCGAGGACACCAAGGCCGCGGTGCTGCGGGCGATCGAGACCACCGGCTACACCGGCGACGCCATCGCGCGCTCGCTGGTCACCGGCGGCACCCGCTCGATCGGGATGGCGATCTCGCTCGTCGCGAACCCGTACTTCGCGACGCTGATGCAGGCGATCGAGCGGGAGGCGTCTTCGCACGGGTACACCGTGCTGCTGGCGGACACCCACGACACCGTGAACACGGAGCGTGACACGGTCCGGACGTTGCGCTCCCGTCGTGTCGACGGCCTCCTCATCACGCCGGCGCCGGGCGACGGCTCGGTGATCGGCGAGCTGGTCTCCCTCGACGTCCCGACGGTGCTGATCGACCGGCTGACCACCCGCGTCGACGTCGACCAGGTGGGCACGGAGAACATCCAGGCGACGTCGGCGCTGACCGCGCACCTGGCCACGCTCGGGCACCGGCGGATCGGCATGATCAGCGGCGCGCCCGGGCTCTCGACCAGCGAGGAGCGCGTGCTGGGCTACCGGCTGGGGCTCGGCCGCTCCGGGCTGACGTGGTCGGCCGAGCTCGTGGCCTGCGGAAACTCGTCGCACGAGAGCGGCGCGCTGGCCGTCAGCCAGCTGCTGGCGCTGCCCGAGCCGCCGACCGCGCTGGTGGTCGGCAACGACAGCATGATGGTCGGGGTGCTGCACGAAGCGCGCCGGCGCGGGCTCAAGATCGGGCAGGACCTGCCGGTGGTCGTCTACGACGACGTCGAGTGGGCCGACCTGGTGGACCCGCCGCTGACGACGATGGCGCAGCCGATCGAGGAGATCGGCCGGCAGGCGGTACGGCTGCTGCTGGCGCGCATCAACGACCCGGCTCGCAAGGCCGAAACCGTGCGCCTACCGCCAACCCTGCGTCACCGAGAGTCGTGCGGGTGCCCGGCGGTTCACTCACATCAGTGATTCTGGGGTGTTAAGGCCGCCGCTCGGCCGCTCAGCGGATACCTTTCGGCTGAGCGTCTGCGAGGGCTTATGACGGCACTTTCGCCGGAGCTCCGGTTCTGGGACCCCCCGGTCACCTACCGGATCGGCGTCGCGATGGGTGCGCAAGCGCACCCCTATTCAGGTGAGCTGCTGCGCTCGATCAGGGCCGCCGCCGCGCAGGCCGGCTGCGACGTCACCCTGGCCGACACCGGCGACAGCGTCAGCGAAGAGGCCGCGGTCGTCCGCGCGCTGCGGGCGGACCTCGTGGACGGTGTGCTGCTGGTTCCCACGCCGGGCGACGAAGCGGTGGTCAACGGCCTGGTCCGGATGGGCGTGCCGACGGTCCTGATGGACCGTCTCGCGGCGCGCAACGACGTCGACCAGGTGGGCACGGAGAGCGTCCACTCGATGAGCACGCTGGTGAAGCACCTGATCGAGCGCCGCCACCGCAAGATCGGCCTGATCTCGGGCGACGACGGCCAGGACGTCAGCCGCGAGCGCGTCCGGGGGTATCGCCTCGGCCTGGAGCAGTCGGGCCTGCGCTGGAACCGCGAACTGGTGGAGAGCGGCCTGTCGACGTCGGGCGGAGCGGCCCGCGCGACGGCCAAGCTCCTGGACGGCTGGCCCTCCCCGACGGCGCTGGTGGTGGCGGACGAGGCGATGCTGGTGGGCGTCCAGTACGAGGCCCACCGCCGCGGCATCCGCATCGGCTCGGAGCTGGCCGTGGTCGGCTACGGCGACATGGACTGGGCCCGCAAGGTGAGCCCGGCGGTGACGACACTGGTCCAGCCGATCGCCGATATCGGCCGCCGGGCGGTGCAGCTGCTGCTGTCCCGGATGGCGGACCCGGACCGGCCACCGGAGTCGGTGCTGCTCACACCGAGGTTCCTGCACGGCGCGTCCTGCGGCTGCTGAAGCCAACCGTCCTACCGCCGCTCGTCGTGAGTGTTCAGGGCGGTTAGAACCGCCCTGAACACTCACGACGTCTGGGACAGCGTGGCCGCCGCTTCCAGGAGCATCCAGCCGCCGACCTGGACCGACATGTCGCGCTCCGGGGCGTCTTCCGGCAACGGCGACGGTGCCGGGCGGTCCCAGAAAGCGCTGAACACCGGCCCTTCCGCGGCGCCTGACCAGCACGCCTCGGCCGACGTGAGCACCAGCGACCGGGCCACCGAAGCCTCGGGGCCGGGAAGAGACCGCGCCGCCAAGGCCAGGTAGCGCGCCAGGATCGCCGCGAACAAGCCGCCGTCACCGCCGCTTTGGCCGCGGATCACGCCTCCCGGCGCACAATGCTCAGCCACCGCTCGGACCGTCCGGGCCGCATCGTCCATTAAGGACAGTTCCAGGCACGCGCCGAGGTAGACCCCTTGGCAGTACGTGTAAATGTGCTTGACCAGCTCGCCCGTGTCCGTCCGGATGCCGTCCCAGACCAGACCCGTCGACGGGTCCACCAGGGTCGACGTCAGCCAGTCCGTCATCTCGCGGGCGCGGGTGCGGTTGCCGGAGCGGGCGTAGAAGATCGCCGCCGGGCCGTTGGCCGGGGCGTTCTTGAACTCGTCGCCGACGCGCCACCAGATGCCGCCGCCCGCCGCCTCCGTCCAGCCCGACAGGAGCTGCGAGTCGATCGCCGCCAGTGCCGGGCCGACGTCGATACCCAGGGACTGAACCCGTTGCAGCGCAAGGCCAAGCCACGCGATGTCGTCGTAGAAGTCGTTCGTCCAGCGGCCGAAGTTGCGCAGCCGGACCGAGCGGACGAACGAACGGATCAGGGCGAGCCGGGACGCCGAGGGCGCGCGCAGCTGGGCGTCGATCAGCGTGTCCAGCAGGTGCGCCTGCCACCAGTAGTTCCAGTGCCAGTGCAGCCGCTGCCCCGGCGTCGCCGGCCAGCCGCTGCGGCCGAGGACCGTGCCGGGCAGCCCCCACACCCGGCGCAGGTGCCGCGAGGTCACCGCGCGTTCGGCGGCCGAGACGTCCATGCGCGCAATCCTGCCTTGCCCATCGACATACCGCTCGGTATGTTGAGAGACTCCGACGGCCTGCGAGGTACTCATGACCACGGCACACGTCACCTGCCCGCTGTGCGAAGCGACCTGCGGCCTCGAGGTGACGCTGGACGAGAACCAGCAGGTCACCCGCGTCACCGGCGACCAGCAGGACGTCTTCTCGAAGGGCTACATCTGCCCGAAGGGCGCGTCGCTCGGCGCGCTGCACCACGACCCCGATCGGCTGACCGCGCCGCTGCTCAAGCGCGACGGCGAGTTCGTCGAGGTCAGCTGGCAGGAGGCCTACGACGAGATCGACCGGCGGCTCCCGCCGATCATCGAGCGGTACGGCCGCAACGCCGTCGCCGTGTACGCGGGCAACCCCGGCGTGCACAACATCGCGCTGACGCTCTACAGCCGCGTGCTCTACAAAGCGTTGGGCACCAAGAACTTCTACAGCGCGACGTCTGTCGACCAGATGCCGAAGCACTACTCCGCCGGCACCATGTTCGGCGACCCGCTCGCCATCCCGGTGCCCGACGTCGACCGCACGCGGCACCTGCTCATCCTCGGCGCGAACCCGCTGGTGTCCAACGGCAGCCTGATGACCGCGCCGGACATGCGCGGGCGGTTGCGCGGGATCCGCGAGCGCGGCGGCAAGATCGTCGTCGTCGACCCGCGCCGCACGCGCACCGCGCAGTTCGCCGACGAGCACCACGCCATCCGGCCCGGCACCGACGCACTGCTGCTGTTCGCGCTGGTCAACGTCCTGGTCTCGGAAGAGCGCGTCCAGCTGGGCCGGCTGGCGGAGCACGTCAACGGCCTCGACGACGTCCGCGCGCTGGCGCGGCCGTTCACCCCCGAGGCCGTCGCGCCGCGCGTCGGCATCGGCGCCGACGAGATCCGCCGGATGGCCCTGGACCTGGCCGACGCCGAGAACGCCGTGGTCTACGGCCGGATCGGCACCACCACCCAGACGTTCGGCACGATCGCGAGCTGGCTGGTCGACGTCCTCAACGTGCTCACCGGCAACCTCGACGAGCCCGGCGGCGCGATGTTCCCGCTGGCCGCGTGCACGCCGACCGGGAACCGGCGTCCGTTCGCCGTCGGCCGCTGGCACAGCCGGGTGCGCGGCTACCCCGAGGTCGTCGGCGAGCTGCCGGTCGCGACGCTGGCCGACGAGATCGAAACCCCGGGCGAGGGCCAGGTCCGCGCGCTGATCACGGTCAGCGGCAACCCGTGCCTGAGCACGCCGAACGCGGGCCGCCTGGCCGCGGCCGTCGACGGCCTCGACTTCATGATCTCGGTCGACGTCTACCTCAACGAGACGTCCCGCCAGGCCGACGTCATCCTGCCCGGCCCGTCACCGCTCGAGCGGCCGCACTTCGACCTGGCGTTCTACCAGCTTTCGGTGCGCAACATCGCGAACTGGACGCCGCCGACGCTGCCGTCGAAGCTCCCGCAGGAGTGGGAGACCATGCTGCGCCTCACCGGCATCGTCACCGGTCAGGGCCCCGAGGCTGACGTCGCCGCGCTGGACGACTTCGTCGCCGCCGAAACCGCGCGGCGCGCCAAGCTGGAGATCACCGGCGACCGGACCGGGCCCGCGCGGCTGGTCGACCTGATGCTGCGCAGCGGCCCCTACGACGTCACGCTGGCCGACCTCGAAGCCGCGCCGCACGGCATCGACTTCGGCGCGCTGAAACCGCGGATCCCGGAGGTGCTGTGCACGGCGTCCGGGCGGATCGAGCTGGCGCCGGAACCGATCGTCGCGGACGTCCCGCGGCTGCGCGACGAGCTGGCTCGCCCCCTGGACGACGGCTTGGTGCTGATCGGCCGACGGCACCTGAACTCGAACAACTCGTGGATGCACAACCTCGCGCCGCTGGTCCGCGGCGGAAACCGCTGCACGGTCCTGGTCCACCCGAGCGACGCGACCCGCCTCGGCCTGACCGACGGCGGCCTCGCGTCGGTGACGTCGCGCGCCGGGAAACTGGAGGTCCCGGTGGAGGTGACGGACGAGGTCCGCGAAGGCGTGATCAGCATCCCCCACGGCTGGGGTCACGACGTGGCCGGTTCGCGCACGCGGGTGGCGAGCGCGAACCCGGGCGTCAACTCGAACCTGGTGGCCGACGAGACGCTGCTGGACGTGCCCTCGGGAACCGCGGTGCTGAACGGCATCCCGGTCGAGGTCGCGCCGGCCTGATCACCAGGCCTGCGACAGGTCCGCGTGCTGCCGGACCCAGGCGTGCATCACGATGCCCGCCGCGACGCCGGCGTTGATCGACCGCGTCGTGCCGAACTGGGCGATCGACACGACCAGCGCCGCCGTGGCCTGGGCGGCCTCCGACAGGCCCGGCCCTTCCTGGCCGAACAGCAGCACGCACTCGCGCGGGATGTCCGCCGTCTCGACCGGCTGGGACCCCGGCGTGTTGTCGACCGCCACGACCGCGAGGCCCTGCTCGGCCGCGAAGGTGAGCAGGCCGGCGACGTCGTCGTGGTGGCGGAGGTGCTGGTAGCGGTCGGTCACCATGGCGCCCCGGCGGTTCCAGCGGCGGCGGCCGACGATGTGGACCTCGGCCGCGGCGAACGCGTTGGCCGTGCGGACCACCGTGCCGATGTTGTGGTCGTGCTGGAAGTTCTCGATGGCCACGTGGAACGGGTGACGACGGGCGTCCACATCGGACACGATCGCCTCACGGCGCCAGTAGCGGTACTTGTCGACGACGTTGCGGCGGTCGCCGTCGAGCAGGAGGTCCGGGTCGTAGTGGTCGTCCGAGGGCCAGTCACCCGGCCAGGGGCCGACGCCGACCTCTTCGCGGCTCACCCACTCGGTGGGCCCGACGTCGTGGGGTGTGCTCACGGCGTCGATTGTCGCCTAACCCAGGTGGACGGCGTGCGCGCGGGCGTCCTCGTGGTGGTCGCGGTGGCGCCACCGGTGGTACACACCGACGTACGAGTAGATCACCAGCACGACCGCGATGATGCCGATCGCCGGCAGCCACGAACGCGGGAACACCGTGTCGTAGAGGTAGTACGCGTTGAACCCGCCGGGCAGGTCGCCGAGGCCTTCCTGGTTCCGGAAGAAGTTCTCCAGCGCGGTCAGCGGGCACGGCACCGGCGTGACGTTCACGAGGACGCCCCAGAACGCCGCGAACATGTGCACGAAGATCAGCTTGGGCCAGCGCCAGGCGAGGAACCCGCCCAGGCCGATCAGCAGCAAGGCGAGGATGTGCACCGCAACGGTCACGTCGGCCAGGAACTTCGCCACCGTCCACCCCCTTACCCCGATCCCCCTACCAGCGACTTTACTCCGCTGACCGGAATCGGCCTGCTCGAAGAATGCCCAGCGGTGTGATGTTCAACCCACCGGAGCAACTTCTTCACCTGGGCGGTGACGGAGGCGTCACACCGGGTGGAAATTCGGGGGGACGTTTCGCCGGGTACTTCGTCGGTTCCTCGTGGGGGTACTGATCGGGTGCGCCGTCCGGTTTCTTCCGGTTCGGGTCGTTCGGGCGGTGCGGCTCACCGGGCGTCGACGGCTGCTCGTCCATCCGTCGACGGTAACCCCGGCGGCCACCGCTTCACCGGGCGCGAGCGCCCGATTTCGCCGTCAGCCGAACTTCGAGCCGCACCGGCAGGGCGTCGACCTCCAGGGCCTGCCGCAGCCGCGGGACGGCGTGCTCGGTGATCCGGGCGCGGATCGCCCCCGCGTCGGCCTCGGCGTCGGTCGTGACGATCAGGAACAGTTCCGGTGCCTCCCGCGGCCCGGTGAGCCAGGCCGACGCCGACCGGACGCCGGCGTAGCCCTCGACGTCGGCCGCGACCGGCGCGGCGGCCGTCGACGAGTCCAGCGTGGTCGCGCCGTCGGCCTCCTCGGTCCGCCAGGCGACGGTCTTCGGCCGCCGGAACGCCTGGGCCGTCAGCCAGCGCAGGCACAGCAGCCCCAGCACCACGGCGACCGCGATCGCCGCGTAGAACACCCAGGTCGGCGGCGCCGTCGAGCCCGGGACCAGCGAAGACGCCGGATCGAGGACGTGCAGCCGCCCGAAGTGGGTGGCCAGCGCGAACCCGCCGGCGGCGAGCAGCACGAGCCCGATCAGGGCGAGCAGGGTGCGGTTGAGCGCGGCGGGCCGGTTCATCGCGCACCTCGCACGCGGACGCGGACCCGCGGCGGCGTGGCCAGGCCGACCTGGCCGAGCCGCGTTTCGAGCGCGGAGCGGACGGCGTCGGCGAGCCCGTCGGTGCGCGTCCGCTGGGTCTTCACCTTCACCCGCACGGTGCGGCGACGCAGCTTGAGCGCGGCCGCCGAGACGCCGTCGACGTGCGCGGCGGTCGCCCGCAGCGACGTCCGCAGGCCGTGGCGCGTGGTGCCGGTGTCGAAACCCGGCTCCGGCGCCAGCGGCAGGACGACCGGGCGGCCGCGCAGCAACGCCGCCGCCAGCAGCACGAACCCCACGAGAACCGCTGCCCCGCCCCCGACGAGCACGGGCAGTTCGTTCCAGGAGGTGTCGTGCACGCGGGCGGCGACCGCGTCGTAGGACAGCACCGGCGGCACGCCCAGCAGCCGCTGCACGAGCGCCGTCACGACGAACGCGCACGCGGCGAGCAGGACGAGCGCGGTGAGCATCGCCGGCACACTCCGCCGTGGCCGCCTCATCGGACCCGCCGCTTCGGCTGCTCGACCGGCGGCAGCGCGATCGTGATGTCGACGCGCTGGGTGCGGAGACCGGTCAGTTCGGTGGTGCGGCCGAGCAGGTGGGCCCGGACCCGGTCGGCGGTGCCGGTGACGGGCGCCGGGTAGATCACGGGCAGCCGGATGTCCACAGTGGTCACTTCACCGTCCACTGTGGCCTTCGCGGTGACGTCGGTGGCGACGCCGTCGACCTCGCGCGCGGCCCGGGCGGCGATGCGCCCGACCGCCCGCGGCTCGACGGTCGTCTCGCCGCGCTCTTCTTCTTCGGCCGTCTCGACGTCATCACGACGATGCCGGGCAGTGACCGTGGACATGGGGTTACCTCCGATCCCGAGCGGCCCCGACGAGGGCGGACAGGTCGAGCTTGCCGTCGGCCCAGCGGCCGGCGAGGAGGCCGAGGCCGCCCAGCACGAGCACGGCGACGAAAGCGCCGAACCCGCCGAAGGCGGCCGCGAACCCCAGCGCCAGGCCGAAGAGCAGACCGATCAGGGTGCCGTTCACGGTCACAGCACCCGGTCGCTGGTGACGGGCTCGTCGTCGTCACCCGGGATGTGGACGTCGTTGACGTTGATGTTCACCTCGACGACCTGCAGCCCGGTCATCTGCTCGATCGCGGTGATCACGTTGCGCCGCACCGACCGCGCGAGATCCGCGATGGCGACGCCGTACTCGACGACGAGCTGCAGATCGACGGCGGCCTGCTTCTCGCCGACCTCGACCGAAACACCCTGGCCGACGCTGGAGGACGCGCCGGGGATGCGATCGCGCAGGGCGCTCAGAGCGCGAGCGGCACCGCCGCCGAGTTCGTGCACGCCGTTGACCTCACGGGCGGCGAGCCCGGCGATCTTCTGCACGACGGTGTCGGCGATGGTGGTGGTGCCCTGCTTCGAGACGAGCGCGCTGGTGGCGTCGTTCGCGGTGGTCACCACGGTCTTCTCGGCGGTCGCGGTCATGAGGTCCTCCTCGGATGTCCTGGGAATGTCCTGGGGAACAAGGCTTTCCGCCTGGTTCGTAGGTAAGGACACCGGGGATGGGGAATCGTCACTGCCCCGATCGTGTGACGTGGGTCTCGGCTTCGGCCGCTCGTTTCCGCCGCCCCCGAAACGCTGACGGTGGCGCGGATCCGTCGGCCTCAGGCCGGTTGTCCCCAGGGTGAGCCACATGTGGACAACTCGGCGGAATCGGCCGCACGACACCGGATTTGTCCGTGGGCGCCGGTACGCTGGGCGTGGGACGTCCCCCCAGGGAGCGGCGGGGGTATGTGTGTGGGGCTGGGGGATTTGGCTCGAGCGTTCGTCAGGCTGCTTCCGGAGCGGCCGGCACGCCGCCCGGAACGGCCAACACGGCGACGGGAACGGCCAACACGGCACCCGGCGCCGACGACGGGGGTCCGTTGTCGGCGTGTTGGCCACTCCGGGCGGCGTGTTGGCCGCTCCGGTCGTGCGGATCAGGCGAAGGCCGCGCCGTCGAGGTCGGTGATGACCAAGCGCAGGTGGGCGTTCTCCCACTCCGTGCCCGCCAGCACCGGGCGGACGACTTCCGTCGCGCGGTCCAGCAATGGCGGGATCGGCAGCCGGGACGCGATCAGGCGGATCTGGACCAGTTCCGGCGTCAGGTCGACGGCCATGCCTTCCCAGTCCACCGGGAGCCACGTCGTCTCGGCGGACACCGGGGTCGCCGGGCGGAGGCCGGGGACGCCCTTGATCGCGACGATGATCTTCTCGACCGCTTCGCCCGCGATCACCGGTTCGCCGTTTCGATGTCCATGATGGACACCGACACCTCGTCGACGACCAGGCCGGTCTGCGCGGTGACGTACCGGCTGACCGCGCGCTGCACCGACCGCCCGACCGTCGCGGCCTGGTCGGCGCCCGACGCGATCAGGTCGACCTGGACGCTCAGCCTGCCGTCCACCGTGCGGACGCGGACGCCGTCGGCCGGGGCCGGGTCGAGGCCCTTCCAGCGCTGGCGGGCCGCCCGCGTCCACGCCGTCACCAGCCCCAGCAGGCCCGGCTCCAGCCGCACCACGCCCGGCGCGGTGATCGCCGCCCGGGCCGCCACGCTGGCGATCACCGGGTCGGCGATGACGTACTCCACAGTCATTCCCCTGGCTCCCCGACAGTGTCCTCGCCGACAGTGTCTTCCTCGACAGCGTCTTCCTCAAAGATGTCGTCCACCAGCAGGTCGAGCTTCGCCAGCGTCAGGCCCACCCGGGCCGCGGCCGCCGCGGTCACCCGCTCCCGCACCAGCGACAACGCTTCACCGCCCGTAGCGTTCCGCAGACTCACCGCGAGGGTGAGCTCGACTTCGACGACACCCGCGTCGTCGTTCCGGATCCGGCAGCGCCGGGCGCGGATGCCCTTGACGGTGTCCGCCGCGTACCGCAGCACCGCCGCCACCGCCTGCTCGCTGATCTCGACCGACCCCGGTTCCGGGGTCGGCAGCGCCACCATCGAGCCGCGCCGCACCTCGGCCCGGACCGCCGACATGATCCGGCCGAACAGGTCCGGGGGCGGTGCGTCCGTCTCGGCCACCATCTCGGACGTCGCCTCGCGCAACGCGAGCAGGCTTTCGCGCGCCGCCCGGCAGTGCGGGCAGGTCAGCTCGTGCTCGTCGGCCAGCCCGGCGCCGACCGCGTCGAGCCGCTCCCACACCTGCTCGACATCGCGTTCGCAGGGCAGTTCGTAGTCCGTCATCGCCATGGCTTCATCACCTCCGCCAGCTGTGCCCTGGCCCGCGCGATCCGGCCCCGCACCGCGGTGCCGTTCACGCCGACGATTTCGCCGATCTCCTCGTAGGACCGGCCGTGCACCTCACGCAGCAGCCAGCACGCCCGCTGTTCCGGGGTGAGCTGCGCCAAGGCCGTGTTCAACGCCGCGAGCTGGCCGCTCACCTGCGCGGCCCGCTCCGGCTGGAGGTCGCCGCGCGGCGACTCCGCCGTGTCCAGGTCGACGTCGGCCTGTGGCCGGCGCACCCGGATGGCGTTCAGGCAGCGGTTCGTCGTGGCCCGGTAGAGCCAGCCGACGAACGCGGCGTCCTCGCCGAGCTGGTCGAGCTTGCGCCAGGCGTTGAGGAACACCTCCTGCACGACGTCCTCGGCGTCACCGCGGTTCGCGAGCATCTTCGCCGCGAGCCGGAACATCGGGCCCTGGTAGCGCAGCACGAGCTGTTCGTACGCCCGGACGTCGCCGTCCCGCGCGCGGCCCACCAGGGTCGCGTCGTCGAGCGGCGTGCCGGGATCCGCGCTGGTCGTCGTCACGGCACCTCCTCTGCAAGAGGACACGGGGGCCCGGGAAACGTCACGCACTGATTGTGGGTGACAGCCATCACTCGTGCGAATCCGTGACGAAAGATCGCCGCCGGGGTCCTTCCGGCACCAGGCACCCACCGGGGTGCCACGGATCGGGAGGTGTCCCATGTCGCTGGGCGACAAGATCAGCAACAAGGCCGAGGACCTGGGCGGCAAGGCCAAGGAGACCGCCGGGAACGTCACCGGCGACGAGCAGCTGAAGGCCGAGGGCCAGGGCGACCAGGCGAAGGCGGGTCTGAAAGACGCCGTCGAGCACGTCAAGGACGCCGCGAAGGACCTCTTCAACAAGAAGTGAGCCGGGGGCTGACGCGCGGCCGCCCCCGGCCCCGCGTCAGCCTTCCAGCCCCAGGTCGTCCAGGCCGAGGATGAACCGGTACTCGAGGCCTTCCTTCTCGATGGCCTCGCGCGCGCCGGTGTCGCGGTCGACGACCGTCACGACCCCGATGACGTCGGCGCCGGCTTCACGCAGCGCCGCCACCGCGGTGAGCACGCTGCTGCCGGTCGTGGAGGTGTCCTCGACGGCCAGCACGCGCTGGCCGCGGACCTCCATGCCCTCGATGCGCCGCTGCATCCCGTGCGCCTTCGTGTCCTTGCGGACGACGAACGCGTCGAGCACGACACCGTCGGTCGCCGCGGAGTGCAGCATCGCCAGCGCGACCGGGTCGGCGCCGAGCGTGAGCCCGCCGGCCGCCACGTAGTCCCAGTCCGCCGTGAGCTGCCGCAGCAGCTTGCCGATCAACGGCGCGGCCGCGTGGTGCAGCGTCGCCCGCCGGAGATCGATGTAGTAGTCGGCTTCCTTGCCGGACGCCAGGGTCACTTTTCCGTGCACCACGGAAAGATCGGTGACCAACCTGGCCAGTTCGAGTTTCGCCGCTTGATCCAGAACGGGGTTCGCCACGGCCGTGAGTCTTACACACGACCGGGTTCACTCCCCGATGGATGTGGCGTCGACCGCACGCCCGCGCGTCGCCGCCCAGGCCGGGACCAAGATCGCCACCAGCGCAAGCACTACGGCGATGGCGAGCACCGTCAGGTAGATCGTGATCGGCCCCGACGGCAGCACGGAACCGGTCACCACGAGGCAGAACGGGACGATCGCGCCGGCCGCCGTCGCCGTGCCGAGCAGGATCGCGATGGTCGCGATCAGCCCGCCTTCGACGCCGGCCATCCGCAGCACCTGGCCGCGGGTGAACCCGCTCAGCCGCTGCAGCCCGAACTCGCGGCGCCGCTTGCCGGTCGCCATCACCAGCGTGTTGACGACGGAGATCACGGTGTAGGCGATGATCATCCCGACGAGCAGGTAGTTGACCCACGCGCCGACCTCGTTGCCCTCGGTGTGCGCCGCGATCAGCGCGTCCCGGTCACCGATCCGCACCGGCAACCCCGCTGTCGCCGCGCGAAGGTGCGAAGCCAGCGTCGCCGGGTCGACGCCGGGAGCGGCGCGGACCAGCAGCTGCGGGACGAGCCCGGTGGTCGTGTGCGGCGCCAGCAGCCCGGCGGGCAGCACGAGGCTCTCGAACCCGGGGCGCTGGCTCACAACGGCCCCCACCCGCACATCCACCGGGGTGCCGTCACCGAGCCGCAGCGACAGGGTGTCGCCGACGTGGCGGCCGAGCGTGTCCGGCACCGTGACGGCGTTCCCGGTCAGCTCGCTGACGCCGACAGCGGGCCAGCCGTCCTTGTCCTGGTTCGAGTCGAACGGCTTCTCGATGAAGACCGTGCTCGTGACGTATTCCGACGCGCTCGCAACCCCGGGGACCGAGCGGACCCGGCTCACCACCGAAGGGTCGAGGCCGATCGGCGAGCCGACGACGGCGTCCGCGCGCAGGTCCTCGGTGTACGCCTGGTTCGAGACGGCTTCCTGGGTGGTCTGCAGGTAGATGTTCGCGGTCGCGATGCCGACGGCGAGCATGATCGGCGTGACCGCGCCGGCCGTCCGGACCGCGACGACGCGCGTGTTGAGCAGCGCGACGCGGCCGACCACGCCGGTGACCGCCTGCAGCGGCCAGCGCAGCAGCGTCGCCATCACCTTCGTGACGCCGGGGCTGATCGCCGCCAGGCCGAACGCCCACAGCATCACGGCCGGGCCGGACGTGCTGGCCGCGACCGGGCCGGTCATCACCGCGACCGTGACGATCGCCAGCGCCGTCCCGCCGCCGAAGCACAGGATCGCCGTGATCAGGCGGATCGGCGTCAGCCAGCGCCGCTCGACGGCGGCTTCGGCGAGCGCTTCGGTCGGACGGACCTTCGAAGCGCGCCGTCCCGCGACGAACGCGGCGCCGACGACGGCCAGCAGGGACGCGCCCGCGGCGACCGTCGCCGGGAGCCAGCCCTGCTCGAAACGCAGCACGTCGGGGACGACGTGGTTGGCCGCGAGCTGGTCGAACAGCCACCGCCCGAGCAGCGGGCCGAGGGCGATCGCGGCTCCCACCGCGAGCAGCCCGACGACCAGCGCCTCGCCGAGCACCATCCGCCGCAGCTGGCGCGGGGTCGTGCCGATGGCGCGCAGCAGCGCGAGTTCGCGCTGGCGCTGCTGCGTCGACAGCGAGAGCGTGCCCGCGACGACGAACACCATGACCATCGCCGACAGGCCGCCGGAGACCGCGGCCAGCACGATGAGGTTCTCCCCGCTCTGGTCGACCTCCGGGAACTCCAGGAGCCCGCGGTCGGTGCCGGTCATGACCACCCCGGCATCCCCGACGGCGGCCGTCACCGCGGCGACGTCGCCGCCGAAGACGCCGATCGTGTCGAACCGGCCGGGGTGCCCGGCCAGGCGTCCGGCGTCCGAAGGCGCGAAGAACACGGCCGGGTCCCGCATCGGCTGCGGCGCGGTGGCGATGCCGGAGACGCGGTACTGGGCGACCTCGCCGTGCGCGGCGACGGGCAGCGTGGCGCCGACGGCGAGCCCCAGCCCGGCGTCCACCACGACTTCGCCGGGCTGCGGTGCCTGGCCCTGCAACGTGTACGGCGTCAGCACGGCCGAGTCCCAGGCGTGCCCGAGCGCGCTCGCGGAGCCGATCTGAGCGGCGAAGCTGACCTCGCCGACGACGTTCGTGACGCTGGGGAGCGCGCGAATGCGGTCGGCCAGCGCGGCGTCGACCCGGACGCGCTCGGCCAGGGTGCCGTTCTCGAACTTGTGCTTGTCCTCGGGGTCGAGGGTCGCCGGGTCGTCCTCCGGCAGCTTGAGCGTCTGCTGCCCGCCGACGACGATCGGCGCCGCGGCCAGCCGCTGCACCGGCGTCTCGGACCGGATGCCCGACTCCATCAGGCCACCGCAGGCGGAGACGATCACCGCGCCGAAGAAGACGGCGACGAACGTCGCCAGGAAGGCGCCCTTGCGCAGGCGCAGGGTGCGCAGTGCCAGCTTGAACATCAGGCCCGCACCGCCGACCGGTCCCAAGCACCGAGGTGGGTCATCCGCTCGGCGACGGCTTCCGCGGTCGGCCGGGCCAGCCGGCCGGCGATCCGGCCGTCGGCCAGGAACACGACGTCGTCGGCGTGGGACGCGGCGACCGGGTCGTGCGTCACCATGATCACCGTCTGGCCCGACGCCCGGACGGACTCGCGCAGCAGGCCGAGGACGTCGGCGGCGGTGCGGGTGTCGAGCGCGCCGGTCGGCTCGTCGGCGAACAGCACGGCCGGGTCGGTGACCAGGGCCCGCGCGATCGCGACGCGCTGCTGCTGCCCGCCGGACAGCTGCCCGGGCAGGTGCTTGCGGCGGCCGTCGAGCCCGACGTGCGTGAGGATCCGCGAGACGAGCCGCTTGTCCGCGCGCTTCCCGGCCAGCTGCAGCGGGAGGACGACGTTCTGCTCGACCGTCAGCGCCGGGAGCAGGTTGAACGCCTGGAACACGAAGCCGACGCGGTCGCGCCGCAGCTTGGTCAGGTAGGTCTCGCTCTTGCCGTCGAGGTCCTGCCCGTCGAGCACGACCCGCCCCGACGTCGGCCGGTCGAGGCCCGCCGCGCAGTGCAGGAACGTGCTCTTGCCCGAGCCCGACGGGCCCATCACAGCTGTGAAACCGCCGCGCGGGAAGGAGATCGAGACCCCGTCCAGCGCGACCACGCCTTCGCCGTACTCCTTGCGCACGGCTTCGAGCCGGACCGCGTCGGCTGCCTCGTGCCACCCAGTTGTCATGGGAGAAACGCTAGGCAGGTAGCGCCCGGACCTCCCTGGTGCTGACGCGCGTTTCGAAGGTAGGGACAGCCCTACTCAGGTGCGGCCCTTGCCGCCGAAGCCGCCGCTGATCTTGCGCAGCACAGCGCGCGGGAGCAGGCCGCCGATCGCCACGACGGCCTTGTACTGCAGGCTCGGCACCGAGATCACCTTGCCGCGGCGCAGGTCCGCGAGGGCCTCGTTGACCACCTGTTCGACGCCCAGCCAGGCGATCTTCGGGCCCGGCCGGTCGAGGCCGGCGCGCTCGTGGAACTCGGTCGCGGTGAACCCCGGGCAGAGCGCCATCATCCGGACGCCCTTCGGCAGCGACGCGGCGATGCCCTCGGTGAACGACGTGACCCAGTTCTTGCTCGCGGTGTAGGTCGAACCGCGGCCGCTGAAGAAGCCCGCGACGCTGCTGACCTGGATGACGTCACCGCGGCCGCGGTCGACCATGCCCGGCAGCACCGCGCGGGTCAGCCGCAGCACGGCGGTGACGTTGACGTCGAGCTGGCGCTGCAACGCGTCCGGCGAGACGGTCCAGAAGTCGCCGCCCAGCCCGAACCCGGCGTTGTTCACGAGCAGGTCGATCGGGCCGGCGGCCAGCCGCTCCTCGACGGCCGTTCGTCCGTCCACTTCGGACAGGTCGGCGGGCAGCACCTCGACGGCGACGCCGTGGCGTTCCCGCAGTTCGGCGGCGTAGGCCGCCAGTCGCGAGGCGTCCCGGGCGACGAGCACCAGGTCGTACTTCTCGGCGGCGAGCGTGCGCGCGAACTGCGCGCCGATGCCCGCGGTGGCTCCGGTGATCACGGCGGTGTGATGTCCGGGGCTTCGCCCCGGACCGGGGGCTCCGCCACCCGGACCCCCGGCAAAGACGTTGGTGGTGGTCATGTGGGTGAACCATACCCGCTGGTCAGGGCCCGAGGTGCAGCCGTTTGGCGCTCGGGTTATCGTCCCCGGCATGGGTAAGCACAGCAGGCGCAAGAGCGGCTATCTGCCCAGGGTCGCCGCCGGCGCGGCACCCGTCGCCCTCCTCTTCGCCGCCCCCGTTTCGGCGTTCGCCGCCCCGTCCGACCTGACGCTGCCGATCGACCACCGGCACACCACGACGCTGAACAACGACGGCGACGCCCTCACCGCGACCCGCCGCGACGTCGTCGGCAAGCGGCTCGGTGACGTGCGGCTCGCCGCCGACCGCACGGAGGCCGTCGCCACGGGCGGTGAACGCGCGGGTGTCGCCGAGAGCGCCCACCAGGGCGTTTGGCTGGGCCACGACGTCGACGTCCTGAGCGAGCACGCCGAGCAGCTCGACACCGGGCTGTTCACCGGAGACCTCACCGGCGGAGTCGCCGCCCGCCGCTCGTCCGGGCAGGCCGTCGACCTCGGTCAGCTCGGCGCGGTCGGGACGACGTCCGAACAGCACGTCATCAGCAGGCTTCCGGGGGTTCCGGGTGGCGGAGCCCCCGGCTCGGAGCGAAGCTCCGATTGGCTCAGCAGCTTCACCGGCGTCCTCGACGTCGGGCAGAAGCACGAGGCAGGCGGCACGGTGGGGCCGGCGTCCGGCCTGGTCAGGACGTCGCAGAGCCTGTCATCGGGCTCGTTCGGCGGCGACTTCGGCGTCGACCGCGTGGTTCACGTCCAGGGCAGCACGACTTCGGTGCGCGGCACGCTGGACCAGCACCCGTCGGTGTCGCTGAGCGTGCTGGACCGGCCGGTGCTCTAGTGTGTCGCGTCGTAAATTCGTGAGTTAAGTGGGTAGTATGGGGATATGTCGAGAACCGGGCGTCCGAAGGCTGAGCTGGTGTTGGCTGATGTCGAGCGTGAGCAGTTGATTCGCTGGTCGCGG
>NZ_JAEBDZ010000051.1:0-38414 GCF_046548675.1 Amycolatopsis sp. cmx-8-4
CCAGCGACCGCGCGAACACCTCCGGCTGACGCGCCATGGCTCACCTCCACCGGCCAGCCTGGCGATCACCGGCCCGGATGTCCACGCGACACGGTTACCACGTCAACGTTCCTTGACGAGGCACTAGTTCAGTCGGCGCTCGTCAGTGCTGGAACGGCCGCGGTGGTGACGATGCTGGTCGAGTATTCCGCCCAAACCGCGACTCGAAGCCAGAAAAGACCGTGTCGTCGAATGCATGCGACTCCGCCGTCAGTTGGAAGCCAGACTCCTGTCCATGCCGTGCGATCTCATGTATCTTTACGGGCTGGAATCAGCCAGCGTTATTTGCTTTATGGCGGCGGGGAACCTCGAAAACGTGGGCGGAGAGTGCAGTCAACTCTACGTCGAATTCGGGAAGTTCAGTCAGGGGTTGCCCAAGCGGCGGCGAAACGTGGTCGGCGGGTATATGCTCCGACTCTCCTCGATGTTGATTGCGCTGCAGTACCACGTTTTCATGTACAAGGAGACTGGAATCATCGGTCAGCTTGTTCGTGACAAGAACGTCAATAAAGTCGGCGCGGCTGACCATATTCACATGTTGGTGGACACGATCTGCGAATGTCTCGCAGGTGCCTACAGTGCGTTGGTGCTCACGCCCGCTCGACCGATTCGTTGCCTCCGACAAATCAAAAGGTTGGCACAGGATCAGAATAGAATAGCTGCGAAGTTCACCAAGGACGATCCCGGCTCGGTCGAGGCCGAACCGGGCACGTCCGACACAAGCACGCAGGCCGGTGGCGATAACTGACGAAGGCTGACCGGCTCTAGGTTCCCGCCTCGTCAAGCAGGGTTGACTCGCACCTTGCCGTCGACCAGCACACCCGCGGCGGCAAGGTGCGGCCACAGCTGCTCGAACCAAGGGATGAACCGGACACGCTCGGTCCGCGCCCGCGGTGGAGGGCCGGTTCCGGTGTCATCGAGGTGCGGGCCGGAGGTGGACGGGCAAGCTGGTATGTCCGTTGGACAGGAACGTGGGCAGGGTGGTCAGTTCCTCCGGTGACACGGCGAGGGTCAGGTCCGGAAAGCGGTCGAACAGCGCCGGGAGCGCCACTTCGGCTTCGAGCCGGGCCAGCGGCGCGCCAGGGCAGTGGTGCACGCCGTAGCCGAAGGTGAGGTGCGGTGCGGCCGCGCGGGTGATGTCGAACTCGTCGGCGGTGTCGCCGTGCTGGGCGGGGTCGCGCCCGGCGGCGCCGAAGCCGACCAGGATCGCGTCGCCGCGCCGGATCACCGTGCCGTCCACCTCGATGTCCTCGACCGCGTACCGCAGCGGCGTGTACGGGATCGGCGCCTGCCAGCGCAGCGTCTCCTCCACCACGGCGGTCCAGGACCGTCGCCCGGACCGGACCAGGGCGAGCTGATCAGGGTGGGTCAGCAGCGCGGTGACGGCGTGGTCGAGCAGGTTCACCGTGGTCTCGTGGCCGGCGGTCATCATCAGCATCAGCGTGTCGACGAGCTCGGTTTCGGTCAGCGCGCCGTCCCGGTCGTCTCGCGCGGCGATCAGGGCGCTGGTCAGGTCGTCGGCGGGCGCGGCGCGCTTCTGCGCGATCAGGTCGGTGAACAGGGCGTACGCTGCCGCCACGTTCGCCTGGGCCTGTTGCGCGGTGATCGCGCTGTCGAAGAAGCCGTCCACCACTTCGCGGATCCCGGCCTGTTTGTCGCCCGGGACGCCGAACAGCCGGCAGATGACCTCGATCGGCAGCGGGTAGGCGTACCGCGCCCGCAGGTCGACGGGCGCGTCACCGGCATCCGCCTCGATGGCGTCGAGCAGGTCCCGGGTGATTTCTTCGACTTTCGGGCGCAGCGCCTCGGTGCGGCGGACAGTGAAGGCGGCGGCCGTCAGGGAACGCAGCCGCCGGTGGTCGGCACCGTAGGCGGTGAACATGTTCCGGATCGACACCCAGATCCGCAGTGGCCAGTCATCGGCGATTTCCCCGTTGGTGAACGCGGGCCAGTGCTGCACCGCGTCTTTGGACACCCGAGGGTCGGCCAGCAGCCGACGCAGGACATCGTTGCCGGTAGCGGCCCAGGCCGGAACGCCACCGGGCAGTTCGATCCGGGTGACCGGCCTCCGCTCCCGCAGGCGGGCACCTTCGGCGTGCACGTCGGAGGCGTTGACGTCGAGCGTGATCGGCTGTTCCATTCTCATTCTCCCCCCGCTGGTTCTCGCATGGACCCCGGCCGAACTCGGATACGGAATGCCGGCTGTGGATCAGTGCGCGTCCAGGATGCAGATCACGGTCGCTCCCTTGCGAACCGGTGTTTCTGGTGCTGTCGCGGACCGCGACCGTGCCGCCGCCGACTCACGGGCTGTCGTAGAACGACGCGGCGGCGAAAGAGCCGCAGTTGTTCCAGGACTCTCCTCAAGGCGTGACCCCGCCGGTGGGATTCACTGAACAGAAGTACATTTTAAACCCTGCACTGCAGGAAAGGTGCGGCACGATGGTGGCCGCGGCCGCGTGGACCGTCGCCGCCTGAGCCGGCCCGGCGACTATGTTCAACCTGGTGAACATGCCTGCGGCAGTGATCCAGCACGTAGCCTTCCGGTTTCCCGTTGTGGCGTCACCCCCCCCAAGGATCGCCCGGTCGACAACATTAAGAATTATGCCACCGCGAGGACGCGGCTCGCGTGCCCTCAACGAGTGAAATGACGCGCGACCGGCGCTAATCCGCCATCCCAGTGAAGCCACCCGCGTGGGGGATATTGGCGCCCGGATCAGCTGAACGATGGGTGACCAATGCGGTTTCTCGGCGGGCAGTCCGAGTCTTCGTCCGCCTCAGCTACCGCACGGAGCAAGCTGCAGCACGTCGACCAGTTCCCGCCGCGCCACCGCACCTTCGGCGACGAGATCCCGGTACGACCGGCCGGTGCCCGCCCGGTCTTCTCGGAGTTGCCGCCGTTGGTGAGGTCGAGCGTGCCGTCGCTGTCGTCGGAGACCCAGGTGGCGCTGATGTTGGCGGTGACGGCGACATGGTAATCAACCGGTGGCGGGTCGTTGGGATGGGTGACGAGCAGGATGGTGCCGACGGCGACGAGGACGGCTGCCGCGATAGCGGCGTACCGCAGGGCGCGGTTTCGGTGGGGCGCCTCCGCAGTCTGCGGCCGCTGGGCGTCGTTCTTCGTCATGGCAAGTGGCTCCTTCGGTCCTGGCGGGCCTCGCCGTGACGACGTGTGGTGTTACGGAACCCCGGGTCACTGTATGTCTGCAGCTGTGGGGCGTTCGCCTGATCGGCTCAGGACTACGCGTGCATTCCGCGATGGTCGAGGCAACCCGTTGAGTATGAGCGTCGTCTTGATCACCCGAGAGGGTGATCTTCCGGCGGGTTGACAAGCTGTCGGGGCAGCTGCGCCGGGATTTGGATCGTGTGGTGTAGACCTTCGACTCACGTGGTGACCTGCATGGACATGCTGGCTGATCGGACGGCTGTCCGGCGGGGATCGCGACCGTGGACTGGATCTTTCGGTGGCGACGGCGCAGATGATCGCGCGTGGATCGAGGGGGCCAAGACGGTCTTCTTATGTGCCAATTGTCGGCGACCCGTCTCGTCAAGTTGGTCGCGTATGTCTTATTTGCACCTTCTTGCTGAGATCGTTTTGTACTCGTCGATTCGCCTTCCGGTTGCGACTGCCCTGAACGGCCTATTTCGGATCTTCGTCAGCTTTGGCATCGTGGTCGCGGGTTCGTCGGGGGCCCAGCACTGTGCTGGTTGCTTTTGACGAGGGGGATCTCGTGCGTTTCTCTGGTGCGCGTTGGCGCGCTCTTTTGCTCTGCGCTGCAGTCGGTGCCGGAACCATGGTGACGGTCACACCCGCTCATGCCGAAACACCTGTGGTAGTCCCGGATGTGGCTCCGGACGAGGTCACGGCCGCGTCCTATGCGCGTGACGGTGACAAGCAGGTCGAGGTGTCTTCGGAGACCACCGAGACGTCGCAGACGCTGGCCAATCCGGATGGCTCGTGGACGATGACGCAGTACGTCCACCCGGTCCGGGTGAAGCAGGGCGCGACGTGGGCACCGGTCGACACGACCCTGGTGCACCGGGCGGACGGCTCGGTCGGGCCGCAGGCAATCGCCGTCGACGTCAAGCTCAACCCCGGCGGTGCCGGTTCGGCGTCGCAGCCCATCGTGCAGGCGGGTCAGGACGACAAGGAAGTCGGTCTGAAGTGGACCGCCGACCTGCCGGCACCGGCGCTGGACGGCGACACGGCCGTTTACGCCGAGGTGCTGCCTGGCGTGGATCTGACCGTGAAGGCGGTCGCCGAGGGGTTCACGGAGAATCTGGTCATCAAGACGCCGGAGGCGGCGAAGAACCCGAAGTTGCAGGAGATCCCGTTCGGGCTCCGCACCCGCAACACGACCGTCTCGGTCGCGGAAGGCGAAGGTTGTGGCACTCCGGCCCAGGCCGGCCCGACCGACGGGCTCGAGGTCAAGGACACCTCCGGGCAGGTCGTCTTCTCTGGCGACGCGTCGCGGATGTGGGACTCCACCGGCGACGGTTCGCAAGCCGAGCAGCAGCTCGGCGAGGGCGGCGGCCGGCGTGAGACGATGATGGACGTCGCTCTCACACCGAGCACGGTGACGATCACCCCGGACCAGGCGTTCCTGAGTGACCCGGCGACCCGGTACCCGGTGTCGCTGGACCCGGACAGCTGGTGCGACTCGTGCGGCATCCAGTCGCACGTGGTGGTCCAGTCCGGCTTTCCGGGTGCGCACAACTGGACGCGTCGACCGGGGACTTGTCGAACCTCAAGGCCGGCTACCAGAACTACGACAGTGCGGGGACGTCGCGGTCCTACATCCAGATGAACAGTGCGCGGCTGGGTGGGACGGTGGTGCACAGTGCGTCGCTCAACACCACGATCCAGCACAGCTACAGCTGTTCGCCGAAGGCGACCGGGTTGTGGTTGTCGAACCCTGCGGATCCGAACACGACGTGGGGTGCGCAGCCGGGCTGGGTGTATCAGGTGTCGACGATGAACGTCGCGAACTGTCATGACGCTGCAGGTGTGGTGGGGCAGTTCGACGCCACTCGGGCGGCGAGGGACGCGGCCGCGAACTACTGGCAGAACACGTGGTTCGCGCTCGCGGCCGCCAACGAAGGTGACGGGATGGCGGCCTGGCGGCGGTTCGACCTGAACCCGTACTTCCAGGTGAACTACGACTCCTACCCGAACCCGCCGGCGAGCCTGTCGATGCAGAACGGTCAGCTGCCGTGCACGAGCGGCCCGAACCGGCCGTGGGTGTACACGAAGACGCCGCAGATCGCGGGCCGGGTGTCCGATCCGGATGGCGGCACCGTCTACGGCAAGTTCGGTACAGGATCGTTCGCTCAGCAGGACGAACCCTTGGACCGTGCGGGTATCAAGACATTGGTTCAACGGCGGTTCCGGATGCGGTCCGGTGTGCTTTCCGGGCTGCTGGAGACGGCCTTCGAAGCCGGCGCGCTCATGGAGTCAGGCGGCCGGATTCTCGTTGGCGCGTCGACGGATCCGCATGAAGCGCCGGTTTCCGCTGTCATGGAAACTGACGTCTTGCGGGCTGTCATCGTCGATGTGGAGTCGATGGTCCGGCCAGTCGCCGCCGAGCCGTACACCGAGACGTGTATCTATCAGATTGGGGCGCACCGCATCGGCACCGACGATGCCTGGGTGGCCCAAGAGAATTCCTTCTCCCGGTACGTCGAACTGCCTGACGCGACGTGGGGGTTCGTCTCAGCGGACGTCGAGAAGCGGCACGCTGAGAACAGGCTCCCTCTTGGTGACGTGCTTGAGGAGTTCGTCAGCTTCTGTGCGGGAGCTGATGCGCTTGTCGCCTACAACGGCACCGAGTCGGATTTCGTCCTTCTTGACGACGCCTTCCAACGCGCCGACGTCAAGCCGCCCGAATGCACCTTGGTGGATGCCTGCTACTTGGCCCTCGCGCTGTGGCCGAACGCACGCACGCACCGGCTGAGCCCGCTGGCTACCAACCTCGAAGTGGCGCACGACGATCTGCGCTGGCACGACGCCAAGGACGACTGTGTGCTCCTCGCCCGCGTGCTCATGCGCGCCGCGGACACCGTCGCGGGATGGCCCGACGATCTTCGGAGTCTCGTGGCTTCCGTGTGTGTGGACTCGCCTGCATGGTCGCTTGTCCGGCGGCTGGCTGTGCGCAGCCGAGGTGGAGGAATCTCGCGAGGTCACGGACACGCTGAAGTTGCGGCGATCTTATCTCTGCTGCTCGCCGACCACCGGCCGCGCCGCCGGGGAACGGCGACCGGCGTCGCCCTCGAAGTGGGCCCTGCGTTGCGCGGAGTGTCGGGGCGGGTCGACGCCCATGCCTCGCCATCTTGTCGCACGGCTGAACCGCGGCTCGCCGGCCGGCGCAGGACGAGATGACCGAGGCTCTGCACGGCTGGGCGGACTGCGGGACGAGCGCGCTCATCGAAGCCCCGACGGGAACCGGTACTACCAGTCGTCGGCCCAGGACCCGAACGACCGGCACACCTGGCTGACCGCCGGAGCGAGTGATCGCCTGTCGGTGTGGGTCGGCAAGACGCGGGATCTTCCGGCGGAACGGCGCGTCCGGAAGGCGCTGCGAGTCAGTGGTACGTCGGTGTCGAGCCGGTGAGAACGTGGTTTTCGCGGTCCGGTGTATCAGCTGGGGCCCAACTGGAATCGAACGCGGGAGGCGTTGCCCCATGGGGCTCGGGGGTCGTGTTGCTCGTCGGCCGGCCCAACCCTGTCCAGCTGAAGCCGGCCTTCGCGATCGCCGACGGGTCCAGGAGGTTCCGGGTGTCGATCACGGCCGGGGTCCGCACCGAGGTGGCCAGTCGTTGCCAGTCCAGCCGCCGGAATTCGGGCCACTCCGTGAGCACGACGATCGCGTCGGCCCCACTCGCGGCCTGGTAAGCGTCGCTCGCCACAGCCAGCGGCAGTCCGCCTGCGCGATGGTCGGCCGGCGGCACCGCCGGGTCGAACGCCACCAGCTCGGCTCCCGCTTGACGCAGCAACGAGGCCACGGCCAGCGCGGGGGAGTCGCGCAGGTCGTCGGTGCCCGCTTTGAACGTCAGGCCCAGCAACGCGAGCTTGACTCTGCTGAGTGATCCGGTGCGGCTGCCCGTCACGACTTCGCGGATCTTGTCGACCATGCGCTTGTGCTGCCGGATGTTGGTGTCGATGGCGGCGCGGACGAGCCGGAACTCGAAGTCGGCCGAGTCCGCCAGCTGCAGGAGGGCCGAGGTGTCCTTGGGCAGGCACGAACCGCCCCAGCCCGGCCCGGGTGACAGGAACTTCTGGCCGATGCGGCTGTCGTAACCCAGGCCCTCGGTGACGTCGGCGATGTCGGCGCCGACGCGGTCGCAGAGTTCCGCGACGGCGTTGACGTACGACAGCTTGATCGCCAAGAAGCAGTTGGCCGCGTATTTGATCAGCTCGGCGGAGGGCGCGTCGGTCAGCACCGTCGGCGCGTCCAGCCGTGAGTAAAGCGCCGCTACCAGTTCGGCGGCGTCCTGGGACGCCGATCCGACCACGATGCGGTCCGGATGCAGGAAATCGTGCACAGCCGTGCCTTCCCGCAGGAATTCCGGATTGGACACCACCGACACGTCTTGTCGTTGCAGCAGCTGGGTGAGCCGGTCCGCGGTGCCGACGGGGACGGTGGATTTGGTCACCACGACGCAGTCCGGCGGGAGAGCTTCGCGCAGCTGTTCCACGGCTGCCTCGAGGATGCCGAGATCAGCCTGCCCGCCTGAGCCCATGGGCGTCGGCACGCAGAGGAACACGACCTCGGCCTGTTGCGGAAAGTGCGCGAGCGCGGCGGTCGCGGTGGTCGCCCAGCTCAGCCGGCCGGCCGCGGTGCCGCCCGCGACCAGCTCGGTCAATCCGGGTTCGAGGATGTCGACCCGGCCGTCGCGCAACCGGTCCACCTTGGCGCGGTCCGTGTCGGCGCACACGACCGTGTGGCCCAGCGAGGCCAGGCACGCGCCGGTGGTGAGCCCGACGTAACCGGTTCCGATCACGATGATGCGCCGAGCGGACATGCTGGTTCCTCACTGCGGTTGGAGGGTCTGGAGCTGATCGCCGAATCCGGGTAGCAGCCGGAGCGTGTCGCGGGCGCGGTCGAACCGGACGACGCCGGCCCGGTCGAGTTCGGACAGCCAGCCGTCCATCGGCCAGAAGCCGTGACGACGGTGGAAGACGTGGGCATTGGCCACGAGTTCGCGGACGTGGCCCGGGTCGTGCCTGCTGGCCGGGTGGTACTGATGGTAGGCGATGGCTCCACCGATCCAGGCCAGCCGGGCGCCGCTCTTCGCCGCTCGCAACGCGAAGTCGGTGTCTTCCGCGCCGTAGCCGGCGAACTGCTCGCAGAAGCCGCCGAACCGGTGCCAGTCCTCCCGGGTGGTCGCGAAGGACAGGGACCAGAACAGCTCGAAGTGTTCGTCGTCCACGGTGATGCGTCCCGGCGAGGGAGCCGGCCGGCCCGGATGCGGTTCGGCCAGGTCCGCCAGTTCCCGCGGTGCCGGATACCCCATGGGCGGCGGCGGTGGCAGGTAGGCGACGGGCCCGCACATCAGCGTCGCGGGAGGCACCCGGCGGGCCGCGTCGGTGTAACGGGCCAGTGAACCCGGACCGGGGATGCAGTCGACGTCCAGGAACACCAGCAGTTCGGCGCCGTGATCGAGCGCGGCGCGCGCTCCCGCGTTCCGGGCGGCGGCCAGGGGCAGCGCCCGCTCCGGCGTCACCAGGGAAATCAGCACGACAGGTGGTGCCCCGAGCGCGGAGGGCAGCCGGAGCGAGCCGGTCATGTCGACGACGACGTGCAGTTCGACGTCCCCGGTGCCGAGGGCCTCGCGTTGGCGCTGCAAATGGCTCTCGCGTCCGGCCGTGATGGTGACGACGGCGGTGCGCGGTCGCCGGGCCAGGCCGGTCACCTGGGCCGCGCCAGGTCGTGCAGCACGGCCGCGGCGCGGGCGGCGCCGTCACCCCGCGACCAGGCCGCCCAGTCGCCACCACGGGAGTGCGCCTGGGTGAGCACCACCGGCCACCGGGACGCGGCGGGCCACGACGGGAGGACCACGCCCAGTCCGGCGTGGACCAGCGCTTCGGCGGTGGCCTCCTGCTCGTCGAACGGACGGGGCTGGGGAATGACCACGGCGGGGCGCCGGGCCGCCGCGACCTCGGCGAGGGCGTTCTGCCCGGCGTGGGTGACCACGACACCGGCCTCGCCCAGCAGCGGCCATGGGTCCGTCACCCAGCCGTGGTGCTGCAAGTTGGGTGGCGGGCTTGCCGGGGAATCCCCCGGCCGTGCCGGACCGGCGATGTCCCAGCGCCACTCCGGAGTCGCCGCCGCGGCCGCGTGCAATCGGGCCGCGGACACTGAGAGGCCGCCGCTTCCCCACAGCACCAGCGCGCGCCGCTGCGTACCCACCGGCGGTCGAACCCGGCCGTCGAAGCGCGAGAGCGCGCCGACGTGCACGGTCTTGGCCGGCCACGCCGTCGGCCAGTCCGGGGCGGGCCGCCGGGGCCACGGCGCGATGATGGCTTCGGCGAGGTCGTAGGCCGTACGGTGCGCACGATCGGTACGCCAGCCCGGCTGCGCGACGACCACCACCGGTACGCCGTGCAGCCGGGCCAGCAGCGCGACCTCGACCGACACGTCGGCGACCAGCAAGCGTACGGCGTCGTCACGCAGCGTCGCACTCAGCAACGCCATGCGCTCGCGCAGGCCCGGGTGGTGTCTCGGCGCCCAATGCAGCGTGGCGCCGGCGGTGACGTCGTCGCGGTGCGGATCGGTCCCGTCGGCGTCGTCGGGCAGCGTGATCCACCGACCCGGCCAGCCGGCCGGGGCCGGCAGGCTGGAGAGCCCGATCACCTCGTCGCGCAGCGCGCGAGCGATCGCGGTGGCGCGGTGAACGTGCCCGGAGCCGTGGTGGTGCACGTAGTAGGCGATCACGACGACAGTTCCCGGTAGAGCCGGACGTACTCGTCCACCATGCGATCCACCGAACAGGTGGTCTCCGCGCGGTGCCGCGCCGCGCCGCGGTCCAAGGAAGCGGCCCGGAGGATGGCCGCGGCGAGACCGGGGACGTCGTCGGGCGGCGCCAGTACTCCGCAGTGCGCGTCGAGAACCTCGGGCAGCGCTCCGCGAGCGAACCCGGCGACCGGCGTGCCGCAGGCCAGCGCCTCGGCGACCACGAGCCCGTAAGGCTCTTCCCAGCGTGGCGACACGACGGCGACACGGGCCGACCCGACCAGGTGGACCAGCTCGCGGTGGGAGAGGTGGCCGAGGTATTCGACGTCGCCGCCCAGCAGCGGTTCGATCTCGCGCCGGAAGTACCCGGCGTCCGGCCGGGGGCCGGCCAGCCGCAGCCCGGTGCCGGCCGCCCGGGCGGCGTGGATGGCCAGTTCGGGCCCTTTCTCGGGGACCAGCCGGCCGAACCACACCGGGGAGCCGCCGCCGGGACCGGGCACCCACTGGTCCAGCTCGACTCCGTTGCGCACCACCGTGACCGCGGGCACCAGCGACGACCACTGCCGCGCGGTGTGCGCGCTGACGGCCGCGAAGCGCGTGTGTCCGGGAGAGCGCAGCCGGACCGCGGATTCCAGCCACGGGGTGGGCGGGGTGTGCAGCGTGGTCAGCACCGGCGCGCTCAGCGTCGAAGCCATGGCGACGGGCAGGTAGTGAAGGGAATTGTTGTGCACCACGTCGCAGACCCCGGTGGCGCCGAGGTCGAGCATCAGGCCGAGGTACGCGTGGTGCTCGGCGATGAAGTAGTCGGCGGGCATGCTGACGTCGCGGCGGGCCTGCGCCGACAGGGTCGGCAGCACCGGCATCGCCCGGACCCGCAACGCCGGATCGGAGCCGGTCCCGCCGAACACCGTGACGTCGTGGCCGCGCTTGCGCAGGCCGGTGGCCAGCTGCCAGGTGTGTGCCTCGAGTCCGCCCGCGAAGGGCTCCCGAAGGGGGTAGCGCGCGGAGGCGACCAAGCCGATCGACAGCGCGGAACCGGCGTGCTCGGCGGATACGGGCGAATCCGGGACGATCACCGGCCGCGTTCGTTCACCCGGTCCCTGCGCCGGGTGCTTTCTGTTCCGGTCCACTGTGGTTGTTGCTCGAACCACCGCATGTGCTCCTTCCGCGGAGATACCCGTCGATCACCCATGGGAAATGCGCTGCCGACGTCGCAGAGTGCCAAGGTCCGATACGCCGGTGACCGGTGAATCCGAGTGATGATCTTCAGCTCGTGGTCGGCGGGTACCCCCTCGGGCGGCGGGGAAACGGGGAACAGCGCGTAGCGCCCGTGGTGTTTAGGTCGCGCGCGAATGGACATCCACTACCCGTGGAAACGCCGTTGATCATCGCCTCGGTGCCGGCCGGTCACCCTTTCGTGCGCACTATCTCGGATCCACGGAAGGAACCGGGTTTTCGCGTCCTCCCCGATCCGCCGGTGCCCGGCGCACCCGAGGGGCAGTGGTGGCCCCACCGGATGCTGGAGCCGGCTTGGCTGCACGCGCACCACCGTCGTTTCGACCTGCTGCACCTGCACTTCGGCTACGAGCACCTCTCCCTCGAAGAGTTGCGGGCGGTGGTCGACGCCCTCCGCGCGCACGGGAAGCCACTCGTGCTGACCGTGCATGACCTGCGCAACCCCCACCAGGTCGACCCCGGTCCGCACCACGCCGCGCTCGGCCTCCTGGTGCCCGCGGCCGACGCCGTGATCACCCTGACCCCGGGAGCGGCCGAGCGGATCGCCGCGGGGTGGGGACGCACGGCGACGGTCATCCCGCACCCGTACGTGGTCGATCCGGCGCGCGCGGGCCGGGTGGACACCCGTGACCACCGCGACGAGTTCGTGGTGGGGGTGCACGCGAAGAGCATGCGTGCCAACTGCGACGCGGTCGCCGTCGCGGAGCGGCTCGCGCGCACGGTGTCCACTTTGCCCGGTGCGCGGCTGGTGGTGCACGCCCACGACGACGAAGGCGGCCGAAGCGCCGCCGAAGACCTGCGAGCACGTGGCGTGCCGGTGACGGTGCGGCCGCCGTTCTCCGACGACGAACTGGTCGGCTACCTCGAGAACCTCGACGTATCCGTGCTCCCGCACAAGTTCGGCACCCACTCGGGCTGGCTGGAAGCGTGCCACGATCTGGGCACGACCGTGCTGGCGCCGGACTGCGGGTTCTACCAGGAGCAGGCGCCGTGCCTGCTCTACCACCGCACGGAGACGGCGTTGGACCACGGGAGCCTGGACGACGCCCTGCGTCGCGCTTTCGCGCAACGGCCGCGGTGGCGTGCGGATCCCCGGCGAAGAGCGGCCGACCGGGCCGCCATCGTCGACGCGCACACCCTCCTGTACCGCGCGGTGACCCGCACGCGCGAACCGGTAGCCGTGGTTCCGCGGTGAGGGTGCACACCCATGCGCCGGGGCCTCCCGGGCACGGCGTCGTCCGGCACGCGCGATCGGTCGCCCGGCTGTGCGCGTCCCGCGGGGTACTCGAGAGCGCCCAGGAACCCGACCTCACGCACGCCCACTTCACGGATGCCCTGTTCGGCTCGACGATCGAGGAGGCGGTGCGGGCTTACCTGAACTGGGCCGCCCGCACCTCCCACCCGTTGGTGGTCACCATGCACGACGTCCCCGATCCCCTCGGCGGCAGCCGCCGGGACCGGGCCCGCAGTGCCGGTTACGCGGCGGTGGCGGCGGCCGGTGACGCCATCGTGGTCTCCGCCGAGCACGAAGCGCGCAAAGTCGCTCTCCTCACCGGCAAGCCCCTGCACCACATCGATCTGCCCTTGCCGCCGGAACCACTCGCGGCTTCGTGCGCGACGCCGGCCGGCGTGACGTCGTCGCTGGTCGTGCTCGGCTACGTCTACCCCGGGAAGGGCCACCGTGAGGCGATCGACCTGGCTGCGGCCGTCGGCCTCGATCGCCCCGGCGGTCCTCCCGCGGTGATAGCCGCGGGCGCTCCGAGCGCCGGGCACCGCGAGCTGGCGGATCAGCTGCGCAGGCACGCCGGCCTCCGCCGGGTACCGCTGACCGTCACCGGGGACCTGAGCGACAGCCGGTTCGCGGCCGTGGCCAGGGCAGCCGGGGTGCCGCTGGCGCTCAACCGCACCGTGAGCGCCAGTGGTTCGCTGTTGTCGTGGTTGTCGTGCCGCCGGCGGCCGGTCACCTGGACGGGCCCGTACAGCACCGAAATCGACCGCCGCTACCCGGGCAACCTGCTCCTGGGCGCGACCTGGTCCGAACTGACCGACCACGTACGCCGGGCGTTGGCGGACCCGGCGACGACGCGGCTGCCGAACTACCCGCGATGGCGGGACGTCGGCGCCGAGCACGTCGCGCTCTACCGGACGGTGCTGGCCCTCCCCGCACACCGGGCGGTGCCGACGTGCTGACCGATGTGCTGACCCCGCACAACCAGTGGGATCTGTTGAGCGGCTACCCGCGACAACGGCCCACCGTCACCGTCATCGTCACGCACTTCGAACAACACCACCTGCTGGCGCGGATGGCCGAGGCCCTGCGCCACCAGACCTTGCCGCCCACTCAGGTGGTCCTGGCCGACGACGGTTCGGCGACCACACCGGTCTTCGCCGTACCGGACGTCGCAACCCTGGTGGTGGCTCAACCCGACCAAGGGTTCCGCGCCGGGACGGTCCGGAACCTGGCGGCACGCCACAGCACCGGTGAAGTACTGGTCTTCCTCGACGCCGACACCGTGCCGGAGCCCGGGTACCTCGAAGAGGCCGTGCGTCACATCTCGCTCTGTCCCGACGTGCTGGCCGTGGGCCGTCGTCGGCACGCCTCGTTCACCGGACTGGCGGACGACGAGCAGCCCGGCGCGGCGAACGCGCTGACCGAACCGGCCTGGCTGCGAGACGGCTACGCCGCCTCTGAAAACCTTCTTCGTTCCGACGGTCGCAGCTTCCGGTTCGTGATCGGGGCGGTGCTGTCGTGCCGGCGGGACCTGTTCTTCGACCTCGCCGGGTTCGACGAGCGGTTCGTCGGCTACGGCGGTGAGGACTGGGACTTCGCCTACCGGGCGTGGAACGCGGGCGCGGTCCTCGTCCACGAGCGCGCCGCGGTCGCGTGGCACGACGGTCCGGACTGGGGCGCGCGGGGAGAAGGGACCGAGGTCATGGACCTGCAGAGCGCGCGGCTGGCCGCGGTGATCCCCGAACCGTCCACCCGGGGCGCCCCCATGCCCGGAGGAATCTTCGACGTGCTCGCCACCGTGTCCGCCGGCGGCGACTTCGGCCGGGTCGTGCGCACGGTCCATTCGCTGCTCCGTCAGAGCCACCGTGATCTGGGTGTCCGGCTACCCGTCGACGACGAGCGGCTGCTGGAGGCTTACGCGGGAATGGTCCGCACGGATCAGTGGACGGAGGACCAGCTTCGCCGAGCGCGGGTCCGCGTCGACGTGCACGGACCGCTGCCGGCGTCGGCCATCCACCAGGCAGTGGAGCTGATCGCCGGGGCCGACCTCGGCCGCGTCGATCTGGTCCGGGAAGGCGAACTGCTGGGCGTGGCCTGGTCGACCCGTGTCGTCGGACGCGCACGCCGCTGGGCGGGCCGCTTCGAGTTCGACGAGGTTCTCGACAGTGCTTTCGGCCGGGAACGGCTGTCCCTCCGCGCGGAACGTGATCACCACCGGACCCTGGCCGGGTTCTTCGCGTCGTGGCCGTGATCGGCCCGGCTCGGGTCACGGCCGCTGCGCGGTCACGATGTAGTGCCGTAGCTCCGGGGACATCATCGCCGGCACCCGGATCGAGCAGGCGAATCCGTGCCGCAGGAGAAGCCGCTCGACCGCCGGAAGGCGTCCGTCGACGTCGTGCACCTCGACGACGATCGCGTCGATCCGTGGCCAGTCGGGCTCGTCGATGCCTTCCAGCACTTCCAGTTCGGCGCCCTCGACGTCGATCTTCACCAGATCTATCCGTGCAGAGGACGACGGCAGCACGGTGGACAACCGCACTACGGCGACCTCGACCGAGGTGGTGCTCAGCATTTCGTCGGCCAGGCGCGGGTTTTCCTGTGTCCTTCGCATGTCTGCCACCCACTGGGCCGGCTTCTCCTGCGGCCGGCCCGTCGAATTCGCCGTCAGGTGCTCGTAGGCGGTCAGCACGATGCGGCCGCGACGTTCGCCCAGTGCCGTCTCGAAGACGCGCAGACCCTCCGCGTCGATATCGGCGATGTTGGCACGCAGCAGGCGGCACGTTGCGGGAACAGGTTCGACCAGAGTGAGCTGGGCCGCGGGACACGCCCGGATGATGCGGAGGGCGAACATGCCGATGTTGGCGCCCGCGTCCACGACAACCGCGTCCGGACGCAGTTTCGGAAGATCGAGCAGGTAGTCGTCGTGCGTGAAGATCTCGTGGTAGAGGTAGTGGGCCTCACCCGCGGCCCACTGGCTGTCTCTCGTGACCACCCGGAGATCTTCGGCGACTCGGACCGACATCGTCCCGTGTGGCTTGGTCGTGTGCTGGGGCATTCGACCGGCCCTTCCTCGTCCCTGTGGTTCTGGCGGCTTGTGTATCGAGTCATACCCGCTGCCCCACGGGATAATCATCCATCAGGTCGGTTCCGGCGTGAGTGGCGCTGTTACCGCCGGAGCCGCCGGGTGGTCGCCTTGATTCCATTCAGGACTGTGCTCGGCGCCGCAGTGTGGGTGCACGTCACGTGCCGGTCAAGTATGCGGTCGGTGGAACTGCTGCTCTTCGACGTTCCCGGCGGCGTCGTGGATGACGTGTGTGACTCGCCGTAGTTCGACGACGAGCACTACCCCGCCTGCACCATGGGCCGGGCCGCCGATATTCTCGGCACCACTCAAGGCTTCCTGCGAAGCCGGGCTGATCACCCTGCAACGCTCCACCGGCGGGCACCGCCGCTACTCCCGCCACCAGCTGCGGCCGGCCGCGCGGGTGCGAGAACTGGTCGATCAGGGCACCGCCGTCGACGCCGCGTGCCGCATCGTCACCCTCGAAGACCAGCTCCACGAAGCCAGCGCCTCTGCGGTGACGCCACATCACTCCATACGGTTCGGTAACTGCGGTTGTCCCCATTCGACACCCCGGACGCCACTCCCATCCTGCTCCTCGCGCGTCCGAGGGCCACTCGACGGGAAGGCGCGATCCGCGCGGAGCGGATGCTTCGGCTTCGCAAGGTGAAGATCGATCACGGACGCGGCGGCGGAGCGACTGGTCTCGCGGCCCCGACCTCCGCCCCGCATCCTGCTCCTCACATCGCGATGCAGGTCCACGGCGCATCGCCTGCTGCGCTGCCGATTCGCCACACGGATGCCGGGATGACACGACTTCGAGTCGAGCGACGAAGAACTGGCGGCGATCGACCTGCTCGACATCGACGTGCGCGGCGGCCGGAGCCGGAGGCCGTGACGCTGGAGGCGTTCGGCCGGACATCCGGAAGCCTGACCCGCGCGGCACCCCCTGCGACCGGACCGTCTCGGCTTCAATTGCCGTCTGTGCGTAACCAGGCGAGAAGCGTCTCGTAGACGGCGTCGTCGTGGAGCAGGCTGAAGTGGTTCAATCCGCCGAGCCAGACGACGTCGGCGTCTTCGGTCAGATCGCCCGCTCTGAGCGGCGCCACGAGAAGGTCGCCGACGAGCCGGCCCCAGGTGCTTCCTTCCCTGCGTGACAGCGTCGCGGACACGAACAAGCGGCGGATACCCGCCGCGCTTTCGGCCTGCCGGGGGGAACTCGTGCCGGATGGTCCTGTGCGCGATCCGGGACGGACACTCCCGGAAAGTGTTGGGTTACAGCATATCCGACCATATCAGCGCCGAGATGGTCGCCGACGCCATCGACGTCGCGGTGGCCGCCCGTGGCGGCAAATGTCGTGGCACGATTCTGCATTCCGACCGCGGCGGGATCTAGCTTGATCTTGCGACGGCCGCCGTGGTTGTTTGCCTTACTGTGCTTGTCCGAAGTGCTCTTGCTTTGCCCTTCTCATGAGGATTGCGGTGGCTGGTTGCGGCCGTAGTCGTTGGACGAGGCGCCGTCCACCGGGTCTACGGACAAAATCGCCCGAGCGCCGGGACATAGGAACGGGCGCCCCTCTGCACCAGCGTCAGGCCACCCGCGTGTTCGTAGGGACGCTGGTGGTCCGGGACCTGGTGGCAGCCGGTTCGTCCACGCCCGCACGGAAGAGACGGGAGCGGGCACCCGGGTCGAGTACTGACGGCTGCCGTCAGGCCGGGATCGCGCGCTCCCGCGCGAGCAGCAGCGCGCCGTGCAGAGAAGAGAGCCCACCAAGCACGGCGCCGCGGACGGGCAGCGCCGGGCGGCCGGCGCGGCTCGCCCGTTCAAGCTCTTCGGCCACCAGACCGGCCAGGCTCGGCATGCCCTCGGCAAAACCGCCGCCAAGCACCATGAGCGCCGGCTGCACCAGCTCGCTCACCCCGGTCGCGACGGCCGTGAGGGCAGCCGCGCTTTCCCGCAGGACGTCCAGCGCCCACGGCGTGCCCGCGCCGGCGGCCTCGGCCAGCTCCGCGAACGGAACCTCCCGCCCGCGCATCCGCGCGGCCCGGCGCAGCGTCGCCGGGCCGGACGCGTAGGCCTGGACGCAGCCCGCCCGGCCGCAGTCGCAGCGTGGCCCCGCGAGGCCGACCACGACGTGGCCGACTTCGCACGAGCTCCCCGGGCGACCCGGCCACAGCCGGCCGTCCAGGACGATCCCGCCGCCGATCCCGGTCCCGACGCCCAGGTACAGCACGTCCGGGCAGTCTGCGGCGCGCGCTTCGGCGAGCGCGGCGAGGTCGCCGTCGTCGGCCAGGGCCACTGGCGTGGCCCCGAAGATCGCTCGCAACGCCGCCGCCAGGTCCAGTCCGGCCCAGGTCGGCCGCCCTGGCCAGGTCGTGACCACGCCGGAGGCGTCGCAAAGGGCGGGCATCGCCACTCCGACCGCGGCGACCGGTGCGGGCCGGGTTGCCAGCAGCGCCTCGGCCCGCGCGGCGAGCAGGGTCAGATCTTCGGACGCCGACCCAGCCGCCGGCCAGCGGAACGTCTCTTCGCGCACGCCGGCGCCGCCTTCGACGCGCAAAGCGACCTTCGTGCCGCCGACGTCGATCCCCAGGAGCTCGATGACGTCCTCCTCCGGGTCAGCTGCCCACGCTCTGGCCGTGGCGGAAGAGGTTGCCGGCGTCGTACTGCCGCTTGACCCGCAGCAGCCGCGGGTAGTTTCCGCCGTAGTACGCCTGCTGCCAGTCCGTCAGCCGGGTGTCCGGGAAGTTGACGTAGGACTCGTGCGCCGACACCGGTTCGAGCACGTTGTAGCCCCGGTCCACCCAGGCCGTCATCGCCGCTTCCTCGTCGGCGGCCACCGATGGCCGGGACGTGAGCGCGGCGAACCCGGTCATGAACTGGGCGTTGCGGTGCCAGTAGGCCGTTGCGGTCCGGGAGGTTTCGTTCGCCCGCCCGCCAGTGGCGGTGAAGCTCAGGAAGCGCGTTTCCCCGGCGCGGCGGTCCGCGTCGAACGCCGCGAGCGCGTCGCTGAGAACCGGTCCGACGACCGGACGGTCGAAGATGCGGGTGCGCTCGCGCAGCAGTCCGTTGCGCGGCAGCTTCGCGTCCGGGTTCTGGCCGATGAGATGGCACTCCCGCGTGGTGATCAGCCCGCAGCCGTACACCTGGCGCATGACGTCCTCGTAAGCCAGCTCCCGGACCTCCCTGATCGTCGGCTGCGTGCCCGCCTCGGCCGCCAGCGCGTCCAGCCCGGCTTCGAGCTCCTGCTGCGAGCCCCAGTAGGCGCCCGTCAGCATGATCGTCGGCGTCGCGCCGGGAGCGGCGTCCGGCAGCGCGAGCAGGAGGCTCGAGCCGAGGTCGTAGGAGCTCGACACGCTCCACTGCTGCCAGGCCTCGATGACCTCGGCCGCCTTGTCCCAGCCCCAGACGGTGTCGAAGTAGACACCGCGCGGCTGGTCGACCGGGACGATCTCGAAGTCCAGCACCACGCCGAAGTTCCCGCCGCCGCCGCCGCGCAGCGCCCAGAACAGGTCCGGTTCGCTGGTTTCGGACGCCTGGACGACTCGGCCGTCGGCGAGCACGACGTTCGCGGAGACCAGCCGGTCCGAGGCGGTGCCGAACTTGCGCGTCTGGAAGCCGACGCCGCCACCGCTGATGAACCCGCCGGGACAGACCGTCGGGCAGGTACCGGTGACGATCTGGCGGCCGGCGGGGGCCAGCGCGGCAAGAGCTTCGATCGACATCGCGGCGGGGCCGACGTGCACGGTGTTGCCGGTGACCAGCGCCTGCTTGAAGTTCGAGAGGTCGATCACCAGGCCTTCGCCGGTCGACCAGCCCGCGAGGTTGTGGCCGCCGCTACGCGTGCGCAGGTCCACCCGGTAGGTCTGGGCGAACCGCAGGCAGGTCTGCACGTCCTTGACCGTCTTGCAGTAGGCGACCGCCTGCGGGTTCACCGCGCTGTATTCGCCGAGATAGACGGTCTTCGCGTAGTCGTAGGCGGTCTCGCCGGGCCGGATCAGCTCACCGGTGAGCGAGCCGCGCAGGCGCTCCCACTTGTCGGTCGCCGGCGCGCCTGCGGCGAACGCGCCGGTTCCCAGCGCGGTTGCGGTGGTGGCCAGCGCGAGGCCGCCCGCCGATTTGAGAATGCTTCTTCTGGTCGGCATGAATTTCCTCCCTCGGTGCACCGAAACCGTACGGACGCTCAACGGGGGCCGTAACCCCTGAAACCCCCCTGTGGCTTCCGTCACGCCGGAGCGTTCCGGCGCGACGGATTCCGATCACGCGATCTGCAAACCGGAAGGGCGGCTTCCAGCGGCTTATCGGTCATCCTTTCGGGCCAGTCGCAGTGTCGTTCCGAGATGCAGGCTGCGGCAAACGGGTGATTACGGGGGGCATTCGCAACCTGTGCTCACTCAGTGAATTGTTGAAGACGGCTCTGGCGTCGGGCTATACTTCCGGCGAGCGCAGGGGAGCGTGTCCGTGGGGGGCAGGGGTGCGCCAATGGGGAGGGGCTGGCATTTCCTGGCAAAGGCAGAAACAGCTGTCATGATCGTCGGTTTCCGGAACAAAACTGCCGTCGTGGGTATCGAATGAAATTCTATATTCTCGGGCCATTACGTGTATTCGAAAATGACGTTTTCGTCCAGCTGAGCGGGATTAAACGGCGAGCTGCGCTGGGCTATTTGCTGCTGCACGCCAACAGCGTGGTCGCCACCAGTGAACTGCTGACCGCCCTGTGGGGGGAAACCCCGCCGCCGACCGCCCGCAAGATCCTGCAGAACGCGATCTCCGGCCTGCGCCGGACCCTGCCCGCCCACACCGGCCACCCGGACTCGGAACTGCTGGTCACGCACGCGCCTGGCTACCTGCTGCGGGTCGACCCGGAGTGCGTCGACCTGCTGCGGTTCCGCGCGCTGGCGAAGCGCGGGCAAGCCGCACTGGCCGCCGGCCGGTGGCACGAGGCCGAGTGCGACCTGCGCGGCGCGCTCGAGCTCTGGCGCGGCCCCGCGCTGTCCGACCTGCTCGAAGACGGGTACGACTGGCCGGAGCTGACCGCGCTGCAGAACGAACGGTTCGCCGTGCTGGAAAGCCAGATGGAGGCGGCGCTGGCCGCGGGCAAGGACCAGCAGATCATCGGTGAGCTCGAACCGGTCGTCGGAGCGGACCCGTTGCGGGAACCGCTCGCCCGGCAGCTGATGCTCGCGCTGTACCGCTCGGGCCGCCAGGTTGACGCACTCGGCGTCTACCGTCGCACCAGGTCCGCGCTCGTCGAAGGCCTCGGCCTGGACCCGAGCCCCGACCTCCGCAAGCTCGAACGCGCGATCCTCGACCACGATCCCGGCCTGGCGCTTGCGGGCACCGAACCACGTCCGGCAACCCCGCCCGTCGTGGCGGCCACACCGCCGCCTCCGCCGGTCGCCGCGCCCCCGGCGCCCTTGGCACCCGTGGTGCCCGGGCGGCTGCCGGCGCCGGAACCCGTGCTCGAGCGGCCGCCGCCTCCCGAGGTCGGCGAGGTCGGCGAGGTCGGCGAATACAAGCACGTCACCGCTGTCCTGGTCCGGGTGGAGGTCACCGACACCACCGCGGCGCCCGAGGCGGTCGAACGCGCGCTCGACGCGGCGGGCTCGGTCGTCCAGGATCACGTCCGCCAGGCCGGCGGCCGCAACCACGGCAGCCTCGGCTCGCTGCTGCTCGCCCTCTTCGGCACGGCCCAGACCCAGGAAGACGACGTGCACCGCGCCATCCGGATGGCGATCGAGCTCGCCGGGCTCGCCCAGGAAGGCGTCCGGCTGCGGGTCGCCGTCGCCGGTGGGGACGCGCTCGTCTCCCGGTCGGCGCAGGGCCTGGACGACGGCCTCGACCGGCTCGGCGTGAGCGGTCACCTGCTCGACGCCGCGCTCGAGCTCATCGCGGAGGCGAAACCGGGACTCGTCCGCGTGTGCCGCAACACCCGCCTAGCGTGCGCCGACGACTTCGACTTCTCGTCGGCAGGCCCGGCATCCTGCGGGTATGACGTGGCGCTGCGGACACGATTCGAGCTGGCCAGTCGGACCGAGCTGCCCCTGGTCCAGCGCGACCGCGAACTGCGGCAGCTCGACGGCTGGGTCGAGGACGTCCAGCGACGGCGGCGGCCGCACCTGGTCACCGTGCTCGGCCCGGCCGGCATCGGCAAGAGCCGGCTGATGCACGAGTTCCGCCGACAGATCTCGGAGCGGCCGGGCATCCGCTGCCTCGTCGGCTGCAACCGCGGGTTCGGGCGGGAGACGCCGTACGACGCCCTCGCCGGGGTCGTCCGGTCCTACGCGGGCATCGTCGACGACGACCCGCTGGCCGTGCGCGACCGCAAGCTCGAGGCGGCGGTCACCGGGCTGGTCGGGTCGGAGCCGATCGCCGCCCAGCTGGAGGAGAACCTCCGCGACCTCGTCGCGCGGAAGCGGGAACGGATCGATGCGGGCAAAACCCGCCCCGCGGACTCCCGCGTCGCGTTCGCCGCGTGGCGCCGGTTGGTCGAGGAGCTGGCCGCGCGGGAGACCGTGGTGATCATCCTCGAGGACCTCAACCGCATCGACGACGAGCTGCTCGAGTTCGTCGGCGACCTCGCGGAGAACGTCGGCGACCTGCCGCTGCTGGTGGTGGGGACGGCGCGGCCCGAGCTGGCGCACCGCACGCCGTACTGGGCAGGCGGGGCGCGCAACGCGACCACGATGAGCCTCGAACCGCTGTCGCGGGCGGCGACGGCGACGCTGCTCGGCAGCCTCCTGTCCGCGCCGGCGGACGAGCGGGATGCCCGGTGGCGCACCGCGCTCGCCGACCAGTCCGGCGGCAACCCGCTGTTCGCCATCGAGTTCGCGCGGATGGTCGAGGCCGCGGGCGAAGGGCCGCCGTTCGAGGACCCGGCCGGACCGGGTCGCGCCGTCCCGCTCCCGGTGCCCTACCCGGTGCACAACATCGTCGCGGCGCGGATCGACACGCTGCCGGACCGCGAGAAACGCGTACTGTACGACGCCGCCCTGATGAGCGGCTCGTTCTCCGAGAAGGTGCTCGCGGCGCTGGGCGGGCAGGACTCCACCGAGATCCAGGACTGCCTGCGCACCCTCGAACGCCACGGGTTCCTGCGCCGGTGCCGACTCGGACCCGAGCTGGGCAACATCGAGTACACCTTCGTCCACGAACTCGTCCGAAAGGTGGCCTGCTCGAGACTGCCGTACGGGGTGCGCGCCCAACGGTACCGCGAAGCGGCGGACTTGCTCAGCGCCCAACCTGACGCTCCAGGAGACCAGCTCGCGCACCACTTTCACCAGGCTGTCGCGCACGCCGATCAGGCGGGCCTGCCGACCCGGGAGCTGAGCGCGCGGGCCTGCGACCGGCTGGTGATCGCCGGGCAGGTGGCGATGCGGCGCGGGGCGGCCGCCGCCGCCCATGACTGCTACCGAGCCGCGCTGACCTTCTGCACGCCGGAACACCCGCGGCGAGAGCTGCTGCTGCGCTGGCAGGAGTCGGCGGCCCGGGCGTCACCTGGGTGACGCCCCGGCGGCGCGCAGCGCGGCCCGCGAAAGCGAGTCGGTCAGCCGGGACGGCAGCGGGTTCGCGCCGGGCCGGGTGAAGTTGCCGCCGGCGGGCGCGGTGGTGAAGGGGCCGAGTGCGAACAGACGCGGATGGGGGTGGCCAGCCGCGTCGAGGACCGCGCCGTCGCGGCCGTCGACCGCCGCGAGCCCGGTGCGGTGCCGGAACCCGCCGTCGACGCCGACGTGTTCGCACAGCTGTCGCCGCCGGTACAGCGCGGCGACGAGCGGGTCGGTCGGCGCGGGCACGGCCCCGACCGGCAGCCGGGCCTCGACGAAGGCGCGGGCGGTGAAGGCGCCGGATACCGCAGGCTGCTCGCGGCGAACCGGCCGTCGACGGTGTGTACGGCCATGTCCGGCCCGATGAACCGGACCACGCCCGCCTCGGCGAGCGCGAGCAGCTCACGCAGGCGCCGGGGTGGCGGTCCGCTGGCCAGGTGGGTGAACAGGCCGGCCCACCAACCGTCCACATCGGACGCCCAGGAGCGGACGGCGAGTCGGCCGCTGCGCACCAGGACCGGCAGCTGTCCGAACACGGTCAGCGCCCCGGCGACCGCACCGGCGTCGGCGCTGTGCCGGGCGGCGGCGGCGCGCTGCAGCGTGCGTTCGACGTGCGTGGTGATCCGCCGCTCGAGCGCGGCCCGGTGCGGGAACCGCTCGTCGGCCAGCGGCCGGTCGAGGTGCGCGAGGTCGAACGCATCCGCGGGATCGGGCACAGTCGCGCGGACCAGCCGCCGTTCTTCCGCGCTGCCGGTCTCGGTGGCCGCGTACGCGCGGGCGAAGGTCTCGAGGTCGCCGTGGACCCGGTCCGGATGGGCGAGGAAAAGTTCGTGGTAGTAGCCCCAGCCGATCTCCTTGGCCGCATGCGGCCAGACGTCGCGGAAGAAGTCCAGCTCGCCCGCGTTGTCGCGCAGGATGCCCGCCGCGTCGAAGAACCGCGGCGGCGGCGGGTCGGAGAGCGCGTGGGTCGGTTTCGGCGGGAACGGCACCCCGCGCCGGGACCCCGCGTACAGCACCGGTTCCCGCCCGCTCGGCAGGTACCGCAGGCGGCCCGTGACGTCTTCGGTGTACCGGCCGCCCCGGCCTTCGGTGAGCAGCACCATCAGGTCCACGAAGGCGAGGCCGAGGCCGCGCACCACCACCGGTTCGCCCGGCCGGATCGCCGAGAGGTCTTCGTCGGCGGTGTACCCCGGCGGCAGGAAGAAGAGTCCATGCTCCTCGGCGTACTCGGCCGTTCGCCGCTGCTCGGGCGACAGTTCGACGTCCTGGTGACCGACGGCAAGCACGACGACGTCGGCGTCGATGTTCCGCCCGGACGCCAGCACGACCCGCTCGCGGCCATCTTCGTCGAGCAGATCGACCACGCGTTCGCGGTGGTGATACACCCGCGCGCCGGGCGGCAGGCCGGTGACCGCCCGCTCGTGCACCCAGCTCAGGTAGTGGCTCTGCAGGCGCCGGGTCGGGAACGACGCCGGGGTCAGCCGCTCGAGCTCGCCGCGCGCGTCCGCGTCGACGGCCGACGGCGGCTGCCCGCGTGCCCAGTCGTGCAGGGACGGGCCGGTGCGGATCGGGCCGTCGCACGCCACCGTCTCATCGGTGAACATGGTGACGTGCGCGGCCATCGTGTTGAGCATCAGCAGCCGCGACTGGTCGCGGCGCCAGTGCCGGCCCGGCCCGGGCGGGTACGGGTCGATCAGGTGGACCTCGAGCGCGCGGTCTCCGAGCAGCTCGCCGGCATTGGCGCCGAGGCGCTCCAGCACCGACACCCCGCTCGGCCCGGCGCCGACGATAGCGATCACGGCGGCGGTCACAGGAACTTCTCGAAGCGCAGCGCCGGCTCACCCTCGGTCAGCGCCGGGTCGTCGGGCAGCCGCCGGTAGCCCGCCGTCAGGTACAGCCGGACGGCCTCCGGCTGGTGGGGCCCGGTCACGAAGTACACCCGGCGGTAACCTGCTTCGGCGGCCACCTCGTCGAGCACGGCGAGCGTCCGCCGCGCCAAGCCGCCCCGGCGGTGGGCGGGTGCGGTCCAGAGCCGCTTGAACTCCGCGGTGTGCTCGTCGTAGCGGCGAAAACCGCCGCCGGCGATCGTTTCGCCGTCGAGGGTGAGCACGACGAACCCGCCGTCAGGTGGCGCGAAGTCGGCCGCCGGGAAGCGCGCCAGCTCGCGGTCCGCGGCGGGACCGTACCGCTGCCGGTACTCCGCCCGCAGTCCTTCCCACAGCGGGACGACCCGCCTGTCGTCGGCGGTCACGCGGTGGACCGGTTCCCGTCCCGCCCCCAGCTCTGGCTCCATGGTCCCAGTCGATCAATTCGCCGCGCCCACGACAAGCGGGCGAGGAAGGTCAATAACCACCCAGTGGGTCCACCCATCGCCCGGTAACTGGCCGTGCACTTCGCGGTCAACGGTGTTGAACGTGGCCCGGAGGCTGCTTAGGTTCGGAATCGTGAGCCGGGTTGGTCCCCGGCCCGGAAAGGCATTCATGACTTCAGCCCCCCAGCGCGCTCCCGAGGCGATTCCGCAGGACACCGCGTCGGACGCGGCCGAGCTCGCCGGGCTGCGCCGGGTGCCCGCGCGGCGGTTCGGTCGGTGGCTGGCGGCCGTGGTCCTGCTGGTGCTGACCGCACAGTTCGTCCACGGCCTGGTCACCAACCCCGGCTGGGACTGGCCGGTCTTCCGTGAGTTCTTCACCGAACGCACGATCCTGAGGGCACTCGGGCTCACACTCGAACTGACTGCCTACGGCACGCTGCTCGGCTTCGCGCTCGGCCTGGTGATCGCGTTGATGCGGCTTTCGGGCAGTCAGCTGCTCCAGGTGGCCGGCTGGCTCTACGTGTGGGTGTTCCGCTCGATCCCGCTGATCGTGCAGCTGCTGTTCTGGTTCAACCTGGCCTACCTCTACGACAAGCTCTCGTTCGGGGTGCCGTTCGGCCCCGCCTTCATCACGGTCCCCACGATGAACCTGGTTGGGCCGATGGGCGCTGCGGTGCTCGGACTGGCGCTGCACCAGGCGGCCTACGCCGCGGAGATCATCCGCTCCGGCGTGATCTCCGTCGACCGCGGCCAGCTGGACGCGGCGGCGGCACTCGGCATACCCCGCGGCCGCCAGCTGCGGCGGATCGTGCTCCCGCAGGCGATGCGCAGCATCCTGCCGAACGCCTCGAACGAGCTGATCACCCTGCTCAAGGGCACGTCGATCGTGTCGGTGATGGCACTGGGCGACCTCTTCTACCAGACCCAGGTGATCTACGGCCGCAACGGCCGCGTCGTCGCGCTCGTCATGGTGGCCACCGCCTGGTACGTCATCCTCACCGGCCTGCTTTCAATCCTGCAGTACTACGTTGAACGCCACTTCGCCCGCGGTTCAGCGCGCGCTCAGCCGCCGACACCGGTGCAACGCCTCCGCGCCGTGGTCGCCGGCACCTTCGGGAAGGGGAGTGCGCGATGACCGCCCCGATGGTGGAGATCGTCGGCGTGCACAAGAGCTACGGGACCAACCGCGTGCTCAACGGCGTCGACCTGACCGTCGCCCGTGGCGAGGTTCAGGTACTGATCGGCCCGTCCGGGGCCGGGAAGTCCACGCTGCTCCGGGTGATCAACCACCTCGAGAAGGCCGAGCGCGGCGTCGTCCGCGTCGACGGCGAGCTCATCGGGTACCTCCGCACCGGCGACCGGCTGCGCGAGCTGCGCGAACGGCACGTGCTGCGGCAGCGGACCGGGATCGGGTTCGTGTTCCAGGACTTCAACCTCTTCGCGAACCTGACGGTGCTGGAGAATGTCGCCGAGGCGCCGATTTCCGGCCAGGGCCGGCCGCGCGACGAGGTCTACCCGATGGCCATGCGGCTGCTGGAACGGGTTGGCCTCGCGCACAAGGCCGGCGAGCACCCCCGCCGGCTCTCCGGCGGCCAGCAGCAACGGGTGGCGATCGCGCGTGCGCTCGCCCTGGAACCGAAGCTGCTGCTGTTCGACGAGCCGACGTCCGCCCTCGATCCCGAGCTGGTCGGTGAAGTGCTCGAAGTGATGCGTTCGCTGGCCCTGGCCGGCACGACGATGGTCGTAGTGACCCACGAAATGACCTTCGCCCGCGACGTCGCGGACACCGTGGTCTTCATGGCCGACGGCCGGGTCGTGGAGCGGGGCACGCCCGCCGAGGTCCTGGAACGGCCCCGCCACGACCGTACCAAGGCGTTCCTCACCAAGATCCGCTGACCGACGGAGGCCGACAGACATGCGCCGAACCTTCTTGGCCGCGGCAGCGGGCCTGCTGCTGCTTGCCGGCTGTGATACCACCAAAGGTGCCGACGCGGCCGCGCCGACGGCCTCGCGCCTCAACCTCGGCCCCGACCAGCAGCGGATCACCACCGACCGCGTCGAGGCGGCCGCCGCGCTGGTGCCGGCCGGCGTCCGGGCCGCCGGGGTGCTGCACATCGGCGGCACCATCGACAACACCCCGCCGCTGAGCTGCTACGCGACCGACAACAAGACACCGATCGGTTTCGAACTGGACATCGCGGTGCTCACCGCGCAGGTGCTCGGGTTGACGCCGGACCGGCAGATCACATCGTGGGACAACATGTTCCTCGGCGTCGACAGCGGCCGGTACGACGTCGCGTTCTCGAACATCTCGGTGACCGCCGAGCGGATGGGCAAGTACGACTTCGCGACCTACCGGCAGGACCTGCTGGGGTTCGAAAGCCGTCGGGACAGCCCGCTGCAGGTGCGCGGGCCTGCCGACCTGGCCGGCCACAGCGTCGCGCTAGCCTCGGGGTCCACCCAGGAGAAGATCATGCTGAAGTGGAACGACGCGAACCTCAAGGCCGGGCGCGCGCCGATCTCGATCCAGTACTACCAGAAGGCCTCGGACTACTACCTCGCCTTGCAGTCCGGCCGCGTCGACGTCTACGTCGGGCCGAGCTCGACGGTCGTCTACCACGCGAACACCGCCGGCCAGACCAGGCTCGCCGGCGTCGTCGACAGCGCGGCGGACACGATCAACAGCCAGGTCGGCGCCATGTCCCGCAAGGGCGACGGGATTGCCCCGGCGGTCTCGGCCGCAGTGGACGAACTGATCCGCAACGGCAAGTACGCCGAAGTGCTCGCCCGCTGGGGCCTGGACCTGCAGAAGATCCCGGACTCGGTCGTCGACCCGCCGGTCTCGGCCGGGCAGTGACGGCGGCGCGCATGTACCTCGCCGCCGCACTGGACGGCCTCGGCGCCCACCCCGCGGCCTGGCACCGGTCCGGAACCGCCGGGCTGTACGACCCCGCCCGCGTGGTGGCCATGACCCGGTTGGCCGAGGAGGGCCTGCTGGACCTGATCACCCTCGACGACCAGCAGCCGGTGACCGCGGCCGGGGGAGCACCACACGGCGCGCTCGACGCGTCGCTGGTGCTCACCCAGGCCGCCGGCACGACAGTCCATTTGGGACTGTTCCCCACCGGGGTGACGACCGGCGACCCCGTGGTGGCGGCCGCGCGGATCGCCACGTTCGACCGGGTCACCGGCGGTCGGGGCGGCTGGCGGCCCCGCGTCGCCCTCACCGACGAGGAGCGGCGCCGGGCCACCGAAGACCCGGAGCGCTACGTCGCGTTCACCGAAGAGCGCTTCGCGCAGGCGACCGACTTCACCGGCGCGGTCACCGAGCTGTGGGCCGCCTGGCGGGAGGACGAGCGTTCCGGTCTCCGCCGCGTCGTCCGGCGTGGCGGCGCGTTCGACGTCGACGCCTGCCCGAAGGTGCCGGTCCTGCCGTCCGGGCCGCCGCTCACCGCCGTGCTGGCGCACTTCAGTACGCCCTACCGGCTGGCCGCCCGCCACGCCGACCTCGTGTTCGTCACGCCCTTCAGCCGCGACGACGTGGTCGCGGTTCTCACCGAAGTCCGCGCCCACTGCGCGGAACAGGAAAGAGGACCGATGCCCCTGACCGTGCTCGCCGACCTGAACGTCGTCATCGCCGACACGGAGGCCGAGGCCGCCGCCCGCCGCTCCGCGCTGGACGCGCTGGCGCCGCTGAATTCCGACGCCGCCACGTTCACCGGCACGCCCGCCGGACTGGCCGACCTGCTCGAAGAATGGCACTCCGACGCCGGGGTAGACGGTTTCCGCCTCCGCCCGGCCGTCCTTTCCGAAGATCTGCCGAAGGTGGTTTCCGGGCTGGTTCCCGTATTGCAGGAACGTGGCCTGTTCAAAACCGCGTACGGAGCGCCGCTGCGTTCCCGCCTGCGACCGGCCGCCGCGCAGCGCTGATCCGCGCGCACTTCATTTCCGACTGCTCCACGCACAGCCAGCTGGGGGATCGTCATGAATCTTTTCGAACGGGAAGAGCACGAGGCACTGGCCGCCCAGCTCATCGCGGAGACTGCGGCGGGCCGAGGCCAGGTACTGCTGCTGGAAGGCGCCGCGGCGACGGGCCGCACGGCCCTGCTGCGCCAGGTCGCCGGAATGGCCGAGCGGGCCGGCCTGCAGGTCGTGTCGGCCACCTGCTCACCGGTCGAGCGGGAGCTCGCTGGGGGCGTCCTGAGCCAGCTGTTGCACAGCGATCCCGACGCCGGTGACCTGGCCGACCACGCGGTGCCGGGCTACCACGAGTTCTGCCGCCAGATCCTCCGGCGAGCCGGCGAAACCGCGTTGCTGGTCACGGTCGACGACGCGCAGCACGCCGACCGCGAGTCGCTGCGCAGCCTGCACTACCTCGCCCGGCGGCTCGGGGCGGCCCGGGTGCTCCTCGTGGTCATCACCGAGGTCGCCGACGGGGTTTCGCCTTCGCCGTTCGCCACCGAACTGCTCGGTGAAACCCACCTGCACCGGCTGGCCGTGGACCCGCTGTCGGCGAAGGCGACCGACCAGCTGCTGGCGGAGTGGCTCGGCGACGGCTCGGCTGGGATCGCCGAGGAGTACCACCGGTTCAGCGGCGGGAACCTCGCGTTGCTCGCGGCGCTGGCCGAGGACCACCGGCGGGGCGAGGTGTCCGAGCGCGGCTACGGTGCCGCCGTAGTCCGGCTGCTGCAGCGCACCGATTGGTCGGCTCTGCGGATCGCCCGCGCGCTGGCGGTGCTCGGCGCGCGCAGCCGGCCCGACCGGGTGACCCGGCTGGCGGGCCTCGACCGTGACACCGGCGAGCGCGAAGTCGAACGCGCGATGGCGGCGATGACTGCTTCGGGCCTGCTGCGGGAGGGCCGGTTCGCCCACCCGGCCGGCCGGGCGGCGGTGCTGGCGACGGTCACCGGGACCGAACGCGCGACCCTCAACCAGCGGGCGGCGCGGCTCCTGCACGACGTCGGCGAGGAGGCTGTGGCGGTCGCCTGCCACCTCGACCAGGCCGGCCGCGCGGAGCCGTGGGCTGTGCCGGTCCTCGTCGAGGTGGCCGACCAGGAGCTGCTGGCCGAGCGCAACGAACGGGCGGCCCGCTTGCTCGAGCTGGCTTGGGAGTCGTCCCGGCAGCCGGTCAAGAAGGCCGCGATCCTGGCGAAGCTCAGCGGCGCGCAGTGGCGCCGGAGTCCCGCGGCCGCGGCGAGGAACCTGACCTCGCTGGTCGCGTCCGCCACCGCCGGGGACTTGGACGCGGGCGCCACCACCGAGCTGGTGCACCGGCTCCTCTGGCACGGCCGGGCGGACGAGGCGACCGTGGTGCTGGACCGGCTGCGCAAGACGGCGGCCGCCGAGCCCGACGTCGCAGCCGAGCTCGGGCACCTGGAGTCGTGGCTGGGGTTCACCCACCCGAGACTGGTCCGCCGCGGCCCGCGCGCCGTGCGGTTCCCGGTCGCCGACGCGCCGGTCACCGGAACCGACCCGTGGCTCGCCAGTGCTGCGTCGTTGAGCGAGCTCCTGCTGCGTGGCCAGGCCGGCGCCCACGTCGGCCGGATCGAGCAGACGCTGCACAACCTCCAACCACGCGGAAACAGCTGCTGGGCGCAGGAAACGGCGTCGCTCGCGCTGCTCGCCCTGCTCTCGGCGGACCGGCCCGACCTGGTCCTCGAATGGTGCTCGCTGCTCAGCATGGCCGACGGTGGCGAGCGGTCGCCGGTCTGGCACGCCCGGCTCGCCGCGTTGCGGGCGGAGGCCCTGTTGCGCCGGGGAGAGCTCGGCGGAGCGCTGCGGGCCGCGCGTGAGGCGCTGACGCTGGTGCCGGTACACGCCTGGGGCGTGGCCGCCGGGTTCCCGCTCGGGACGCTCGTCGGCGCGGCCGTCCGCGCCGGCGCCCTCGACGAAGCCGCGCGGTACCTCGCGTTCGCGCCATCGGAGCAGATGTCCTCCTCGCGCTACGGGCTGTACTACCTGTACGCCCGCGGTCATTACCACCTCGCCGCGCAGCGCGGGTACGCCGGGCTGGCGGACTTCCTGGCCTGCGGCGAAGCGGTCAAGGCACTGGGCCTGGAGGCCGCGGCGACCGTGCCGTGGCGCGTCGGGGCCGCGGAGGCGTGGCTGCAGCAGGGCAACGAGGACCGGGCGCGGCGGCTGGTCCGCGACCAGCTGGCGCGCTCCGACGCAGCCGGCGGCAGCAACCGCGGCCGGTCACTGCGCGTGCTCGCGGCGGTCGGCACGCCGGAACGGCGGCCGCAGCTGCTTCTGGAGGCCGTCGAGCTGTTCGAAGAGTGCTGGGACCAGTTCGAACAGGCGCAGGTGCTGGCCGACCTGGGGTGTGCGTACTCGGTCCTGGGCGACAGCCGCCGGGCGCGCACGACCCTGCGCCGCGCTCGTCACCTGGCTGCGCTCTGCGAGGCCGTGCCACTGTGCGAAACCCTCGTCGCGATGCAGGAGCAGCCCGCAGCGCCGGCGCCGCGCGGCGAAGACGCGCGCTCGCTGACCGAGTCGGAACGGCGGGTGGCGCACCTGGCCGTGCTCGGCTACACGAACCGGGAGATCGCCGCGAAGCTGTGCGTTACCTCGAGCACGGTCGAGCAGCACCTCACGCGGGTCTTCCGGAAGCTCGACGTCAAGCGCCGCAAGGACCTGCCGGCCGACCTCGGGACGACGGCCGTGCGGCCGCGGACCCGGCGGTTTCAGCGGGCCGCGGCGGGCCGGTCGGTGTCGTAAGCGTGCCGGGCGGCCGAGATGGCCGCCCGGTTCCGCTGGGCCCAGTCCGTCAGCAGGAGGAGCGACCGATGCAGTTCCTGGGCGATGTCCGTGAGCTCGTACTCAACCCTGGGCGGCACCGTGGCGTAGACCGTCCGCGTCAGCAGGCCGTCGCGTTCGAGGTTGCGCAGGGTGAGAGTGAGCATCCGGCGGCTGATTCCGTCGATCGAGCGTTCCAGCTCGGTGAAGCGCACCGGGCCGCGCGCCGCGGCCACGATGATGAGGATGCTCCACTTCCCGGCCACCCGGTCGAGCACCTCGCGCACCGGGCACGCTTCGACGACGATGTCGTGTTCGGTCGCGGCTTGGGCCTGGGTCATGGTGGTGCTCCTTCCCCTCCCGGCCATAGTGCCATCCTGGTGCCCTCTGTTACAACCGGTGCCGTATGGGGACGGCAGCGGTGATTTCCGGGACGACCCGCTGGTACGCGGTACTGGGTGACCCGGTGACGCAGGTCCGGGCGCCGGAGCTGCTCAACCCCGTCCTGGCGGGGTTCGACGCCGTCCTCGTGCCGCTGCACGTCCGCCCCGACGACCTGGCTGGGACGCTGGCCGGGCTGGCGCGCGTCCGCAACCTCGACGGCCTGCTCGTGACCGTGCCGCACAAGGCCGCCGTCTGTCGGCTCGCCGCGGCGGCGGGACCGGCCGCGGCGCTGGCGGGCACCGCCAACGCGCTACGCAGGCGGCCCAGCGGCGGTTGGTTCGCGGAGAACTTCGACGGGCTCGGGTTCGTCCGTGGGCTGACTGCGGCCGGGCACGCGGTCTCCGGCCGCCGGTTCGGCCTCGCCGGAGCGGGTGGGGCGGGCAGCGCGATCGCGGTGGCCCTGCTCGACGCCGGCGCGGCCGGGGTGGCGGTGTCCGATGTGGACGCCGGACGCCGCGACGCCCTGGTCGCCCGGCTCGAAGGGGTCGCGCCCGGCCGGATCCACGCCGTGTCCCCGGCGGCGGTCACGGACGCGGACGTGGTGGTCAACGCGACGCCGCTGGGCATGCGGCCCGATGACCGCCTGCCCTTCGACCCGGCGGCCGCCGCGCCGGGCACCCTCGTCGTCGAAATCATCATGAAGCCGCGGGAAACGGAATTGCTCCGGAAAGCCGCGGAAAGCGGTCTCGCGGTCCACCACGGAAGCCACATGCTCGACCAGCAGGTCGGCTGTTATCGCGATTTCTTCGGTTGGCCCCGGTAATTCCCTGGTCTGCTAGGGGGGTACTGAGGGGATCGGCCCGGCCCGAACCCAGCGAGAATATGTCCTGAGTGTTAGTAGGCGCGTCTCTCGCCTGAGCTAGGAGTGATCACCGGATGTTGCGCACCGAACTGATTCGGCCCCTGCCCGAAATCCTCGCCGGGCACGCCGCCCAGCGTGGCGGGAAAGTGGCGTTCACCGATTCCCGGCGCCGGGTGACCTACGCCGAGCTCGACGCGCGGACGCGGCGGCTGGCCGGGCACCTGGCCGGCTTGCGCGTCCAGCCGGGCGACCGCGCGGTGCTCTACCTCGGCAACTGCGTCGAGATGGTGGAGAGCTACCTGGCGGTGACGCGGGCCGCCGCGATCGGGGTGCCGCTCAACCCGCACTCGGCCGACGCCGAGCTCGAGTACTTCCTGGCTGACAGCGGCGCCCGGGTCGTCATCACCGACGCCGCCCACGCCGCGCAGGTGCGGCGGGTCCTGGGAGACGCGCGCTACCCGCGGGTCGTGGTGACCGGTGCCGCCCCCGTGCCAGCGGGCACGGTCGCGTTCGAGTCGCTGGCGACGACCGAACCGGCGTCGGAGGCGAGGGACGATCTCGACCTCGACGACGTCGCGTGGATGCTCTACACCTCGGGGACCACCGGCCAGCCGAAGGGCGTGCTTTCCACTCAGCGCAACGGGTTGTGGTCGGTCGCGGCCTGCTACGTCCCGGTCCCGGAACTGTCGGCGGACGACCGGGTGCTGTGGCCCCTGCCGCTGTTCCACAGCCTGTCGCACATTGCCTGCGTGCTCGCCGTGACCGCCGTCGGCGCGACCGCGCGGATCACCGACGGGTACTCGGCCAACGAGATCCTTTCGGCGCTGCGGGAAGAGTCGCCGACCTTCCTGGCGGGCGTGCCCACGATGTACCACCACCTCGTCCAGGCCGCGCGGCAGCAGGGGTTCGAAGCCCCGGGCCTGCGTGTCGGGCTGGTCGGCGGCGCGGTGACGACGGCGTCGCTGCGGGCGTCGTTCGAGGAGCTCTTCGGCGTCCCGTTGCTGGACGCCTACGGCAGCACGGAAACGAGCGGCTCGATCACCGTCAACTGGCCGACCGGCGCGCGCGTCGACGGCTCGTGCGGCCTGCCGGTGCCCGGCCTCAACGTGCGGATCGTCGACCCCGAGATCGGGCTGGACGTGGCCACCGGCGAAGAGGGCGAGGTCTGGGTCAACGGCCCGAGCGTGATGGTGGGCTACCACAACCGGCCGGAGGAGACCGCGGCCGCGCTGAGTGGAGGCTGGTACCACACCGGCGACCTCGCTCGCCGCGACGACGCCGGCTACTTCACCATCTCCGGGCGGATCAAGGACCTGATCATCCGCGGCGGCGAGAACATCCACCCCGGTGAGGTCGAGGACGTGCTGCGCAGCGTGCCGGGCGTCGCCGACGTGGCGGTGGCCGGCAAGGCCCACGACGTGCTCGGCGAGGTGCCGGTGGCGTTCGTGGTGCCAGGGCCAGAGGGCCTCGACACCGACGCGCTGTTCGCCGCCTGCCGGGAGCGGCTGGCCTACTTCAAGGTGCCGGAGGAGATCTACGAGATCGCCGTGGTCCCGCGGACGCGGTCCGGCAAGACCATCCGGCACGCGCTGCTCGACGAGCCGGCCCGGCTGCGTGCCGCGGGCGGCAGCACCTACGAGAACCTCTTTCGCGTCGACTGGATCCCGGTGCGCCCGGACGAGAGCGGTGACGAGGCGGCCGTCCTCGACGTCACCGGACTGTCCGATATGGACGACGTGCTCGTGCGGGTCCGCGCGTGGTTCGAGGCCGCGCCGCCGTCGGACCGTCTTGTCGTGCGGGTCGGCCGCGGCGTGCGCGCGCAGCCCGGCGACACCCCGGACCCGCGGTGCGCCGCGGTGATCGGTGCGGTGCTGGACCTGCGCGCGGACTACGGTGACCGGCTCGCGGTGGCCGACGTCGACGGCGGCGCGGACGCCCCGGCCGGCGGACCGCTGCTGGCGGTCCGCGGCGGCGCGGTCGTCCGGCCGGTCATGGAGCGGCTGCCCGCGAACGGTACGTCCGGCGGCCTCGACGTCCGCGGGACGGTCGCGCTCGTCGGCGCGGACACGCCGGTGGGGGCCGCCCTGGCCCGGCACCTGGTCGCCGGGCACGGCGTCCGACGGCTGCTGCTGGTCACCGCCGCGGGCCCCGGCGACCCGACGGTCGCCGAGCTGGCGGCGGATCTGGCGGCGAAGGCCACGGTCACCGTGGCCACGTGCGCTCCGGCAGATGCGCTCGGCCGGCTGGCGCAGCCGGTGTCCACCGTGGTCCAGGTCGCGACCGGCCCGGCCACCGACGTCATCGGGACGACGCGCGAGCTGGCCGCGCTCACCGGCGAGAGCACCAGGTTCGTCCTGGTCTCGGCGGCCGGGCCGGAGCTGGGCACCACCGCGGTCGGCGGCTACTTCGACGCCTTCGCCCTCGACCGCTCGCGGACGGCCCCGACGCTCTCGCTCACCGTGGGCCCCTGGGCCGACGAAGAGCCGGTGTCCCGGGCCGCCGGGGTCGGCACGCTCGCCCGCCGCGACCTGCTCGCCGCCTTCGACGCCGCGCTGCTGGCCGGCCTCCCCGCCGTCACCGCGCTGCGGCTCGACACGCTCGCCCTCCCCGGCGCCGAGGTCCTGGCCTCGCTGCGCGAGATCATCGACACCTCACCCGCCGCCGTCGCCGAGGACCGCGAACTCACCGATCAGCTGCGCGCGAACCTGGCACCGCTGCCCGAGCCCGAGCGGCTCCGGCGGCTGGTGGCCGCGGTCGGCGAGGCGGCCGCGGAGATCGGCGCGGCCGGCATCGCTCCCGGCCGCGCGTTCAAGGAGGTTGGATTCGGCTCGGTCCAGGCCGTGCTGCTGCGCAACCGGCTCGCCGAGCTGACCGGCCTGCGGCTGCCGGCGACGCTGGCCTTCGACCACCCGACGCCGCGGGCGGTGGCCGCATTCCTGGTGGCCGAGCTCTTCGGCGCAGAAGAGCCGGCCGATTCCGTCGCGAAGGCCGTCGTGGACGACGATCCGGTCGCCATCGTGGGCATGACGTGCCGCCTTCCGGGCGGGATCGCCTCACCGGAGGACCTTTGGGCCTTCGTCGAGGAGGGTCTCGACGCGATCGGCCCATTCCCCGCGGACCGCGGCTGGGACGTCGAGGACCTGTACGACCCCGACCCCGAGCGCAGCGGCCACAGCTACGTGCGCGACGGCGGCTTTCTCGCCGACGCGACCGGGTTCGACGCGGAGTTCTTCGGTATCTCGCCGCGGGAGGCCCTCGCGATGGACCCGCAGCAGCGGGTCTTCCTCGAGACGGCGTGGGAGGTCTTCGAGCGGGCCGGCCTCGACGTGACGGCGTTGCGAGGAACGCGCACTGGCGTGTTCGCCGGCGTCATGAACCAGGAGTGGACCACGAACCTGACCCGCGCGGCCGAAGAAACCGAGGGCTACCAGAGCACCGGCGCTGCGGCCAGCGTGGTTTCGGGCCGGGTGGCTTACTCGTTCGGGTTGGAGGGGCCGGCGGTGACGGTGGACACGGCGTGTTCGTCGTCGCTGGTGGCGCTGCACCTGGCGGCGCAGTCGCTGAGGTCGGGTGAGTCCGACCTGGCGCTCGCGGGTGGTGTCGCGGTGATGGCGCGGCCGTCCACTTTCGTGGAGTTCTCGCGCCAGCGCGGGTTGGCGGCTGATGGGCGCTGCAAGGCGTTCGCGGCGGCGGCCGATGGTACCGGCTGGTCCGAGGGCGTCGCGGTCCTGCTGCTCGAGCGGCTCTCGGACGCGCGTCGCAAGGGACACCAGGTGCTCGCCGTGGTGGCGGGCAGCGCGGTTAATCAGGATGGTGCGTCGAACGGTTTGACGGCGCCGAATGGGCCGTCGCAGCAGCGGGTGATCCGCCAGGCGCTGGCCAACGCGGGGCTGTCTCCTTCGGATGTCGATTTGGTCGAGGCGCATGGTACGGGTACGACGCTGGGTGATCCGATCGAGGCGCAGGCCTTGATCGCGACTTATGGTCGTGATCGGTTGCCGGGCCGTCCGCTGTGGCTGGGTTCGTTGAAGTCGAACATCGGGCACACGCAGGCCGCCGCCGGGGTGGCCGGGGTGATCAAGTCGGTACTGGCCCTGCGACGTGGCGTGCTGCCGAAGACTCTGCACGTCGACGCGCCCACGCCGCACGTCGACTGGTCGGCTGGAGGCGTCGAGCTGCTGGCCGAACCCCGGCCGTGGCCGGCCGAAGGCAAGCCGCGGCGGGCGGGTGTCTCGGCGTTCGGCGTCAGCGGGACCAACGCGCACGTGATCGTCGAACAGGCGCCCGCCGACGCGGAACCCGAGCCGGCCGGCGACGCCCCGGCGATCACGCCGTGGCTGCTATCGGCCGCTTCACCGGCGGCGTTGGCCCGGGTCGCGAAGCGGCTGCACGACCACGTTCTCGCGCGACCGGACCTGCTGAGCACCGCGGTGGCGGCGGGCCTGGCCGCGCGGGCGCGGCTGGGGCATCGCGCGGTGGTGCTCGGTGCGGACCGGGAAGAACTGCTGGCGGGCCTGGCGGAGGTGGCCGCGGCCCGTCCGGGTACCGGTGTGGTGGCGGGCGAGGTGAGTGATCCCGGGCGGACGGTGTTCGTGTTCCCGGGGCAGGGTACGCAGTGGGCCGGGATGTGTGCGGGTTTGTTCGAGGTTGCGGCTTTCGCTGATTCGGTGGCGGAGTGTGATGAGGTTTTGTCGTCGTTGGTGGATTGGTCGGTTGCGGATGTGGTGCGGGGTGTGGTGGGTGCGCCGTCGCTGGATCGGGTTGATGTCGTGCAGCCGGTTTCTTTTGTGTTGATGGTTTCGTTGGCGCGGTTGTGGATGGACCGGGGTGTGCGGCCGGATGCGGTTGTGGGGCATTCGCAGGGTGAGATCGCCGCGGCCTGTGTGTCGGGGGCGTTGTCCCTTGTGGACGCGATGCGGGTTGTGGTGTTGCGGAGCCGGTTGATTGCCGGGACGTTGGCGGGGCGCGGTGCGATGCTGTCGGTTTCGTTGCCGTTGGCGGAGGTCGAGGCTCGGCTGGGTGATGTGGACGGTGTCGAGGTGGCGACGGTCAACGGCCCG
>NZ_JAEBDZ010000052.1:0-37564 GCF_046548675.1 Amycolatopsis sp. cmx-8-4
CGGCCACAGATGCCGGTCGCCGCACCCGACGGAGTGATCCCACTCCGTCGCTGACACCGGTTAAGCTGCAGACCTCGGCTGGGGATTTTCAGGAAGCGCCTCTGGCCCACTTCGCAGAGCGCCATCAACCCTGCATATCATCGACCAGGGAGTCGACACCGGCCCTGTCCTCGCCGAGGCACTGTTCTCCATCTGGCCCGACGTCGACGAGGTTCGCGACGTCTGGTGGCGAGCCATCGCCCACGGCCGCCAGCTCATCACCGACACCTTGCCCCAGCTCGACACGATCAAACCCAGACCACAGGACCCGGCCCTGGCCGTGACGCACTACAGCCGCGACAACCACCAACTCGGCGACCGAACGGACTGGACACGCGCCCAGTCCAGCCTTCCTGCCTGACCGTTCCGGTCGCCGTTGATCTCAGCGTGGGATCAACGGCGACCGGTCGCGGCGAGGCCCAAGACGACGTCGACGAGCCGGTCCCCGGCATCTGGGCGGCCTTGTTCGCGTGCTTTTCCGGCCATCGCGCTCCGGAGTGCGCCGTCGGTCAGCAGCGGTTCGAGAGCCTCCCGCAGCGCCACGGGCGTGACGTCGCCCAGCAGTGCGCTGGCGGCGCCGGCGTCCGCGAGTTGCCGCGCGTTGTGCGCCTGCTCTCCGCCGGCCGACGACGCGAGCGGGATCAGCACCGAGGGCAACCCCAGCGCGGTCAGCTCGGCGATCGTGCCCGCACCGCTGCGCGAGATCACGACGTCCGCCAGCGCGAACACGTCCGGCAACTCCGGCCCCACGAACCCGACCGGCAGATACCGGCCCGCCACCTCTATCGGCAAAGCCGCCGCCTTCTCCTGCATCCCGGCCACCGCCGCCGGCCCGCACTGGTGAATCACATTCGCCCGCTCCAGTAGCCACGGCAGGATCTCGCCGACGAGCCGGTTGATCTGGACCGCGCCCTGCGCTCCCCCAGTCACGTAGACTGTCGGCCGAGCCGGATCGAAAGCGTCCAAGCTCAGGGCCTCCAGAGCCTTCTCGGCGTGGCCGGTCAGGACTTCCGGCCGCACTGGGTTCCCGGTCACCACCGCACGCTTCCTCGCTCGCTCCGGCAGCAGCGGCAACGTCGAGGCCGAGGACACGGCCATCGCCGTCGCAACCCGGGCCAGCAACCGGTTCGCCAGTCCCAGCCGCACCGTCTGCTCGTGCACCACCAGCGGCCGTCGGCACACCCACGCCGCCAAGCTCACCGGCACCGACACGTACCCGCCGGTCGCGAGCACCACATCCGGCCGGAACGCCCTGACCGCACGGATCGCCTGCAGGACCCCGATCGGCACCTTCCCCATATCGCTCAAGTTTGCCCACGACAACATCTTCAACGGGTTCCGCGCCCGTCGGATCTTTCCCGCCGCAGCCGCCACGAAAGTGATTCCCTCATGTTCGGCGATGCGGGCCTCGAGCCCGTCGGCGGTTCCGACCCACAGAACCTCTACCGCGGCTTGCTCGCTCGCCAGCTGGGACCGCGCCGTACGAACAGCCGTCAGCGCCGGGTACGTGTGACCACCGGTACCACCACCCGTCACCAGCATCCGCACAGGCCGGCCGCTAGCGACACGGCCCTCACCGACACGATCGGCGTCCACGACGATTGCCCCTTTCAAACATGGGCCGCGCGCTGAAGGCGACGACCTCACGCCCTAAGGCTGCCACGCCGATGCAGCCAACCCGTAGGCAGGTAATCACCCTCGGTGCCGTTGGTCCTTACGCGTCCGCGAGATGCCGGGCGTTGTGCGCCTGCTCTTCACCAGCCGACGACGCCAGCGGAATCAGGACCGAGGGCAACCAACGACATCGGCAAGCAATATTGGGCTGATAGGGCCCGATTCCGCGTCTGGCGCAACATCGGACCCTAGCAGCGCGACTGACCTGGCGGGAGGGGTGCGATGGTCAAGAAGAAGGCGGCGGCGCGGCAGTCCTCGGGATGGCTCGCGCTGGCGATCGGCTCGATCACGTTGAAGGCCTCCGGCGGGGCGGCGGTGACCGTGCTGTCCGAGGTGATCAAGGCGATCATCGACCACGTCGGCGACAAGGAGCTCGAGGACAAAGTCACCTCGGGCTTCGCGGACATCAACAACCAACTGCGGGACCTGCGGATCCAGATAGGCAAGATCCCGCTGCGGAAGTACGACGAATACATGGCTGCCGGCCGCAGGCACCTCCAGGACGTCTTGGACACGCAGGAATACTTCGACCGTCGGCAGACCATTCAGAACGCGAAGGCGAAGTTCATCGAAGCCAGCGCGGTTGCCCAGGTCCAGGGCGACCTCGAGCGCAGGCTGCTGGCGGAGGTCGCCATTGCCGGGTGCTGGTACGCCCTGGAGTCCCAGGAAGGCCTCTACAAAACTCTGCAGGCAACCCGGGAAGCCGCGGAGACCGGCGTCTTGGACGGAGACCGGGCGATCATCGTCCGGTATAGCCACATCCTGCGTCTGTGCCGCAACCTCGGCATCGTGCCCGTCCACTGGGCCGAGCCGTTGGACCCGCAGCTGATGCCCGAGATCAAGGCCACCATCCCCACGGTCGCGGTCGTGGGCACCAGCGCCTACCTGCTCGGCGTGCACGTGCTGGTGACCGCGACGAGTCCCGGGGTGGTGAGTTTCGAAGTCTGGAACGAGCGCTGGCCCGAGGTCCAGGTCGGCCTGGCGGCGCGAAGCGCCGACACTGCCTACCATCCCACTCCGGTAGCGCAGGGCGCGGCGCTCGCTTACACGATGTACAACCATGATCCACAGCCGGTGGTGGTTGTCCGGCTGCCCGGTCGGCCCACGCGGCCGACGCGGCCGACGCTCGGCTTCCTGGTCGTCGAGGTCCCGACACTTCCGCCCAGCCCGTACCACGGCTACCCGACGTACTAGCACTGCGACGGCACTCAGCCGAGTTCCAGATCGGGGGGTGGCCAGCAGCACGGGCGACTGCCCACACGTCCCCGTCCACCCACAGGTCTCGACGAGCATCGATGCCTCGTGCAGTGGCCAGGACCGGTTCGCTGCCAGCTCGCCCTTCCAGAGCAGGTGTGCGAGCTGATGGCGCCAGCAGGCCTCCGCGCAGACCCGCTCGGTCGTTGCAACCCTGCCGCAGCCCTGGGAAAACATGATCTTCCGGTCGGCAATCAAGCACGACCAGCATCAGCGAGATGGTCCCGAACAGGCCTCAGCCCGTCCAGCGGCTATCTCTCGTACTCGATTTTTGCGACTGTGGTCAGATCCTGCGTTCTTGCGGACCCGGGAGAGAGGGCGGGCATGGCGACAGAGCAGGGCCTGGGGTCAAGACATCACCTGATCGTGGTCGCGGATGTCGAAGGGTTCGGGGATCCGCGCCGGACGAGCCCGCATTTGCCAGCAGTGCGCGACGGGCTCGACGCGGTAATGCAGGCGGCGTTCGCCGCGGCCGGGACACAGTGGGAAGACTGCTATCGCGAAATGCGCGGAGATACCGTCGTCGCACTCGCGCCGGCCGAGACTGACAAAGCCCATTTCGTGGAAGTAGTGCTGCCGGCGCTGGTGACGCGGCTTCGGGTGCACAACGACACCCACCCCGACCCACAGCGGCTCCGACTGCGTGTCGCGCTGCACGCCGGCGAGGTCGGCTACGACACGCACGGCATCTCCTCCGCCGCGCTGATCCGGACGTTCCGGCTGTGCGACGCCCCGCCATTGAAGGCGGCACTAGCCGGGTCACCAGGAGTGCTGGCAGTGATCGCCTCGGACGGGCTGTTCGACGACGTCATCCGCCACACCCCCGCCGCCGCTCCCGCCACTTGGCGCCCCGTCGCGGTCACGGTGAAGGAAGCCGACACCACCGGCTGGATCACTCTCCCCGACCACCCCTATTCACCCGACCCCATACCGCCAGGTAGCGGCGACCGAAGCGCCGGACATCCCCATTTCGGCTCCAGACCAGGCTCGAGCAGGGTGGTTCCGCGGCAACTGCCCGCGGCAGTGCGGGACTTCACTGGCCGCGCCGGACACCTGGACGCACTCGACGCTCTGGCCCCACCCGACCCCGACCACCACAATCTCGACGGACCGGGAGCTCGGTCGGTGGTGATCACTGCCGTCGACGGGGCCGGCGGGATTGGCAAGACCACCCTCGCGCTGCACTGGGCCCACCGCAACCAGGACCGGTTCCCCGATGGCACGCTGCATGTGAATCTGCGCGGCTACGGTCCTGGTACTCCCGCCACGCCGAGTGAGGCGCTGGGCGGATTCCTGCGCGCCCTCGGCGTCGCGGCCCGCACCATCCCGCCGGAGGTCGAGGAGCAGTCGGCGCTGCTGCGGTCACTGCTGGCAGACAAACGGGTGCTGATGGTGCTGGACAACGCCCGCAGCCCCGAACAGATCCGCCCCCTGCTACCCGGTACCCCCGGCTGCATGGTCCTGGTGACCAGCCGCGATAGCCTCACCGGACTGGTCGTCACCGACGCCGCCCACCGCCTCACCCTCGACCTGCTCGACATACCCGAAGCACACGCCCTCGTCACCGGCATCCTCGGCGCCGAACGCGCCGCCACCGAACCCCGCGCCATCCATGAACTCATCCGGCTCTGCGCACGGCTGCCCTTGGCCCTGCGGATCGCCGCCACCCGCGCCGCCGCCCACCCCCACCAAAGCGTGGCCGAGGTGGTCGCCGACCTGACCGACGACCACACCCGTCTGGACATCCTCAGCGACACCGGCGACGAACGCGCCGCCATCCGCGCCGTCTTCGACTGGTCCTACCAGCAACTCCCACCCGAACACGCACGGCTGTTCCGCCGCCTCGGACTCCACCCCGGCCCCGACCTCACCCTGCCTGCCGCCGCCGCACTCGCCGAGCTGTCCCCCGCCGACACCCGGCCCCAATTGGCCGCGCTCACCAGTGCGCACCTGATCGAACCCGCCGCAGGCAGCCGGTATCGGTTGCACGACCTACTCCGCGCCTACGCCGCCGGCCAGGCCCACGACCACGACACCGACCACGACCGCCGCTCTGCGCTCGAATCCCTGCTCACCTGGTACACCCACACCAGCCGTACCGCCGATCACCGCGTCCACCCTAGGTTCGAACAGATCCCCGCGGTCGTGGCAGAACCCGACTACCCACATCCCATCACCGGCATCAGCCAGGCGTGGGCCTGGCTCATCAGCGAACGCACCAACATCCTGGCCGCGTTGCAATACGCTGCCGACCACCAGTTCCATCACCATACGATCCCCCTCGCTTACGCCTGCCGCTTCCTCCGCTCCGCGGGCAGCCCACAAGAAGAACTCGACGCATGCAGCCTGGGGATCACCGCAGCTCAGCTGGCTGGTAGCCGCGCACAAGAAGAAAGCCTCGTAGCCCTTCGAGGAGAGACAGCGTCCTCGCTCGGCGCCTGGGACCAAGCTCAAGACGACTTCGACCGCGCAGCGACTCTCGCCGAGCAACTCGGCGACGGCGCGCGCCAGGCGTGGAATCTCAACGATCGCGGGCTGATGTTCCTGCGCCGGGGCGACTTCGATAAGGCACTGCAGTGGCTCGACAGGGCGCTGCCGCTGAGCCGGGGCATTGACTCCGGACGCATGGAGGCGGTCGTTGAAGGCAACCTCAGCGCCACCCATATCGGCCTCGGCCAATACCAGCGCGCACTCGAGCACGGTGAGCTCGGCCTGCGCCTGCGGCGGCAGGTCGGGGACCGCACCGGCGAAGCATACGCGTTGACTCAGTTGGCGCGTGCCTGCCAAGCACTGCAGGCACCCGAGCAAGCGATCCGGTTGTGCCGCGACGCGATCGCCATCGGCCGTAGCACGCCCATCAGCCGCGACAAGACCATCGCGGAGCCGCTGGATGTTCTCGCCACCTGCCTGCTTCACCTCGGCCACATGGGTGAAGCGATGGTCTGCTGGCAAGAAGCCGCCACCATCTACGAGGACACCGGCTACCCCCACCACGCCGCCGAAGTCCGGCAACGCCTCCAAGACGTCCAAACGCCATCGTGACCCCCTACCTACGGCATAGATCCGCCCACCCGAACTCCGCCCAGCGCATGTTCATCGGCTGGAGCCAGAACAAGCACAGAAAGTCTTTGGAGGGGCCCGAAGAATGGCCTTGCCCAGCATTTGCTTCCCTCGGCAACAGGGCCTTGAATCACTGTTGCACAAATCAACTACTGCGATCGGCGTAGAAATCCGCTCGAAGGAGAGAAGCTGGACAGTTGACGTCATCCGCTTGCACTGTGTAATCGATCAGCTATGGTGAGTTGGCATAACCTGTACGAGGGTGGGGAGGCCCCGGGTGGGAAATGGCTTCAAGGTAGCGCTCGACGAGCTGCAACGCGTCGGAGAGAGCGCTCTGCCAACATTGCGCGACATCATGGGATCACAACTTCCGGTTCTCAACGCCCACGAGGGGCTCGCCGGCCTGGGAACGCTCGACGTGATCAACGAATTCCAGCTGTCCTACGCCCGGTTCACCGACGAAATCGCAGCTCGCCAGAAGCACGGCACCGAGATTGTCGACGCGACCGCGGAGGCTGCCAAAGCCATCGTGGCGCTTTACCGTCGCGCTGACGGGCAGGTCTAGGAATGGCCGACTGGAAAAGTGACGACGACGTGCGCTCCGCCGCGGACCGTGCCGCGCGCCGGCTCCTCGATCTGTTCAACGACGAGCAGCCGGACGGCAAGTGGCTAGGTTCGCCGGAGGCATATCCCAGCGGCGGTGGGGCCGTGCTCCTGCGCGGCCTGCTCGACGACGCCGACAAGGTGCTCAGTCTCGACCCACAGAAGATCATCGACGAGTTCGAGCGCATGAAGAAGGTCGGCCGGGCCATCGATAAGGACACCTCGTCCGACATCGTCGACGCCTTCCGGAAGATCGACTACTCGGTGCAGGACTGGGAAGGCGGCGGAGCCGACGCCTTCCGGCAGCAAATCTCGAAAATCCAGGCCTTCCTCGGCCAGCAAGCCTCCTACCTGGTCACGACCGTCGAGTCGCTCGCGGTTCTGCTGGCTGCCGCGGTCCAGGCCCGTCGGGACTACGTCGCGGTCGCCGATGCCACCGGCGCCGCCGTCGCCAAGGCGCTCAAGCAGCACAGCGAGGCGGATACGAAGATCGCGATCTCGGTCGGCGCGAGTGTCGTCTCGGCGGTGCTTGGCATCGCTACCGGCGGCGCCTGGTTCACCGCCACTGCCGGTGTCGTGATCGGTGCGTCGTCGGCGGGCCTGCAGCTGGCCGTGGACGGGGACAAGTTCGCCGAGGTCGCCTCCGGCTACAAGACCGGCAAGGACCAGGTGCTGACCAGCTACCAGGACATCGTCCAGCACGCCTTGGGCCAGGTCCAAGGCGCGGAACGGGACCTGCTCGGCGAGAAGAACGAACTGTTCGCCCCGATGGCACCGACGATCGTCGTCAACTCCCCGACCTTCCGCTACGAGGACTTCTCCTCGACCGATCGCCCGGCCGGCGGATTCGGCTCGAAGGTCGACGAGGAACATCGGAAACTGGTCGAGCAGCAGAGTCCGACGGGTGTCGTCGGCCCCGGCACCCCGCTGCAAAGGCGCCTCGATGGCTGACAAGATCCGCAGCGTCGCGCTGGTCGGGCTCGGATTCGCCGTGGTCGCGGCCGGCTGTACCGGACCCGACGAACCTCCCACGCCGTCCACGCCGTCCACGTCGTCGACACCGCCATCCATCACCGGCGCCCAGCTCGACGTGTCTCGCTACCTCTCCACCCCCTGCTCGGGCGTGCCCGCCGCCCTCACGGCACAGCTCGGCCTGGTGAAACCCCAGGACGCCCACGACACCGTGCTCGTCAATGCCGGCGAGCAATCGCAGTGCCGGTTCACCAGCGGCCCACCCCTGTCTGCCGCGGCCGAGGTCCGCTTCTACCCCAAAGCACTGCCTCTCCCGCTCGTCGGCGGGCCCGGCAGCCAGGTCGAGGCGACGTCGGTGGCCGGGTACCCGGCCGGTGAATGGGTGCTCAGCACCGGGACCGACGGCAGCTTCACCTCGTGCCAGATCATCGTCGACGTCGCCGACGGCCAAGGGCTCGGCACCTTGTACAACGGGCCGGCTGGCGAGCCTGTCACCGCCTCGTGCGCCAAGGCCAGACAGCTCGCCGAGGGAGTTCTGGCCGCGCTCCCCCGCTGACAAGGCTCCCGTGGTTCGTCAGAGGTCGGTGTAGGTGTTGTTGAGGGTCGATACGAACTCGCGGGCGGTTGCGGGGATCATGACGATGTTGTCGTCGGCGTCGGTGTAGACGAGCAGCCGTCCGGCTTCTTCGATGTCGATCGCGGTGATCGGCATGCTGCGGGTCCTCTCGCCGTCGGCACGTCGGCGGGCGATGTAGATCTGGTGAACTGCCTGCCGCGGTCGCTGCATCGCGTCCTGGAGGCGTTCGAGGTCGCGGCCATCCGTCTCGCCAGACGCCTGCCGGCCCTCGTAAACAGCCTGCGGCACGACGGCCGGAGGTATCACCGCGGCGGGAACCTCCGGGAGGGTGTCCAGCAATGCGGTGGCGAACCACTTGTCCTCGATGGGTTCCAGGGACACGACGTTGTCGTCGATGACGGCGCGGAGGGCATCACCGTCGCGGGCCGCGATGAGCACCGAGCAGGCTCGCCCGTCGGAGAAGTTGTTGAAGGCGTAGTACTCGCGGTCGGCTCTGGCGAGGACCATGGCGGTCGATCGCCAGAGGCCGTTGAGCCGGTTGTTGCGGGCCAGGCCGAGATCGGTCAACGCCGTCATGGCCCTGACGCCAAGCTCGCGCTGGCCGTCCGCGCTCGTCCAGTGGTGCAGGTTGGTGCCGAACGCCGGCGGAAGCTCCCCCACCGCGAGCATGCTCCAGGCGGTCAGGAAGGCGAGTTTGGGCAGGATGATGGGTCTGTCGATGACAGCCACGACACACGCTCCGTGATGCGGGACGACAGGCGGGGAAGGCCGTTGCCGGCGTGCACGGAGTGCGTCAGGTACCGATGGTCGGCTGCACTGGGGCGAAGCCGGTGCGGGGGTCGACCAGCTCGTCGTCATCGACGGCGAACACGCTCGCGTCATCGCGGACGTATTTGCGCTGATGCTCGTCGTCCTCCGAAGAACCACGCGTGGTTCCCGCAGGCGCCACACCCGCGGCCCCGCGAGAGCCAGCTCCGCGGCCACTGCCGCCGGCACGGGAACCTGCTGCTGTCCGCTCCGCTTCCCCGCGCGGCCCTCTGGCCAGCGCGCCGGCTCCACCTTCGGCCACGCCCCGGTTCGGCCCAGAAGAGGCAGGCGACCGGGGAACTCCCGCGAATGGCAGATTACCGGAATCGGGTAGCTGGGTGCCGGTTCCGCGTTCGAGTTGCTGGGCCAGGCCGAACCCGCTCATCCCTCGTCCGCCAGGCTCGAGCCCGGATGCCGTAAGCCCGGCGGCCTCGGTCCGGTCGCGCTGTGGATCGAAGACCTCGTGCGGATCCCCGCTGTCGACGTCGCCGCCGCTTCCGGATCCCGTGGTAGTGCGGAAGGCCATGTTCTTGGTCCGGGTGTCCGCTTGATTGTCCTCAGTGGACGGCGTCTCCGTCGTTGTTCGATCCTCGTTTGCGTGAGCGGGTTTTTCGGTTCCGCGTTCTGGTCGGTCGTCGGTGACGCCGCGCTGATCGGTCTGTGTGCGCTCGACAGGATCGGCCGGCTCAGGCGTGAGCCTGCCGTAGTCCCCGGACAGTCCCTGGCCCTGCGTGTCGAGGTGTTGGACGTAGGTGTTGTAGATGCCGAGGTTCTTCTCGGCCTTGGCGTTGTAGGCCTCGACGGCGTCCTCGGTGTCGGTGTCCCAGGGCGTCGCGACGTCGAAGAAAGACTTGTCGGGAGGGTCACCCATCGGCTCCATGGACTGTTTGGCCAGCTCGAACCCGTAGGCGGCGTCGGTCACGTTGCTGCCGTTCGACCTCAGCGTCAGCGCCGCGCGATCGATCAGATCACTGAAAGCCTTGGTTCGCATGTGGGCACGGTTCGCACCACCGCCTGTCCAGGCCGGCTCCAGGTTGTTCAGCATCGCAGAGAGCCCAGCAGCAATCTCGTGATGGCCGGCTGCGGCGCTCCCGGACGTGATGCCGCTCTCGGTCCAGCTTGTGCCGTCACCGGCCATGACGCACCGCACAACCGCTGGGATCGGCATGACGTGAACACCGACTTCACCGGAGAACAGATCGCTCGCCCAGCCGATCGCGTCCTGGGCTGCGTGCACAAGCGCGGTTCCGGCGTGCTCTGCTTCGCGTGCCACGACGTGTGCGGCACGCCCGAGTTGATCAAAAGGGAACATCAGGAACCTGCCTTTGCTCTCAGTGTCGCGACTGTCATGTCAGCGATCTGAGAGATCAGGCTGCATGCGTCCTCGGTGTCCTTTTTGCTCACTCCCAATGTGAGGCTGACGTCGACCGAAAGGTTGTCCGCCAGGCCGATGCTCGCCTGGCAGAAACCGGCGGGAATCGCGCCACCCTTGGTCCCGGCATGAGCGACGACGGGGAAGCCTTGTATCGCCGGCAGTTCCCGCCACAAAGCCGATTGCGGTTTCGTATTCGCGTAGACACCGCTGAGCCCGACGTGGGTGTTGAGCGTGTACGAGACTCCGACAGCGCCTCCGGTGTTACGATTGGACCACGCACACGCCGGGCCGACCTCCGCGAGATCCTCGCGCTGCCCGGAGACTGAAGCCCCCACGGCAGCGACGACCTGATCCGGTGTGAGCGCGTCCGCGCAGGGGTCGCCGGCAAGCACAGACAGCGGCAACGGGTCGACAACCCTGGGCGCCCCAGCGAACGGCAGACCTGGAGACGAGGCGTTCTGTCCAGCAGGAGCGGGCAGGGCACTTCCCGACGTTTCGCCAAGTCCGCCGTGGCCAGAGCACGCGACAGCAAAACCTGCGACGGAGACCAGCACGACGAAAGCCAGCCGACGATTCATCCCGCGACACCACCCTTCGGCGTCCCCGTCTGACCGATGTCGTGTGCCGCCGCGGAATCACGTCCACTGATCACCCGGAAGGATTCCTGGATCTTCTTGACCAGCTCGTCCAGATAGGCTGCCTCCGAGCTGACGTGATCACTTAGCACGGAGAAGACACCCTGGCCGTTCGCCAAGCGAGCGTTGTAGGCGAGGCTAGCGGGATCATTCGCCGCCGGCCGGACCTGCTTCAACGTCTCCGTCTGTCGCTGCAGTTGCCGGAGCTGCTCAAGGGCGTTCTGCGCCTGCGACAGCACAGCCTGCGCTTCCTCGGGTAACAGGCTGAACCCGGCGCCCGAGGTGCCTGCGGGCGGAGCGCCACCGGCGTCTCGCACCTGCCCATCGATTTCCGCCAGCCACGGACTGACGCCTGTGTGTGGTTGTGCCACGGCCGCGTGAACCCCTCCCGCTCAGCGCTGCGTGCCCAACGATCCGGCTTCCGACACGCCGAAGATCGTCCGGCTGGCCCACTGGCACCGGTGATGGATCGACCGGTCCGACGAGTCAGCCGCACATGTGACCGTAGCTGATCAACTACTTTCCGTGTACGGCAATCAGCGGATGACGCCGTCTGCAAATTGCATACGCAGATCATTGCGGACTCGAGCCGTCGGCGCGATGCTCGACGTTCGACGAGGTCAAGGCACACATCTGGAACCAATTGGCGGTTCGCTCAGGACGAGTGGACAATTTGATGACAGTTCCCGCAGCCGGCCGCGACCACGCGATCAAACTCACCCAGCCGAGCGAGGGATCTCGCCTGCACGCGCGACAGCACGTGCATTTGCGTGAGGTCGCACCCCTGCACTGGACTGGTTCATGGCACTATTGGCCGTCCTCACCCTCGCACCAATGAATCCACGCAAGGTACCGCCGTATCGCACCGACGACCGCGCAAGCACACAATGACCGCCCTGGGCGACCTTCGCACATACATGACGACCGCCGCCCAGCTAATTAGGTGACCGGCCGCAGTTCGGACACGACTTCCGCACGAGTACAACATTGAGAGCGACTTGCCGGAGTGGCCCACCTGTCGGCTCCCAATCCGCCCGCATCTTTCACACCGCTCGCGGCGAGGCTTCCGGCGCTCCCGCATCGGGGGGAGGATCATGGAGCGTCAAGGCACCTGAAGCGCAGGACTCGCCAGGAGGTCACCGGATGGAAGAGCGGAAGTACACAGCCGACGAGGTAGCTGCCGCCTTCGGAACTCTCGCCAAAGAGGTCAGTTTCCTGGGCACCGGAGCGTTCGGCGAGACCTGGAGAATCGGCCCGCAGGACGCGTGCAAGATCATCTACCAGGACGACTTCCCCGCGGAACGCCTCGACCGGGAGGTCGAGGGCCTGCTCAAGATCGAGGACGACCGGGTAGTCCGCCTGAGGGAACGCACCGCCGTGGTGATCGAGGGATGCATGCGACAGGTCCTGAGGTTCGAGTTCATCCCCGGTGGCGACCTTCGTCGTCGGCTCAACCAGGGGCAGGTTCCCGCGGAAGAGTGCGTCGCCCTAACCCGTGGGTTGCTGCACGCCGCAGCCGTGCTGCACGAGGCACAGGTGGTGCACCGCGACATCAAGCCGGAGAACATCCTGCTGCGGCACGGGGAGCCCGCCGATCCCGTGCTCGTCGACCTCGGCCTGGTCAAACCGCTAGATGAGTCGACGTTGACGGTCTACCCGAGCTTCATCGGCACCGCACGCTACGCCGCGCCGGAGCAACTCCGCGGCGATCGTGCTCGTAACGCGGCGGATCTCTGGTCCATCGGCGCCGTGGCCGCAGAGGCTCTGACCGGCCGCCACCCGTACTCCCAGCCAGGGCAGCACAGGGATTTCGCCACCCTGCTCCGCGCCGCGGAGAGCGTCGACCTCGATCTGCCCGCCGACACCCCCTCCGAGCTGCGGATCGTGATCGCGAAGTTGCTCTCGCCGCGTAGGTCGGCCCGGGGCTCAGCTCGTACGGCGGAGCGCATGCTGGCGTGAGCGGCACCGGAAGTGCAACCAGTGTTGGCGGGGTCACCGGAGGTGTGAAGAGATGCGTGATGAGAGCTCGGATGGTTCTTCAGAGAGCGACATCGGCGAGTCTGAGCTGCTCGGACCGCCGGAGGCCTACGGCTTCGACGCCCTGACCGGCGTCTGGATCACCGAGGACACCCGGCCCGAGGACCTCGACCCCTACGCCGACCCGCCAAGCCGGTACTACGACCTGGACGAACCAGACGACGACACGGTCGACGAGTTCAACCGCAGTCTCGCGGAAGAGATCGCCGACCTAGCGGAGGCGCAGAACGCCGAACAGCCAGCCACCCCGGACGTCACCGGCCCGCCAGCCGCCGAAGCACTTCGCGGCACCGGTCCGATCATGATCATCAGCCGTCCTCACAAGCACTACTCCACGGTCCCCGCACTCCTGCGTGGGCTTGCCCGTTCCCAGGGAAAGGCAGTCACGTTTGCGGCGGCCGGCACCCTGCTGCAGCTGGTGCCCAGAGCAGGTAACGCCTACCTGTCCCAATTCGGAGCCGCCGCGCTCCGCGTCGCCGATCCTGTTGCCCACGCCGTCTTCGATGCGGTGCCTGGCCGAAAGCCCGTGAGCGATCAGTTCAAACGCTGGCCATTCCAGAAGCGCCAGGATCCAACCGTTGATGAAGCCGCCTGGCTTGACGACGTCGTCGCAGCCCAACGGGACGCTGGCGCCAACGTCCTGCTCAGCCCAGGACGGTTCCTGCCGGGTGTCGCCCCGGACGCCGAGCTGGACGCGGCTTTCCGCCACCTCGACGCGGTACGTAACCGAGCTGAAGACGAGCCCTCGTTCCTGAACCTGGTGCTGGCCACAGGATGGCTGATGTACCCCGACCGGGTGGACGACGTCGCCGAACGAGTGATCGAATCCCGCCCCGACGCACTCTGGCTCACCACGCTATGGCCAACCACGGCCACAGCATCGCAACCTGTGGAACAGCAACTCCTCGCCGGCTACCGCGACCTCTGTCAGGCCCTCGCGGACGAGCAGATCCCCGTCCTGCTGCCCACCACCGACCTCACCGGCTGGTGGTGCCTGGCGCACGGCGCCGCGGGATTCGGCACCGGCTTGTCGGCAGCCGCGCGCGGCTTCACCCCGAACATGCGAGGCGGCGGGATCACAGCGCCACCGAAGCCGCGCATCTTCACACCTGAGCTCCTCCACACCATCCTGCGCACGGAGCACGAAGCTCTGACGGCAGGCGGATTGGTCGCCCAATGCGACTGCCCCTACTGTGAAGCCAGCCGCAACACCCACGACTGGGACGCGCACACCCAGGGGGCGCATCACCTGTACCGCCTGGCAGAGCTGACCGCCGACGTCGCCAACGCCTCCGACCGGCGCACCCACATCACAGAGCTCATATCCGACGCGCTGATCACTGCGGCTTCGGCAGTTTCACAAGTCGCGATGGAAACCGCGTCGAAGCCCGGTCACCTGGGAGTCTGGCACCAACTCCTAGCGTGACCGCTGTCACGCGGGTCAGCCTTATCGTCCGAAGAATTCAGTTCAGCACGGCGACCGAGCTCCGCGGATCGCGCGGTGAAGCCAGAACAGGTCGCCCAAATACGTGCCTGACCGGTCCCGATACGGCGCCTGCCGAGTGAAGTGCCCATAGCCGCTCGGCCGCGAACATCCGACGTAGAGCCCAGCCCCGGACCCGGCGCGGCCGCGGAGCTTCACGAACCACCCGTACCTCACCCGACGGTCGAACTGACAGCACGCCAACCTGAGACGAAGCAAGCATCTCCGTGGCATCGGCGGCCCTCGCCGCTACGCGCGGCGGCAAAGCGATGTAAGACGCGTCGGCAAACACGGTGTGTCGACGTGCCTGCACGAGTGCGCGATGCCAATCCGACAACTTCGCCTCGACCGCTGTCACGCCCGTGACGGGGATCGAGTACTGCCACTCGGTCTCAGCGCCACCATCCGCGGTGCGCCGGATGTGCCCCGCTTCACTCAACCGGCGCAAAGGCCCTCGACGAAGCCCATCGACAGTGAGACCGGCGAGGGCGGCGAGCTCGGCGACACCGGTCCACTTGTCTGGGTGCTGCAGAACGGCGAAGACCCGCACGTCAGTCCAGTCCGTGATCGCCGGACGACCACCACGCTTGTCGCGGTGACCGCGCGCGAACCGCACTGCGCACAGATCCGCCACGCCGTCGCCGGCCGGCACTTCGAACATCGCCGACCAGTCCCCGCCGACGATCCGCAGCGGCATCAGGCACGCAGTGGCCCGGGCAAGCGGCAGCAACATCTCCACCTCACTAGCGAAGAGCTCTTCGACCAACTTGCTCACGTCGTCCCCTCCTCCGGCCGGTCGAGGCAACGATAATCGAATGTCACCGGCACGGCAGAGGCAGCCGGAAGGGAACCGTCCACTAGGCCGACAAGCTGGTGCCGCGCCGGATGGCCCGTCGGACGCTGAACTTCACCCAGGCCCAGATCCTCGATATGGAAGGCGAGGACCGCGACGACGTCACCCGGGCGGTGTACGACCCGGCCAGCGCATACGGTGTAAAGCCAACGGCGGAGCCGCACCAAGCCACGCAGCAACCGGCAAGTGCTGGTGTCTAGTCCGAGCCGTGCTCCGAGGGCTTCCCCTTGGCATGTGTCGCGCGGTGTCGTCTCATGCCGATTCCTTTCGGGACGCCAGATACGTTGCACCCGTCGATCCCGCAACGCTCCCTCACGCCACGCTCGATCGCATATTCGTGCAGGTTGCGTAGCCCTGGTCCGAACCCGAAGTGCGCGAGGCGCTGCGCAACGCTTCCGTCGTGATGCAAGGCATCAAGATCAGCGCTGGCCTTCTTGTCATGACCCGTGCGGAAGAAGGCACCGGGCGGGGTCTCTCTCCCACATCCGCAGAAGCACTCATCGGTCGGTGTGATTGGGGTGGCGGTCCCTGACATGACCTTCTCCTCAGCCTATACGGAAGACGAACAGGTCAAGTCTGTCTTGATAATCAAGAATGTCAAGACTTAAATCCAGCAGCCCTGCCTTGAGCTCCCGGGTTCTGAAGTGGAACTTCGGCGTCAGGACGGTGATCGAAAAGGCGTCAACTGACTTGTCCGGTCCCGACGCAGTGACTGCCACGATCACGTAGGCGTTGCGATACGCCCGGTACAGGCGACCAGGCGCACAGTCCCGGATCGCGCCGCTGACCAACGGTTTCCCCAGCGCATCGTCGAGGTAGCCCAAGGGCCGCCCACAAGCGATCGCATTGAGCACACGTCGGAGCAAGTACTTGCGAGCCCCATCGCCACACCCGCCGCTGAACACCGACCGTGATCGCTCCGCCGGCGACAAGTGCGCCAGGGATACTCATCATCCACGATTCGAATGCCATACCCGCCCGGCCGGCTACTCGGTCTCTTTGGGGTGCTTCAGACTGGCCAGCTGCACCCAGACGGTGTGACGCTCCTCGTCGATGAGGTACCAGATGCGGCCACCGCCGGTCACTTCGAACTGCCATTGCGGCAGCTGTCGGCCGCGGTGCAAGGCGGTGCAAGCCAGTTGCGAGCGACCCCTTGAGGCGCTGATAGCGGGTATCCGGGTTCTGACCCGGCGCGGTGCGCATGAGGTCGTACGCGCGGCGAGCGTTACCTTTCGCCGCGCGTACGAGATCGTCCCAGCTTGCCGCCGCTTCCTTGGTGCCGAACCGGACGTCCCACTCGTCGCCGCCTGGCGGCGGAGCGACGCGTTCGTCTTTCTTCAGGCTCACTCGTCGCCATGCTTCGGCACAGCCCCGAAGTCGCCATCCAGTCGCCGAGGGGAGGAAACGACCGGGTCCGCACGCTTGCGGCACCGCTCGTCTTCTCAGCCAGCCTCGCCCGCGCCCGGCGCGCCTACGTTGTAGTTGTTGTTCCTGCCATTACCCCAGGTTAAGCATGGTATCCGACAAGATCACCCGAATTGGCGGCGCACCCGGTGTCGGCCGCAGCCTGTCCAGCCTGCGCGAAGCCTCCCTCGGCATCCGCACCGAGTCGTGATGCCCGGGGACCCGGTCCAGCCCACCTCCCCGGCCCATGTCGGATGTTCTCGGCATGCAGCGGAGCAGACAACTCAAAGAACAGCGTTCAACGCGGCGATCAGGGTGTCTTCGACGCCGTTACCTTGGGCGTTGCGCAGGTAGTGGGCGATGATGCCGTACGCGCACATCGCGCCGCCGCCAATGCCAGGGAAGTCATCAGACCAGCCACAGGCGTAGCGCCAGGCACCACCGGTGGTCAAGAGTTGTTCGGTGGGCAAGTAGGCGGGTACCTCGCCAGCGTATCCAGAGAACCAGATGCCGTTGGTGCCGCCGTAGTGGCTGCGGCAGTAGGCGGCGTAGCCGGACACTGGTTCCCCGCCGAGGAAGGCCAGCCGCAGCGGGGTGCCGCCGGTGAAGCGCCAGGTTTGCACCGGAACGGGGGTCGTGAATGCAAAACTATGCGTGTCGATCTGGTCGATCATGACTTCGGCGTGGCGGCTGATCCACCCTGCTGCGGTGGCCTGTCGGACGGCGAAGTTCGCGCGGACCGCCGCGAGACTGCTGGGGGTGTCGGTGATGTCGAGCCGGACGTCGACATCACGGTAAGCGGTCAGGATCGGGCCGGTGACTGGCCGGCCGGGTGCGGTGATCGTGTTGACGACTGTCTGGCCGAGGTCGTGGCCGCGGTCATCGAGGGCCTGCCAACCGGGGGAAGCCACCGGGTCTTGATCCCCGGCCGCACCGGTGAGGAACTGCGCAAAACCCCCGGTCTGCTGCTCGACCACCTCCACCGCGAGCCCTGGGTAGTCCGGGTCGATGAGTGTTTCCGCTGGAGCGACGACGGGCTGGCATCCGTAACCGAACATCACCACCAGCGGCGACCCGTCGAGAGCTCGTGCCGTCAGAACCGGCACATCCCGCTCGACGCCCGCCATGCCTTCCCGGTTGTAGGAGAACGCCTCATCGGCGACCTGGTAATCCAACGTGCACGGAACCGCGGTGGCCGCGAGGCTTATTCGGACGAGGTCGACGATCTGGTCTTGCACCCAGGCGGCGTAGCCATGAACCCTGTCCATGTGGGGAGATGGGTCGAGGATGTTGTAGAGGGTGTACGCCGTGATGTCGGGGGTGAGGACGGGCCCGTTGTGGGTATGGGTTGCCGTGAGCACGAAATGCGAGGACGCCACCCCGAGGCTGACAATTCGCGACCGGATCGCCTGGTGGATGGCGCGTGGAAACGCCAGCACGTCCGCAGTGACGATGACGTTCGGCGTCCCGTTGTCCCAAAACACGGTGCACCGCGCGTAGAGCGGACGATGCACACCTGCGGCGAGCCGTGGGGTGTCTGTCGCGTAGCCAGCAAGCGGGATATCCAGTTCCGGGGTGATGTCGGTCTTGCCGACCGCGACCGCCATCGGCGCTGCGCCCGACGCCTGACCTTCGGCGAGCAACGGAGCTGCCAGAGTCGCCGCGAACAGAGCAGCAGTCGTTAGGACCGGGCGTCTGGGCATGGACACGAACGTCCCCTTCCTGCCAATGCGCTTCCTCACGCTGCACTGGCCGGGGCGCTCGTCGACTACCCCGTTGTGTGGGGACGGGACAGCGCCAACCGATGCCGTCGTCAGCGACCCAGATTCTCCGCTCGGATGATCTTCCGCGCACAAAGAAGTCGCGGTGACGTACGCAGCCGTTACGTGCTGACCTCTAACAGCCTGTTGGCGATTGGTCATGTGGCTGGTTCGAGTTGGCTGGATGGTCGGGGCTGTCGCCGGCGTGGCGGGGGTGCGTCACCTGCGCCTTCTCGGGTCAGCCGGCGGGTCAGGATGGCGACGGCGGCCCACCACACCATCGCTTCGTGATGCTCGGGTTTGCGTTCGCAGCCTCGGACCAGGCGGTGGTGGCGGATCAGCAAGCCGAACTTACGCTCGACTACCCATCTACGGGCAGGACCACGAAACCTTTGATGCCGTCGGTGCGTTTGACCGTGGCGACCGTCAGGTGCAGCACGGCTTTGGCCCAGGTGACGAGGCGTATGGCGTAGCCGCCGTCGGCCCAGACCAGGGTGATGGTGGAGAAGTGTTCGCGCAGTAACGCCAGCAGCAGGCAGGCGGTGTCGCGGTCTTGCATGCCGGCGGTGGTGACGGTGACCATGACTACGAGTCCGAGGCTGTCGGTGGCGATGTTTCGCTTGCGTCCCTTGGTTTCTTCCCTGCGTCATAGTCGGCGCGTACACGCGGGACCTAGCTCGCCTGATGCCAAAGTCCTGAGGCGCAAGTCGGTTCAAAGGCGGCCGGTGATCTCCAACCTGGAGCCTCGCGGACCCGGATCGGCAGCGGCCCGCCCGCACGCCCGGCCGGGCGCCACGAGCGATGCCTGAACGGCCATAACCTCGGCGTGCCGAATCGGTCTGTCCCGTTCAACCGGGACATCCGCTTTCCACGGCGTCGTCAGCCCTGTCGGGACTCCTTCACAAATCGACTCGGCCGCGCTGAACGATCGTGGTGCGGTAGCCCCTGAGCAGCGGAGACACCACGTCGACCTCGATGCCCCACTGTCGACCGACCGGCGGAATCCGAAAGGTGAGGGGCGGGGCCTCGGGGCACAGCAGGCTTCCGTCGGCCCGCACCCGCGGCCAGTGCCCGTCGATCCGCAGCGGAACCGGTGAACCGTCCACGGTCAATCTGACCGCCGCGATCACGCATTCGTCCCCGTCGATCCGCAACTCGGCCCGCCCGACCGAAGCCCGGACGACCTCCACGAGCGAAACCCCCGTCGGCTCGTCGAGGTCGAACATCCACAGCTGACCGGTCGCGTCCCGCGCCGCCACGAACCCCGGCTCCCCGGCGAGAGCGACGACCGGCAGCCCGAGCCGGATCTCGTGCACCTGGGTCCCGGACTCCGCCACCGACAGCCGGACCACGCCGTCGGCCCCGGCAGTGACTCGCCAGTAACCGAGGTCTGCTGCCGTTCCCGCTACGTCGGGACGAACCCCTGCCGTCAATCTCGGACCTTTCACCGCATCGACACTCAGTGTGGTTCCAGCCAGCCACAGGTATGCCTGCCGCTCGCGGACCACGAGCCGTTCGAAGGCGTGCCGCTCCTCGCGCAGATCGGGCAGGATCCGCTGGCGGACCGAGCCGTCGCCCCGCATCGCCACGTAGGTTCCTTCGTGGACGAGCACATCGACGATACCGCCGGGAAAACCGACCTCCTGGGCGAGCAGCCCTCCGCTCCCGGCAGCGTTCCAATACCGGATCGAGTCGGCCCAGCTCAGGACAAACGACGACGCGACGTGCGCAACGCCACGCACCGGATGGATGTGCCTCCCGAGGACTACGAGCTCGTCGGACACCGGATCCCACCGGGTCACCTCACCGTTCGCCGAGCCCACCAGGACCGCGTCGTCCGGCATCCGGGCCAGGCAGGTGACCGGGGGCTCGACGTGTCTCCTTCGGATCACCTCGAGTCCGGGCGCCCAGAAGACCAGCGAGCCGTCGTCACCTCCGGAGACGAAGGAATCCTCGCTGGTACAGACCACCGCGCGGACCGCGCCGCGGTGCTCGATCCGCTCCCGGCTCGACCCCTGATCGTGGATCGTCCCGTCCGCGTAGCCCACGATCCAGCGAGCCGGTGTGGTATCCAGCGCGCCCATCGCGGTGACGCGGGCACCCCGTCCGGGGATCTCCAGGATCCGCCGCCCCCTGTCGGAGACGCTGGGCCTCGTGACGCTTCCGTCGGTCCCGGCCACGGTCAGCGCCTCGCCGTGGCGCTGTGCCCGGTCGATCGGGAGGTCGACCGGCTGTCTCGGGTGCACATCGGTCCAGATCGTCCGGCCGTGCCACGCGACGTAGCCCCAGGCACCTCCGTTCGCGCCGTCGATCTCGGCCGAAGCGCCGATCAGCGAGCCATCCATCGCGTGCACGCCAAACCGGGTGACGACCACGGGACGGCCACCGATCACGGCGATCGCGAGAGCGGGACCGGGATGCAGCCGGTCCTCGCCGATCCCGGCGGGCCGGAGCTCGCTTTCGGTGATCGCCCGGCGCACGCGAAGCGGCGGCCGCAACCCGAACCCCGAGACGAGGCGAGGTTCCGCCCGGACAGTGAGCCAGTCCCGCAATGCCGGAGCGAACCCGGCCGGCGGCACCCCCAGGTCGGCGATCTGCGAGATCACCGTCCACAAGGTCCTCATACCGGGATCACCGGGTAGCGCGGCCAAATCCGCGAGCAGGCCAGCTCGATCTTCAGCGTAGCGGCGAACCAGGAAAGTCAGCTGCCGGCAGAGGTGTTCGGGTACCTCCGTGTCGCCGACGGCGAGCAGGTGCGTCACGGCATTGGCCAGCCGGGTGAGACTGGCGTTGGCGACGAAGTCGAGGATCCGACTCTTTCCGAACACGAAGCGCCGCACCGTCTCGTCACGACTGTCCGCCGGGGCTCGAAGGACGTCTGCGGCTTCCGGCGCGGCCAACTCGACGACGCTGCCCTCACCGGTGTCCTCGACCAGGCCGTTGTCGAGGCAAGCCGACCAGAACACCCGCCATGACGGCTCGACGACGGCGCAGTCGAACCACGGGTGTCGGTGCTGGGCGAGGTAGAGCATGTACAGCAAGTGCGTGAGCTGACGGCCGAACCTCCGGCCCAGCGCAGCTCGGACATCGGTCCAGCCGGCGGTGAGCAGGGGCGGCACGTTGTCCGCGGTGACGCTGTTGGTGGGCTGCCGAGCGATCCACCGGAGGATACGGACGACGGCACGCGGACTGTTGCCGGCGAGGTCGACCAGCGCCTCGACATCGACCGGTCCGACGAACGCATGCTCGACCTCCGCCAGGTGCCGGCGGACGAGGGCACGGCCCACCTCACGGGTGGCGTCGGCGGTGAAGTGCTTCACTCGCAAGGATTGGGTGGCGAGCCGATCGCGGAGGTCCAGCCACCGCGTGGTCGTCACCAGGTGGTGGACGCCAGCGGGGACGTCGGCGAGGAACAGCCGGTCACCGTTGACGGGGAACTCGTCGAGGGCGATAACCAGCGGACGGCGAAAGGCACCTTGGCGGGCCAGATCGTCCAGCAACCCGGTGAACGATCTGCCGTTGATGTGGGTGTACTCCGAGTAAAGCACGCGAAGCTGGGCCAGGCACGATTCCTCGATCACCACCGGGTCGGTCGTGGCTGAGTAGAAGTGCTCGACGACGGCGACCCCGTCGCGGCGCAGCGCGTCGGTGACGGCGACGAGCACAGTCGAGGTACCGCTGCCGGGTCCGCCGCGGATCCCGACCCAGGAACTGCTGGGGTCGAGCACGTCGCGGAGCAGATCGGCGATCTCCTGGGAACGACCGAGGCAGGGCCGCAGTCCGACCTTGACGCGATCGAACCGGAGCCCGGCCGATTCTTGCTCGTCCACGGCGACTTCGTAGGAGGCGCCCAGCAGGGTCACCAGGGAAGCCGTTTGGGAGCCGGTCTCCACCTGGACCGGCTCGCCGGTGCGGAAGCGGACGCAGCGACTGTGCGCGCAGACCCCGTCCGTCCACCGGACTTCGACGACCAGCGGATCGGTGTCGGGAACCTCGGGCAGCTCGACCGAGCCGGGTCCCTCGGCACCGAGGACCACCGCACCGTCGAGGAGCTGCACGGGCACCGAGATCCGGGGCAGGGTCGTGGCCAGCCACGGAAGCCACGTCTGCGTCTCTCCGGCGGACAGGTCGCCCGGCGGTGCCTGGCGGTCGAGGTGGAGCATGGCTGCAGCGCGCGCAGCCCGGGAGGCCGTCCGTGCGACGACGCGACGGGGAAAACGACCGACCGCACCGAGCAACCAGCGAGCGATGCCGCGGGGGTCGGGTTCCTGTCGGAGCTGGTCGAGGGCGGCGAGCACCAGGTCGTCGATGTCGTCGTCGGCACCGGGCGGGCGAGTGACGTCTAGGTGGTGGATGCGCTCTTCCAGGCGCACCGACCAGTGGGCGGTCGCGTGCGCGGCCGCGATCTCCTCTACCGCGTCCCGCAAGAACGCCGTGGCCGAGGGGCGGCGGAGCCCCTCGCGAAGCAGCTCGGCAACGAGCGGGTCTAGTGCTACGGCGGCGGCGTCGCGGGCGGAGAACAGATCCGAGAACCACAGATCGCTCTCGGCGGAAGCGTCCGCGCCCGGGATGAGGAGCCGGAGCCGGCGCAGCAGTGTCGGCTCGACCCGTGCGGACAGGGCGCAGGCGGCGGCCAGCGTCACGGCGTGCGGGTTGACCGCGCGCAGCAGTTCGAGCCGGAGCCGGGCCGTCACCGCCGGGCCGCCTGCCCGGCGGTCGTCCGCCGATCCCACTGCACGACGGGAAACCGGGCTGCCCACGCCGGCCATCGCGAACGCGGGTACGGCACCAGGAAGACCGCGTCCGGCGGCCAGGCGGCGGGCAGGATCGGGCTGCCCGCGCCGATCCCCAGATCGGTGGCGACCAGCACCGCGCCTGCTGCTACCTCGGGCAGCGTGTCACGGAACGGCTCGACGGTGACGGCGTCCTGTCCGACCACTCGGCGCAGAGCGGCAGCGAGCCAGCGCAGATCGCGGCGGAACAGCTGCATGCCCGGCCCGTGGTCGACCCACAACCGAGCCCCCAGCCGTGTGGTCGGCTCGGCCAGGACCGGCATCGCGACGACAGCTTCGCGGCGAGCCAGCATCCTCGTGACCGCCAGCGTGTCCACCTCCGGGCCAGGACACCGCACCTTGGCCAACGTCGACAGGATCGCTCGCTCGTGCCACGGGGAGAACAGCGGCTCGGCCGGCCGCGGCGCGGGTGCCGGCGGCAGCAGGTTGTGCACCGAACCGCGCAACGGCCGTGGTGGCGCGGCCACGGGTCCCTCCACCAAGGTCACTCTGACCCGCCGGACCGGCCGGGGATCCCCCTCCGCCGTGTGCACGTCGGCGTCGGGGGACGCGGCGGTCGCGCTCGGGCCCGGCGCCGGCGGAACGGGCAGCGGGGTCAGCGGCTCCGGCACTGGCGGGGGGTCGGAAAGCACGACACCGAGCATCGCGGCGGCGGCCCGCAGGCCATCGCCGTCGAGTTCCAGCGTCCCGGCGGCGCGGATCAGGTCGGCCAGCGGATACATGTCAGCGCAGCTCGAGTGCGGGTTGCTTGCTGGTCGTCGACTCGAGCACGGCCTCCCACAACGGGTGACCGGGCCGCACGCCCAGCTTGCGGGCGGCGGCGACGGCGTCGAGGTACTCCGCGACACTCACGTCCGCAGGTCCCCCGGTCTCCGGCCCGAAAACGTCAGTGACCTGGCGGTAAAGCACAGCATCCGGCCCGAACCGCACCGCGGCGATCTGCCGCAGCCGGGTGTGGGTCGGCATCGGCAGCGAGTAGACGACGCAGCGGCGGAGAAATGCCTTGGGCAAGTCGCGCTCTTCGTTCGTGGTCAGCACCACCAGCGGGGCCGAGGCCGCTTCGACCAGGTCACCCTCGTCCGTCCGGAACCGGTAGAGGCCGAGCGGCTCCAGCAGGTCGTTGGGCACGTCGGGCTCCGCCTTGTCGATCTCGTCGAGCAGGACCACCGCGTTCTCGTCTTCGGCGCCTTCGTTGGGATCGACCCGCCGGTGTTCGGCCGCCGTCACCGGTGAGTAGGCCCACCAGAGCACGCCGGGTATCAGGTACTCCCGGCGCGGCCTGGCCTGGTGGGCTGACGCGTCGGAAAGCCGGGCCACCTCGTCGACCTCCCAGAGCAGGTCCTGCGCCCGTGTGCGCGAGGAGACGGTGCGCGGGTAGAACCGCCACCTGAGGTGCATCGCGACGTTGCGCGCGAGCGAACTCTTCCCGGTGCCCGGCCGGCCGCGAACCAGCAACGGACGCCGGGTGGCGAGCGCGACGTTCACCGCGAGCACAAGACCTTCTTCGTACACATAGCTTTCGACGGCCGACCGGTCGGCGAGCGGCTCGAGTGGTGCGGGCTCCGGCACCAGCGGCGGGTCGAAGATCTTCATGTAATCGCTCATCCGATTAAGCCCTTCATCTACTCGAAGCCCGCTCGATCTTGCGGGTGATCTGGCGGTACCGGTCGTCGGCGGCCAGTTCGGTGACGTCGTCCAGGGACGGGCTCAGCTCCAGCAGCGCGGAATTCCGCCGCAACGCGGCCGACAGCGACCGCCCAGCCAGCGCGAACATGCACGGAGCGAATTCGCGCCGAAGTGCCTCGACGAGGCCCGTATCGGCGATCGTGGCCGGCAGTACCAGCAGCAGCCGGCGGCCGATCCGCGTGCGGACCTGGGCGCCGGACTGCGTCCAGGCTGCGTCGATGCCGTCCGGGTCGTCTTCGTCCACGAGCACTCCGTCCCGATCCAGCAGGCTCCAACGCGCGGCGGTGACCAGCCGGCGAGGCAGGCCCGTCTCCGCATCGGTTTCGGCATCCACAATGGACACCGGGATGACCTCCCAGTGCTGGTCCACGGCCGCGCGACCGGCGTGCAGCTTGACGGTCAAGTCGCAGGCCGCGGGCAGGTGGACGACCCGCGGTTCTTCGCAGGCGCGTTCCCGGGCCAGCTGGATCGCGGTGTCCGGTTCGACGAGCGGGCGCTTCGCGTACCACGCGAAGGAAGCCGCACCGGAGAGCAGCCGAATTGGTTTGGCCGGCGACCGGGTCGCCCGCGCGAGCTCCTCCAGGGCGTTGCCGAGGTCTTCCAGATCGAGGTTCAGCAGGGCCAGCGCCGCTTCGTCGGCGTCGAGCCCTTCTGGTGGCGGGTTATCCAAGGCCATCAGCATCGACCGCCGGACGACCGGACCGGCGTCGTCGAGGTCGACGGCCAGCAGTTGCAACACCCACTTGAGCCGCCGCCGAGCCCCGGCGAGCGTGACCACGTCGGCGGCGGCTTCCTGGTTAGCGGCTCGGACGTCGTGCCCGGCGGTCGCGAGGACGTCGAGAATCGTGCCCGCCGGGATCAGTGCCCCACCGAGATCAAGTTTCGCGTCTCGGGTCTGCGCGAGCATGCCGACCAGCTCTCCGGTTTGCAGGTCGATGGTGCCCGCACCGCTCGCGCCCGGCTGCACCTGGCTGCCTTTGGTCTTGACGAACACGTCGGTGGTCCCGTCCCGGACCCGCTGGCCCTCGCTGACGAGGTCGAGGTGATCCCAGACCGGCAACCGCACGATCAGGGGACAGCCGTACGCGTACAGCTCGCGTCCTGCTTCCGGGAAGGTACTTCCCACTGGAACAACCGCGCAATCGGCGACGTCGACGGAGAGCAGCGCGACGTCCGGGTAGGCGAAATTGGCCTCGGCACCGGTGTCCGGCTCCCGAACCAGCAGCGTCGCGTCGTACTCCTCACCACGGTACTGAACGACATAGCGGCGCCCGGCCGGAACGACGTGCGCACACGTGACCACTTTGCCGGGAGCGACGAAGAAACCCGTCCCGATCGACGGCGTGCGCCCGTCCGGGTCCACGGCCAGAACCCGGACGGTGGCCTCGATCAGGTTGTCGCGGTGGCGGGTCGCCAGGCTGCGCACGGCGGGCTTCAGTCCTTCGCCCACTCCATGGTGATCTTGACTGCCCCTTCGGCTTTGCCGTCGGCGAACATCGCGGTGATCTTGCCGGCTTCCATGGCGAACCCCACCGAGAACTCGACCGTGGTCTTCTCCGGTTGCATCGCCTTCAGCGCCTTGCGCAGCTCACCGGTGAAGTCCTTGATCGAGTCCAACGCGCCGGAGAGGCTGGGCAGCCCGGCAGCGACCTTCTGCTCTCCCCCACCCTCGCCGATCGCGTCTAGATCCACGACGGGCACGACAACGGTCTCGCCGCCCGGTGTCTCCGCCTGCACCAACATCGTGTCGGCCATTCCCACGCTCCTCCGGTCGCAGTACGAGTCGTACGCGCGGGGTTCGCCGTTACCGAAAAGCGCGGCGCACGACCGAACTCGAAATCGCCCAAGCCCACCCGGAGCGAGCCAGTGGCGACAGGTCATCGAGGACGCCCTCGGCGACACCGCTGCGCTTGCAAGACCTTGCCAGCGAACTGCTCCTGCTGGCACGCCTGGACCCGCCATTCCCGCAGCCGACCATGAACGCATTTTCGACCGCTTCACCCGCCTTGACGACGCCCGCACCGGTGACACCGGCAGCACCGGCCTCGGCCTGTCGATCGCCCGCCGAATCGCCGCCGCCCACCACGGCACGTTCAGTGTCGATGAGATAGACCGCAGCGCACGCTTTACCGTACGCATCCCACTCACCACAGCCGACATCCCCGGCCGAACTGACCAGCTCGAGGGCTTGTAAACGTTCGTTTCACTCAGCCACAGCGGCGTCGTGACAGCAGCTCAGCAAGGCCGTTTATGATCGTGGTCTCGACAGCACCGTCTTGGCCCTGGCTGCGGAAGTGGCCGATCAGGCCGTAGCAGCACATCGCACCACCACCGATCTGCGGGTGATCGGGTGACCAGCCGCTGGCGTACTGCCACGCCCCGCCGGCGGCTAGGAGGTCGTCGGTGGGCAGGTAGGTCGGTAGCTCTCCGGCATACCCGAGCACCCAGACCCCGTCAGGGCCGCCATGGCGCTGCCGGAGCCGAGCCGCGTAGCCGGCGACCGGTTCGCCGCCGATCATCGCGATCCGCAGAGGTTCCCCGCCCGTGAAGACCCACCCTTGCAGCGGCACTGCCACGCCGGTGGCGTATGAGCCGTCGTCGATCTGGCCGATCATCATCTTGGCGTGCCGGCGCATCCATCCCGGCATCGCCGTGTTGGCTTGGCGGGCGGCGAACTGCTGCCGAAAGCCGTCGAGATCGGGCGGGAGATCAAGGGGAACGTCAAGCTCGGCATAGGCACTCTCCACAGGCCCGGATACCGGCCGCCCCGGCGACGCCGCGGCCCTGACGACCGCCTCGCCGAGCCCGGCACTGGCAGCCTCCACACCGACCCAGCTGTTCACCGGTTCCGGGTTCTGGTCGCCAGCCGCGCCGGGCAGGAACTGCGCGAACGCCCCGGTCGACTGTTCGATCACCGCGATCGCTCGACCTGGATAGTCGGCATCGAACTCGGCCAGCATCGGCGCCGCGACCGGGTGGCAGCCATAGCCGAACAGGATCGTCAGCGGATCCCCGCCCGCAGAGCGGGCCACGAGCACCGGCAACTGCGTCTCGACCTCGGGCATCGCCTCGCGATTGATCGAGAACGACTGACCCGTGACCTGGTAATCAAGCACGCACGGGCGAGCCGTGGCGGCCAGGGTATCCCGCACCAGGGCGACGACCCGCTCCCCGACCCACTCGGCGTAGGTGGTGATCAGGTCCAGCTGGTGTGAATTGGTGATGTTGTACAGCGTGTAAGCCGTGACGTCAGCGCTGGCCACTGGCCCGTTGTGCGTATGCGTGGCCGTCAGCACGAAGTCCGCGGAACCGACACCCAACCCGACCACCGCCGCCCGGATCCGCTGGTGCAGCCGACGCGGAAATCCGAGCAGATCGGCGGTCACCAGCACAGACGGATTCCCGGCCATCCACAACACTGTGCACCGGACCGTCAGCGGCGTACATGTTCCCGTCGCGATCCGCGGAGCATCGAGACCGTATCCGGCCATTGCGATACCGGGCGGTGGCGTGATGTCCGCCTTCCCGGTAGCCACCTCAGTCCGGATCGTCGGCTCCATGCCGTCCCCTCCCAAGATCACCCTGTTTGATCACGCGGACCCCGGCGTCGCCGGAGGACTCCACGACGATTATGTAGGGTGTTATACACATACGTCCGTTGGACCGGTAGCCGGTACGGCGCTGCAGGGGTGGGGCGTAGAAGTTGCGGGCTCGGCTAGGAGCTGTCCTGTAAGTCATCCGAAAGGCTCGGACCGAAACACGCGCCCGGTTCCGATTCCTCGGTCCGGCGCGTTCCCGATAGGTAGCTGGTCCGTCGTCATCGGTTATCCCACAAGACATAGTCCACCACCACTTCGCCCGACGAGCGCGAATCGGAGAACGTGAACACTGCGAGGTTCCCACTCGTCGTCAGAGCGCAGACCGATCGCCCGGACGCTGTACCGCTCCGCGGTACTCGGCTGCCCCTCAGTTCCGAGGGACATCCGTCAGGCCGGGTGTCCGTTCGGCCGGAAAGCGCGAGCGCGGTATCGGAAACCGCACTGATACCGGTGCTGTCAACGACTATGTCGGCGCCCTCACCCGCGAAACCGGTCTTGCCCGTGTCGAAGTCGAAGCCGGTCGACGTTCCCAAAGACACGCGATCGGAGGCCAGTTCCGTGAGTTCGGGCGGTGACGGCGATTCCGTCGTCGCAACCGTGGTGGACCGGGTGGTCGGGGTCGTACCCGGCGTCTCCGCAGAAGAGGGTGACGTGACCTGCGGAACCGAGCTCGAGAGTTGCGGCGTCGCGGTCGGCTGCGGTGGCGAGTCGTGCCCACCCCACAAGGCCACCCCGCCGGCCACGACCAAGCACAGAACGCCGAGGGCAGCGGTCACCTTGATCCCGGCCGGGGTCAGCGGGCCGTGCACGTTGAGCGGCGGGAGCCTGAGGGCACCACTCGTGCCGGCGGCGAGGAGCAGCGCGACAGCGATCACGAACACGGCCAGAGCCGACGGGTCGGACCACCCCCTCATTCAGCCGGCTCCCCGCTCTTCGCGCTTCCGACATCGGCAGGAACACACGCGCGGCCCTGGCCGAGCCCTGAGTTCCTAACGCAGCTCAGGGACAGCACCACCAGGACCATCGCCGCCCAGCCCGGCCACCTAGCTGCGGTCGACAAGAGCAGGTAGAGGTGTACACCAGCCGTACCGGCAAAGACGAAGGCGAGAAGCAGCCACCCGAACCGACTCGGTGTGACCCGTGTTTCACGCTGTGACATGGGGCGACTCCTCAATCAGCAGCTAGGTCGTCCTTCACTGCGCCGGAGTTACAACCCCGGGGCGAGACTGGGCCGGCACCAGCGGAAACGAGGACGCCCGACGACCGCCGGCCTCCCGGCCCCACAGCCGGCCGCTCTGCGCGGCCACAGATGCGGCCGGCCGCCGACGACCGTCACCGAGGTGGTCTCGACGCATCCACGCCTCCGGCAACGACCGACACCGCCAGGCCGAGCCAACGCGGGGAACGCCCGCCGCAGCGGGGAAGCCGTCAGCCGACCGCCACGCACAGCTCCGCCGGACCGCGCAGGATCGTGTTCGGCCCGTCTGGGCCTAACGCTGCCCGGCGGCGCGTTCGCCGCGAGGCAAGTAGGCGGTCACCCACGTTGCGTTGGATGCAACTCCGCCTGATCCCGGCTTGACAGCGCCCCCGAGTCCTTCCACTATTCGAACAAAGGTTCTAATCGAGGTTCTGGGTTCGCCCGCGGCTTCCCCACACGGGTGTCTCCGGTGCGTGTTCGTGGTGCTGGAGGTGCGGCGTGGCGCTATCCGAGGCGGTGGCCGGGCTCACCGCGATCCCCGGCGTCCGCACCGCCGCGCAGCTGAACGCACCGAACCCGGACACTCCCGCCGCGCCCGGAGGGACGCTCCCGGTCGCGCCGCCGCTCGCCGGGCCGCTGCCCGCCAGTGGCTTGCGGCGTGGCAGCACCGTGTCGGTCACCGGCTCCGCGGCGCTGGTCCTGGAGCTGCTCGCTGACGCAACCCAGGCCGGATCCTGGGCAGCGATCGCTGGGATGCTTGACCTGGGCGTCGCGGCCGCCGCGGAGCTCGGCGTCGACCTCGACCGGCTCGCGCTGGTGCCCGACCCCGGGCCGAGCTCGTCGCGGTGCTCTGGGCTCTGGGCTCTGATCGACGGCTTCGACCTGGTCGTACTCGGCCCCGTCTCGCCCCGAAGAATCCGACCGCAGCTCGCACGCCGCCTTGCCGGGCGGGGCCGCAACCGAGGCGGTCCTGCTCAGCACCACCCCGAGGCCCGGCGCAGACGTCGAACTCAGCGTCTCCAGACGCCACTGGCAGGGCATCACCGCCGACGGATCCGGCTACCTGCAGTCCCGCAGCCTCGTCGCGGCCAGCCGCGGACGCGGCGCGGCCGTCCGCCCGCAAACGGCAGCGCTGCAGCTTCCCAGCCCGGGCGGCGCCATCGCCGCCGGTGAGCCGCTGGCCCCCCGCGGCGTCTGACTGAGGCGACCGGATGACCGGCGAGGCCGCGCGGTTGCTGGTGCTGTGGTGCCCGAACTGGCCGGTCGCCGCCGCCGGAGCCGCCGCAGGCACCCTCCCGCTCACGCCGGCCGCGGTGTTCTACGCGAACCGGGTCGTGGCCTGCTCCGCGGCCGCGCGCCGCGGCGGGGTCACGCAGGGGATGCAGCGGCGGGACGCGCAGTCGCGCTGTCCGGAGCTTGTGGTGCACCAGCACGATCCGGACCGCGACGCCCGGCTCTTCGAACCGGTCGCCGCCGCGGTCGAAGCGCAGGTCGTCGGGGTCGAAGTTGTACGCCCCGGCATCGTCGCCGTCCCGGTCACCGGCGCGGCCGGGTACTTCGGCGGAGAGGCAGCCCTCAGTGAACTGCTCATTGACGAGGTCGAAGCGAACGCTGGGGTGGAGTGCCAGGTCGGGATCGCCGACGGCCTGTTCGCCGCGACCCTCGCCGCCCGCCGCGCGACCCTGGCTCCCGCCGGCGGGTCGGCGGAGTTCCTGGCGCCGCTGCCCATCACCGAGCTGAACCAGCCAGGCGCGGACCGCGGCGAGCTCGTCGACACGCTCCGGCGGCTGGGGCTGCGCACCCTCGGCGCGTTCGCCGCGCTGACCGAACGCGACGTCGCCAGCCGCTTCCCGCGCGACGCGATCACCGCCCACCGGCTCGCCCGCGGCCTGTCGGAACGGCCGCCGCTGCGGCGTGCCCTGCCGCTGGAGCTGTCGATCACTGAGGAGTTCGAGTATCCGCTGGCGCGGGTCGACGAGGCCGCGTTCGTCGCGAAGACTCTCGGCGACGCCGCCGGCGGCCTGGACTTCGACTACCCGGGGTTCGTGCACACCGTGCTGGTGGACATGCGCGCCCGGCTGGCCCGCTCCGCGCGGCCGGACCGGATCTTCCAGGTCGTGCTGGAGGTGGCCCGTCAGGCGGGGCTGGTGGGACGGCGGCGAGTGCTGGACTCCACCCCGATCTACGACGCGGTCGCCACGATGGACACCATCACCCTGATCCGCTCGGCGATCCGGGGACTGCTCGCGGCCGCCGACACTGCTCTGAACGCGCAACTGCGGGCGGTGATCACGAGTGGAGATGACTACACCAGCACCGGGAAACCGCAGATCGACTGGGACGACCAGGATGCCCGGGAGGTGTTGGTCGATTCCCGGGCGCGGGACGGGTTCGCGATGCTGGGGCTGCTGGAGGGACGGGCGTTGGCCGAGCCGGTGGCTCAGGCCGTGCGCCTGCTGGCCACGGTGCTGGGGCAGGACCTGACCGACGATGGCGGGGTGTTCCGGATTGCCCGCAAGGTCGCCGCGGATCGGGTCATCTCGACGGTGGATCCTGCGGCCCGTCACGGCCACAAGACGAGCGCCCGTGGTTTTGATGGCTACAAGGGGCATATCGCGATCGATCCGGACGCTGAGATCATCACCGCTACCGAGGTCACGCCCGGCAACAGTGGTGACGCGGAGGTCGCCGGGGATCTGCTGGCCGACATTCTGCCCTCCGAAGCCGAAGCCGAAGCCGAAGCCGGCGGGCAGGCTGCGGTGTATGGGGATGCCGCTTACGGCGCCGGGGAACTGCTGGCCCAGTTGGACAACAACAATGTCCATAACGGACTGAAGGTGCAGCCGTCGTCCCGGGTGAAAGGGCATTTCAGCAAGGATGATTTCGGCATCGACCCGGACGCGGAGACTGTGACCTGTCCGGCAGGCAACACCGTGGCTTTCCGTGTCCGCAACGGCGGCCGTCACGCCGCGAAAGCCGAGTTCGGTGCCGCCTGCGCCACCTGCCCACTGGCTTCCCAGTGCACAGACGCGAAAGCCGGCCGCAGCATCACCATCGGCCACTACGAAGCCTTCCTGGCCGCCGGCCGTGCTCGACAGGCCGATCCTGTCTGGAAAGCCGACTACCGGGCCACCCGCCCGAAAGTCGAACGCAAAATCGGCCACCTCATGCGCCGCCGCCACGGCGGACGCCGCGCCCGGGTCCGCGGCCTGACGAAAACCGCCGCTGACTTCTCACTGCTGGCCGCCGCGGTCAACCTCGCACGACTGGCCACGCTCGCAGTCACCTCCACCGCACGCGGATGGGCCACCACCACCGCGTGACCCCGGCCAGCCCAGCCACCCCACAGCCGCCAGACGCCCCGCCCAGCCAACAACCGGGCCATCACGACGCCGGACCTCCTCGGCCGGACCGACCCTTTGCTTGACCACCAACGGCGATCAGACCGGCCTGTCCGCTATTCGGAGCCTCGATCAACCCCCAGCACCCCCGTTTGACACCAGCCACCTAGGCGATGGTCCAGTGCGGCCCATGGCGATGCGCGCCCGGAACGACTGGGCCAGTGGCCCGTCGGGCAGTGGAGCAGTCCACCGGTAATTCGGGCGCGGGCCAGTGCAGCCGCGACGAGCGTGCGGCCGTAGCCGAGCAACCGGTAGCCTGCGGCGACGTGGACGTAGTCGCGGGTGGTGGCTCCGCACGGGATGCAGATACTGAGCGTCACCGTCGCGACTAGCGTGCGGTCGAAGTGAAGGGCGATCTGGCAGGTCAGCGTCCGGGGCGGTGGCGCACGGACGATGAGGAGCAGTCCGTCGCCGAAGGTCGGGTCGAACGCCCGCGGGCTCGTGACGTCGAGGTGGGCCCATTCGGCGAGGCGCCGCTCGGCCGGGTCGCAGGCCTCGGCTGCGCGACGGACCTCGCACAACCCGCAGCGCCCTGCTCGTACTGCGCCACGATCCGGACCTGCGGAGGCCGTCTCCGTGATATGTTCGAGACGGGCAGCCTGAACGGCCTTTCTCCAAGTCTGAGTCCCCACGCGACGAAGACGCTGAGGACAACCGCCAACGGCGGCTTTCAGGGAAGCTCTACCTGTTGGCTCGAGATCTCTCTCATGTCACAGGGCTGGCAGGCGTGGGGTGTATAGCCCGGAACAAGAGATTGAGATGACTCCGAACAACAACACGCCGAGCCGCGCGCTCCAGCAGGACGCGCGCGCTTGGTCAGCCTTCACCGGCACGAAATACACGTCCGCGCTGCGGCAAGTGAGTTCCCCCCTTGCCCAAGGTCTCCTCGGTCCACGGGTCAGCGCCCGACGGCTCATCGCCGTCCTCAGCGATCACGAGCTGATTGGCGCACAAGGCGGCGTCCCCCTCCTCGGCGAGGACGGGGTCCGTTCGGACTCGCCGTGGCACTTCGACGGCAAGAGCGACTACATCCAGCTCGCCCTCATCACGGATATGCTCCGGATGTTCACGCCCACCTCGGGCGCCGAGGCTGCAGAGGTCGGCAGCTACTCCTTGAAGCACACCGCCGAGTGGTTCCTCAGCCCACACTGCTCCTACGTGTCCAACGGCCGACTGATCTGGGCGGCAGCCGCGCTCGGACTTCCGATCGCAGACCCGAACAGAGACGGCCCAAACCTTCTGATCGGCGTGTCCGAGCGCGAGCACGATTACGTGCACCGGATGGTCGGCTCTGGGCAGACTCGACCGCAGGTCCACCACTACCGTCCTGCTGGATATGAGCAGCTACGCACCGTGCTTACGCGGGCAGCAGACGGCGAATCCATCCCCCATGGCTGGGTCCCGCCGGCGCCGGTCGGCGAGCCTGCTCCGTTCCACGACTGGCTGATCCGGCAAGTCGGCCGCAACGACGTCGTGGGCGACCTCGCGGCCGACTACTCCGCTGGCGTCCGCGACAGTGACCACCGCATCGCGTGCACCGCCAGCGAGCTTCTGGCGATCTTCCACGAGGTCTCGCACTCGTCCGAGGCCTACGACACCGTGGTCTCCGCGATCGCGGAGTGGATAAGGACGGAGCCCTCGACGACGTACATTCGCACCGAGCAGATCAGCGGCGATTCGCACGACCACCGAGGATGGGGCGCCGGTTCCGGAACGACGGAGCGATACGAATACCTGTGCCCCTGCGGCGACGGGACGATCATCGAAGAGCACGACAACATCCCAGGCTTCCGCGAGCACGATGTATGGATCGCTTGCGACAAGTGCCGTGCAGAATGGCACTTCGTCGAGGGCAGGGGTGTACGGGACTGGGCACTGCAACCCGCGTCCGTGAGCGCCGCGGTCTGACAGATGATGCAGAACCGACGGGCATCTTCAGATGCCACCTGTCCGCTTGTCGTCACAAGTCAACATGACCTCAGGCTGGGCATTCCGATGCTGACTGGACCGCCGTCGTGGGCGTGCGCTCGTCCGGTCGAGATCGGGGAGCTTGGCGGTAGCTGCGTGCAGGCTGACGGTCGCGTGTTCATCGAATGGTCCCAGAACAACCCGGCCAAACCACGATCGCCGCCTTACTCGCTGCGTGGGCGCCCCCGTTGCAGTGCCGTTCACACAAGGCCTGGGCAACCTGTCGCTGTGGTTGAGCCGACGCAGCGGCGAGTGACACGACTGACGGTCGTGGCTAGCTCCGTCGAGCTTCTTCCAACTGTTCGCGCGTGAAGACGATGCCGTCGCGGACGTCCTTCTTCGTGATCCTGGTCAGGCCGTTGTCCTTCGGTCGCTCCGGCCGGTCGAGCGGTTCGGTGTTGATGTCGTCGAGCAGTCTCTCGATCAGTGGCGCGATCACCGAACCGGAGTAACCCCAGGCAACGTCGTAACTGCCGCCGGGAGCTGGGTACAACGAGCCGTCCTCGCTGCGGACCCACACCTCGTTGCCCGAGGACTGACTCCTGCTTCTTGACGAGACCATCCATGGCCTTCTGCAGCTGCGTACGTTGAGCGTCACGCTCGTCGGCCTCACCGGTGTCCATACCCGCCAGCTGGGCATCGAGGATCGCTCGGCGTTCCGGGCCGAAGACGCGGTCGGCGAGAAAGGCGGCGACGGCGTCGAGGAGCGCGTCTTCGCGCAAGTAGAGCGTCTTGGGATGACCGAGGTAGTTGTCCGGCCGGCCGCAGTTGTTGTTGCTCGGTCGGCACAGGTAGTAGGCGCGTTCGCGGCGAACTTCGCCGACCATGCGACGGCCGCAAGGGCAGAACACCCTGCCGCGGAACAGGTAGGTCCGCTTCGTCTGCGGGTGCGAGTTCGGCGCGTTGCTCGCACGGGATCGCTGCTTGCTCTGCCGGCGACCGATGAGCTCGTCGTACATCCACTTCGGAATGAGCGGCTCGTGGGCGGGCTCGGGCGACCAGACCCACTTGATCGGGTCGTTGTGCTTGCCTCGGCCCGACCGGGTGGCACGGCGGTTGTAGACCTGGTAGCCGGTGTACTTCGGGTTCCGGAGGATGTCGTTGATGCTCGACCGGCTCCAGCACCCCCTCGCTCGGCGACCACCGGGCGGGCTCGGCGGCGGGTGCTTCACGAGGTCTTGGTTGAGCAAGTCCGCGATGACGTCAGTGCCCAAGTGGTCGTAGTAGACCCAGGCTGCGATCTGCGTCACAGTCTCACCGCAAGGTCCGTCCGGCTCGAGGCGGGTCTTCGTGATGCCCTTGGCCGCCTTCGCCGGGTTCGGGTGCCGGAAGGCTTTGGCCTTGTAGCCGTAACAGGGCTTGCCGATGTTCCAGCCTTCTCGCACGTGGGTGCAGAGGCCGCCCCAGGACTGCTCGAGGGTGTTCAGGACTTCGTACTCGGCGACGGACTGGTTGATTCGGCGCTGCAGGATCCGCTGGGCTCGGCTGCCCGAGACACTGATGGTCTCGTTGACCGCGGCGGTGGTCACCCACCAGAACGCGCCACTCGCGACCAGGTCGCCCAGACGGAGCGCCTTCGGCGCACTGGTTCCCAGCATGGCCTGACGGCCACGCGTGCCGGGGAACATGTCGGCATTCGGAGCAAGTACCAAAAAGCCATTTGCGAACAGCGTAAACACCGCAAACGCGGCCGCACCCGAACATACTCCCAACGTCATCGCCAACGACACCTTCGTAGATCACAAGACCTCCCGTTGAGCAATGACTCACCAGGAACAGTCACGTGCGGGGACGATCGGGTCCATGCGTGAGCGGTGAACGGCCGTCACCTCAGGGAGTGCCGTGATCGATTTCGGGCGCAACGGAACTTCGGTGCGCCGAATGCGACTACAGCACCAGCCGGCTCCTGGCACGCTCAGAGGAACGTCATGCGGAATCGAGTCACTCCCGATGCCCTCCCGGTTCACGCGATCGCCGGCTCCCACGTCGTCCTGCTCGGCATCGACCTCCCCGAACAAGCCACCCAAGGACTCCTCGGATTCTCGATCGAACGATCCGATCCGACCAAAGGGGACGCCACTCGGTCGGCGGAATGAAGGTCTTCGAGGAGACCTCCCACAACATCGCACCGCGGACATCGGTCGGCCTGCCGAACCACCCCTGCAGTCCTTCCAGTGGATGACTACACCACCGAGCCCGACCACATCTACGCCTACGTCCCTGGACACTGACGACGGCCTGCCCGTCTAACAGACGGTTCTAGTGCCTCGTCAAGGAACGTTGACGTGGTAACCGTGTCGCGTGGACATCCGGGCCGGTGATCGCCAGGCTGGCCGGTGGAGGTGAGCCATGGCGCGTCAGCCGGAGGTGTTCGCGCGGTCGCTGG
>NZ_JAEBDZ010000053.1:0-35448 GCF_046548675.1 Amycolatopsis sp. cmx-8-4
ACCAGCGAATCAACTGCTCACGCTCGACATCAGCCAACACCAGCTCAGCCTTCGGACGCCCGGTTCTCGACATATCCCCATACTACCCACTTAACTCACGAATTTACGACGCGACACACTAGTCGCCCGAGAATGGTGACGCACCCGTCCGATGAATGAGTCGGGCGCACTTCGGCAATTGTTACGGGTTTTCGTGAATCCATCCGGGTGATCGTTTTTACGCAGTGCCAGGCGGGGTTGACCGCGCGTGGCGAAATTGCTCCGTTCGAGGGGACCGCGCGGAATCACGCGCATCTGCACGGGAATGCGCCTACAGTCGGGAACCCTCGGGGGCGGTACCGCTACAGCTGTGCCGCGTGGACGGCGCCACAAAGCCATGCACGACTGGAGAAAACCGTTCCCGATGACTGCTGAATCCGTGAAGATCCCCACCCTGCCCGTGTCCACCCCCGTTCCCGTTTCGGCTGGAGAGGGCCGAGAGATGGCCCGGCTGATCCGGGAAAGTTTTGCGGTGGTCGAGGCGAAAGCCGACGAACTCGCGCAGTACTTCTACGGTGCGTTGTTCGTGGTCGCGCCCGATTGCCGTGACCTGTTCCCGATCTCCATGACGACCCAGCGCAGCAGGCTGCTGCGCGCGCTGGTGTACGTCGTGCAGATGGTCGACCGGCCGGACGAGCTCGTCACCTTCCTCGGCCAGCTGGGCCGCGACCACCGCAAGTTCGCGGTCGTCGCGCGCCACTACGACGCCGTCGGGATCGCCCTGCTCGCGGCGCTGAAGCGGTTCCTCAAGGACAAGTGGACGCCCGAAGTGGAGTCCGCGTGGTCCACGGCGTACGGGATCATCGCCAAGACCATGCGCGAGGCCGCCCAGGCCGAGACCGGGCCGGCGTCGTGGTCGGCGACCGTGCTCGAACACCGGAAGCTCACCCGCGACGTCGCGCTGGTCAAGGTGCAGACCGAAGGCCTGCTCCCGTACCGCGCCGGCGGTTACGTCAGCGTGGAGGTGCCGCAACGACCGCGGTTGTGGCGGTACCTCTCGCCGGCGAACGCGCCCCGCGGCGACGGCCAGCTCACCTTCCACGTGCGGACCGTGCCGGGCGGCTGGGTCAGCGGCGCCATCGTCAACCACACCAAGCAGGGTGACGTCTGGCGGCTCGGGCCGTCGATGGGCGCGCTGAGCGTACGGCCGAGCACCACGAAGAAACGGCTGCTGATGATCGCCGGCGGCACCGGGCTCACGCCGTTGCTCGCCATCCTCGACGACCTCCAGCGGTGGAAGCGGAACCCGCCGGTGCACCTGTTCTTCGGCGGCCGCAGACCGGAAGATCTTTACGCGCTGGAAGATTTGCGACGGCTGAGTGCTACGTCGAAGTGGCTTACGGTAACCCCGGTTACCGAAGAGGGCGCATTGTCCGGCGGCGACCGCGGCACGCTCGCCCACGCCGTGACCCAGCGCGGCACGTGGAAGAATCACGACGTGCTCGTTTCCGGATCCCCGCAGATGATCCAGGCAACCATTGCGAAACTGCTGACCAAGGGCGTCGATCTGGAACGAATATCGTATGACCCGTTCACCCTCGACTGACTCGCTTGCCCGAAATGGTGCGATCCGAGACGGGCGCGCCGACCCGATCCTCAGCTATCGTCGCCGATATGGAGACGACTATTCCGGTTTCGGGCGGCATCGGCGGTTACCTGGCGGAACCCGAGGGAGCGGGGCCGCACCCGGGCGTGGTGCTCATCCACGACGCGTTCGGGCTGAGCCAGGACACCCGGAACATCACCGACCGCTTCGCCGGCGAGGGCTTCTTGGCCCTCAGCCCCGACCTGTACTCGCGCGGCGGCATGCGCCGGTGCGTGCGGCGCGTGTTCTCGGACATGTTCGCGAACCGGGGCCAGGCGTTCGACGACATCGAGGCGTCCCGCGCACTGCTGGCCGCGCGCCCGGACTGCAGCGGCCGGATCGGCATCGCCGGGTTCTGCATGGGCGGCGGCTTCGCGCTCGTGGCGGCGTCACGCGGCTTCCAGGCGTCCGCGCCCTACTACGGCCAGCTGCCGAAGAACCTGTCCGTGCTGGACGACGCCTGCCCGATCGTCGCGAGCTTCGGCCAGAAGGACTTCGGCCTGCGCGGCGCGGCCGCGAAACTCGAGACGGCGCTCACCGAGCGTGAAGTCCCGCACGACGTCAAGGAGTACCCGGGCGCCAGCCACGGGTTCGCCAACAAGATCGACGTCGCGGCGCCGCTGAACCTGCTGCTCAAGGTCGTCGGCTTCACCTACCACCACGAAGCGTCCGAGGACGCGTGGCGCCGGGTGACGGACTTCTTCGGTGAACACCTGGACCGACCTTCGCGCTGAGCCGACCGGAGCAGGAAAACCGCCGAATGGCGGTAGTTCGTTGACCGTTGTGCCCGAATCAACTTATGGTCTAGACCACATCTCCCGCGGATGTGCTCGTTCGCCCTCCCTCCGGAACGACGTCGTTCCCCCTTCGAGGAGCCGAAAATGACCTTGAAGCGCAAGTTCTTGGCGGCCGCCGCCGGTGCGATCCTCGCGCCGGTGCTGGTGGTCGTCCTCCCTGCCGCCTCAGCCAGTGCCCACGGTTACATCTCCGACCCACCCAGCAGGCAGGCCAACTGCGCGGCGGGGAAGGTGCCGAACTGCGGGCAGATCGTCTACGAACCCCAGAGCGTCGAGGGCCCGAAGGGCCTGCGCAGCTGCAACGGCGGGCTGTCCCAGTTCGCCGAGCTGGCCGACGAGTCGAAGCCGTGGCCGGCCAAGTCCGTCGGCACGACGGTGACGTTCAACTGGGTGTTCACCGCCCGGCACGCCACGTCGAGCTACGACTACTACATCGGCAACACCCGCGTCGCGACGTTCCCCGGCAACAACCAGCAGCCGCCGGCGACGCTGTCGCACACGGTGAACCTCGCCGGCTATTCAGGCCGGGTGAAGGTGCTGGCCATCTGGAACATCTCCGACACGTCCAACGCGTTCTACAGCTGCGTCGACCTCCAGATCGGTGGTGGCGGCACGACGACCCCGCCGCCCACCACCACGCCGCCGCCGACCACGACCCCGCCGCCCACCACGACCCCGCCCCCGACGACGACCCCGCCGGCCGGCGGAACGTGGGCCGCGGGCACGGCGTACAAGGCCGGTGACGTCGTCACGTACGGCGGCGCGAGCTACCGCTGCCTCCAGCCGCACACGGCGATCGCGGGCTGGGAGCCGCCGAACACCCCGGCCCTCTGGCAGCGCCAGTGAGGTTCCTGCTGGTCGCCGTCGCACTGCTGCTGGCCGGATGCGGCAGCGGCGCGACGGCGGCCGCCCCGGCGTACAACGCGGCCGACGTGATGTTCCTGCAGATGCTGATCCCCCAGAACCAGCAGGGCATCGAGATCGCCCGCCTGGCGCAGACGCGGCAGCTGCCCGCGGATCTGAAGGTCCTGGCGGCGGCGATCGAGTCGACGCAGCAGACCGAGATCAACGACATGAAGAGCTGGCTGAGCAGCTGGAACCAGCCCGAGACGATGGATATGAACCCGGCGGTCCACGCCGGCCACGGCGGCATGAAGATGACCGCCCCGGACCTGGTGGGCGCGCTGAAGACCGCACCGGACACGGAGTTCGGCCGCAAGTTCCTGGATGTCCTGACGGGTCAGCAGCAAGGAGCCGTCGAGCTGGCCCAGACGGAGAACGGCACGAGCGGCGGCGTCAACGCCCAGGCCCGCGACCTGGCCCGCCGCGTCATCGAGTCGCGCAGCGCCGAGGTGAAGCAGCTGCTGAGCTTCAAGCCCTGACGCGCCCGGGCTTGAAAGCCGTGAAGGCCTCCTTACCGGCTTTAAGAGCCGGTAAGGAGGCCTTCACGGACCTTGCGAGCTAACGGCGCTTGGGGCGCCAGACCACCATCGCGGTCTGCTGGTTCATCGGGACCAGGTCCCGGCGGTAGGAAGCGTGCGCCGCCGCCGCGGCCTGCTCCCCGGCGGCGTACGCCGCGGCCAGTTCCTCGGTGATCTCCGACAGCCTCGCCCGCAGCGCGTCGACCTGGTTCTCCAGCTCGATGATGCGCTTGATGCCGGCCAGGTTCACGCCGTCTTCCTGCGACAGCCGCTGGACCTCGCGCAGCAGCGCGATGTCCCGCATCGAGTAGCGGCGCCCGCCACCGGAGGTGCGGCCCGGCGACACCAGGCCCTGCCGGTCGTAGGTGCGCAACGTCTGCGCGTGCATCCCCGCCAGCTGGGCCGCCACCGAGATGACGAACACCGGGGTCTCTTCGTCCCCCTCCGGGGGAATCCCGCCGAACATCCCACTCACCTGCCTTCGAGCAGCTCAGTGATCTCCGGCCGGGGGTCGTGCCCGGCCATCGCCTCGGCGTACGACTGCAGAGCCTCGCGCGCCTTGTCGTCCAGTTTGGCGGGAATCGCCGCTTGCAGGGTGACGAGCAGGTCACCTTGCGCACCGTCGCGCTTCGCGATGCCCTTGCCGCGCACACGCAGCACCCGCCCGCTGGCCGTGCCCGGCGGCACCTTGAGCGAGACCTTGCCCTCGAGGGTCGGCACCGTGATCGTGGTGCCGAGCGTGAGCTCGGTGAAGTCCACCGGCACCGCGATCGTCAGGTCGAGTCCCTTGCGCCCGAACAACGCGTGCGGAGCCACGTGCACCCGGACGTACAGATCACCCGCCTGCGCGCCACCCCGGCCCGGCTCGCCCTGACCGGCCAGCCGGATGCGCTGGTCGTCGTCGACGCCCGGCGGGATCCGGACGGTCAGCGTGCGGGTCCGCGTGCTGATGCCTTCGCCGCCGCACTCGGGGCACGGGTCGTCGATGATCTGCCCGCGGCCGCGGCAGTCGCGGCACGGCTCCGAGAACGCGAACGCGCCCTGGCTCCGGCTGACCAGGCCCGACCCACTGCAGGTCGGGCAGGTCCGCGGCGACGTGCCCGGCTTCGCGCCGTTGCCGCCGCACGTCGAACAGGTCGCCGGGCTCGACAGCCGCAGCGGCAGGGTCGCGCCCTTGACCGCTTCGGTGAAGTCGATCCGGACGTCCGTCTCGACGTCGGCACCGCGCTGCGGCCGGTTCGCCGTCGCGCCCGCAGACGACCGGCCGCGGCCGAACAGCCCGCCGAGGATGTCGCCGAGCCCGCCCATCCCGCCCTGCTGGCCCGCACCCGCGCCGGCCTGGCCGAAGATGTCGCCCATGTCGAAGCCGCCGGAACCGCCGCCGGTGGGGAAGTTGAACCCACCACCACCCGAGCCGCCGAACAGGCGCCGCGCCTCGTCGTACTCCTTGCGCTTGCTCGCGTCGGAGAGCACACCGTAGGCCTCGGAGACCGACTTGAACTTCTGCTCCGCCTGCGCGTTGCCGGCGTTCGCGTCCGGGTGGTTCTCCTTGGCCAGCTTGCGGTAGGCCTTCTTGATCTCGTCCGCCGTGGCGTCGGAGGAGACGCCCAGTTCCCGGTAGAAGTCCTTACCGATCCATTCCCGAGCACTCATCGGGCGCCTCCTCCTTCCGCTGGAACCGGATACTGCTTACTGCTGCTGCTCATCGAGTCCGCCGTCGAGCGGCAGCTCGCCACCGACCGGCGGGTCCACCGGGGCCGCCCCGGGCTCGTGGTCGGTCACGCCGACCAGCGCCGCCCGCAGCACGCGGTCGCCGAAGCGGTAGCCGCGGCGCATGACCACGGTGACCGTCGGGCCCGCCACGTCCGGCGAGGTGTTGTGCTGCACGGCCTCGTGCACGCTCGGGTCGAAGGGCTCGCCCTCGGTGCCGAACGACTCGAGCCCCGCGCGCTGCAGACCGCTGATCAGCTTGTCGCCGACGGCCTTGAACGCGCCAGTGAGGTCACCGTGCTGGTCGGCCCGCTCGAGGTCGTCGAGCAGCGGCAGCAGGTCGTTGACCACCGTCGCCTTCGCGCCGATCACGACCGCCTCGCGGTCACGCTCGACGCGCTTGCGGTAGTTGGCGTACTCCGCCTGCAGCCGCTGGAGGTCGGCGGTGCGCTCGGAGAGCTCCTTCTCGACGTCGGAGACCACGGCCACCGAATCGTCCATGATGGACTCGCCGAGCGAGGGGCCCGCGTGTTCCACGGGCGCCTCGGGCTCCGGCGCCGCGTGGGCCGGACCGGGCGGGCGAACCTGCCCGGTCTGCGGGTCCACGCGACGTCGATCACGCACGACCACCGGCTCCTCGGGGCCGCGGCCCTGGTTCTCGGATTCGTCGTAGCTGTGGGTCACTTCTTCTCGTCCTCTTCGACGATCTCGGCGTCCACCACGTCGTCGGCCTTGTCCTGAGCACCGGCCGCGCCGGTGTCACCGGCCGCACCCGAAGCTCCGGCCGCACCGGCCGCGGCGTCGGCGTTCGCGTTGGCGTACAGGGCGGTGCCCAGTTCCTGCGAAGCGGTGTTCAGCTTCTCGATCGACTCGCGGATCTTCGCCGAGTCGGTGCCCTTCAGGGCTTCGTTCGACTCGTCGATCGCGGACTTGACCTTGCCCTTGAGGTCCTCGGGCAGCTTGTCGTCGTTGTCCTTGAGGAACTTCTCGGTCTGGTAGACCAGCGTCTCCGCCTGGTTGCGGGTCTCGGCCTCTTCGCGACGGGTCTTGTCCTCCTCGGCGTGCGCCTCGGCGTCCTTGACCATCCGCTCGATGTCGTCCTTCGGCAGCGCGGAGCCACCGGTGATCGTCATCGACTGCTCCTTGTTCGTGCCCAGGTCCTTCGCCAGGACGTGCACGATGCCGTTCGCGTCGATGTCGAAGGTGACCTCGATCTGCGGCACGCCACGCGGGGCCGGCGGGAGACCGGTCAGCTCGAACATGCCGAGCTTCTTGTTGTGCGCCGCGATCTCGCGCTCACCCTGGAACACCTGGATCTGCACCGACGGCTGGTTGTCGTCCGCGGTGGAGAAGATCTCCGAGCGCTTGGTCGGGATCGTGGTGTTGCGCTCGATGAGCTTGGTGAACACGCCACCCTTGGTCTCGATGCCCAGCGACAGCGGGGTCACGTCCAGCAGCAGGACGTCCTTGACCTCACCCTTGAGCACACCGGCCTGCAACGCCGCGCCGACCGCGACGACCTCGTCCGGGTTCACGCCCTTGTTCGGCTCGCGGCCGCCGGTCAGCTCCTTGACCAGGTCCGACACGGCCGGCATGCGGGTGGAACCACCCACGAGCACGACGTGGTCGATGTCGCCGACGGCGATGCCGGCGTCGCGGATCACGTTGTTGAACGGGTTGCGGGTGCGCTCGAGCAGGTCCGAGGTGATCTTCTGGAACTCGGCGCGGGAGAGCTGCTCGTCGAGGAACAGCGGGTTCTTGTCGGCGTCGACCGTGATGTAGGGCAGGTTGATGCCGGCCGAGTTCGAGCTGGACAGCTCGATCTTCGCCTTCTCGGAAGCCTCACGGATGCGCTGCAGCGCCATCTTGTCCTTGGTGAGGTCGATGCCGTTCGTGGCCTTGAACTTGTCGACCAGCCACTTGACGATGCGCTCGTCCCAGTCGTCGCCACCGAGGTGGTTGTCACCGGAGGTCGCGCGGACCTCGACGACGCCCTCGCCGATCTCCAGCAGCGAGACGTCGAACGTGCCGCCACCGAGGTCGAAGACCAGGATGGTCTGTTCCTTCTCGCCCTTGTCCAGGCCGTACGCCAGCGCGGCGGCGGTCGGCTCGTTGACGATGCGGAGCACGTTCAGGCCGGCGATCTGGCCGGCTTCCTTGGTGGCCTGCCGCTGCGCGTCCTCGAAGTACGCCGGGACGGTGATCACCGCGTCGGTGATCGTCTCGCCCAGGTACGCCTCGGCGTCGCGCTTCAGCTTCATCAGCACTCGCGCGCTGATCTCCTGCGACGTGTAGTTCTTGCCGTCGATCTCGGTCTTCCAGTCGGTACCGACGTGCCGCTTCACGGACCGGATGGTCCGGTCGACGTTCGTGACCGCCTGGTTCTTCGCCGGCTGACCGGTCAGCACTTCGCCGTTCTTGGCGAAGGCGACGATCGACGGGGTGGTCCGGGAGCCTTCCGAGTTGGCGATGACCGTCGGCTCGCCGCCCTCCAGGACGGCGACGACCGAGTTGGTCGTGCCGAGGTCGATGCCGACCGCTCGCGCCATGGTGCTTCCTCCTGTGTATGCCTGCTATGGTTCGTGACCTGCAAATTCGTCCTCGCCTTAAGCGAGGTACTGGCAAGTTGTATCGGGTCTTCGCGCGACTCGTCAAGTCGGACTTGAGTCGACTGCGCTCAACCTTACATGGTGGCTAACGAGCGGTCCGGGGTTCTTGTTCCCGGAGTCGGCGACAGACCTGGTCCCGAGGGGGTGTGAGGCCGCTCACCAGGGAGTCCACCTGGGATGGGAAGGCCTGAACGGACCTTCGGCTGGGCACGGTGCGCGCCCGCCGAACGGCCGGCCCGGTACCTCGGCCGACGCGGGGCCGGCCGAGCACAGCGTGCTCACCGGCAGACCGTTCCCTGCGCCGGCGGGCGGCCGCTCAGCAGGTAGTCCACCTCGGCCGCGCGGGCGCACGCGGAGTTGAACAGCCCCGTGTGGCCGTCGTCGGTCCGGGTCAGCAGTACCGCGCCGTCGATGCTCGCCGCCAGGCCGCGAGCCCAGGGCAGCGGCGTCGCCGGGTCGTGGGCGCCGCCGACCACCAGGATCGGCGGGGCGCCGTGCACCGGGTGGGGCTGTGGCGGGTTCTTGGCCGGGACCGGCCAGCCGGTGCAGCCGCTCGTGAAGTCCCAGTACTCGGAGTACCGCCAGCTGTGCGGTGCCGCGATGCGGAGCAACCCGGCCATCAGCCCCATGTCCGCGGGGCCGGTGAACGGCGACGGGAAGTCGTGGCAGCCGATCGCCCGGTAGGCCCCGTAGATCGGGGAGCGGAACTGGTTCCGCTCGGTCAGGCCCTTGGCGTCGGGGAACTCCCCGCCGGCCGCGGCCAGCGCCCGGCCCAGCGCGGGCCACTCCTCGCGGATGTAGAGGTGGTTGTAGACGCCCGCCGAGATCTCGTCGGCCGTCGCGGACCGCCCCAGCTCGCTCGACCAGACGGCACCGCTGCCCGCCCGGGCCACGACGTCGTCGTAGAAGCGCAGGACGTCCCGGCCCCGCAGCGCGCAGTCCGCCGAGCCGCGGCACCAGTCCGCGAACCGGACCAGCGCGTCCTCGGTGGCCGCGGCCTCCTCAAGGATCGCCCGGCGCAGCGGCCGGGCGTGGTCGATGGCGCCGTCGAGCACCATCGAGCCCACCCGGTCCGGGTGCTTCGACGCGTAGACCGCGCCCAGCTCGGTGCCGTACGAGAGGCCGAGCCACGAGATCTTCGCTTCGCCGAGTGCGGCCCGGATCGTCTCGATGTCCTCGGCCGCGCTTTGCGTGTCGGCGTTCGCCAGCAGCGGCCCGGTGCGGGCCAGGCAGTCCCGGCCCGCCGCGCGGTTGTGCGCCACCAACGCGTCGAACCCCGGCCCGGTCGCCGGGAACCGGTCCAGCGCCGGGTCGTACAGCGTGACCGGGTCACAGGTGATCCGCGGCGTGCTGAACCAGTCGCCGCGCGGGTCGAAGCCGACGATGTCGTACCGCTCGCGCAACCGCGCGAGGTCCGGCGACGCCAGCCCGCCGTACTGCACGAACCCGACACCGGAGCCGCCCGGCCCGCCGGGGTTCACCAGCAGCGAGCCGATCCGGTGGGCCGGATCGAGCGCCGGCAGCCGGGCCAGCGCGAGCCGCGCCGAACCCAGGCTTGGTCGCGTGCGGTCTATCGGCACGTCGACCGCCGAGCATTCGGCGGCCGGTTCTTGCTGGGTGGCACACGGGTGCCACGGCAGGACGGCTGCCTCCGCGACGGCCGGCACCGCCACCAGGACCACGACCGCCGCGACGAACGCGACGACCCGGCGCATGTCCATGATCTGGTTCCTCCCCCTGCACGCCGGCTTTCGGCGTGCCCCCTTCCTAACAGCGGCCCCCGACAATTCAGGAGCGGCGGCCGGTCCAGGTGGAGAAGAAGAAATCCGGAGTTCCTTGCAGCGCAACGGTTTCCGCCGCGGTGCCGTCCCACGAAGTCACCCGATAGTGGGAATCGACCGTGACCGGCACCCCCTGCGCCGGCGTCTCGGCGTTCTCGCCGCGCGTGAAACCCACGACGCCGAACATCGCGACGGCCCCCAGCAGCGCGGCCGCCAGCACGCGCTGTTCGATCTTGCCCATCGGAATTTCCCCCGTGTGTAAGAAAAGTCGGTGTAAGAGAAGTGTCAGGCCGCGCGGACCGTGACGCTGCCGCTGTCGGTGTTGAGGTCGAGCGTGTGCGCGGCGGACCCGTCGGTCGGGACGTCGATCTCGCGGTGCCCGCTGTCGCTGTCGCCCTGGACGCGGTACGGGCCGCCCGGCACGGTCAGCTCGATGCTGCCGCTGTCGGCGTGCACCTTGACGTCGTTCGCCTGCGCCAGCGTGAACTCGACGCGGCCGCTGTCGGCGCCGACGTCGACCGGGCCGCGCACGCCGTCGCCGGTCACGCTGCCGGAATCGCTCTGCACCGTCACCGCGCCGACATCGTGCAGGTCGATGGACCCGCTGCTGAGGTGGAGCTTCACCGCGCCGGAGACGTCTTCGACGCGCGCGCTCCCGGAGTCGGCTTCGACGTCGACGCTCGCCACGCCGGCGATGTCCAGGCCACCCGAGTCGACCTTGCCGGTGACCGGCACGCCGGCCGGCACGACGACCTCGAAGTCGACCGAGCAGTTGTTCCCGCAGTCGCCGAGCACGAGCTGGTCGCCGTCGACGCGGTAGAAGGTGTCGCCCGGGTTGCCGCGCCAGTGGTAGTTGATCTCCTGGTGCACGGTCGACGGCCCGGTGCCGGTGCGGATCTTCACCCCGCCCGAGTCGCCTTCCAGCTTCACGCTGCGGATCGTCTGCGAAAGCGTGTTGTCGTTCTGGAAGTCCGATCCCCAGCCCCAGCCGAACGCGGTCGCCAGGCCGACGCCGATCAGTGCGATGCCACCCAGAGCCAGAAGCGGGCGCGCCATGGTCTTTGGTCCCCTCAGTGAAGTTTCCCTCTGCCAGGAAAACGTTAGGACCGTGGCACCACCCAGTACATGGGGGTAACCCCCCGAAGAACCCTGAGATCCGTCCCTGACACGCGGGGTCGCGCTCCGGGGCCTAACCTGGCGGACGTCTCCAGTTCCGTGATCAGGAGGATCCATGCCGCAGCAACCCGGCCCGTACGAATCCCTGCCCGACGTGCCGTCCTTCACCCTCCGCAGCAACGACGTCGCCGACGGCGAAACGCTGGCGACGCCCCACTTGTCCGGCATCTTCGGCGCCGGCGGCGAGGACCGCTCGCCGCACCTGGCGTGGGAGGGCTTCCCGGCGGAGACCAAGAGCTTCGTCGTGACCTGCTACGACCCGGACGCGCCCACCGGCAGCGGCTTCTGGCACTGGGCCGCGTTCAACCTCCCGGCGACGGTGACGGAGCTGGCTTCGGGCGCGGGCGCGGGCGACGGCTCCGGCCTGCCCGACGGCGCGGTGACGCTCAAGGGCGACGGCGGCGTCAAGCAGTACCTCGGCGCGGCGCCCCCGCCCGGACACGGCCCGCACCGCTACTACTTCGCGGTGCACGCGCTCGACGTCGACAAGCTCGAGATCGGCGAAGACTCGACGCCGGCGTTCCTCGGCTTCAACATGTTCGGCCACACGCTGGCCCGCGCCGTGCTCACACCGGTCTACGAGAACAAGGGCTGACGGCGCCGGATCGGGGTATCGGCAACGACACCCCGGTCCCGCCCCGGCCGAAGCCTTTCAGCGCAACGACTCCGCGTTGACGCCCTCGCGCTCCAGGTAGCGGCCCTTCGTGTGCTCACCGAAGCCGAACTGCCGGTACAGCCCGTGCGCGTCGGCGGTGTGCAGCATCCAGCGGAAGCCCGCACCCGGACCGTTGTCGATCATCTCGCGGACGATCTCCTTGCCGACGCCGGTTCCGCGCGCGGAGTCCACTACGAACACGTCGGCCAGGTACGCCGACGAGACGCCGTCGGAGAACGCCCGGGCGAAGCCGACCAGCTCGCCGCCGCGGTAGGCGCCGACGACCCGCCACGAGCCTTCGACGGCCGCCTCGATCTGCGCGCGGGTGCGCCAGCGGCCCCAGTACGCCTCGGTGGAGAGGAACTTCCACACCACATCGAGGTCCAGCCGCGCCCGGTCGTCGTCGAGTTCGTAGTCGCCGAATGTCCGCATGATCGGCAAGCTACCCAAGACGGGCAGCTCAGCCCCACTGATATTTCAGGAACTTGCCGTCCATGGTGACGACCACGCGCTCGCCGCCCGGGTCCTCCCGGCGCGAGACGTCGAGCTTGAAGTTGATCGCGCTCATGATCCCGTCGCCGAACTGCTCGTGGATGAGCTCCTTGATCGTGGGCCCGTAGACCTGCAGTACCTCGTAGAAGCGGTAGATCGTCGGGTCGGTGGGCACCACGTCGTCGAGCGCGCCGCGCGTCGGCTGCAGGCGCAACGCGGCTTCGGCATCGGCGTCGAGCTCCAGGACCTGCGCGGCCTTCGCGGCCAGTTCCAAAGGCACCGGGTGCTGGCCGAGCAGCGCGGACGTCGTCCAGGCGAGCGGCGCGTCCAGGGTTTCGGCGAGCTGGGCCCAGCTGAGGCCGAGCCGGACCTTCGCGGCCAGAACGGCCTCTGCGGCTTCTTGCTTCGTCGTCATGCGCCGACGCTAGATCACCGGGGTTTCAGCAGGTAGGCGACAACCGGGCGAAGCTCGTCCGCGGACGGCGGCTCGTCGTCGATCAAGCCCTGGATCAGCAGCCCGTCGATGCCGGCCAGGAAGACCCGGAACGACACCTCGTCGTCGTGGCGGACCATCGACGTCAGGACGTCCAGCCAGCGGCGCGCGGCCGGGCGCAGCTCGGGCTTGCGGGCCGCGAGCAGGTACAGCTCGTACTCCGCCATCGTGCGGCCGCGGCGCGGTCCCAACGCCTCCGCCAGCAGGCCGGCCACCTCGTCGGCGCCGCGGCTGCCGCGCGCGCGGGCGCGGTCGATCATCCAGTAGACCTCGGTCGCCATGTCGCGGGCGCACGAGATGAGCGTCGCGATCAGGAGGTCGTCCAGGGACGAGAAGTGGTACGTCGTGGACGTCGTGGGGACGCCGGCCTCCGTCGCGACCGTGCGGTGGGTGACGCCCGCGACGCCGTCCCGCTCGATCACCCTCAGCGTCGCCGCGATGATCTCCGCGCGCCGCTTCTCCCCTCGGACCTTCCGGCCGTCGACCTGCAGTTTCACGACGCCGCACTCCCGATCTCGATCAGCACCACGCCGCCGATCACCAGCGCCAGCCCGGCGATCATGGCCGCGTTGACCGGTTCCTTGAGGAACACGACGCCGACGAGCGCGACCAGCGCGACGCCGGCGGCGGCCCAGATCGCGTACGCGACGCCGATCGGCAGCCCCTTCTTCAGGACGTACGACAGCGCGACGAACGCGACGGCGTACCCGAGCACCACGATGATCGACGGGCCGAGTTTCGAGAAGCCCTCGGAGAGCTTCAGGGAGACCGTCGCGGAGACCTCGGCGGCGATCGCCAGCGCAAGGAGAAGGTACGCACCCATAGGGTGAAAACTACCTGAACGATCGTCCCAAAACAAAGAGCGACGTACACCACATCGGTGGGACTTAGCCCCACTCAACGGGTTACTCATCAGTAAGGAAGGTTAGTCTCCCGGCACCACCACTGATCCATCCGGACGAAAGGCACCCGAAAGATGGGCGCTCTGCAACTGACGCTCGGCGGGCTCTCCGTCCTGCTCGGCCTCGTCGCCTGGGGCATGTTCGCCGCGACGATCGCCCGCTTCGTGCGGGTCATCCGCCTCGGACAACCCGACGCGACCCGCAACGGGCCCTTCATGCCGCGTCTCATGACGCTGGTCAAGGAGTTCGCGGCGCACACCCGGATGAACCGGAAGCGTAGTGTCGGGCCGGCCCACTGGCTGGTCATGTGGGGCTTCCTGCTCGGCTCGCTCGCCCTGTTCGAGGCCTACGGCGAGGTGTTCGTGCCGACCTGGGGCTGGCCGGTCCTCGACGACTTCCCGCCGTTCCAGCTGCTCATGGAGCTGCTCGGGCTCGGCACGATCGTGGGCATCCTGGTGCTGATGGCGATCCGCCAGCGCAACCACCCGCGCCGCGCCGACCGCCAGTCGCGCTTCCAGGGCTCCAACTTCAAGTGGGCCTACTTCATCGAGGCCGTCGTCCTCATCGAGGGCATCGGGATCATCGGCGTCCGCGCCGCCAAGGCCGCACTGGGCGCGCACGAGACGCCGACCTGGGCCGCCTTCGTCTCCAACCCGCTCGGCGAGCTGCTGCCGGCCAGCCCGAACCTGGTCACGGTCTTCGCGTTCGTCAAGCTGATGAGCGCCACGGTCTGGCTGATCGTCGTCGCCCGCACGATGACCATGGGCATCGCGTGGCACCGCTTCAGCGCGTTCTTCAACATCTACTTCAAGCGCGAGCAGGACGGCGGCGTCGCCCTCGGCGCGCTCAAGCCGATGATGAGCGGCGGCAAGGTCCTCGACCTCGAGGAAGCCGACCCGGACGAGGACACCTTCGGCGTCGGCAAGATCGAGGACTTCAGCTGGAAGGGCTGGCTCGACTTTTCGACGTGCACCGAGTGCGGCCGCTGCCAGGAGCAGTGCCCCGCGTGGAACACCGGCAAGCCGCTGTCGCCGAAGCTGCTCATCACGCAGCTGCGTGACCACGCCTACGCGAAGGCGCCGTACCTGCTGGCCGGCGGCAAGCGCGACATGGCGGGTGACGAGGTCGGTTTGTCCGGCGACAACATGTACGCCGGGATCGATGTCCTCGCCATCGCCGAATCCCAGAAGGCCCTGATCGGTGACGACGGCGGCGTCATCGACCCCGACGTCCTCTGGTCCTGCACCAGCTGCGGCGCCTGCGTCGAGCAGTGCCCGGTGGACATCGAGCACGTCGACCACATCGTCGACATGCGCCGCTACCAGGTGATGATCGAGTCGTCGTTCCCCAGCGAGCTGAACGGCATGTTCAAGAACCTGGAGAACAAGGGCAACCCGTGGGGCCAGAACGCCAAGGACCGGCTGGCCTGGACCGAGGACCTGGACTTCGAGGTCCCGGTGTTCGACGGCGACATGGGCGACGCCGAGTACCTCTTCTGGGTCGGCTGCGCCGGCGCGTTCGAGGACCGCGCGAAGAAGACGACGCGGGCGGTCGCCGAGCTGCTGCACATGGCCGACGTCAAGTACAAGGTGCTCGGCTCGGAGGAGTCCTGCACCGGTGACCCGGCCCGTCGTGCGGGCAACGAGTTCCTCTTCCAGATGCTGGCGCAGCAGAACGTCGAGATCCTGAACTCGGTGTTCGAGGGCCGGGAGCGCAAGACGCGCAAGGTCGTCGTGACCTGCGCGCACTGCTTCAACACCCTCGCCAACGAGTACCCGGAGCTGGGCGGCCAGTTCGACGTCGTGCACCACACGCAGCTGCTGAACCGCCTGGTGCGGGAGAAGCAGCTGGTGCCGGTGGCGCCGGTCGCCGAGGACGTCACCTACCACGACCCGTGTTACCTCGGCCGCCACAACAAGGTCTACGACGCGCCGCGCGAGCTGGTCAGCGCGACGGGTGCCCAGCTGCGCGAGATGCCGCGGCACGGCGACAAGTCGATGTGCTGCGGCGCCGGCGGCGCGCGGATGTGGATGGAAGAGAAGATCGGCAAGCGGATCAACGTCGAGCGCGTCGACGAGGCGCTCGGCACCGCGCCGTCGAAGATCGCGACGGGCTGCCCGTTCTGCAAGGTCATGCTGAACGACGGCCTCACGGCCCGGCAGGCCGACGGCAGCGCGAGTGAGAAGGTCGAGATCGTCGACGTCGCGCAGATGCTGCTTGAGTCGGTGAAGCGCAAGCCGGAGCCGAAGCCGGTGGCCCTCGGGGCGCCGTCGCTCGCGGAGACGTCCGAAGAAGCCTGACGCGCGCACGGCCCGGCCACGACGGATGTCATGGCCGGGCCGTGATCGTTGGCCCGGGTCCCGACGTCGCGGCCGCTCGACGATGAGGGCATGCGAATACTCACCTTGGCGCTGCTCGCCCCGTTCACGGCCGAGTTCCTGCTCGCCGACCAGTACCTCGCCGGTCCGCCTGAGCTGGGCCGGCAGCTCGGCATGTTCGCGCTCTACGTCGCCTTCTACGGCGCGGCCGCGCTGCTCATCCGCGAAGCCGCCCGACGCGCCGGACGCGGCTGGCCCACCATCCTCACCCTCGCGCTGGCCTTCGGCGTCTTCGAAGAGGGCCTGCTGACGCAGACGCTGTTCAACCCGCACTACCTGGGCCAGGACCTGCTGTCGTTCGGGCACGTGCCGCTGCTCGGCATCGGCGGCCCGTGGACGCTCTACGTGCTGACGCTGCACGTCGTGTGGAGCATCGGCGCGCCGATCGCGATCGCCGAGGCGCTCTTCGGCCGCGAACCGTGGCTGAAGCAGGTGGGCCTGAGCCTGTGGAGCGTGTCTCTGCTGGTCGGCGCCGTCGCGACCTTCGCCATCACCTACGCCTTCGCGCCCTTCATCGCGCACCCCGCACAGCTCGCCGGGGCGGCGCTGGTCGTCGTCGCGCTGGTCGTCGTCGCGTTCCGGTTCCGCGCGCCGGCGTGGCCGTTGACGCCGGGACGCCCGTGGGTCGCGTTCGCGCTCGGCCTCGGCGCGAGCACCGCGTTCCAGCTGGTCTTCCGGTCGGTGGACAGCCTGCCGTGGCTGCTCGCCGGGCTCCTGCTGGCGATCGAGGCGGCCACCGTCGTCGCCGTCGTGCGGCTGCGGCCGCCCGCGTTCCCGCTGGCCGCCGGCGCGACCCTCACTTATTGCTGGCTGGGACTGAAAACGGCGATCGAACACGGCCCCGCCGCGATATTCGAACAGTCCGCGCTGATTGTCGTGTCCGTGGCACTACTCGTTGTCACCGCCCGCCGAGTTCGTACCCAGGTGAGTGTTCGCATGGTCCACTAGCTGGGAATTCCTCAAGGCAATCGATTACCCCAATAGCGATCGCAAAAATCACCGAAATGGCGGAGCAAGACGAGGACAAATCCTGGACTGTCCGCCGGACAACCGGCGTATCCTGGCCTTTCCCCGACGTCGGCGCAGCCGCCGGGATCACCTTTGACGATCGTGAAAATCAGGGGGCGGCAAGGATGGGCGAGGACCGGCGGACCACCACCGGACGATTGGGCGCACGGTTCCCGTCGTCCGGGCGGCACGCCCTCAACACGCTCCCGGACGACGTCGAGGATCGCGTCGCGCTGCCCGGACCGTCCTCCTCGGTCGGCCGGGTCGGTGCCCGGTTCCCGGCCGCGCCGGCCGCCGACCAGGCCGCCCCGATGGTGCGCGAGCCGGCCCCGGTGCCGCCGCCCACCCGCGACGTCGAGCTCGACGAGGACTTCGCCGAACCCGTCATCCCGCCCCAGGACCACGCCATCGGCTCGCGGACGCTCGTACGCCCGTACGTCCTCACCCGCGGCCGCACGAAGTCGCGACGCCACCTCGCCATCGAGGCCCTCGTCTCGACGCGGGCCGGCGCGCACTGGAACGGCGCCCGGCTGTCCGGCGAGTTCCGGTCGGTGCGGACGCTGTGCCACCACCCGCTCTCGGTCGCCGAGGTCGCGGCCCGGCTCAGCGTCCCGCTCGGCGTCGCCCGGGTGCTGCTCGACGACATGGCCGACCAGGGCCTGGTGACCATTCACGACACCCGCGTGAGCGTCGACGGCCGGCCGGCGGTCGCCCTCATGGAACGCGTGCTGCACGGCCTGCGCCGGCTCTGACCATTACGCTCACCAAGGTGAGCGAGGATTCCGGCAACTCCGGCGGCGAAAGCACCCTGACCGTTCTGCTCGCCGGTGGGGTGAACCTGGCGATCGCGATCATGAAACTGGTCGCGGGGATCATCACCGGCTCGGGCGCGATGCTGTCCGAGGCCGCGCACTCGGTGGCCGACACATTCACCGAAGCCCTGCTGCTGACCGCGTTGAAACGTTCCGATCGCCCGGCCGACCGCGTGCACCCCTTCGGCTACGGCAAGGAGCGCTACTTCTGGTCGCTGCTCGCCGCGGTGTCGATCTTCGCGTCGGGCTCGATGTTCGCGCTCTACGAAGGCGTCTCGACGCTCTTCGGGCACGGTGAAGCGCAGAGCACGTCGATCCTCAGCTACATCGTGCTGGCCGTGGCGTTCCTGCTCGAAGGCACGTCGTGGGTGCAGGCCGTGCGCCAGACCCGCCGGGAGTCCAAGGCCGAGAACCGGTCCTTCTGGGCCTACCTGCGCCTGATCGACGACCCGACGCCGAAGACCGTGCTGTTCGAGGACTCGGCCGCGCTGGTCGGCCTGCTGGTCGCGTTCGCCGGCATCGGGCTGCACCAGCTCACCGGCTCGGAGGTCTGGGACGGCATCGCGTCGATCGTCATCGGCGTGCTGCTCGCCTGCGTCGCCTACCTGCTCGGGCGGACCAACCGCGGCCTGCTCATCGGCCGCCAGGCCAACCCGGAGATCGTCCGCGGCGTCCGTGACCACCTCTCGGCCGCGCCGGAGATCGAGGCCGTCGTGGACCTGCAGACCATGCTGATGGGCACCGACCAGGTCCTCGTCTGCACCCGGGTGGACTTCGACGACTCCCTCGGCGCCGCGGACCTCGAACGCGCCTGCGTCCGGATCGCCGCCGAGCTGACGGAGTCGTTCAACGACGTCACCGAGGTGTTCATCGAGCCGGTGCCGCGGACGGATCCCGACCTGCGCGCGACCGTCCTGGCCCGCTACGGCGAAGTCGCGGAGCGGTGGAACAACCCGGCCTAGCTCAGTAGCCGAAGTCCTGGACCCAGTAGTTGCCGGCCTTGGTGAAGCCGACGCCGAGCTTCGTGAGCGAGCAGTTCAGGATGTTCGCGCGGTGGCCCTCGGAGTTCATCCACGAGTCCATGACCTGCGCCGCCGACGTCTGCCCCTTGGCGATGTTCTCCGCGCCCGGCTTCGAGTAGCCGGCGGTCTTGATGCGCTGGTCGAACGTGACGCCCTCGGGGTTGGTGTGGGAGAAGAAGTTCCGGTCCGACATGTCGTCGCTGTAGTCCTGCGCGGCCTTGGTGAGGTGCGATTCCTCGGCCAGCGGCTTACAGCCCGCCTTCCCGCGCTCGACGTTGACCAGGTCGAGGACCTGGCCGGCGACCGACGGCGCGACGCGGGCCGCGGGCTTCGTGGTCGGCGGCGCCTCGGAGGTGGACGGCGGCGGGGGCGTCGACGTCTCGGTCGGCGTCGGGGCCGCGCTGGACGTCGTCGGCGCCGCGGCCGAAGTCGTCGGCGCCGGCTGCTGTCCCCCGTGGTTCTGGGCGTGGCCGTTCAGGTCCGTGCCGCTGGTACCACCGGACCCGCCGGGCTCGTTCGGGAGCACCAGAGCCGCGGCGGCCGCCTCGGAGGTGTTTCCTTCGGCGGTGGCCATCCAGGTGCCGGTCGCGGCGGAAAAGACGCCGAGCAGCACACTGAGTGACACCATCACCACGCGAGCACGTTCACCAATGGGGGACACGGCGCAGGAACGTATCACGGAACGATTACAGCGAGAACCCTCCTAACGAACTGTGACTCTTCGCATTGTGGCGAACACACGATTTCGAGAACGGTTTCCGTCAGCTCCGCCGCGACCGTCGGACGCCCAGTAGCAGCAGGACACCGCACCCCAGCAGCGACAACGCCGTCAGGCCCGCGGGAACCGGGTCGTAACCGGTGTTCGGCAGCGGCGTCGGCTCCGGGTCCTGACCAGGGGGAACCGGCGTCGTCACGACGCGGGCGGTGGTGGATGCGCTGTCCCGCACGGGTTTCCCGGGCTGCTCCGTGTCGGGCGTCCCGGTGGCCGTCGCGGTGTTGCTCACATCACCACTGGCCGGCGCGGTCGTCGTGCACGTCCATTCCTGCCGGCCGGCGACGGGAAGCCGCGGGAACTTCCGGGCGCAGGCGGGATACGCCGGATCCGTGACGTCGACGTCGACCAGGTCGACGTTCCCGGTGTTGTGCACAACGAGCGTGAAGGTCACCGTCCCACCTGGACGGATCGTCGGGTCGGCCTTCTTCTGCAGGTCGATCGCGGGTTTCGCCACCTTGGCCGGCGCGTCGTCGGTCGCCGTGACGGGTTTTCCGTTCGGATCGTGCCCGGTCGCGGTCACCGTATTCGTGACGTCGTCATTGCCCATCGTCACGGAACAGGAGATCGGTTTCGACGATTCTCCCGGCGCGAGCGTGCCGATCTCGACCGAGCATTTCGGCGCGATCGGGTCATTCAGCGTTACGCCGGTCAGCGTAACGTCGCCGGTGTTCTTCGCGACGACCGTAAACACGGCCTCCTGCCCCGGGAGAAGCGGTTTCGCCGGGCCGGTTTTCGTCACGGTGATGCCCGGGCCGATCACGTCGACGGTGGCGTCATCGGTCGCCGTCACGGGGCGCCCGGTCGGGTCGTCGCCGGTCACCGACGCGACGTTGGTGACGTCCTCGCGGACCGTCGCCGAGCACTGGTGCGTCTCCTTGCTCCCGACGTCCAGCTTCGCGACGGTGAAGGCACAACCCGGCGTCTTGTCGTCGGTGACGGCCACAGTGGACAGCGGCACGTCGCCGGTGTTGGTCACCACGATCGTGTAAGTGACCTCGTCGCCCGGGCGGACCTGCGCGGGCGAGACCGACTTGTCGATCTTCACCGCCGGGTGGATGACGTCGACGTCCGCCTGCGCCTCGCTGGTCACGAGGTCGCCCGTCGGTGGCGTTCCGGTCACCTTCGCGACGTTCGTGACGTCGTCGGCGGGCGCGGTCATCGTGCACTCGTAGCGCTCGACGCCCTTGGCCGGCAGCGCGCCGATGCTGCGCACGCACTCGGGGGCGATCGTGTCGGCGACGGTCACCGAGTGCAGGTCGACGTCCCCGGTGTTGGTCACCACGATGTCGAACGGCACCGGGTCGCCGGCGCGGAACGGGCCGCCGCGGACGTTCTTGGTGATGCTCAGGCCCGGGTGCTGGACGACGAAGGTGGCGCTGTCGGTCGCCGTCACCGGCCGGTTCGTCGGGTCCTGGCCGGTGGCCGTGGCCGTGTTGGTGAAGCCGTCGCGGCCCGCCACCGTGGTACACGTGTACGTCTCTTCGGCGTCGGGCGCCAGCGTCGCGACGGTGTGCGCGCAGGCCGGGGTGCGGTCGTCGGCGACCGTCACGTCGGTCAGCGGCACGTCACCGGTGTTCTTCACCAGGATGGAGAAGGTGACGGTGTCGCCTTCTCGGACCTCGTACGGCGTCACGTCCTTCATCAGCGCGAGCTGCGGGTGGATGACGTCGACCGCGGCGGTGGCGGTCGAGGTCACCGGGCGGCCGGTCGGGTCGGTGCCGGTGACGCCGGCGGTGTTCGTGAAGTCGTCCGACGGGGCTTTGGTCGTGCAGGTGTAGGTCTGGACGCCGGCGAGCGCCAGGGTGTCGAACGTCTTGGCACAACCCGGTGTCTTGTCGTCGGTGACGGCCACAGTGGACAGCGGGACGTCGCCGGTGTTCGTCACGACGATGGTGAAGGTGACTTCATCGCCTTCGCGCACTGTCGTCGGCGAAGCTTCCTTCGTGATCTTCACGGCCGGGTGGATGACGTCGACCTTGGCCGTGTCGTCGGCGTCCAGCGGCGGCCCGGTCGGCGGCTGCCCGGTCACCTCGGCCCGGTTGACGACGTCGTCCGCCGGCGCGGTCATCGTGCAGTCGTAGGTCTGCTTTTCCTTGGGCGCCAGTGTTTCGAACGTCTTGGCGCACGCCGGCGCGACCTCGTCGGTCACCGTCACCGCGGTGAGCGGGGCGTCGCCGGTGTTCTCGACGGTGATCGTGAACGTGACCGCGTCACCCTCGCGGAACGGGCCGCCCTTGACGTCCTTCGTGATGGACAGCCCCGGGTGCAGCACGGTGTAGGACGCGTCGTCGGTGGCCGTGACCTGGCGATCGGTCGGATCCGTGCCAGTCGCGGTCGCCGTGTTCGTAAAACTGTCGGTGCCCGCGGTTACGGTGCAGGAGTGGTGCTGTTCGGCACCGGGAGGGAGGGAGCCGATGGTCTGAGCGCACGACGGCGTCCGGCTGTCCACAACGGACACTTCGGTCAGCGGCACGTCGCCCGTGTTCTTCACGACGATCGTGAACGTCACTGTGTCGCCCTCACGGACCTGGGCGGGCGCGGCGTCCTTGGTGATGCTGATCGCCGGGTGGATCACGTCCACCGTGGCCTCGGCGGTCGACGTCACCGGGCGGTTCGTGCCGTCGGTTCCGTTGGCGGTGGCGGTATTGGTGAAGTCCGCTTCGCCGGCCACGAGCGTGCAGGTGTAGGTCTGCTTCGCCTGGGGCGCCAGCGTGCCGAGACGCTGAGCGCACTCCGGGGCGAGCTGGTCGGCCACGAAGACGTCCCGCAGCGGGCTGTCGCCGGTGTTCGTCACGGTGAGCGTGAACGTCACGGTGTCGCCCGCGCGGACCACCTTCGGGTCGGCGTCCTTGGTGATCGCGATGCCGGGATGGATCACGTCGACGGCGGCGTCGTCGGACGCGGTCACGGCGGGGCCGACCGGAGGTGTGCCGGTGACCTGCGCGGTGTTCGTGAAGTCGTCGGCCGGCGCGGTGCCGGTGCAGCCGAAGCCCCACGTGCCACCGGGTTCGAGCGTGCCGTCGAAGGCTTGCGCACAGCCGGCGACGAGCGCGTCCGTGACCTGGACGCCGGTCAGCGGCACGTCACCGGTGTTGCGGACGGTGATCCGGAACGGCACGGTGTCGCCCTGGCGGAAGGGCCCGCCGGTGACGTCCTTGGTGATCGTGACGGCCGGGTGCTGCACGGTGAACGAGGCGTCGTCGGACGCGTCCACGGGCCGCTTCGCCGGGTCGGTGCCGGTGGCCTTCGCGGTGTTCGTGAAGCCGGTCGTGCCCGCGACGGTGGTGCAGGTGTAGGTCTGCTTCGCCTGCGGCGCCAGGGTTCCGAGCGGCTTCGCGCACGGGGCGACCCGGTCGTCGGCCACGGCGACGTCGGTGAGCGGCACGTCGCCGGTGTTGGTCACGGTGACCGTCCAGGTCACGGTGTCGCCCTCGCGGACCTGCGCGGGCGCGGCGTCCTTGACGATCGCGATCGCCGGGTGGATCACGTCGACGACGGCGTCGTCGGTGACCTTCACCTCGCGGCCGAGCTGGTCCTTGCCGGTGGCGGTCGCGGTGTTCGTGAAGTCGTCGGCCGGTGCCGGGGTGGTGCAGGTGTAGGTCTGCTTCGCCTGCGGCGCCAGCGTGCCGAACGTCTTGGCGCACGCCGGGGTCCGGTCGTCGGTGACGGCGACGTCGGTCAGCGGCACGTCACCGGAGTTCGTGACGGTGATCGTGAAGGTGATCTGGTCGCCGGTGCGGACGGTCGCCGGTGAGGCGTCCTTCGTGATGGTCAGCGCCGGGCTGATCACCGTGACGGTGGCCGACGCGGTGTCGGTCACCGGCTGGCCGGAGCGGTCGGTGCCGGTGGCGGTGACCGTGTTCGTCGTGGTCTTCGACGGGTTCGCGGTGCAGGTGTAGGTCTGCGACGCGCCCGCGTCGAGGCTGTCGATGGTGCGCGAGCACGACGTCGTCGTGTCGTCGGTGAGCTTCACCGGAGCGAGCGGGCTGTCGCCGGTGTTCTTCACGGTGATCGTCCACGTGACGGCCTCACCGGCGTGGATCACCGTCGGGCCGGCCGTCTTGGTGACGTCGATGGCCGGGGCGATCGTCGGCGCCGGCGCGTCGGCGGTGGCCGTGACCTGCTTGCCGAGCCCGTCGACGCCACTGGCGGTGGCGGTGTTGACGCCGTCGGCGACCGGTGCCTTCGTCGTGCAGGTGAGGGTGCGGGTCTCGCCGGGCTTCAGCACGCCCGCGAGCCGTTGCGCGCACGACGGTGTCTTCGGGTCGGTGACCTGCAGCGCGGTGAGGTTGGCATCGCCGGTGTTGGTGACCTTGAGCGTGAAGGTCACGGTGTCGCCGGCGCGGTAGGCGGGCTTGTCGGCGATCTTCGTGATGCCGATGGCCGGGTGGATGACGCTCACCGAGGTGGTCGCCGTGCCGTCCAGCGGATCGCCGAGCGCGCTGGTGCCGGTGGCCTTCGCGGTGTTCGTGAAGGCCTTGTCCGGTGCGGTCGCGGTGCAGGTGTAGCTGACCGTCTGCCCGCCCTTGAGCGAGCCGATGTCCTTGCTGCACGCCGGGAACGCGTCGTCGGCGACCTTCACCCCGGACGCCGGGGCGCCGCTCGGGTTGGTCACGACGATGGTGAACGTGACCGGTTCGCCCGGGTGCACCTGGGCCGGTTCCGCGCGCTTGCTGATCTGGAGCTCGGGCACCGGCGTCGAAAAGGCGAGGTTCTGCGCCAGGTAGGAGTCACCAGTGGTGGCGAATCCGAGCTTGGCGCTGGTCGCGCCGGCCGGGATGGTGTCGACGTTGAACGACTTGGCGTCCACGCTGAAGTTGTTCTTCACCGCGGGGTCACTGGCGCCGTCGGCGTTCGAGATGAAGAAGTTCGACGTCCCGCCGGCCGACGGCTCGGCGGCCGGTTTGTCGTTGATCAGGAACTGGTCGCCCGAGATGCCCCAGTCGCCCTCGTAGGCGGTGACGCCGACGTGCGCGTCCGCGGCGGCGGCGCGGAACCCGGTGATCGTCGTGGTCGTGGGCTTGTCGGTGTTGTTCTGCCGGACGTGCCCGTCGTAGATGAACACCTCGCGCTTGTTCGGCGCGTAGTCGGCGTTGCGTTCCGGGTAGGCGTAGACCAGGGCGACCGACCAGCCGCCCATGCAGTTGAAGCCCTTCGGCGCCCAGACGTTGCCGACGGTCAGGTCCAGCGCGGACCCGGTCGGCGCGTCGGCGAACTGCTTGGTGACGTCGGCGTAGGCCGAGTAGTACTGGCCGCCGCTGAAGGTGTCGAGCGGGTCCTCGGTGTAGACCGCGGGCGGGACGTCGACGGATTTCCCGGCGCCGACGGTGAGCCGGACGTCCTGTTTCGCGGGTGTTCCGGGCGGCACGATCGCGGCGGTGTTGTTGTTGCGCGACTGGCACATCTTCGTCGGCGACAAAACACCTGGCGACGTCGTGTAAGCGCCGGTGTTACCCGCCCAGTTGAGCCGCGCGAAGAGGATTTTCGCGCCCGGCGGAATGGTGACCATCGCCTTGGCGGAATCGAACGTGCCGCGGTCGGCGTCGACGTCGGCCCATTGCATGAAGAAGTTGTCGTTGACGAGCGTGTCCCGCCGATCGGCGGTGTTCGCGCAGGTCGCGGGCGTGTTGCCGCTGCCGGTCGTCGGCGCGTTGTCCGCGTTCACCGGGCACCGCACCACGCCGTTGCCCGCGTAGAGGAAATCGCCGTAGACGACTTCGTCGTAGTTCAGCTGGAACGGCTTGACGACCGCCGCTTCCGCCAGTGGAGCGATTGCCGAGGCCATCAGGACCAGCGCCAGGACCACTAGGAGGTGGAGTGACTTCCTGGACAGCGACATACGGGTACTCCCGGGGGCCGAGGCGACTTTCGGAGCCTGACACGCTCCTGTCTTTCCCGCCCTTTTTGACCCCGGTGATCACCCGCCCGGGGAATGCGTGAGCCGTGTCGTCGACTCGTGGGTGATGGCCGCGGCGGCCGCGACGAACCCGATCACCGTGCGGAGCTCGTCGTCGGAATAGCGCTCGCAGAGCTCGAGGACCTTGGCGACCAGGTGGTCCCAGAGGTGCACGCTGCGCTCGATCGCGCCCGGGTCGAGCGCGATGAGGACCTTGCGCCGGTCGTCCGGGTGCGACTCGCGGGCGACTAACCCCTTGCGCTCGAGCCGGTCGATCAGCGCCGTCACCGACGCGGGCGCGAGCCCGGACAGCCGCGCCAGCTCCTTCGGCATCTGCGGGCCGAGCCGGGCGAGGTAGTCCAGCACCTTGCTCTCGACCGGCGACAGCCCGCGCGTCTCGGCGATCGCGGTGTGGAACATGACCGTCTCCGTCGAGAGTTCCCGCGCCCCGAGCAGGACCTCTTCGACCAGCTTCGCTCGCTCGCTTGACACGACGACCAGCGTAGCCCACTCTTTAGTTCGACAGAACGAATTAGTTTCTAAGAGTTTCGAGGGGACGAAGTACATGACACGGGCGCTGATCATCGGAGGCGGGATCGCGGGGACGATCACCGCCATCGCACTGCACGAAGCCGGCCACGAGCCGCTGCTGTTCGAGGCCTACGACCGCGGCGCCGAGGGTGTCGGGGCGTTCCTGACGCTGGCGGTCAACGGCCTGGACGCGCTGCTGCCGCTCGGCCTGAAGGACGTCGTCAAGAGCACGGGCTTCGACTCGCCGCGGATGTCGATCGGCCTGGGCGACGGCACGCGGCTGGCCGAGTTCCCGCTCGGCGGCACCCTGCCGGACGGCACCGTGAGCCAGACGGTGCTGCGCTCGGACCTGTACGTCGCCCTGCGCGACGAGGCCGCGAGGCGCGGGATCCACGCCGAGTACGGCAACCGCCTGATCGGCGCGAACCAGACGTCTGCGCAGGTCAGGGCCGAATTCTCGGACGGCTCGCACGCCGAGGGCGACCTGCTGATCGGCGCCGACGGCCTGCGCTCCCGCGTCCGGACGATCATCGACCCGGACGCGCCGTCACCGCGGTACGTGCCGCTGCTCAACACAGGCGGGTTCGCCGAGGGTCTGACGCTGCCGGACGAGCCGGGCGTGCTGAACATGGTCTTCGGCCGGCGCCTGTTCTTCTGCCACGTCGTCAGCCCGGACGGGCGCGTCTGGTGGTTCGCGAACCCGGCCCGCAAGACCGAGCCGACCGGCTCGGAACTGGCCGCGCTCGCCGGCGAGAAACTCCGCGCCGAGCTGCTGGACCTGGTGTCCCGCGACCGGACGCCGGCCGCCGAGATCATCCGCGCGACCCGCGACGTCTACCCGGCCTGGCCGACGTTCGACTTCCCGACGGTCCCGGTCTGGCACCGCGGCCGCATGGTGATCATCGGCGACGCGGCCCACGCGACGTCACCGGCGGCGGGCCAGGGCGCGTCGATGGCCATCGAAGACGCCGTCACGCTGGGGAAGTGCCTGCGCGACGTGCCGGACATCGCACAGGCGCTGACCACCTACGAGGGGCTGCGGCGCGAGCGCGTCGAAGCGGTGGTCGCCCGCGGCAAGCGCAACGGCGACGACAAGGTGATCGGCCCGGTCGGCCGCGTGATCCGCGACTTCTTCATCAAGCGCGCGTTCGCGAAGCCGCAGGGCGAGGACCCGAACGCGTTCATGTGGAACCACCACATCGACTGGAACGAGAAGGTCGCGGCTTAGCGCCAGGTGTCGACGCGGTGGAAGTTCTTGTACGCCCGGCTCGGCGTCGGCCCGCGCTGGCCCTGGTAGCGGGAGCCGGCCTCGCTGGAGCCGTACGGGTGCTCGGCCGAGCTGGAAAGCCGGAAGATGCACAGCTGGCCGATCTTCATGCCCGGCCAGAGCGTGATCGGCAGGTTCGCGACGTTCGACAGCTCCAGCGTGATGTGCCCGGAGAAGCCGGGATCGATGAAGCCCGCCGTCGAGTGCGTGAGCAGCCCGAGCCGCCCGAGCGACGACTTGCCTTCGAGGCGGCCGGCCAGGTCGTCGGCCAGGGTGACGAGCTCGAACGTCGAGCCGAGCACGAACTCGCCCGGGTGCAGCACGAAGGGCTCGTCGCCCTCCTTCTCGACGAGCGAAGTCAGCTCGTCCTGCTGCAGCTGGGGATCGATGTGGGTGTACTTGCTGTTGTTGAAGACGCGGAAGAACCGGTCGAGCCGGACGTCGACGCTGGACGGCTGGACCATGCCGGGATCGAAGGGGTCGATGCCGAGCCGGCCGGCGTCGAGCTCTTTGCAAAGGTCACGGTCACTGAGCAGCACGCCCGGAAGCCTATCCGGTTGGGTTAGGCCGCACGCATGTGCTGCGCGTAGGTCGTGTCAGGTCCGAAGATCTTCTCCAGCCGCCTCACGTACCCGCGGCGCCCGGCCTCGCCGATCCGTTCCTGCAGGGCGGTGGCCCCGGGAATGAACCGCCGCACCGTCTCGGCGGCGAAGTTGACGCCCGCCGCGGTGACGATCACGGCCTGCGCGACCGGGTCGTTCGGCAGCTCGAGGAAGTCGGCGTTGGTCTTCCCGAGCACGAGCCGGCTGATCGAGGAGTGCACGGCGACGGAGACGTGCGACAGCACCTTCCCGACGGCCCCGCGCCCTTCCCCGACGGCGGCGTTGGCCTCGACCAGCGCCTTCGCGAGCCGCTTGGAGTCGTCGTCGGGGATGAACTCGGTGGCGGCGAGCAGCCAGAGCAGCCGCCACGCGTCCTCTTCGTCACTGGGCAGCAGCTCGTCGTCGACGCCCATCAGCCAGCCGATGTAGCGCCAGAGGTGCAGGATGTCGCCGCGCTCGCGGGCGGAGTAGCGGAGGCCGAGCAGCTGCGTCCCGAAGACGTAGACGAGCGAGAAGAGCAACAGGGTACCGGCGGTCTGCACCTGGTTGACGGGCTTGTCCCAGGCGGCGTAGTCCCAGTCGTCCCGCCGATGCATGGCGGCGCGCACGTGGGCGTGCACGACCCGGATGCGGAGAGCGGAGGCGTACCCCTTGGCCCCGTGCTTCAGGGCGCCGGGCGTGGTGACGTCGATCCACCAGGCCGCGGTCTCGACGAGCCGCCGGGTGGCCTTGTACTCGATCTCCCCGGTGCCGACCAGCGACTTCGTCGCGCGCGAGGCGAGGTAGCCACCCATGAGCGACATGTCGCCAAGCGGAAAGAGCCCGAGCAACCCGGCCCGCGTGATGGCCTTCGCGCCCCGTTCGAGCCGCTCGTCATCAACCCAGTAGGGCTTCGCTTCGACGGCGGCGAAGAAGGCCTTCAGCGGCCCCTCGGTCCCGGCGTCGCCCTTGAGAGCTTCCTCGAAGAGCCGGTGCCCCTGGCCTCTCGGCTGCTGTGCCATCCAGGCGACAACGTCATCGGCCAGCCGGTCCTCGACCTGGGCGAACTCCCGAAGCCGGGCGACCTGCCGCTCGTCACCCCGGATGTCACCGTCGATGAACAGCCGCGACGCGAGCCGGAACCCGCCCTCCCGGAACAGCTCGGGATCATCCATCCGGCACACCTCCGACGTCGACAACAAGTGTTGTCACTTGACGCGCCGACGTCAAGGAGGGGAGGGTCTGGACAGGAGGATCACCACGCCGTGTATGCTTGCCACGCACTGCGGATGTAGTTCAATGGTAGAACATCAGCTTCCCAAGCTGAATACGCGGGTTCGATTCCCGTCATCCGCTCCAGCGGAAGATGCCCTGACCGACAACAGTCGGTCAGGGCATCTTGTTGCGTGCTCACCCTCCCTGATCTTGACGCCGCCCGGAGCTATGATGGAAGGCCGCCTACGACAGGAGGGAATCGATGCCGCCTTCCGACACCACACCCACCGCCGCCATAATCGGCAGTTTTCGTCAGTTCTACAAAGATATTCTTAATGCTCGCCAAACGATCATCGACGGTAGAATAGCCGTCACCAGCCCACTCGGGGCTCCGATCATCGAGCAGGGAATCCCGTTCGTGCGATTCCAGACCGACGAGAAAGACCTAACAGATGCTGAAATTCAGACACTCGCCCTGCATCGAATTCTCCGAGCAGATTTCGTCTACGCCGTCACGCCTTCCGGCTATGTCGGCCGAACAACATGCTACGAGATCGGGCGAATAATTCAGGCAGGAAAACCCATCTACTTCAGCGAGGCACCAGCAGATCTACCCCTGCGCATAAAGCCAGGCCACATCGTTACTCCGTCACAGCTCGTTGACCTGGTCGAACGAAAAGAAATTCAGTCGCCGTACCTAAGCGGAAAAAGTACTCATGACGAGTGGGAATACCGTCTGCTTTCCGGCGAATATCTGAGCATCTGATCCAGCCCGATCCATGTCACGTCGATGATCGCGCTGGCCCGTCGGGCAAGGTATCATCCCAGCAGGGACGAGGTGGTGCAATGGCCGATGAGGGACCAGAGAATCGAAGTCGTCGCCACATTTCGGACAACAGCGAGAACAGATCGCCTCGCGTCTTCATTTCATATGCACACGACAACGCAGTCCACAATGAAGCAGTCCGAATCCTCTGGCACCTCCTTCGAAACAACGGCATCGACGCAGAGCTGGACCTTCACGCCGCACAACAAAGGCAAGACTGGGCAGCTTGGCACCAGCAACAGATTCAAGAAGCGGACTTCACCCTGATCATCGCCTCGCCGGAGTACAAGAGCCAATCCGAGGGCAACACCGAGCCAACCCAAGGCCGCAGCGTTCACTGGGAGTCCTTGCTCATCCGCGAAGAGATGTACCGCGACCGTCAGTCAGCCTTGAAAAAATTCTTGCCCGTGATCTTGCCGGATCATTCGGTCGACGACCTTCCAGCCTGGCTCAATCCGGGAACAGCCACTTCGTACACCGTTAACATATTGTCAACAGAAGGAATAACCGCACTCCTGCGAATCATGACCAGACAGCAGGAGGAGCAAGAAGTAAACCTCGGCGCGAACCCACTTTTCCAGCGTTCAGCCCATATAGTTGCCGATGAGTTTCGCGAAGGCGTGTCTCAAACACCAGCCAGCTCCACTAACGATTCTCGACTAATAGCTCCACTATCTGGACTATTTTTACACTTCTTCGACCCGCACTTTCTCCAGGAGGTATCAGCCGGCCGCAACATGGAGCAAGTCGGCAACGAAGCAAGGCGAGCAACTCAACTCGCCGTCTTGGCCGCACAGACCGTGTACCTGCCGGCTGCCAGCTACCTGGAGTCCGATCTTTGCGCACAAATCATTAACAGATATCGACCCCTGTTTGAGTTCGGCCAAGTCATCCTGGTCGGCAGTGAGGCGAACTTGGTCGATTTCGCAACATTGAAAATGCTTCAATACGAAGAAGGCGGGCAACGCTACTTCAGATACCGAGCCGCACTCGACCACCAGGACGAGACGCCACCCTTTCGCACCCGCCAAAGATCAGCAACCACGGATATACGGACAGCTTGGTGGCACGGCCTCTCTAATCTCGGGCGCTTCACCGAGGGGATAACGCATAGTCACGTGCCAGACCTCGAGATTCGCTGGGCTGAGGTGCCAGCAACCCTAGCGGGGCGCGCCTTCACACCCGAGTATGCCGTTCACGCCCTGTTCGCAACCTCGGACATTTCAGGCGTCCAGGAGATCATTGCCAGGCGCGCTGGTTCATACATCAACCAGCACTACACCAACAGCTATGTCACCGAGCTTAAGGTTGGTGTCGTCAAAGACCTCAGCTACTTGCACAGTCCACACGTGCCCTCGGCGGGCGTTGATCTACCCTTCAACGCAACCATTCGCGCGCTAACCGAACTCGGAGTCGCCGACGAGTTGCTCACGGCCTCACCGATCGAGTTGGTTAACCTGAGAGCGGACACATCCATCTCAAGAGCATTGGTTAAAGCGCTACAAAAAACGCCCTAAACCAATTCAGGTTGAAGAACCATCCGCCAAGTGTCAAAGTCGATCTCTCGTGGCGCAGATATTTCCGACAACAGTGGTTGGACGTCCCCGTTGAGGCAATACACTCCCCAAGCACTCAGTTCCTCGAGGTAAGCATCTGGCATTCCATGCAAGAGGAAAACCTTTCGGTCATCCGCAAACGCGACGCCGATCTCAGCAAAAGAATTCGGCCCGATATAATTTTCCGCATTCGGCCGATGAGTGTTTACGACCAAAACCGCTGCCGTGTCGTCACTTTTGATCAAGTTCATATGCTTCCGCGAAGCTTCTCTTTTCCGGTTATTTTTTGCTTCCACGCTTACGTCCCCATGAAACTCGTCCGGAGACGGCGTAACAACCTGAACGCCAGCTTTTTCTATAACTGAAGCAATTCTTGACATGAGATCGAGCGACTTCATTGATCCGCAGATGACGACGGTTCCACGCTGTCGGCGATCGCTGGTCACGCCAGAACCTCCCTCGGGTTGGACACTCGACAAAATATCCTCCTGCGCTCACTTGGCCAACCGTGAGTGCCATCTGACGACCATCTGCCTCACGAATCTCCCAGCCATGGTGACATGAGCTTCGTTTGAACGTCAGTTGACACGCCGGGTGGCCCACGGCAACTTTCGCGGGGGTCGGCAATGTTGCCCCTACCCGCGAAGCCGACGCAATGAAACCCAGTGAGGAGTGCTTTTGACCAGCCAGGACGGCTACACGGTGCATCAAGCGGCACGCATGCTGGGCTGGAGCGAGAGCACGGTAAGACGCAAACGTGGAAGGCTCCGCGGTAGGCAGGGCGAGCAAGGCTTGTTGATCTTTCCCTCGGAGGCCGTCTTGGCTGAACGGGCACAAATTCTGACTGCCCTGAACGCAGTGGAACGATCTTCAGAACCGCCTCAGCGGAACGACATGACAAGAGCAGACGACGAAGAACTGGAAATGTTACGCATCGAGACCGCTCGACTACAAGCGGTAGTCGAGAATCTCATGGTTGCTCACTCGGCACTGCTGGACACGATTCGGCAATTCATCGGTCCAGCCTCACCAAGAAGTTGACCGCTTCACTGCACCTGAACTATTCGGGCTCGCAAATGAGCCGCGTGGGCGTCCGGCAACCCGGTTTCCACCGCCCGTTCCAAAGCGTCGGACGCCGACGGAGAACCCAAGCGGTGCAACAACTCCGCCCGCGAAGCGTGCCACCACGGGTAATCGCCCAGCTCCGCCAAAGCGTCCACCAACGCCAATCCCGCCGCGGGGCCGTCCCTTTCCGCCACCGCTGCAGCGCGGTTGAGCCGGACCACCGGTGTGTCATGGACCGACAACAGCACGTCGTACCAGGAGATCACCGCATCCCAGTTCGTCTCCGAATACGACGGTGCCAGGTCGTGGCAAGCCGCGATCGCCGCTTGGACCACGTAGACGTTCGGGACCGACGGCGTGCGGCGCAGGCCGGCGCCCACCAGCGCCACGCCCTCCTTGATCAGCTCGAAGTCCCACACCGACCGGTCCTGCTCGGCGAGCAGCACCGGCATCCCCGCGGAGAACCGGGCCGCGCGTCGGGCATCCTGCAGCAGGACCAACGCCAGCAACCCCAACGCCGTCGGCTCGTCAGGCATCAGCGAAGCCAGCAACCGCGCCAGGCGCACGCCCTCGGCGGTCAACGAAAGTTGGCCCGTGTAACCCTCGTTGAAGATCAGGTACACCGTCGATGCCACGCCGGTCAGGCGTGCGGGCAGTTCTTCGGAAGACGGCACGCGGTAGGGGATCCGGGCCTGCGCGATCTTCTGCTTCGCGCGCGTCAGGCGCTTCGCCAGCGTCGCTTCGGGGAGCAGCAGGGCTCGGGCCACCTCCGCCGTCGACAGACCGCCCAGTGTCCGGAGGGCCAGGGCGACCTGCGAATCCAGGGACAACGCCGGGTGGCAGCACGTGAAGACCAGTCTCAGCAGGTCGTCGCGGACCGAGAGCGGGTCGGGGGACGGGTCGACGGCGGGCATCGCGTCCGCCTCCTTCCCGAGGCGCTTCGCTTCGCGGCGGACGACGTCGACCGCGCGCCTGCGGGCCGCGACCAGCAGCCAGCCGCGGGGGTTGGCGGGGACGCCGTCGCGTGGCCACGTCTCGAGGGCGCCGACCACCGCGTCCTGGACGGCGTCTTCGGCGCGGTCGACGCTGCCGGTGACGCGGACCAGCGTGGCCAGTACCCGGGTGCCCTCGTCCCGGACCAGCCGCGCGACCGCGTCACCGGCGAAGGTCACTTGCCGAATTCGACGACCGGCCGGACTTCGATGGCGCCGTCCCAGGCGCCCGGGATCTGCGCCGCGACCTTGACGGCTTCGTCGAGGTCGGCGCACTCGATGAGGTAGAAGCCGGTGAGGGCTTCCTTCGTCTCGGCGTACGGGCCGTCGGTGGTGACGATGTCGCCGCCCTTGCCGCCGGTGACGTGGACGGTCGTCGCGGTCGCGGTCGGGTACAGGGCCGCGCCGCCGCGGATCACGGCCTGCGCGGCCGCGCCGAACTCGTCGTAGTCCCGCATCATCCCGGCGGCCTCGGGCTGGGTCGGGTCGACGTCGGAGGCGTAGATGATGGCGGCGTACTTGGGCATGACAGCTCCTCACAGAGGTCGGCCGGCGCCGATCGCCGGCTCTCACTGTAAGGACGAACGGCGCGGACGTCTCCAGGACAACCGCGCCGGACTTTCACTCAGCCTTCGACGAGCTCCCACTCGGCGTCCGGCGTCGCGCGGTCGTAGACCTGGCCCGGTGCGGCCTTCAGCACCGTGCGGACGTCCGGGTACAGCTTCGCGACGTGCTCCAGCTCCAGGCCCTCGACCTCGAAGTCTTCCGCTTCCGGGACCTCGAAGCCGACGAACAGCCACGTGCCGTCCTGCTCGCGGACGACCTGGCGGACCGCGCGGACCGGGCGCTCCGAGCCGGTCGGGAGCTCGGTGAGGCCGCTGCTGATCTGGACTTCGTCGTCCGGCGAGCCTTCGAACTCCCAGGCCGCGCGGCGCTGGGCGAGCAGGCGGATGTCCTCGTCCTCGTCGTCGGAGCCGGTCACCGACGAGAGCAGCCACGCGCGGTGGTCGGGGTCCCAGTCGGCGGCCATGCCCGTCGGCATCTCCGCCAGCGCGGCCAGCTGCGGGAGCAGCTCGAGGGCCTCGCGGACCGACAGCTTGCCGAAGTTCTCGCGGTTGACCAGCACGTCTTCCGACAGTTCGGTGCCGTCGCTGATGAACCAGTCGTCTTCGTCGTCCAGGACGACGAAGCCCAGCGCGTCGGCGTCGGTCACCAGCGCCAGGGCGATGATGACCGGAGCTTCCGGGTCCTGGCGCAGCGGCCATTCGGTCGACATGCCCCGTATCCCACCACCGGGCGACGGTGGACCGGGAGCCGGGGTCACCCGGTCGCTTAATTCATCGCACGTTGATATTATGACCGCCATGGTGCTTCCCAAGGGTCTCGCCCGGTTCAACCGCGTCGCGACCAACCGCGTCAACAAGTACGTCGTCAACTGGGCACCCGGATTCGGCATGATCGTCCACAAGGGACGGAAGTCGGGCCGGGAGTACCGGACGCCGGTGAACGTCTTCGGCACGGCGGAGGGCTACGTCGTCGCGCTGACCTACGGGCCGGACGCCGACTGGGTGAAGAACGTGCTGGCCGAGGGCGGCTGCACGGTCGTCACCCGGCGGAAAAACCACCACGTGCACGGCGCCCGGCTCGTGCATGATGAGTCGCGCCAGGCCATGCCGACGCCCGTCCGGCAGTTCCTCGGCCTGCTGAACGTCCACGACTTCCTGCTGCTCAAGCGGGACTAGTGTCCTGCGCCGGAAATTCGTGAGATATATCGGGCGAGCGAGTCGAGGATCTCTTCGGCAGTCTTCTTCCACACGAACGGCTTGGGGTCCTCGTTCCAGTCCTTGATCCACTCGCGGACGTC
>NZ_JAEBDZ010000054.1:0-28965 GCF_046548675.1 Amycolatopsis sp. cmx-8-4
GCCGCCCGGGGCGCCGCGGGCCTCGGCCCGGGACGCAGCCGCCGTCCGGGGGCGCTGGGGGTCGTGAGTGTTTAGGGCGGTTCTAACCGCCCTAAACACTCACGACGTCCCTAGCCGAGGCCGATGGCGAAGACGTGCAGGTTCGGGTCGGCCGGCAGCGTGACCGAGGCGATCTGCTTGCCCGCCGGGGCGTCGAACGGCGCCGTCGCGTAGACCGACGCGCCGCCGCCCGGGCCGCCCGGCTGGTTGCGGTGGTCGGCGCGCGCGACGAGCGTGTTGCCGAACACCGGATCGGTGCCGCCGCCCGGGAACACCCAGTCGCCAAAGGACAGATCGGCCTGGCTGGTGGTGCCGTCGGTGAAGGTGACCGTGGCCTTGGCCTGGTGGTCGCCGTTCGACGCCGTGCCGATGAACGACAGCCGCGTCCCGGACAGCTGGATCGTCTGTCCCGCCGGGACGACGTTGTCCGGCCGGCCCGAAGGTGCGGCGGGCCAGGTGAACGTCGTCCCGACCGCCTGGGCGGGCTTCCCGCCGACCAGGCCTGCCGCGGCCAGTGCCTGCCGGGACAGGCTGTTCCCGGCGCCGTCGATGTCCGCCGAGCCGACGTCGCCGTCGTCCGAGATGCCGACGTTCGCATACGCCGCCGCGAGCCCGCCCTTCGGCGCGACCAGCACGATCACCGAGCCGGGCACCGACGTCGAGCCGCCCCGGACGGTCACCGGGACCTGGTAGTAGCCCTCAGGTGTCCCGGCGGCCACCGAAACCGTCAGCTTCGCCGTGCCGCTGCCGGTCCGGTCGTCGAGCCGGAGCTGCCGCGGCCCGGTGACCTTCAGCCCGGCCGGGGCCTTCGTCGTCACGTCCAGCGTGCGGTCGTGCCCGCCGAGCCGTTGCGCGCTGACCGTGGCCTCGCCCGTGGTGCCCGGTTCGACGACGACCTGGTTGGTCGCCGACGCCAGGAACGGCTTTTCGTTGTCCTGGTAGGACGGTGGCGCCGAGTTCACCGCCCACCGCTTGTCCGGAGTGGACTGCAGGGAGAAGTCCAGCCGGGCGCCGTCGCGGACCGTGTTCACAGGCAGGTACGTGCGGTCCCAGTCACGGCCGTTCAACGACAGGTCGTGGACGTACGGGGTGCCCGAAGACGCCTTCGGTGCGCGGATGTCGATTGTCCGTCCATTCGGGAGGGACAGCACCGCGCGCTCGAACAGCGGGCTGTGCACGACCAGGTCCGGCGTGCCCGGCGTGGCCGGGTAGATGCCGAGCGCGGCCCAGACGTACCACGACGACTGCGCGCCGAGGTCGTCGTTGCCCGGCTCGCCGTCCGGTGTCGCGCTGAACAGCGTCGTGGCGATCTCGCGGACCACCTGCTGCGTCTTCCACGGCTGCCCGACGTGGTTGTACAGCCACGGCACGCCGAAGTCGGGCTCGTTGCCGGCCCACATGTTCGGCTCGTTCGGGCCGACGTTCAGCTTCTGGAAGAACGTGTCCAGCCGCTGTGAAACAGCGGCCGGCCCGCCCATCGCCGTCACCAGGCCGGCCGGGTCCTGCGGGACCAGCCAGGTGTACTGCGCGGCGTTGCCCTCGTCGAAGCCGTCCTGGCCGAACTTGCCGGGCGGCGGCGGGACGTAGGCCGGGCCGTCCGGGAAGCGGCCGTCCTGCCCGCGCGGCTGCAGGTAGCCGGTGAGCGGGTTGAAGATGTTCTGCCAGTTCTGGCCGCGCCGGGTGAACTCGCGCGCGACGTCGCGGTCGCCGATGCCCTGAGCGAGCTGCGCGATCGCGAAGTCGTCGATCGCCCACTCCAGGGTGATCGACGCGCCGACGCGGGCGTGGTCACCGCGGGAGGCGTCGTTGTTCGGCAGGTACCCGCGGGCGACGTAGTCCGCGATGCCCTTGCGTTCCTGGTACGCGCCAGGCGTGTTGTCGACCGACGTCGCGCCCTTGACCAGGTACTTCAGCGCCGTCTTGACGTCGAAGTCCCGCGCGCCGAACGCGTAGAGGTTGGAGATCAGCGCGACCGAGCTGTCGCCGGTCATCTGGCCGGTGTAGTCGTTCGCCATCGGCCAGCGCGGCCACCAGCCGCCCTGCACGGCGTCGTTCGTCAGCGACTGCGCCATGTCGCTGGCTTCCCTCGGGAACAGCATCGCCTGCAGCGGCGCGAGCGAGCGGTAGGTGTCCCAGTCGGAGAAGTTCGCGTACTGGTGCCGCCCCTTGGGCAACGTCCGGATCTGGTCGTCGAAGCCGATGTAGCGCCCGTCGGCGTCGTCGAACGTGTTCGGGTGCATCAGCGAGTGGTACAGGAAGGTGTAGAACGTCTTGAGCTGAGCCGCATCGCGACCCGCCACCCGGATCTTGCCCAGCGACTGAGTCCACTTGTCCCTGGTGGACTTGCGGACGGCGGCGAAGTCGAAGCCCGGGACTTCGGCGGCGGCGTTGGCCTTCGCGCCGTCGACGCCCACGTAGGACATCGACACCTTGGCGTGCACCAGGCTCTGGGCACCGAAGGTCAGGTACGCGCCCGCCTTCGGCGAGTCGACGCTGTCGGTGTCCGGCTTGACGCCGGCCCCGTCCCAGGTGCCGTGCGCGGTGAACGGCTGGTCGAAGGTGATGTCGTAGTACACCGTGTACTTGTTCGGCTTGCCGCAGAAGTTGCCGGTGGTGGCCGAGCCGCTGACCTCGCGGTCGCCGGTGACCTTCAGGTCGGCCTTCGAGTTCCCGGCGAGGCTGGCGCCGCCCTTGACGAGCACCTGCGCGTTCGCGCCGGCCGGGAAGGTGAACGCGGCGAGCCCGGTGCGCGTCGTCGCGGTCAGCTCGGCCCGGACCTTCGAGCCGGCGAGCGTCACGGCGTAGTAGCCCGGCTCGGCCTTCTCGTCGTCGTGGGTGAAGTGCTCGGTGCGGTCCCAGGGCGCGCTGCCGACGTCGCCGGTGATCGGCAGGATCGGCACGTCACCGAACGCGTTGCAGCCGACCGAGGCGTGGTCGAGGCTGAAACCTCGGATCTGATCACTGTGGTACTGGTAGCCGGCGTACGCGCCTTGGGTGTCCGGCGAGAACTGCATCATCCCGAACGGCGTCGCCGGGCCCGGGAAGTTGTTGATCTCCCCCACTGAACTGCCGCCGCTGCCGGTCCCGATCAGCGGGTCGACGTACGCCGACGGGTCGCTGACCAGCGGAGTTCCTGATGACATCGTTGTCGGCGCCGCCGAAGCGACAGCCGGTACGCCGATCACCGCCGTCGCGACGATCGCGGCCAAGAATCTGTATCGCACCGGTGCCCTCCCGCGGCTGCACTGCCTGGACATCCGACCTTTGCGTGCCACCGGGGGCGCGGTCAACACTTTGACAAAGACTTGACCCGTTCCCCCGAGGTATGAAGATCCGGTCAGGATGGGGTGCTCACCGTGTCAGGACGCCTACTGTCTACGCCGTGTGCGCACGTGTACTGGTCGCCGAGGACGACGAGAAGCAGGCCGAAGTCCTCCGGCTCTACCTCGAGAGCGAAGGCCACACGGTCGTGCTGGCCCCGGACGGCCGGGCCGCCCTCGACGAGGCCCGCCGCGACCGTCCCGACCTGCTGGTCCTCGACGTGATGATGCCCAAGGTCGACGGCCTGGACGTCTGCCGGATCCTGCGCGGCGAGTCCGACGTCGCCGTGCTGATGCTCACCGCCCGGGCCACCGAGGACGACCTGCTGCTCGGCCTGGACCTCGGCGCCGACGACTACCTGACCAAGCCGTACAGCCCGCGCGAGCTGATGGCCCGGGTCCGCACGCTGCTGCGGCGGACCGCCGCCCGGCGCGAACCGCCCGACACGACGTTGCGCGCGGGCGGGCTGCGGCTCGACCCGGTGCGGCACGAGGTCTCGGTCGCCGGCCGCCCGGTGGAGACGACGCCGGGTGAGTTCCTGCTGCTGGAGACGCTGATCAAGCAGCCGGGCCGGGTGTTCACCCGGCGGCAGCTGCTGGAGCTGACCCGCGGCGACGACCGGTTCGTCAGCACCCGGATCATCGACGTCCACGTGCTCAACCTGCGCAAGAAGCTCGAGCCGGACCCGGCGAAGCCGCAGTACCTGCTGACGGTGTTCGGCGTCGGTTACAAGCTGGCCGCCGAGAATGGCGACTGAAGGTCGCCGGCGCCGTTTTCCGCGGCGCCGCAGCCTGGTCCTGCGGCTCTCGGCCGTCTCGCTGCTCATCGCGCTCGGCTCGATCGCCGCGACGGCGTGGCTCGCCGTGCAGACCACCACCCGGGCGATCCAGCAGGAGCAGGGCCAGGCCCTCTCCGACGACGCGACGATCTACACCGAGCTGCTCGGCTTCGCCGCGGCGAACCACACCTGGGACCAGGCCGCCCCGAAACTGCGGGCGCTGGCCGGGGAGACCGGCCGCCGGATCGTCGTGACCACGATCGACCGGCGGGTGCTCGCCGACTCCGGCGGCGCGCCGGTCACGCTGCCGGTGAAGGCGAGCGCGTCGGTGGACCCGCTGCACGTCGACCCGGTGCTGCTGCCGGGCGCCGGGACCAGCGGCATCGACCCGCGCGCGGTGGGGCCGTTCCGGCTGCCGCCCCGCGAACGGGAGGACGTCGCCGCCATGGCCGAGAAGGTCGTCACCTGCCTGGACGACATGGGCCTGCGCAGTGACGTGCGGGACTCGCCGAGCGGCCGGCCCGAGATCAGCTCCCCCGACGCCGTCACCGTCCGCTACTTCGCGGCCAAGTGCGGGATCTACGAGCTCGCGGCGGCCACGCCGACCGAGCAGGCCGCGCTCGGCAGTCTCAACGACGCCGTGAACGCCTGCCTCGCCCACCAAGGCGGGGAACAGGTGAAGCTCAACCTCGACTTCGAGGCGCTCGGCGCCCCCGACCAGGGCCCCGCCCAGAGCTGCGTCGACACGGCCCGGCGGGCGCAGCTCGCCCCGTACGTCGCGCCGCCCGCGCTGCTGTTCACGCTCGGGCCCGGTGACTCGCCGCTGCCGACGTTCACGCTGTCGCGGGAGAACCTGACGCGGATCCTCGCGGTGACCGGCGGGGTGCTGGCGCTGGCCGTGGCGATCACCGTGCTGGTCTCGACGCGGCTGTCCCGTCCGCTGCGGGCGCTGACCGAGGCGGCGGAGCAGGACCGGCCGGCGCCGGTGAGGTCCCGCGACGAGGTGGGCTACCTCGCGACCGCGTTCAACGACCTCACCGCGCGCCGCGAGCGCATCGAGGAGCAGCGCAAGGCGATGGTCAGCGACATCGCGCACGAGCTGCGCAACCCGCTGAACGTGATCCGCGGCCGGCTGGAGGCCGCCGAGGACGGGCACCTGCCGTTCGACCACGCGCTGTCCGCGTCGCTGCTCGAGGAAACCGTGCTGCTGCAGCACATCGTCGAGGACCTGCAGGACCTGGCCGCGGCCGACGCCGGGCACCTGCGGCTGTACCCGGAGGCCGTGGACGCGGCCGAGCTGGCCGTCCAGGTCGCGGCCGCGCACGCCGACCGGGCCGCCGCGGCCGGCGTCACGCTGAGCGTCGAGGCCGCCGGCGAAGCCCGGCTGACGGCCGACCCGGTGCGCCTGCGCCAGGTCGCCGGCAACCTGGTGACCAACGCGATCCGGCACACCCCGCCCGGCGGCCGCGTCACGATCCACGTTTCGTCCACTATGGACGACGTGGTGCTCGCGGTCGCGGACACCGGCACCGGCATCGCCGCCGCCGACCTGCCGCACGTGTTCGACCGGTTCTGGCGGGCCGAGAAGTCCCGCAGCCGCCAGACCGGCGGCAGCGGGCTCGGCCTCGCCATCGTGCGCCACCTCGTGCAGGCCCACGACGGCACGATCGACGTCGAGTCCGAAGTGGACGCCGGGTCGACGTTCACCGTCCGGCTGCCGAAAGCTACCCCTTGAGGCCGCTCTGGGCGAGGCCTTCGACGAACTGGCGCTGCGCGATGACGAACACGAGCAGCACCGGCACGACCGTCGTGGTCGCGGCGGCGAGCTGGACGTTCCAGAGGTGCCCGCCGTAGACGTCGACGTACTGCGTCAGCGCCACCGGCAGCGTGTACATGTCCTTGTCGGTCAGGTAGACCAGCGGTTCCAGGAAGAAGTTCCACGTGTTGAGGAAGGTGAAGATCGCGACGGCCGCCAGCGCGGGCTTCGCGATCGGCATGGCGACACGGCGGTAGAGCCCGAAGCGCGACAGGCCGTCGAGCCGGCCCGCCTCCTCCAGCTCACCCGGGATCGTGATGAAGAACTGCCGCATCACGAACGTCGCGAGCACGCTGGGCGCGCCGAAGATCGGCACGACGATCAGCGGCCAGTGCGTGTTCGTCAGCCCGAGGTCGTCGACCAGCCGGAACAGCGGGATGATCGTGACCTCGCTCGGCACCATCAGCCCGACGAGGATCAGCCCGAAGAACTTCTCGCCGCGGAACCGGATGCGCGCGAACGCGTAGCCGGCCAGCGAGGAGAAGAACATCGTGCCCAGTGTGACGAGCACCGCGATGTACAGGCTGTTGAAGTACTGCCGCGCCAACGGGAAGTCGGTGAACGCGGTCTTGTAGTTCTCCCACTGCGGCTGGTTCGGGAAGAGCTTCGGCGGGTACGCGAGCACTTCGTTGGCCGGCAGCAGCGACGCCGTGATCATCCACCAGGTGGGGAACACGAACGGCACCGCCAGCACGACCATCACCGCGTAGCAGGTGATCTTCGCCCTACGACTCATGGAACACCCACCGCCTCCGCATCCGCCACTGCAGCAGCGTCAGGACCAGGATCACCAGGAACAGCACGACGGCGAGCGCGGCGCCGTAGCCGAGGTCATGGTTGGCGAAGGCCTGCTGGTAGAAGTAGAAGACCAGAACGTTGGTGCTGTCCGCGGGCCCGCCGAGGGTCAGCACCTGGATCTGCGCGAACACCTGCAGCGCGCCGGCGACCGTGATGATCGCGGTGAGCAGCGTGGTCGGGCTGATCATCGGCAGGATCACCGAGCGGAACCGGCGCCACGGCCCGGCACCGTCCAATTGGGACGCCTCCATGATGGACGCCGGGATTCCCTGCAGTGCGGCCAGGAACAGGACCATGTTGAGCCCGACGTTCTTCAGCACCTGCACCACGATCACCGAGGCCATCGCACTGTCGTTGCCACGCAGCCAGTTCGGCCCGTCGATCCCGATGGTCTGCAGCAGCGAGTTGATCCCGCCGTTGTCCTGTAGCAGAAAGTTCCACACGATCGTCCACGCCACGAGCGTGATGACCACCGGCGAGAAGAAGATCGTCCGGAACACCGTGGTGCCGCGCAGCTTCAGGTTCAGCAGCAACGCGAGCGAGAGCGCCAGCGCGAGGTTCAGCACGACCAGGCCGACGCAGAAGATCGCCGTCGCGCGGGCCACCTTCGGCGCGGTCGGGTCATCGAACAGCTTCGCGTAGTTGTCCGCACCGGCGAAGGACGACGTCCCGGCCAGCAGGTTGACGTCCTGGAAGCTGTACCAGACGACCGCGGCCAGCGGCGCCACGACGAAGGCGAGGAAGCCGAGAGCCTGCGGGGCGATGAAGATCCACCCCGCGAGCTCTTCGCGCTTCTTCGAAGTGAGAGTCACCGGCTCAGCACCGGGTCGATGGCTTGGCACACCCCGGCCAGCGCGGCGGGCACGTTCGCGTCCGGCTTCCACATCGGGTCCAACGCGGACTGCACGAGCGACGCGATCCGCGCGCTGCCGGTGTGCGACGGCAGCACCGCGCCGTTCTTGATCCCGTTCACCACGACGTTCTGCAGCTGTTCCTGGCTGAACAACGGGTTCGCCTTGGCCAGGGTGGCCGCGTTGATCAGGCTGTCGCGCGCCGGCGGGAAGTACTGGCCGAGCTTCGCCGAGTTGGCCGGGTCGGTGAAGAACGCCAGGAAGTCCGCCGCGGCCTTGGCGTGCTTGCCCTTCACCGGCACGCCGATCCCGGCCTGGCCGATGACCTGCGCGTTCGCCTTCGGCCCGGCGGGCAGCGGGACGATGCCCCAGTCGAACGGCTTGGCCTTCAGCAGCCCGGCGCGGCTGATCTGCGCGATGGTCAGGCCCGATTCGCCGGCGAAGAAGTCCGCCGTCGTGCCCGGGCCGGGCAGCGCCTTGTCGGTGAAGATCGCCTGGTGCAGGAAGGTCATCGCGGACGTCATCTCCGGCGTCGCGAACCCGCAGGTCTTGCCGTCCGGGCCCCAGGCGTCGGCGCCGAAGCCGCGCCAGACCGAGGCGAGCAGCACCCACTGCTTGTACTCGAACTCGCGGACGACCAGGCCGGCCTTGCCGGTGTCGCGCGCGGCGACCTGGGTGGCGATCTGCTTGGCGGCGTCCCAGGTCCACCGTCCACTCGCGAGCAGCTGGTCCGGGGTCTCGGTGATCCCGGCCTGGGTGAGCAGGTTCTTGTTGTAGAACATGCCGAACGGCGACGTCGAGAACGGGTAGGCGTAGAGACTGTCGCCCTTGGTCCACAGTTTCGTGGCGGAGGGGACCAGCTCGCCGGCGTTGTACCCCGCGGTCGCGGTCAGCGTCGGCTTCAGGTCGGTGAGCGCGCCGGACTGGACGAAGTCCGGGGCGTCGCGCTCGAGGATCCAGGCGAGGTCGGGCGGGTTGCCGCCGGACATCTGCGTCGTCAGCGCGGCCGAGTAGGCGCTCGTGTCGCCCGGGACGACGTCGAACTTCACCGACGCGACCTCGGGGTGGGCCTTGCGGTACTCGGCGGCGATGGAGTCGAAGAGGGCGAGCTGGTTCTTGTCCGTGGTCCAGACCGTCATGCGCAGTGCGATGTTCGTGTCGTCGCCGGTGCCGCCCGAGCAGGCGGTCGAGGCCAGTGCGACGGCGGACAACGCCGCGGCGATGAGCAGCCGGGCTCTCTGGTAGGCCACAATGCCTCCTGGTTATTCGAATTAGCAGCGACGGTAAACGTCTCGTTCGTAGGCTGTCAACAACCAGTACGCCTAGTTTTGAGTGTGCACTGTGTTATTGAATGTGCACTGTGGAGGGTGCCGCCGCGGTGGCACCCTCGTGGAACGTGCACGGCAGCAGCAGCTGCCGGGGCTTCGGGTCCGCGAGCAGCTCGACCAGGACGCGCACCGCGTGCGCGCCCATCTCGTGCCGCGGGATCCGGAACATCGACCAGTCCGTGGCCGTGCTCGGCACCGCGTGCGCCGCCGGCTGCTGCGACGGGTCGGCGTCGCCCAGCACGACGAGGGAAAGGTCGTCGGGCACGGCCAGGCCGAGGTCGTGCGCGCACGCCAGGATGCCGTCGGCCATCGCCGAGCTCTCGACGAGCAGCGCGGTGACGCCCTCGTCGAGCGCCTGCCGCAGCGCGAGCGCCGGGTCGTCGGCGAGGAACACCAGCGGCGGCCGGCGGTGCTTGCGCGCCGCCGCGTCGTAGCCGGTGCGCCGGTCGAGCGTCGGCTCGTTCTCCTCGGTGACGCTCAGCAGGCCGATCTTGCGGTGCCCGAGCCGCCACAGCCACTCGTGCACCTCACGGGTGGCCGCGACGTAGTCGGCGCCGACGTAGCTGATCGGCCCGGTCGGCGACTCGCGGCGGCCGACGAACACGAACGGGAACTGCTCCTCGACGAGCTGCGCGAGCTCCTGCGGGTCGTTGTGCCGGCCCAGCAGGACCGAGCCGTCGGCGATGCGCAGCCGGTTCGTGCCCTGGTCGTAGATGCGGCGGCGCCCGTCGCGGCGGCCACCGCTGGTGAACAGCAGCAGGTCGAAGCCCTGCGCCTCGGCCTCCTCCTCGATGCCGAGCAGGAACGGCCGGTAGAAGTCGGCCACGCCGGACGGGAACACCGACTCGTAGGTGAACACGCCGAGGATCTGGTTGGACTTGCCGCGCAGCCGCCGGCCCATGATGTCCACGGTGTACCCGGTCTCGCGGAGCACCTGCTGCACGCGCTCGCGGGTCTCCGGCGTGATGCGGAGGCTGTCGGAACCGTTCAGGACCATCGAGACGACGGCCTGCGAGACGCCGGCCAGGCGTGCCACCTGGGCCTGCGTGACCCGGCCCGAACCCGCCGTCATCGATGACTCCCTCCAGCGCGACTGCCGCGGACAATCGGCACAGTACAGGCGGCACTTCAGTACCCCCGCACTTCCGGCCACCGGCGCTCCACCCCGGCGGCGTCCAGCTCGCGCGCGAACTCCTCGAAGAGCCGGCCGTCGGCCTGGACGGCCCGCGGCTCGACGCCCTCGCGGACGGCGAACGCGGCGAGCAGCCCGGCGACCTCGCCGATGTTCCACTCGACCGGGTGCAGCCGGAAGCAGCCGTTGGTGATGTGCGTGGTGCCGGCGTTCTTGCCCGCGGGCAGCAGGTTGCGCACCCGGACGGGCACCAGCGCGCCGAGCGGGATCTCGTACGGCACGCTCGCGACGTCGACGTAGTTGTCCCCGCCGGTCGACGGGTGCAGGTCGATCCGGTAGCTCCCGACCCCGACGGCGTCCGCGCGCCGCACCCGGCCGTCGACGCCGAGGATCTCCGCCGAGACGTCGTGCTCGGTGACGGTGGTGACGGCCTTGATCCGCCGCGCTTCGCGGACGTAAGCGGACTTCGCGAGGCCGTCGTCAGTACCGGTGACGTCGTGACGCAGCTTGAGGCCGGGGAAGCCGGTGCCGCCGTCTGCGCGGGGCGCTTCGGTCTGCAGCCAGTACAGGACGGACAGGCTCAGCTGCTTGGCTTCGTGGTGCGCCTCTGCTACTTCCGCCTCGGTGGCATGGCCGGGGATGGCCAGCGCGGGCTTGAGCCAGTAGTCGTTGAGGGGCCAGTTGACCAGGGTGATGTCGGAGTCGAAGGCGCCGTCGGCGTGCAGGCCGCGGGCGAGGATGCGCCGGAACGCCCAGAGCTCCTTGTCCCCCGCGTCGGCGCTCTGGTCGGCGCTGACGGCCAGGGGGTCGCCGGCCGGGTTCGGCACGAAGGAGCGTTTCACGGGCTCGAGCGTCCGGGGGTCGGGGGCGACGAAGCCGAGCAGCGGGCCGGGCCAGAAGTCCGGCTGGTAGTCGCGCCAGAAGCCGTACATCCCGGGGCGGTCGATGACGTGGTGCTCGCCCTCGTGGTGCGAAACGGCGAAGCAGTAGGTGATCCCCTGCAGGTTGGCGGGATCGGCGTCCGTCGGGGCGTGCGGCTCGTCGTGCTCGGATTGCGCTTCGGCCCCGGTGACGTGCTCGGTGCCGGTGAGCGGCAGGAGGTCGCCGTCCTCGGTGGCGTCGAGGACGTACCGCGCTTTCACGGTGACGCGCTCCCCGTCGCGGCCTTCGAGGGTGACGGCGTCGACGCGATCGCCGCTGGTCACGGCGTCGACCGGCCGGTGTTCGAGGAGGACGCGGATCCGCCCGGCGCTGCGGTGCGGCGCGAGCAGGCTCTCGACGACGGCGAGCGCGACGCGCGGTTCGTGGCAGAGCTTGCTCACCTTCCCGGCGCCGGGGTTCAGCTCGGCCAGGGCGGCGGCCTCGGCGCGCAGCGGGTAGTGGCGCCGGTAGTAACCGCGGATGCCTTCGCGCAGCTCACGGTAGGCGCGGGTGGACCCGAACCGCTCGATCCACGGGTTCTCGTCGGGCGGCACGGCCTGCGCGGTCAGCTGCCCGCCGAGCCAGTCGGTCGCCTCGGTGAGCACCACGCGCCGCCCGGCCTTGGCCGCCGCCAGCGCGGCAGCGACCCCGCCGAGCCCGCCGCCGACGACCAGAATCTCCGTGTCCAGTTCCCTCATGAGCCTTCCCGCATCTCGCCACACTGCCGAAGTAATACGAATTACTCACGGCATAGTGCGGGAGTCGGGGCCGCGCGTCAAGCCCCCGCCGACGACGTGCTCGAAAGGCCGACACGCGTGATCCAGAGGCCGACACGCGTGATCAGAGGGCCGACGCGCGTGATCAGGAGGTCGACACGGCCGGTTGCGAGGTCGTGCGCCGTGTCGACCCTTCAATCACGCGTGTCGGCTCCCCAATCACGCGTGTCGACCCTTCGATCACGCGAATCGGCTTTCTGATCACAGGGTCAGAGCGGAAGGCCCGCGTAGTTGTTCGCCAGCTCGGTGGCCGCGGCTTCCGACGTCACCGTCCGCTGGAGCTGGGACAGCTGGAGCTGCGCGTCGAAGTCGTCGCCGTGGCGGTGCAGCATCGACGTCATCCACCACGAGAAGTGCGTGCAACGCCAGACCCGTTGCAACGCCGTCTCCGAATAGGTGTCGACGAGGCCGTCGTCGCCCCGGAAGGAAGCCGTGAGAGCCGTGGAAAGCAGGGCGACGTCGGCCACCGCGAGGTTCAGGCCCTTGGCGCCCGTCGGCGGGACGATGTGCGCGGCATCCCCGGCCAGGTAAAGGTTTCCGTGCCGCATCGGCGTCGTCACGAAGCTGCGCATCGGCAGCACGCTCTTCTCCGTGATCGGTCCCGTGTGCAACGTCCAGCCCGGGACGCCTAGCCGTTCCGACAGGGCCGTCCAGATCCGGTCGTCGCTCCACTGCGCGATGTCCTCGTCCGGCGTCACCTGCAGGTAGAACCGGCTGACGTGCGGCGAGCGCATGCTGTGCATGGCGAAACCGTCCGGGTGCCAGGCGTAGATCAGCTCGTCGGTCGACGGCGCGACGTCGGCCAGCACTCCCAGCCACGCGAACGGGTACGTTCGCTCCCACACCTTCTGCTGCGGCATGAAAGAGCGGCTGGGCCCGTGAAACCCGTCGCAGCCGACGACGACGTCGGCGTCGATCCGCTGCGCGCGCCCGTCACCATCCACAAAGGACACCGACGGCGAGCCGGTGACGTCGTGCAGCTCGACGTCGGAGACGGAGTAGAAGGCCGGCCGCCCGGCCTTTTCCCGCGCCGCCATCAGGTCCTTGGTCACCTCGGTCTGGCCGTAGACCGTCACCGACCGGCCGGTGAGGTCGACGAAGTCCAGGTGGTGCCGATGGCCCGGCCACTGGAGGTGGATCCCGCGGTGCTCCATGCCTTCGGCGTCGAGCCGGTCGCCGAGGCCGGTGTTCCGGAGCAGCTCGACCGTGCCCGCTTCGAGGATGCCCGCGCGGATGCGCGCCTGGACGTACTCCGCGGTCTGCCGTTCGAGCAGCACCGAGTCGATGCCCTCGAGGCCGAGCAGGTGGGACAGCAGCAGCCCGGCCGGGCCGGCGCCGACGATGGCGACCTGGGTGCGCACGCGGAACGTCCTTTCGACGGCTGAACCCCGAGGATGACGCCGAGAGCACGCGTCACACCAGGGCATTCTCATTCAATGAGAGATTGTCCGCGAAATACCCCGCGCCGCCGCCCGCAGGGCCGGGATCTGCATCCGGGCGTTCCGGCCGGTGGGGACGATCACCGACAGCGCCGCGACGACGTCGCCGTCCGGCCCGCGCAGCGGCACGGCGATGCCGGTCGTCTCCTCGTCGATGAAGCCCGCGCAGTACGCGTAGCCGTCGCGCCGGACGTCGGCGAGGAACCGCCGCAGCCGCGCGGGCTCGGTGAGCGTGGTGCGGCGGTACGCCGGAAGCGGCCCGGCCAGCACCTCTTCCCGCAGCTCGGCGGGGGCGTGGGCCAGCAGCACCAGCCCGGACGACGACGCGTGCAGCGGCAGCCGCCCGGCCACCCGCGTCACGTTGACGACCGCGCCTGGCGCCGAAAGCCGCTCGACGAACAGCACCTCGCGGTCCTCCAGCACCGCGAGCTGGGTGTGGTGCCCGACGACGGCGTGCAGGTCCTCCATGAACGGCAGCGCCGCTTCGCGCAGCCCGAGCGTCGGCGACGCGCGCGACGCCAGCTCCCACAATCGGACACCTACCCGGACCTGCCGGTCAGGGTCACGCTGCAGCCAGCCGTGCCCGACCAGCTCGTCGATCAGCCGCGACGCCGTCGCGACGTGCAGGCCCGCGCGCCGCGCGACGTCGGACACGCGCAGCGCCGGGGTGTCCGGCTCGAACGTCTCGAAGATGCGCACGATGCGCGACAGCACGGACTCACCATGGGCCGGTCTCACCACGTCAGGCAGTGTGCCCCACCCGGCGGCGGGGCACACCGCGACGCGTCACGGCAGGGCGTTCAGGAACGGCTCGTGGCTGTTCTGGAACTCCCAGTTGTAGTACTTGTCCCAGTTGATCGACCACGTCATCAGCCCGCGCAACGCCGGCGAGGCGCCGCCCCGCAGCGTGTACGAACCACAGCCGGTGCCCTTCGCCAGGCAGGTCACCGCCGTCTGGACAACGGACGGCGCGAGGTAGCCGTTGCCGGCGCTGACCGCCGCCGGCAGCCCGACCGCGATCTGGTCCGGCCGCAGCCCCGGGAAGAACTGGCCGGTGTTCGCCACGCTGAAGCCGGCCTTGAGCATGTCGCCCATCGCGATCGGGAAGTCCGCGGCGCCCATGTTGTGGTACTGGTTGTCCAGGCCCATCACCGGGCCGGAGTTGTAGTCCTGGACGTGCAGCACGGTCAGCGAGTCGCGCAGCGCGTTGATCACCGGCAGGTACGCGCCGGTCCGCGCGTCACCGCCGCCCGAGCCGCCGTAGAACTGGTAGCCGACCTGGACGAAGAACGTCTCCGGCGCCATCGTCAGCACGAAACCCGCGCCGTACTTGGCTTTCAGCGACTTCAGCGCGGAGATCAGGTTGACGATCGACGGCGTCGTCGGGTTGTGGAAGTCCGTGTCGCCGGCGTTGAGCGAGAGCGAGTGGCCTTCGAAGTCGACGTCGAGGCCGTTGAGGCCGTACTTGTCGATGATCGCCGAGACGGAGCTGACGAAGGTGTCGCGCGCGGCGGTCGTGGTCAGCTGGACCTGGCCGTTCTGGCCGCCGATGGAGATCAGGACCTTCTTGCCCTGCGCCTGCTTCGCGCGGATCGCGGCGATGAAGTCGGCGTCGCTCTCGACGTTCGGGCACTCCGCGATCGAGCAGCGGTTGAAGCGGATGTCGCCGGAGGTCACCGACGTCGGCTCACCGAAGGACAGGTCGATGATGTCCCAGGCCGCGGGGACGTCCGCCATCCGGACGTACCCGGAGCCGTTCGCGAAGCTCGCGTGCAGGTAGCCGATCAGGGAGTGCTTGGGCAGCCCGGTGTCGACGCAGCCGGTGGTGCTGCCGGTGGCCGCGGCGGTGCGCGGCGACTCGCCGGCGGTGTTGTACGCGGCGACGGTGTAGCTGTGCGTCGAGCAGGCCGTCAGCCCCGTGAGGGTGGCACTCGTTCCGGTGACGGTCGTACGGAGCGTGCTGCCTTCGTAGACGCGGTAGCCGGTGACGGTGCCCGCGCTCGCGCCCCAGCTCAGGGCGATCGAGGAGGTCGTGACGGCGCCGACCGTCGGCGTCCCGGGTGCGCCGGGGGTGCCCGGCGTGCTGCCACCAGGACCGTCGAGGACGACGTCGTCGGCGTAGTAGGTGCCCGCGCCGTACCAGCCGTGCAGGTAGAGCTGGGCCGACGTCTGGCTCGCGGTCGTGGTGAACGACAGCGAAAGCTGGTTGTAGGCGCCCGCGTTGCCCGACCAGGTCGACGCGCCGCCGGTGATGCCGAGGTAGACCGGGTTGCCGCGGACCCACGCGGACACGGTGTAGGTCGTGTTCGGCAGCACGGAGACGGTCTGCGCGCACTGGGCGTAGTCGGCGCCGGCCGGGGTGGCGGCCAGCGCGTAGCCGCCGGAGTGCACCGGCGTCGTCACGGCCGTACCGCCCGAGCACGTCCAGCCCGACAGCGAGCCGGCCTCGAAACCGGGGTTGGTGAGCAGGTTGGCCGCGTCGGCGGTGCCTCCGCCGGCCACCAGGCCGGAGAGCGCCAGCGCGAGGGCGGCGAGTGCTGCGGAGAATCTGGAACGCCTAATCGGGTCCTCCAGTGGGGACGCGGTAGCACCGCGGAGAACCATATTGTCTAGACCACTGAGTAAAATGTCCAGACCAACTCGTCAGCAACCGACCAACAGCCGGGCCACCAGGCGGGTGCGCTTCGCGCCGGCCCGGTCGACCACCTGGACGCTGCGCCACCCGGGCGGCACCCGGTCGGCGAGCAGCTCCGCCCGCCACTTCCCGGTGCGGCGCACGTGCCGGTCGAACGAGCGCGGCCGCACCACCCGGCCCCGGCTGCGCTGACCCTCCAGGGCCTGCTCGGCGGTGGCGTCGACGAACAGCAGCCGCATCGAACGCCCGGTCAGCCTCCCGACCACGGCGAGCAGTGCACGGGTCGACGCCCGCGTCGAGGGTTCGTGGACGACGAGCGGCCCGGCGGCGGAGATGGCCCGCCCGACGATCCGCAGCCGGTGCCCCGCGTGCACGAGCGGCCGGTACCAGCGGTACGGCACCGCGTCCGGCAGCACCGTCGCCAGCCGCGCCCGGACCTGGTCGGAGTCGAGCACCGGCAGCCCCTCGGCCGCGTGGCGGAGCATGGTGGTCTTGCCCGCGCCGGGCAGCCCGGCGACGACGAGCAGGTCACGCGGTCCGAGCTCGATGACAGTGGGCTCGCTCATGCCCTGACAACGCCCGGCCGAAGGTAATGGTTCCTTTACTTTCGACTCCGGACCGTGACTTCAGTGGTGACCGTCCGCACCGGGCACCCCGGCGGCGGGGCGACACCACTCCGAGGTGGGACCGGTTCTCACGTCCCGTGTCCGCCGTCACCCACTCGCCTGAAAATCCATGCGTGGCACGGCATTCGACGGCCCGGAACCGCTTCGGGTGAAGATCTTCCCCACCTCTTCCCGGCGTCCGGAAAATCCCTATCTTCTGGAAGGGACGCCACGGCCAGAACAGGGGAAAGGCACCATGACCCAGTCGCTGGAACTCCCACTCCAGGAATACTGTCTCGATTGGACACTCACCGGCGACGACGGCGGCCGGGTCGAGGTCACCCTCTCCGGCCAGGTGACCCTGCTCGACAACAACCGGTTCTACAAGATCGACGGCGTCGTCTACGTCGCCCAGGGCGACGCCGACATCCGCGCGGTCGGCAACCCGCGCCTGTCCGTGCGCCGCAACGGCGTCGAGAAGTCCGGACGCCAGTGGGGCTGGGAGATGTGCTCGGCCCGCAAGAGCCTCGGCGCGCTCAGCACGATGGAGGGCTACTTCGTCCGCACCGGCTACTGGGCGCCCGCCGACCGCTCGATCCAGCTGAGCCTGTGCGCCGAGCTCGGGTGGAGCCGGCGCAAGACCTACAGCCCGAACGTCACCGTCCGGATGATCGACTAGCCACTGATCGACTAGCCACAGTGGACTTCCGCCGGGCCGCCGCGACGACGAACCCGGCCGCGACGGCGCCCGCCACCGCGCACCCGGCGCCGAACCCCGCGGCCGGTTCGTGCACCCGCAGCACCGACACGCACAGCCACACCGCGGCGCCGAACAGGACGCCGAGCACCGGCCCGGCGACCAGCGCGCCCCGCCCGCGGTGGCCGTTGCGGATGTTCCGCAACACCGACTCCAGGTAGGCGAGGGCGAACAGCGCCAGGATGAGGCTGCCCGCGCCCATCGCGCTAGCCAGCGGGTGCTGCGACGTGAGCAGGGTGAACGTCTGGGTGACGGTCCCGGTCTGGATGGTCGCGGTGACCGCGCCGCCGACGATCCACCGCGCCAGGCCCGGCAGTGCGAGCTGGGCGGTGAATCCGTTGCCGGCCGCCTTCGCCGTCGTCTCGGCGGAACCGAGCGGGATCCCGGCGGCGGTCAGGTCGAGCGCGATCCGGCCGGGGTTGCCGGGGCCGGTCACCGTCAGCGGTTTGCTCAGGTCCACCTCGACCGGCGCCGACACGGACGCGTCGCCCAGTTTCAACGTGGGTGACGCCTGGTGCGGCAGCCGTTCCGGGGTGAGCAGCGCGAGCACGACCAGCGCGATGAGCGCGGCGGCCGCGGCGAGCCGGAACCACAGCGTCGCCGCCGACGACGGCGTCGCTTCTTCGGGCACGGGCTGCTGCTGCGGAATGCGCGTGGCGGACAACGTCGGGTCCGGCGCGGGCCGCAGGACCGGCCGCGTCCGGGCGTCGACCGGCGGGGCCGGCGCGGTCGGCGAGTTGAGCCCGGAGATCACCCGGGGCGTCAGGTGCAGCACCGGCACACCGGCGCGTTCGAGCCAGCCCGGCCCGTAGACGGCGGTGGCGGCGCCGGCCAGGTCGGCCGCGAACGCCTCGGCCTCCCGGTAGCGCGACTCGGGTTCGCGCGCGAGGCTGCGCATGATCACGCCCGCGATGGGCATCGGCACCCCCGCGATCGGCCGCGGGTCGGTGAACATGTGCTGACGCATCATGCTGATCGCGCCGCGGGTGTTGTCGAACGGCAGCTGCCGGGACAGCAGTTCGTAGAGCACCGTGCCGGCCGCGTAGACGTCGGCCGCCGGGCTCAGCGCGTTGCCCATCGCCTGCTCCGGCGCGATGTAGGCCGGGGTGCCGAGGATCTCGCCGCCGTGCGTGACGAGCGTGGCGCCTTCGCTGATGACGCGCGCGATGCCGAAGTCGGCCACCTTCATCACGCCCTGCGTGCTGAAGAGCAGGTTCCGCGGCTTGACGTCGAGGTGCAGCACGCCCGCCCGGTGCGCCGCGTGCAGCCCGGCGAGCATCGCCAGGCCGATCGCGCACGCCTGCTCGCCGCTGACGCCACCGCCGTGGAACCGGCTGTGCACGGTGCCGCCGTCGAGCCGTTCCATCACCAGCAGGTGCTCGCGGCCGGTGCGGACGTAGTCGTACACCGGCACGATGTGCGGGTGGTCCAGGCTGGCCAGCACGCGGGCCTCGCGGTCGAACAGCTCGCTGCTCGCGGCGTGGTTGAGCACGTCCCAGGGCAGCTGCTTGATCGCGACGCTGCGGCCCAGCGTCCGGTGCGTCCCGGCGAACACGACACCCATGCCGCCTTCGCCGATCTCGGCGCCGATGTCGTACTGCGGGAGCGCGGCGATCAGGTCCGCCGGTGCGCTCATCGGCCGAGGTCCCGGGTCGCCGGGACGCGCATCCGGACGGTCTGGTCGCCGACCGTTTCGTACTCGGGCTCGGGGGCCGGCTTCACCGGGTTGGGCGTCAGGTAGCCGAGCAGGAACGCGATCGCCGCGGCGCCGAGCACCACCGGGATCTCGATCGCCGGTTCGGGCGGGACCAGCCGCAGCACGGACAGCGTGATCACCGCGACCAGGCCGGTGCCGAACCCGGCGGGCAGGAACCGCAGGCCACGGCGCCAGCGGTTGGCGGCCAGGCGGTGGCGGGCCAGCGCGAGCAGCGCCGTCAGCCAGGCCAGGATCGTGAGCACGAGCATCGCCAGGCCGAAGACGCCGTAGACCGACCAGAACGAGCCCCGGACGTCGGCGACCGTGGTCGCCTCGCCGAGCGTCACGCGCCCGGCGTCGAGCAGCTCGACCGACGACGGCAGCAGCCCGGTCGCCTGCCCGGACAGGTCACCGAGGTCGAGCACGAACGTCCGCGTCGCGCTGCCGCGCGCCGGCACCTCGAACGGCGCCGTCGTGTCGTAGGCGAAGAAGGTGAGCGCGAGGGCGACGCCGGACACGCGCACGCTGCGGACCTTCACCGGCGCGTTGCCGGTGTTGGTGGCCACGACCTCGAGCTTGACCTGGCTCGCCGGGTCGATCGGCACGGTGGCGTCCGCGATCGGCCGGTCGTCGATCGACACCTGCAGTCCGAGCGAACCCGACTCCGCCGAGGCGGGCGGTGCGCCGAGCAGCACCGCGCACAAACCCAACGCAACCCCCGCCGCGATGACACGTCCCATTGGGCATCCCCTACTTGCGTAATCCGACTCGTCCGGGATGCTACAGCGAGCACACACCTGGGGAGGACGTTCCGATGCGTTACGTGGTTCGGTTGTTTTTCGGCGCGGTGACCGGAGCGTTACTCCTGGTCGTGTTCGCGTCCAACGCCAACGCACAATACACTTCCTCGGTTGGTTTGAAACCGTCGAGCGGACCGGCCGGAAGCTCGTTCACCATTTCCTGGAGTTTCTACCCCTGCAAAGGCGCGGTCACCTTTTCCTGGAACGGCACGCCGATGTGGTCGACCCCGGCCACCCTGCAGACCACGAGCGGCACGGTCGCGGCCAAGGTGCCCAGCGGCGCGCAACCCGGCACCTACCCCGTCACCGGCACGTGCACCAACGCCCGCACCGGCGGCCCGCTGAGCGCGGGCAGCCGGTTCACCGTGACCGGCACGACCACCACGACCCCGCCGCCACCGCCGCCGACCACGACGCCGGTCACGCCGCCGCCCGTGACGACCAAGCCTTCGAAGCCCGGGGGCCCCACCACGACCCCGCCGTCGACGACCACCACCCCGCCCACGACCACCAGCACGCCGCCGACGTCGACCACCCCGACCACGCCCGGCGCTCCGACGACGACCACCACCACACCGAAGCCGGGCGAACTCGTCCTGGATCGGCCGAGCGTCCAGCCGGGCGACGAGCTGTCGGCGTCCGGGAAGGGCTGCGAGCCCGGCCGGATGGTGACGCTGATGGCCGACGGTGCCGAGGTCGGCTCCGCCTACACCGACAGCACCGGCGCCTTCACCGCGCCGGTGCAGTTCACGCGGATCGAGGCCGGCCCGCACACGGTGGTCGCCGAGTGCGGGGTGCGGCTGACCGGCACGGTCGACCAGGTCGTGACCCGCTCGTCCGGCGGGCAGACGAGCACCCTGGTGATCCTGGTGTTCTTCGTGCTGGCCGGCATCGCGGTGATCCGCTTCCCGTAAACGCCCCGGCAGTGCTGGGTTGATTCCTTCGAGACAGGGAAAGGCCTCGCCGGTGGTCCGAACGGAAAGCGGAGCGAAACGAGCGACCCCGAACAGGTCGTCCGCTAATCCGAGCCCTACCGCGGGCTTTCCCGCGCCTGCGCCTTTCACCCGGGAATGAGTGAAAGGCGCAGGCGTCAACGCCGAAACCGTGCGGGGAAAGCCGCAAGAAGGCCACGGTCACGCTGGGCACGCTGCTGCCGAGCCTGAACACGCTCCCGCAGGCCGGCGCCTCTCCGCGTGACCCCGACTTATCGGACCAAAAAGACACATCAGGCACAGCAAAACGTCTGAATACTCCCCTTTTCGGGAGCGGGCCGCTGAAGTCCCGGTGAATTTCCTACTCTCGACGGCCTCCGTTGTGGTTTTTCGGGCGTTAGGCTCGCATGATCCGTGACGGGAATGGTCCGATCGAGTGACGGGAGAGCGCGCGTGCCGGGGTCAGTGCGTACCCGCTGGATCGTGGCGGTGGTCGCCCTCGCCGTCGTGGCCGGCGCGGTCGTGGCGTTCTGGCCGCGCGACGCCGAGGCGCAGGACCCGGAGATCGCCGTGTCGCGCTCGTCGTGCGGTACCGGCTGGGCGGCCCCGAAACCGGGCCCGCAGACGTTCCGCGTGCACAACACCGGCTCGGTGACCGCCGAGGTCGACCTGATCGACCCCGCCACCGGCGTGATCTACGGCGAGATCGAGGGGCTCGGCCCGGCGACCACCCGGCCGTTGCAGGTCAACCTCGGCAACGGCAGCTACGCGTTCCGCTGCCTGCCCGAGGACGCCGGCGAGATCGTCGGACCGGTCGCGCAGGTCAGCGGCGGTGCCGAGCGGACCGGCCCGGGGGTCGCGCCGGTGACGCACAACGACCTGCTCGGCCCGCTCAAGGCATACCAGGCGCACGTCACCACCGGCCTCGGCGAGCTGGTCGCGAACACCGGCGCACTGAAGAACGCCGTCCACGGCGGCGACCGCGCGGCGAGCGAGACGGCGTGGCTGACCGCGCACCTGACCTACGAGCGCCTCGGCGCCGCGTACGACGCGTTCGGCGATACGGACGGCGCACTCAACGGCACCGCGGACGGCCTCCCCAGCGGCACCACCGACGGGGGCTTCACCGGCTTCCACCGCCTCGAGTCCGGCCTCTGGCACGGCGAAGACCTCGGCGCGCTCGCCGGCGTCGCCGACCAGCTGGACACGGACGCCCACGCACTGCAGACGTCGTTCGGCGACAGCCAGGTCGACGGCAACGACCTCGCCCTGCGCGCGCACGAGATCATGGAGAACACGCTGCAGTTCGAACTCACCGGCCGCACGGACTACGGCAGCGGCACCAACCTGGCCACCGCCCGCGCCAACCTCGACGGCACCCGAGCCGTGCTCGACGTCCTGCGCCCGCTCCTCACGCCGCGCTACCAGCAGCTGCCCAAGCTGGACAGCTGGCTGACCCGCACGCAGACGACGTTGGACGCCGCGCATCGGCCGGACGGGACCTGGATCCCGCTGGCGCAGCTGAACGTGAAGCAGCGGCAGAAGCTCAACGCCGACGTGAGCGAACTGACGGAGCTGCTGGCCCCGATCGCGGCGATCGCCGAACCGAGGAGGGTCTCATGACTGCCGGGGCTCGCCGCACTTCGGCGCACCCGACCGCAGCACTCCCAGCCTCGACCCCCACCTCAGCCGAACCGAGGAGGGTCCCGTGACCGACCAGCCTCGTTGTCCCGTGCCGCACCCGGCCGCCGCGGGCCTGCCTCGGCGTTCGTTCCTGCGCCGGGCCGCGATGGGTGCCGGCCTGACCGTCGCCGCCGGAGCTGGGCTCGGGGCGTCCGCCGCCGTCACCGACAGCACGTCGCCCGTGCCCTTCCACGGCGCCAACCAGGCCGCGATCCTGCGGCAGCCGCCGACCCAGACGATCGTCGCCTCGTTCGATGTCGTCGCGGAGTCGAAGGCCGAGCTGACCGACCTGTTCCGCGCCATCACCGACCGGACCCGGTTCCTCACCACCGGCGGCGCGCCGGCCGCCCTCGGCATCACCGGACCGCCCGCCGACTCCGGGGTGCTGGGCCCGGTCGTGCCGGGCGGCGACCTGGGCGTGATCCTCGGCGTCGGATCGTCGCTGTTCGACGACCGCTACGGCCTGGCGAAGCTCAAACCCGCCAAGCTGAAGCCGATGAGAACGTTCCCGAACGACGCCCTCGACCCGACGCAGTGCCACGGCGACCTGAGCCTGACGCTTTCCGCGAACGCCAACGACACAGTGCTGCACGCCCTGCGCGACATCACCCGCGCCACCCGCGGCGGCATGCAGCTGCGCTGGCGGCTGAACGGCTTCAGTTCGCCGCCGCGGCCCTCCGGAACGCCGCGGAACCTGATGGGCTTCAAGGACGGCACCGCGAACCCGGAAGGGTCGGATCTGGACAGTCTCCTGTGGACGACCGGGGCCGGCGAACCCGCGTGGGCTGCGGGCGGCAGCTACCAGGTCGTCCGCCTGATCCGGATGCTGGTGGAGTTCTGGGACCGGGTTTCGCTGGCCGAGCAGGAGAACATGTTCGGCCGCCGCCGCGACACCGGCGCGCCGCTCGACGGCGCCGACGAGAAGGACGTCCCCCGCTACGCCGACGACCCGATCGGCACGGTGATCCCGCTGACCAGCCACATCCGCAAGGCCAACCCGCGCACCCCCGAGACCGACAACAGCCGGATCCTGCGGCGCGCCGTGAACTACGACCGCGGCGTCGACAGCAACGGCAACCTCGACATGGGCCTGATGTTCGTCTGCTACCAGCAGGACCTGGAGCGCCAGTTCGAGGCGGTCCAGACCCGGCTGGCCGACGAGCCGCTGACCGACTACATCTCCCCGTTCGGCGGCGGCTACTTCTTCGCGCTGCCGGGCGTAACGAGCCCGGACGACCACTACGGCCGCGCACTACTGACCTGACACCGTTCCCCACCACTACGAAACACCAGGAGGAATCCGAAGTGGACACCCGACCCCGCCGGCGGCGACGCGGCCTGCTCGGCGCCGGGGCACTCGCCTCGGTCGCCGTGCTGGCCGTCGCCACCGGTTCCGCGGCGACCACCGCGGAAGCCCAGCCGCTGCACCCGTACCCGGCGCAGTGGATCCCCACCTCGACGCCGATCAAGCACGTCGTGGTCATCTTCGGCGAGAACATCGCCTTCGACCACTACTTCGGCACCTACCCGAACGCGGCGAACACGGACGGCACGCCGTTCCAGGCCGCGCGCAACACCCCGAAGGTCAACGGCCTGGACCACAAGCTGCTGACCGACAACCCGAACGCGTACAACCCGAAACGGCTCACGCACGAGCAGGCGCTGACCTGCGACCAGAACCACAACTACGGTGCGGAGCAGGCCGCCTTCAACGGTGGCAAGATGGACAAGTTCGTCGAGAAGACCGCGACGGACAAGTGCACCGGCCAGCCGGTGCTGTTCGGCGAGCCCGGCCTGGTGATGGACTACTTCGACGGCAACACCGTCACCGGCATGTGGAACTACGCGCAGCACTACTCGTTGAACGACAACTCGTTCGACACGAACTTCGGCCCGTCGACCCCGGGCGCGATCAACCTCGTCTCGGGCAACACGCACGGCGTCCAGGCCGTGAACCCGGTGACACACGAGCCGGTCAGCGACGCCTACGCGGTCCAGTCGCCGGACGCGAACGGCGTCGGCACGATGATCAACGACCCGGACCCGGCCTGGGACGACTGCTCGGACAAGAACCACACGAGCACGGACAACCTGGCCACCATGCACGGCCGCAACGTCGGCGACCTGCTCAACCAACGCCACGTGACTTGGGGCTGGTTCCAGGGCGGCTTCCGTCCGACCGGTTCGGCCAACGGCTACGCGGTCTGTGGCGCCACGCACGCCAACATCGGCGGCGCAGCGGCGGCGGACTACAGCCCGCACCACGAGCCGTTCCAGTACTATCCGTCGACGGCGAACCCGAAGCACCTGCCGCCGTCGTCGGTCCAGGCGATCGGCCAGACGGACCGCGCGAACCACCAGTACGACATCGCGGACTTCAACGACTCCCTGCAGGCCGGCTCGATGCCCGCCGTCAGCTTCCTCAAGGCCCCGGAGTACCAGGACGGCCACGCAGGCTACTCGGACCCGCTGGACGAGCAGCAGTTCGTGGTCAGCGAAGTCAACAAGATCCAGCAGTCCCTCGACTGGCGCTCGACGGCGATCGTCCTGGCGTACGACGACTCGGACGGCTGGTACGACCACGTCTCGTCCCCGGTGATCAACGGTTCCCACGACGCTTCGCAGGACCAGTCGGTCTGCACGGCGAAGAAGACGACGCTGGGCGGATACGCGGACCGCTGCGGCTACGGCCCGCGGCTCCCGCTGATGGTGATTTCCCCGTACAGCAAGGTGAACCACGTCGACCACACGCTGACGGATCAGACCTCGGTGCTGAAGTTCATCGAGGACAACTGGTTCGCGGGGCGCATCGGCGACAGTTCGTACGATTCACGGGCGAACTCGATGTCCACCATGTTCAACTTCTGGTGGCCCCAGGCGTCGAAGCTGACGCTCGACCCGAAGACCGGAGCCGTGGCGCATCGGTAGCTTTTCTTGAAGCTTGATGGGCCCGCGGCCGGTTGGCCGCGGGCCCATCTTTTCTGCCCGGCTCAGAACTGCCACTCCCAGCCCTTGACGTTGCTCATGCCTACGCCGTTGAGTTGCAGCTTTCCCGGCGCGTCCGGAGTCGCGAAGGCGATCTGGCCGGTGTAGGTACTGTTCAGCGCATAGACATTCGGCAGCCGTTTCACCTCGGGATGGCAAGGATCCCATTCCCCCTGGTTCTTCACGCCCGTCGTCGCCCCCTCGGTCGAAAACGCAACCTCGTTCAGCAGTCCGGGTAGCGACGCGATCGATCCGTAGCCGTCTTCCTCGTGGGTCTTGACGGTGACGTCGAGGACCACGGAATGGCTGCCCGGCTTGCGTTGGCCGTACTGGGCACACTTGCTGTTGACACTGATCTTCGTGATCCAGAACTCGACCGGAATTTCGGCGCCCGATCCGAGGCCGGCGCGTTCCCCGATCTTCTTCGAGAGGTAGCCGGTGCCGTTCGGCGCCACGGTCGGCGAAGCTGCGACTGAGGTCGAAGCCGACGGGGCAACACCGACCGGCGCCGCGGCGGCGTTCACTGTCGGGCCCGACGTAACCGGCGGGCTGGTGGTGGCGCGGGTGACGGCGACCGTGACAACCACGATCGCGACGACCGCACCGGTTGCCAGCAGGATCTGCGGCCAGTGCTTGCGAGGATGCGGCGCCACAGGGCTTTCGGGTGCGATATCGGAACTGGTCATGACGCGGCCTCTCGGTGACAGTCGGTGCGCTGAGAGGTCGTTACGGCCACTCTGCGTGTTACGTCCGACTTGCCCCGTTCACTATCACGTGATCACCCATGGCAGAACCGATGTCGAGTCCGTTCCACGGAGGACTGAGCATTAAGTAAGCGCCGCCCCATGGGCGGTCCAGCCCGCAGTCGGTCGACTGCGGGCCGCCGGTCTGTTCAGGCCGCCGTAGGCAGCGGCCTGTCGACGTTGTTGCGCTCGGGTTTTCGGCGCCGGTCGACGGACGCCGCTGGGGCGGACTCCACTAGGCCGTCCGGGGTGATGTGGACCTGCCAACCCGACCTGTGCAGCAGACGGTGGTGGTAGCCGCACAACTGGACCGGACTTTCCCGGCTCGCCGGGCCGGCCTCGGACTGCTGTCGGATGTGGTGGCCCTGGCACTGGCGGGGTGGTCGATGACAACCCCCGAACGCGCAGCCTCGGCCACGCAAGTGCAGGGCTCGGCGGAGTCCCGCCGTCATCAAGCGCCGGAGGCGGCCCGGGTCCTGTGACTCGCTCTCACCTTCCAGTACCGCGGAGATGGTGCTGCCATCGCACGCGTGGATCAGGGCATCTGCTGCCGGGATTTCGCCTGCATCGTCCAGACAGGTCGAGCCAGTGCCGGTTTTCCGGTCCGCGATGGATACCGTCACCCGTGTGGGGGCTCGTCGGACGGGCTGGAGTGGGAGTTCGCGAGAGTTCAATGCCAGGTCGATCACGTCCGAGAACGCGTCGCCGAAACGTTCTCTTGGAGTGCGAGGGTCGTCGGATCGGCGTTCCGCCAGGGAATCCAGCAGGGCATGGGCTCGAATTCCGGTCTCGTCGTCGAACCGGCCGCGTAGCTCCCAGACTCCGGTTCTCTTGCGCCGCAAGGACAACTGACGATCGGGCGTCGGCGGAGACGTGTCGACCGGGATGAAGCGGCCCAGCAGATGCGTACCCAACACGGCCACCTGTCTTCGGCCCGTGGTCCGTGCCAATGTCACCATTTCGCGTTCGGCATCCGCTCGATGTTCGCCTGGGATCTGGCGCACCGTCTCGAGGATCGTGTCGATCGCGGGGTTGCTCAGCCAGCCTTCCCGGGCCGCCGCGGCGGTCGCAGGCGCCAGCGCGGGATCCGCGTTCAATGCCCGGGCCCGCCGCATCAACTTTCCCGCCGTACCAGCGGAAATGTCCGCCCGCTCCGCCAGAAGGCGTGCCACCGAACGGTATCCGAACAGCTCGTCTACACCGCGGTGCTCGATCTCGACCAGCACCGCACCCAGTTCCGCTTCCGCACAACGGATCCGGGTCACCAACTCATCGACGCGGTCGGCTAATGCCACCGCGTCGGCTTGCCACATCCGGTCGTCGTCCACACCACGAACACCAGCTCAGGATCGAACACCCGTTCATCACACGATCAGGCGAAAGACGGAGAGTTACGGACGCACTGGGTCCAGATCCCAGGCTAGTGTCACCACAGTTCCGTCCTCGCCGGACTCGATGTCCGCCCGGTCGGCGCTCGCCCGCAGCAACATCAACCCCCGGCCCCGCAACGAAACCGGGCGGGGATCGGGGACCGGCGTGCGCCACTGGCCGTGGTCCGTGATGACCACCTCGACGCGGCCGGCATGGATCGCGGCGTCGAGGTCGACCAGGCCGGAGCCCGAGCCGTGGTACGCGTGGTCGGCCACGTTGGCCAGCGCCTCGTAGCTCGCCAGCGCGATGTCCTGGGCCCGGGACGGCTCGACGCCCGCGGCCAGGACCCACGCCGTGAGGTCGTGCCGCAGGCGCCGCAGGGCCTCAGGTGCGGCGGCCACGCCGTGACAGCGGAACGGGGCCGCCGACCCGGCGGATTCGTGCATCGGGTTCGCCTTTCTGCTCGGCCCGGGGCTCGCGGTGCCCGTCACTTCCGGAGGGCTTCGTCGACCGTCGGGTGGACGCCGATCCACGTGTCGAGCCCGGTGGTCGTCAGCGGTCCCGACGTCACCGGCGAATCACTGACCACCCGCAGCGCGTGCTCCGCCAGTTTGCGGTGCGCGGCCGCGAGCACCTGCAGGCCCGCCGAACAGAAGAACGTCACCGCTCGCAGGTCGACCACCAGCACTTCGGGGCCTTCGGCGAGCACGGTGTCGACGACTTCCTCGAAGTCCGGTGCGCTGAGCAGGTCGATTTCGCCCGCCACGCGGAGCACGGCGGCCTGGCCGCGCCAGTCGAGCGTGGCCGCGAGCTCGGTGGCGGGGAGATCCCGGGGTGAAGGGCTCACGGCCACTCATCGTGCCCCAATCCACGCCCCGGCGCCAACGCCCGCGTCAGCGGTGCGGCAACTGCACCACGGTGACCCAGAAGTCGTCGATCTGCCGGACCACCTCGACGAACTTCTCGAAGTCGACCGGCTTGGTGACGTAGGCGTTGGCGTGCAGGTCGTAGCTGCGCAGGATGTCCTCCTCCGCCTCCGACGTCGTCAGCACGACCACCGGGATGGTCCGCAGCGCCGGGTCCTGCTTGATCTCGCCGAGGACCTCACGCCCGTCCTTGCGGGGCAGGTTGAGGTCGAGCAGGATCAGCCCCGGCCGCGGCGCGTCGGCGAACGGGCCCTCGCGGTGCAGGAAGCGAAGCGCTTCGACGCCGTCGCTCGCGACGTGCAGGGCGTTGCGGATCTTATGGTGCTCGAACGCTTCCCGGGTCATCAGCACGTCGCCAGGGTCGTCCTCGACGAGCAGGATGTCGATCGGGGGCAGGGCCTCGGTCACTAGTGCATCCTCTTCTCTGCGAGTCCTTGGATGGGGCTTGTGGTAGGAATCAGGCGGAAGCCGGGGTGACGGCCTGGTGCGGTAGCCCTTCGTGGGCCTGCATGACACTGCCGCCCCCGGCTTCCCCGGAACCGTGAAGCGATGACAAAGGGACGCGCCCCAGAGCGCCGGTTAGTGACCACTGCGCCCTCGGTCCCCTCGCCAGCGCCTGACCCCTGCCCGTAA
>NZ_JAEBDZ010000055.1:0-28228 GCF_046548675.1 Amycolatopsis sp. cmx-8-4
CTCGCCTGGAGCTCGGTGCCGGGGGTCGTGTGTGGTTAGGGCGGTTAGAACCGCCCTAACCACTCACGACCAGCCACGGCAGACCCGGAAGAGAGACCATGCGCGTCCTGCTCACCACGTACCCGGAGAAGACCATCTTCCAGCCGATGGTCACGCTGGCGTGGGCGCTGCGCACCGCCGGGCACGAGGTGCGGGTGGCGACCCAGCCGGGCTTCGAGGACGTCATCACCGGCGCCGGGCTCACCGCCGTGCCGGTCGGGCGCCGCGGCGTCGGCAACTGGCGACGGCTCACCGAGGCCTACCCCGACCTGGCCGAAGCCGAGCGCGTCGGCCTGCCTTCGCCTTACGACGCCGCCGTTTCCGGTGTGGGAACGCGCGAGGAAATGACCGAGGGCTACGCGTCCATTTTGGAGCTTTGGCACAAGCAGAACAACTTCCCGCTGATCACCGGCCTGGTCGAGTTCGCCCGAGCGTGGCGGCCGGACCTGGTGATCTGGGAACCGACGACGTACGCGGGCGCGATCGCGGCCGCGGCGTGCGGTGCGGCACACGGCCGTCTCCTGTGGAGCATCGACGTCTTCGGCGCGGCCCGCGAACGGTTCCTCGCCCTCGGCCCGGGCCCCGACCCGCTGGCCGGCTGGATCGCCGGGTACGGCCGCAAGTACGGCTTCGCCTTCGACGAAGAGCTGATCACCGGGCAGTTCACGATCGACCCGGTGCCGGACCCGATCCGCCTCGACACCCGGCTGCCGACGTTGCCGGTGCAGTACGTCCCCTACGGCGGCGCGGCCAGCGTCCCGGATTGGCTGAAGCGCAGGAGCGACCGGCCGCGGATCGGCCTGACCCTCGGCACGACGGCCACCGAGCACTTCGGCGGTTACACGGTGAGCGTGCCGGACATCCTCGCCGCACTGTCCGATGTGGACGCCGAGATCGTCGCCACCCTGCCGGACGCCGAAGCCGCCAAGGTCCCGGAAGTCCCGGCCAACGCCCGGATCGTGCCGTACGTGCCGCTGCACGCGCTCGTGCCGACGTGCGCGGCGGTCATCAACCACGCCGGGCCCGGCACCTACCTGACGACGGCCCGCTACGGCGTCCCGCAGCTGGCCGTGCCGTGGGAGTTCGACGAGCCGGAGCTGGCCCGCCGCGCGACGGTCCACGGTTCCGCACTGACCCTGACCGGCTCGGAGGTCTCGGGCAAAGCCGTCCGCGCGGGCGTCCTGCGGCTGCTGTCGGAGCCGTCGTTCACCACCCGGGCGCGGGAACTGGCCGCGCGGATGGCCGCCACGCCCTCGCCCAACGACGTCGTCCAGGCGCTCGAAGCCCACGTCGCCCGGAGGAACGCATGAGGACCACCCGGCCCGGCCCCGGCCGTCCGACCTTCCCGGCCCCGGGAACGGCCGCCGCACTCGTGCTCGAAGCTCGCCGAGCGGAGAAACCCACGCGCATTCTCACCGGTGTCGTCCCGGCGCTCCGCGACCTCGCCACCCGGTACCGGCGCAGCTCCCGGGCGTCGAGCCCCGCCGTCCGCGCGAGTGTGCTGCGCCTGCTGGCCGCCGCTCCCTCGCCATCCGAAGCCCGCTGACCGGAGGAAAGCCATGCGCATCCTGTTCGTCTCCAACCCGCCCCGGACCGTCTACAAGTACATGTTCACCATCGCCTGGGCGCTGCGGACCGCCGGGCACGAAGTCCGGTTCGCCAGCCAGCCCGAGTTCGTCGACGAGGTCCTGCAGGCCGGGCTCACCGCGGTGCCGGTCGGGCACAGCCGCGACATGCACAAGGTCGCCGCCCGCACCCGCGGCGTCGAAAACGAACGCGCGGGCATCCCGGCGCCCTACGACGTCTACGAAGAGCCCGAGAAGGCCACCTGGGAACACATGGTCTCGACGATGGCCAACGAGGGCATCGAGTGGCACAAGTACGGCAACTTCCCGATCATCTCCGGGCTCGTCGAGTTCGCCCGCTACTGGGAACCCGACCTCGTCGTCTGGGACCCGCTGAGCTTCGCCGGCGCGATCGCGGCCAAGGCGTGCGGCGCGGCCCACGCGCGGCTGCTGTTCGGCGTCGACGTCTTCGGCAAGGTGCGCCAGCAGTTCGTCAAGCTGCGGGACGCGCAGCCGGCCGACCAGCGCCGCGACCCGCTCGCCGAGTGGATGGGCGCGTACGCCCGCAAGTACGGCTTCGACTTCACCGAGGACATGTTCACCGGTGACTTCACGCTCGACCAGTTCCCGCTGAGCTGGCAGGACGAGGCCGACCTGGAGTACGTGCGGACGCAGTACATCGCCTACAACGGCGCGTCCGTCGTGCCGAAGTGGCTGCAGACGCCGCCGGCGAAGCCGCGGATCGCGATCACCATGGGCAACAGCGCCGTCGAGGTCTACCGCGGGTACAACGTGCCGTTGAGCGACCTGCTGGACTCCGTCGCCGACCTCGACGTCGAAGTGGTCGCGACGGTCGCCGCGTCGCAGCAGCCGCTGCTCGGCAAGACGCCGGACAACGCCCGGATCGTCGACTTCGCGCCGATGCACGCGCTGGCCCCGACGTGCTCGGTCGTCGTGCACCACGCCGGCGCCGCGACCATGGGCACCACCGCGCGCCACCCGGTGCCGCAGCTGGCGCTGCCCTACCACTACGACCAGCCGACGCTCGGCAAGATGCTCGAGAAGCAGGGCGCCGGGCTGTCGATCCACGTTTCCGAGGTCACGCCCGAGAAGTTCCGCACGGCGATCGACCGGCTGCTCACCGAGCAGGTGTTCCAGGACCGGGCGGTGGCCCTGCGCGACGAGATCTTCGCGCTGCCCACCCCGAACCAGGCCGTGCCGCGGATCGAAGAGCTCGTCGTGAAGCACCGGGCGCGGTGACATGCGCGTCCTGCTGACCACCTACGCCGAGCGCACCCACTTCCTGATGATGGTGCCGCTCGCGTGGGCGCTGCGCACCGCCGGGCACGACGTCCGGGTGGCGGTGCAGCCCAAGCTCGCCGGGGCGGTGACCGGGGCGGGGCTCACCGCCGTCCCGGTCGGGCACGACCGCGACCTGTGGGACCTGCTGCGCCGCACCGGACCCGAGCACCTGTTCGGCGTCGAGACGGGCTGGCCCGCGCCCTACGACACCGCGGCACTGTCCACTCCGGACTGGGACCACGTGCTGCGCGGCTACCGCGACATCGCCGTGCGCTGGCACAAGACGAGCAACGTCCCGCTGATCAACGACCTCGTCGGCTTCGCGCGCTGGTGGCAGCCGGACCTGGTGCTGTGGGAGCCGACGACGTACGCCGGCGCGATCGCGGCCAAGGCGTGCGGCGCGGCGCACGGCCGGATCCTCATCGGCGAGGACGTCTTCGGCCTGACCCGCGACCACTTCCTGCGGCTGCGACCGGACGGCGCGCCGGACCCCCTGGGCGAGTGGCTGGGGGCGTACGCGCGCAAGTACGGCGGCGAGTTCAGCGAGGACATGGTCACCGGGCAGTTCACGATCGACCAGCTCCCGGCGTCCCTGCGGCACCGGGCGTCGCTGGAGCACGTCCCGATGCGGTACGTGAACTACGGCGGCGCGGCGGTGGTCCCGGACTGGCTTTCGACGCCACCTTCACGCCCACGCATCGCCTTGACCATGGGCCTGACCGCGCACGACCGCACCGGCGGCTACCCGGTCGACCTGCAGGACGTCCTGGACGCGGTCGACGGCCTCGACGTCGAGCTGGTCGCCACGGTCACTCCCGAGACCCGGCTGAGCAGAGTCCCCTCGCGAACACGCCTGGTCCCGTTCGTGCCGTTGACCGCCCTGCTGACGACGTGCTCCGTCGCCATCCACCACGCGGGTGTCGGCACCCTGGCGTCGACGGCGTTGCGCGGCATCCCGCAGCTGACCCTGCCCTGGGACGTCGACCAGCCCACGCTCGGCGCCCGCCTCGCGGCGCAAGACGCGGGCATCTCCATCCACGCCACCGAGGCGACCACCGAAGGCATCCGCGACGCGCTCGTCCGGCTGCTGCACGAACCCGCGTACACCAAGGGCGCCGCCCACCTGCGCGACGAGATGCTCGCGATGCCGTCACCCAACGACGTCGCCCACCAGTTAACCGAGGGATGAGGCCATGCGCGTCCTGTTCACCACCTACCCGGAGAAGACCCACTTCCTCGCCATGGCGCCGCTCGCCTGGGCGCTGCGCACCGCCGGGCACGAGGTGCGGGTCGCGTGCCAGCCGAAGTTCGCCGACGTCGTCACGCAGGCCGGGCTCACCGCCGTGCCGGTTGGGCCGGACCGCGACCTGTGGCAGCTGATGGCGCGTGACACGAACTGGTTCAGCGTCGGCCTCAACGGCCTGCCGGTGCCCTACGACACCGTCGACTGGCGCCCTGAAGACGTCTCGTACGAGTACCTCCGCGACGGCTACAAGCTGCACGTCACCAAGTGGCACAAGATGAGCAACGTCCCGCTGATCCCCGGCCTGGTCGAGTTCGCCCAGGCGTGGCAGCCGGACCTGGTGATCTGGGAGCCGTCGACGTACGCGGGCGCGATCGCCGCCGAGGCCGTCGGCGCGGCGCACGCGCGGCTGCTGTTCAGCCTCGACACCTTCGGCGTCACCCGCGACCACTTCACCCGGCTCAGCCCCGAGGGCGCCGAAGACCCGCTGAAGGAGTGGCTCGCGCCGGCCGCGGGCAAGTACGGCGTCCCGTGGAGCGAACGCCTGGTCACGGGTGAGTTCACGATCTCGCTGCTGCCGCCCTCGCTGCGCGTGGAGGCCGACCTCGACTACGTGCCGATGCGGTACGTGCCCTACGGCGGCCCCGCCGTGCTCCCGGCCTGGCTGCGCACGCCACCGGAGAAGCCGCGGGTGGCGCTCACCATGGGCATCAGCATCGCCGAGTCGAGCGGCGACATGGTCGACCTCGAGGACCTGTTCGAGGAACTGTCCGATGTGGACATGGAACTCGTCGCGACGATCCCGGAAAGCGTCCAGGAGAAGCTCGGCCAGGTCCCGGACAACGTGCGGATGGTCTCGTTCGTGCCGCTGCACGCGCTGGTCCCGACCTGCACCGCCGTCATCCACCACGCCGGCTACGGCACCCTCGCGACGACGGCGTTGCACGGAAAGCCGCAGGTCATCGTGCCGTGGAACGCCGACGGGCCCGCACTCGCCAAGCGTGTCGCCGCGCAGGGGGCCGGGCTGGCGCTGCACGTCCACCAGGCGTCGGCGCGCGGGGTGCTGCGCAACCGGCTGCTGCGGGTGCTCACCGAGCCGAAGTTCACCGAGGGCGCGCACCGGCTGCGCGACGAGATCCTCGCCATGCCGACCCCCAACGACGTCGCCGACCAGCTCGCCCGCCGCGTCGCGAAGGTGGCCATCGCGTGAAGGTCCTCTTCGCCGCCAACCCCGAGAAGGCGCACTTCCTGCCGATGGTGCCGCTGGCCTGGGCGCTGCGCACCGCCGGGCACGAGGTGCGCGTCGCGTGCCAGCCGAAGTTCGCGCCCGCCGTCACCCAGGCCGGGCTGACGGCGGTGCCCGTGGGCCGCGACGGCGACCTGTGGGACCTCATGCCGCGCCACCCCGACTACCGCGGCACCCAGTGGCGGCCGGCCTACGGGCTGCCGGTGCCGTACGAGGTCGCGGAGTTCCCGGAGAAGGCGACGCCGGAGTACCTCGAGGAGTCGTACGCGGCGATCCTGCACTACTGGCACAAGCCCGCGTGCTTCCCGATGATCGGCGGCCTGGTCGAGTTCGCCCGCGCCTGGCAGCCGGACCTCGTGCTGTGGGAGCCGCTGTGCTTCGCGGGCCCGATCGCGGCGCTGGCGTCCGGCGCCGCGCACGGCCGGCTGTTGTGGAGCACCGACGTCTTCGGCGTCACGCGGTCGTTTCCCGCCGCCGGCGATCCGCTGGGTGACTGGCTCGGCGCGTACGCGCGCAAGCACGGCGGCGAGTTCACCGAGGAGCTGGTCACCGGGCAGTTCACGATCGACCAGCTCCCGGCGTCGCTGCGGCTGCCGACGTCGCTGGAAACCGTGCCGCTGCAATACCTTCCGTACGGCGGACCGGCGTCCATCCCGGACTGGTTGCTGCGGCCGCCCGACAAACCACGGGTCGCGTTGAGCATGGGCATCAGCCTCACCGACCACGAGGCCGGGTACTCGGTCGCCGTGCAGGACGTGCTGGATCACCTGGTCAAGCTGGACGTCGAGGTCGTCGCCACCCTGCCGGACGTCGAGAAGGCCAAGCTGGCGAGCATCCCGGACGGCGTCCGGATCGTGCCGTACGCGCCGCTCGAAGCCCTGGCGGCGACGTGCTCGGCGGTCGTCTCCCACGGCGGTTTCGGCACGTTCCTGACGACCGCGCGGCACGCCGTCCCGCAGCTGTGCACGCCGTGGGACTTCGACGGCCCGGTCTTCGCCGCCCGCGCCGCGTCGCAAGGAGGCGCACTCGCCGTCCGCGCCGACCAGGCGACGGGCGAGGTGGTCGCGGACGCCGTGGCCCGCCTGCTCAGCGAGTCCACCTTCACCGAGCGGGCCGCCGTCCTGCGCGACGAGATCCTCGCCATGCCCACACCCAATGCGGTCGCCGAGCAGCTGGCCGCCCAGTACCGCAGGGGGTCGTGAGTGGTAATGAGGGTTCTAACCCTCATTACCACTCACGACCAGCCGCGGCAGACCCGGAAACGGAGGAGTAATGCGGGTTTTGTTCACCGTCAGCCCGGGGACGACCGTGTTCAACAGCATGGTGCCGCTGGCCTGGGCGCTGCGCACCGCCGGGCACGACGTGCGCGTCGCGAGCCAGCCCGCGTTCGCCGACGAGATCACCCAGGCCGGGCTCACCGCCGTGCCGCTCGGGCGTGACCTCGGCATCCCGCGGCTGCTGCTGGCCATGGGCATGGACAGCGCCGCGCTGGAGGAGGCCCGCCGCGGGCTGCCGGACCCGTACGCGGTGCTGGACGAACCGGACTCCACCGACTGGGACCGCGCCCACCGCGCGTTCACCGAGGTCGCCGAGGGCGCGCGGTTCGAGACGTTCGCCATCATGTCCGCGCTCGTCGAGTTCGTCCGCGACTGGGAACCGGACCTCGTCGTGTGGGAACCGTTCACCCCGGCCGGCGCGATCGCGGCCAAGGCGTGCGGCGCCGCCCACGCCCGGCTGCTCTACGGCGTCGACGTCTACGCCTTTGCCCGCCAGCACTTCCTGAGCATCCGCAACGGCCGGAACGACCCTCTCGCGGACTGGCTCGGCGGGTACGCGCGCAAGTACGGCGCGGAGTTCAGCGAGGACATGACGGTCGGGCAGTTCACCATCGACCAGATCCCGGCGAGCCTGCAGACCGAGTCGGACCTGCACTACCTGCGCACGCCGTACATCCCGTACGGCGGCGCGGCGGTCGTCCCGCGCTGGCTGCAGCTGCCCCCGCAACGCCCGCGCGTCGCCCTCACCATGGGCCTGAGCGCGACGGGGTACTTCTCCGGCTACACGGTGAACGTCCAGGACATCCTCGACTCCCTCGCGGACCTGGACATCGAGCTGGTCGCGACGGTCGCCGAGGCCGAGCAGGCCAAGCTGGCGCGGATCCCGGACAACGCGCGGCTCGTCCCGTACGTGGCCCTGCACGCGCTCGCCCCGACGTGCACGGCGGCGATCACGCACGCCGGTTTCGGCACGCTGACGGCGTTCGCGCCCTATGGCGTCCCGCAGCTGACGCTGCCGTTCCACTTCGACGAGCCGACGCTCGGTCACCGCCTCGCCGCCCAGGGCGCCGGCCTCAACCTCGATCCGACGCAGGTCACCGGCGCGAACGTCCGCGAAGGCGTCCTGCGCCTGCTCAACGAGCCGTCCTTCACCACGGCGGCCCGCCGCCTCCAGACCGAGATCCGCGTCTTACCCAGCCCCAACGACCTGGTCCCCGAGATCGAAGCCCTGACCGCCAAGCACCGCACCCGCCACTGACCAAAGCGCCACTTTCATAGGGAAAGTGTTCCGGAGTTACGACCTCCGGATCACTTTCCTAGGGAAAGTGGCGGATCTGACACGAACGGAGGAAAGGCCCGTGCGCGTTCTGTTCGCGGTCAACCCGGAGAAGAGCACGTTCCTGTACCTCGTGCCGATGGCGTGGGCGCTGCGCACCGCCGGGCACGAGGTGCGGGTGGCGAGCCAGCCCGGGTTCGCCGACGTCATCACCCAGGCCGGCCTGACCGCCGTCCCGGTCGGACGGGACGTCGACAAGTGGCGCGGCACCGAGCCCGAGCTGCTGGAACAGTCGCGCGCCGGGCTGCCGTCGCCGTGGGACGTCCTCGACGGAAACGAGGACGACCTCGTCGAAAAGCAGGAGCACGCCGTCGCGTCGATCCACCGGCCGGACAACGTGCCGATGCTCGCCGGGCTCGTCGAGTTCGCGAAAGCCTGGCAGCCGGACCTGGTGATCTGGGAGCCATTCTGCCTCGCCGGGCCGATCGCGGCCAAGGCGTGCGGCGCGGCGCACGCGCGGATGCTGTTCAGCGTCGACGTCTTCGGCCTGACCCGCGAACACTTCCTGAAGGCGAAGCAGGATAAAGACCCGCTGGCCGACTGGCTCGGCGCGTACGGCCGCAAGTACGGCTTCGCCTTCACCGAGGACATGACCACCGGGCACTTCACGATCGACCAGTTCCCGGCGAGCCTGCAGGAGAACGCCGACCTCGACTACGTCCGCACGCAGTACGTCCCCTACGGCGGCCCAGCCGTGATCCCGGACTGGCTCAAGCGCCCGCCGGAACGCCCGCGCGTCGGCCTCACCCTCGGCCTGACCGCGACGGAGATCTTCACCGGCTACACCGTCCCGCTGCGGGACGTCCTCACCGAGCTGTCCACTTTGGACGTCGAGGTCGTCGCGACCGTTGCCGAGGCCGAGCAGGAGAAGCTCGGGACGCTGCCGGACAACGTCCGCGTCGTGTCGTACGTCCCGTGGCACGCGCTGGTGCCGACCTGCGCGGCGATCGTGCACCACGCGGGCGCGGCGACGCTGCTGACGACGTCGCGCTACCCGGTGCCGCAGCTGGCCGTGCACTACCACTTCGACCAGCCGATCCTCGGCCGCAAGCTGGCCGAGCACGGCGCCGGGCTCGCCCTGCACACCACCGAGGCGACCGGCGCGAGCGTCCGCGACGCCGTCCGGCGGCTGCTCACCGAGCCGGAGTTCCGCCGCCGGGCCGTCGCGCTGCGCGGCGAAGTCCTCTCCGCCCCCAGCCCGAACGACCTGGTGCCGCGGCTCGAAGAGCTCACCGCCCGGCACCGCACCCGCCAGTAGAAGCCCAGGAGATCCCATGCGCGTCCTGTTCACCGACACCCCCGAGCCGACGACGTTCATGCCGATGGCCCCGCTGGCCTGGGCGTTGCGCACGGCCGGGCACGAGGTCCGGTTCGCCGCGGCCCCGATGTTCGCCGAGACGATCACCCAGGCCGGGCTGACGGCCGTCCCGGTCGGCCGCGACGTCGACATGTACCGCCGTCTCGACGCCGTGATGGGCGCGCTCGACCACAACGCGGAGCTGAAGGCCGAGTTCGAGGGCGTCTCCGACGAAGACGCCCTGGAGCTGCTGAAACTCGAGTCCGGGATGCCCGCGCCCTACGACGTCGCCGAGTACCCCGAGCGCGCCGACTGGGAGAAGATGCTGCCGGCCTACGCGGGCGCGGTGTGGACCGACCACAAACCCGAGAACTTCCCGATGATCGCCGGGCTCGTCGAGTTCGCCCGCGCCTGGGAGCCGGACCTCGTGCTGTGGGAGCCGTCGACGTACGCGGGCGCGATCGCGGCCAAGGCCTGCGGCGCGGCCCATGGACGTCTTCTGGGCCGGCTCGACGCGTTCGGCGTGACCCGCTCGCACTATGTGAAACTCATGGCGCAGCAGCCGGAAGACCAGCGTTACGACCCGTTCGCCGACTGGTACGAGGGCTACTGCGAGCGCTACGGCTTCGAGTTCGGCGAGGACATGGTCACCGGGCAGTTCTCCGTGGACCAGTTCCCCGGTTCGCTGCGGATGGCCGCCGACGACGTCGACTACCTGCCGATGCGGCACGTCCCCTACGGCGGCCCGGCGTCGGTGCCGCACTGGCTGTGGGCGGCCCCGACGCGCCCGCGCGTCGCGCTCACCCTGGGCAGCACCGCCGCCATCCGCTTCGACGGCTACACCGTGGACGTCCAGGACGTCCTCACCGCGCTCGGCGACCTCGACATCGAGGTGATCGCCACCGTCGCCGACAACGTCCGCGGCCGGCTCACGGCGGTGCCACGCAACACGCGGATCGTGCCCTACGCGCCGCTGCACGCCCTCGCGCCGACCTGTGACGTCGTGATCAACCACGCCGGCGCCGGCACCTACCTGGCCGTCGCGCTGCACGGCGTCCCGCAGCTGACCCTGCCGTGGGACCTCGACGAGCCGGAGCTGGCCCGCCGCGCCACCGCACACGGGTCGGCGCTGATGATCCGCGGCGACCACGCGACGGGTAAGGACGTCGCCGACGGCGTCGCGCGCCTGCTCGCCGAGCCGCGGTTCCGCGCGCGGGCCGTCGACCTGCGGGACGAGATGCTCGCGCTGCCCTCGCCCAACGACGTCGTCGGACAGCTGGAAGAGCTGACCGTGAAGTTCCGGACGCGCTGATGAAGATCCTGTTCACCGTCATCGCCGAGCGGACGATCTTCTGCTCGATGGTCCCGCTGGCTTGGGCGCTGCGGACCGCCGGGCACGAGGTCCGCGTGGCCTGCCAGCCGGCGTTCGCCGACGTGGTGACGCAGGCCGGGCTCACCGCCGTCCCGGTCGGGCGCGACGCGACGATCTGGCGGATGGAGAGCCTCGACCCGGCGCTGCTGGAGCAGGCGCGGGCCGGGCTGCCGAGCCCGTGGCGGGTAGTCGAGGACCCGGCCAACGCCGACTGGGAGGACCTGCGCGAGGGCCACCGCGTCGCCGTCGACGAGGGCCACAAGCTGGAGAACTTCCCGCTGATCAACGGCCTCGCCGAGTTCGCTCGGGCGTGGGAGCCGGACCTGGTGATCTGGGAGCCGCTGACCTACGCGGGCCCGATCGCCGCGAAGGCCTGCGGCGCGGTGCACGCCCGGCTGCTCTGGAGCCTCGACGTCTTCGGCGCGACCCGCGAGATCTACCGGCGGACGGCGAACGGCGCTCCCGAGGACCCGCTCGCGGACTGGCTCGGCGGTTACGGGCGCAAGTACGGCTTCGAGTTCAGCGAGGACATGACGACCGCGCAGTTCAGCATCGACCAGGTGCCGCCGTCGATCGGCCTGCGCGCCGGCGACCTGGACTACCGGCCGATGCAGTACGTCCCCTACGGCGGCCCGGCCGCCACCCCGGACTGGCTGCCCACCCAGCGCCCGCGCATCGGCCTCACCCTGGGCACCACGGCGACCGAGCACTTCGGCGGTTACGTCGTGAGCGTCGAAGACACCCTCGCCGAACTGTCCACATTGGACGTCGAGGTGGTGGCGACGGTCAAGGATCCCGCGTTCCCGATCCCGGCCAACGCGCGCGTGGTGCCCTTCGTCCCCCTGGACGCGCTGGCCCCGACCTGCGACGTCGTGATCGACCACGCCGGACCGGGCACGTTCCTGACCGTGGCCCGCCACGGCGTCCCGCAGCTGACGGTCCCGTGGGACTTCGACGAGCCCGAGCTGGCCCGTCGCGCGGCCGCGCGGGGCGGGTCGCTCTCCATCCGCGGCGACCGGGCCACCGGCGTCCGGATCCGCGAGGGCGTCGAACGGCTGCTGGCCGAGGCGTCGTTCAAGACCCGCGCCGCGGACCTGCGTGACGAGCTGCGCGGCCTGCCGTCCCCCAACGACGTCGCCGAGGAGATCGAAGCCCTCGTCGAGAAGAACCGGTGAGCCCGATGCGCGTCCTGTTCGCCACCTACCCCGAGTCCACGGTGTTCCAGCCGATGGTGCCGCTGGCCTGGGCGTTGCGCACGGCCGGGCACGAGGTCCGAGTCGCCGCGCCCCCGGTTTTCGCCGACACGATCACCGCGGCCGGGCTCACCGCGGTGCCCGTCGGGCGGGAACGCACGAACACCTGGCGGCGGCTGCTCTCCCTGGACCCGGCCGAAGCCGAGGCCGACCGCGCGGGCCTGCCGTCGCCGTACGACGCGGCGCTGCGGCCGGTCGGCGTCGAGGAGATGCGGGCCGGGTACGAGCGGATGATCGAGCACGGCCACAAGCTGAACAACTTCGCGCTCGTCCCCGGGCTCGTCGAGTTCGCCCGCGCGTGGCAGCCCGACCTGGTGATCTGGGAAGCGACGACGTACGCCGGCGCGATCGCGGCCAAGGCGTGCGGTGCGGCCCACGCGCGGTTCCTGTGGAGCCTCGACGTTTTCGGCGTGACGCGCGAACGCTTCCTCGCCCTCTCACCTGGTGCCGACCCCTTGAAGGACTGGCTCAGCGGGTACGGCCGCAAGTACGGCTTCGACTTCGACGAAGACCTGATCACCGGCGAGTTCACGCTCGACGCGCTGCCCGCGTCCCTGCGCCTCGACGCCGACCTCGACTACCGCTCGATGCAGTACGTCCCCTACAACGGCCCTTCGACGGTCCCCGACTGGCTGCAACGCCCCCGCGACCGGCCCCGGATCGGCCTCACGCTCGGGACGTCGGCCACCGAGCAGTTCGCCGGGTACACCGTGAGCGTCAGGGACATCCTGGCCGAGTTGTCCACTTTGGACGCCGAGGTGGTCGCCACCGTGGCGGAGGACATGGGCCCGGTCAACGCCCGGGTGGTGCCCTTCGTCCCGCTCGACGTCCTGGCCCCGACCTGCGACGTCGTCATCAACCACGCCGGACCGGGCACCTTCCTGACCGTCGCGCGCCACGGTGTCCCGCAGCTGACCGTGCCGTGGACGTTCGACGAGCCCGCGCTCGCCGCCCGCGCGGCCGGCCAGGGCGGCTCGCTCACCCTGCCCGGCGACCAGGCCACCCCCGAGGCCGTCCGGGAGCACGTCCGGCGGCTGCTGACCGAACCGGAGTTCCGCGAGCGCGCCGCCGCGCTGCGCAAGGAAATCCGGGCCCTGCCCACCCCCAACGAACTAGCCCACGAACTCGCCCGCTGAGGAGCACCATGCGCATCCTGTTCACCACCGCCAACCAGGGCAGCATGTTCCAGCCGATGGTGCCGCTGGCCTGGGCCCTGCGCACGGCCGGGCACGAGGTCGTCGTCGCGACGCAACCCGACTTCGTCGAAGAGGTGACGCAGGCCGGGCTCACCGCGGTCGCGGCCGGTCGGCAAGTCGACCCGCGGCGGCTGCTCGTGGCCATGCAGGTCACCGAGGACATGCTCGAGGAGGCCCGCGAAGGCCTGCACCCGCCTTTTGACGCCGTCGAAGATCCTTCGACGGCCGACTGGGAGAGCATGCTCACCGGGTACGTCGACGACGTCGAGCGCTGCCGCTACGAGATCTTCTCCATGATCGGCGGGCTCGTCGAGTTCGCCCGGTCGTGGCAGCCGGACCTGGTGATCTGGGAGCCGTTCACCTACGCCGGGGCCATCGCGGCCAAGGCGTGCGGCGCCGCCCACGCGCGTCTCCTGTTCGGCGCCGACGTCTACGGCCGCGCCCGCGAGATCTTCCGCGGCTTCGGCCAGGCCGAGGACCCCCTGGCCAAGTGGTTCGCCTCCTACGGCCGCAAGTACGGCTTCGAGTTCACCGAAGACCTGATCACCGGCGACTTCACGATCGACCCGATGCCGGCGAGCTTGCAGTGCGAAGCCGACCTCAACTACCTGCACATGCGCAACGTGCCCTACGGCGGCATCGCGATCGCGCCGTGGTGGCTGGAGATCAAGCCCGAGAAGCCGCGTGTCGCGCTCACCATGGGTCTCACCGCGACCGGCCACTTCGCCGGGTACACGATCGACATCCAGGACGTCCTCGACGCGCTCGCCGACCTCGACGTCGAGCTGTACGCGACCGTGCCGGAGGACGAGCAGGAGAAGCTGCGCAGCATTCCGGAGAACGCGCTGCTGATGCCGTACATCCCGCTGCACGCGCTCGCGTCGACGTGCTCGGTCGCGATCAACCACGCCGGCGTCGGCACGCTCTCGACGTTCGCGCTGCACGGCGTCCCGCAGCTGACCCTGCCGTACCACTTCGACGAGCCGCTGATCGGCCGCCGCTTCGCCGCGACCGGCGCCGGGCTGAACATGCACGGCATCCCGATCGACGCCGGCACGATCCGCGCGAACGTGCTGCGGCTGCTGGAAGAACCGTCGTTCACCGAAGGGGCGGCGCGGCTGCGCGACGAGATGCACGCGTTGCCGACGCCGAACCAGCTGGTCGGCGAGCTGGAGGCGCTGACCGTCAAGCACCGCGGCGGTGCCTCGTGAAGGTCCTGTTCTGCGCGTTGCCGCAGCTGACGCACTTCTACGCCACGGTCCCGCTGGCCTGGGCGCTGCGCACGGCCGGGCACGAGGTCCGGTACGCGACCTCACCCGACTTCGCGGAAGCCGTGACGGACGCCGGGCTCACCGCCGTCGCGGTCGGGCCGACCGACGCCGAGGACGACGAGGAGATCGCCGAGGAGGCCCCGGCCGGGCTGCCCGCGCCGTACGACCTCGCGGAGTCGGGCTCGGACTGGACCGACGGCCACGCCGAGGCGTTCGACGCGATGGTCACCTACGCCTTCGGCGAGTTCAACGCGCCGATCCTCGACGACCTGGTCGCGTTCGCCCGCTCCTGGCAGCCGGACCTGGTGCTGTGGGAGCCGTTCACCTACGCGGGCGCGTTCGCCGCGGCGGCCTGCGGGGCGGCGCACGGCCGGGTGCTGTTCGGCACGGACTTCCTCGGCGTCACGCACGAGTGGATCCACGCTCACGTCCCGGACGACCGGCTCACCGGGTGGCTGACTTCGACGGCCGCTTCGTTGGGTGTTCCCTACACCGATGACCTGCGGTCCGGGTACTTCACCGTCGACCAGCTGCCGTCGCCGCTGCGGTTGTCGTCGCCGGAGCTGGACTACGTCCCGGCGCGGTACGTCGCCTACGGCGGCCCGGCGGAAGTTCCCGCCTGGTTGCGGGAAACCCCACCACGCCCGCGGATCGCGGTCACCCTGGGCACGTCCGCGACGCTCGAGTACGGCGGCTACACCGTGCAGGTGACCGACCTGCTCGCCGCGTTGTCCACAATGGACGTCGAGGTCGTGGCGACGGTCGACGGGCCGGTGCCGGACAACGTACGAGCCGTGCCGTACGTGCCGCTCGACGCCCTCGCCCCGACGTGCGCGGCGGCGATCCACCACGGCGGGTTCGGCACGCTGCTGACGTTCGCCCGCCACGGCGTCCCCCAGCTGACCCTGCCGCACGACTTCGACGCGCCGCTGCTGGGCCGCAAGCTCGCGGCCCAGGGCGCCGGGCTGACGGTCGACCCGGCCCAGGCCAGCGGCCGCCGGATCCGGTGGAGTGTCGAGCAGCTGCTGGGCAACAAGGGCATCCAAGCGTCCGCGACCGCGCTGGCCGGGGAGATCGCGGCGATGCCGAGCCCCAACGACGTCGTCGCGCGGCTCGAGGAACTGACCACGAAACACCGCGGAGGCCGGCCGTGAAGGTCCTGTGCTGCGTCCTGCCCCAGCTGACGCACTTCTACGCGCTGGCGCCGCTCGCGTGGGCGCTGCGCACCGCCGGGCACGAGGTCCGGGTGGCGAGCACGCCGGGGTTCACCGACGCGATCACCCGCGCCGGCCTCACCGCCGTCCCGCTCGGCCACGACCCGGAACCCGACCCCGAGGACGACACGCCGGAGGCGCAGGAGGCGCGCGACGCGTTGCGGCGCGGCTTGCCGAAGCCGTACGACCTCGCGGAGTTCACGCCGACGCCGGCCGACTGGACCGACGAGCGCGCCGAGGCGTTCGAGATGATGGTGACGTACGCGTTCGGCGAGGACAACGAGCCACTGCTGGACGGCGCGGTCGAGTTCGCCCGCGCGTGGCGGCCGGACCTGGTGCTGTGGGAACCGTTCACCTACAGCGGCGCCCTGGCGGCCCACGCGTGCGGCGCCGCGCACGGCCGGGTGCTGTTCGGCACGGACTTCCTGGGCGTCACGCACGACTGGATCCGTCGTTTCACCGCCACCGACCGCCTCACCGGATGGCTCACCGAAACCGCGTCCCGTCACGGCCTCCCGTACGAGGAGCACCTGCGTGCCGGGCACTTCACCCTCGACCCGCTCCCGCCGAGCCTCGCCGTTTCCCTGGACGCGCTCCCGGTCCGCTACACGCCGTACGGCGGCGCGGCCGTGGTCCCGCCCTGGGTGACCAAGCCGCTCGACCGGCCCCGCGTCGCGCTGACCCTGGGCACGTCGGCGACGGAGTACTCGGGTTACACGGTGAACGTCCGCGACATCCTGGCCGCATTGTCCACAATGGACATCGAAGTGGTGGCGACGATCGCGGACCCGGAGTCACTGGGCCCGATCCCCTCGAACGCGCGAGTGGTCCCGTACGTCCCCCTGGACGCCCTGGCGGCCACGTGCACGGCGGCGATCCACCACGGCGGTTTCGGCACCCTGGCGACGTTCTCCCGCCACGGCATCCCGCAGCTGACCCTCCCGTACGACTTCGACGCCCCCCTGCTGGCCCGCAAGCTGGAGGAGCAGGGAACGGGCCTGACAGTCCACTCGGACGACGCCACCGGCCCGGCGGTCCGCGACGCGTTACAACGACTCCTCACGGAGCCGGGTTTCCGCACCCAAGCCCAGGCGCTACGCGCCGATATCGAGGCCCAGCCGGGCCCGAACGACGTCGTCGCCCAGCTCGAGCAGCTCACCCGCAAGCACCAGCTCACCTGACCCGGCCCTCAAACTCCCCAATGTGGCGTTGGGTGCGTTGGACGCACCGAACGCCACATTGGGCGCGTTGGACGCACCCAACGCCACATTGGGGCGCTCCGGGCCCCGCCCAGCCGAACCCGGAAAGCCGTGAATGGCCCATCGAGGGACTCTGAGTCCCTTGATGGGCCATTCACGGCTTTGGGCGGCGCCGTAGGGGATCAGTTGTACTGCAACGCGTCCAGGCCGATCGCCAGGCCGAGGGCCAGGCGGCGGTCGATCTCGTCGTCTTCCAGGCGCAGCAGGTAGTTGTCCGACAGCCGCGCGGTCTTCTCCACCGCGCCGACGACCCGGTCCTCGCCGCGGGTGAAGTCGAAGTGGTACTTCCAGAAGAACGGGACCTCGACGTCGCCCGGCCACGGGACCAGCTTCCAGATCCGGCGGAACGCCGCCATGCCCTGGCTGCGCTCGCTGACCGTCAGGCGGTCACGGCCGTCCTGGTCGAGCACCCAGGTCGAGCGGTAGAACGACTTGCCGAACTTCTTGCCGAACAGGCCGATCACCTCTTCGTCGCCGTCGGCGCCCAGCACCTGGTACGCGCTGGACAGCTCTTCCACCTTGTGGGAACGGAACTTCGCGAGCACCGTTTCCTTGCTCTCGTCGGTGTAGAACGTCGCGTGTTCCTTGAACGTGAGGCGCTTCTCTTCGATGAAGGCGACCAGGTCACCCGGCTGGCCCTGGCCGTCGTCCGCGTAGACGTGGTAGCGGATGACCATCAGCTTCTGCTTCTGCCGGATGTGGAACCGATCGTGCTTCTGCAGCTGGTGAATTTCCATGGGTCCCCCGTAAGCGGTCTAACCGATCATGGTTGCTCGATGCTAGCGCGGCCACCCCCGGCGAGCTGAACCGCCGGAACGGCGTACCGGCGCGCGATCTCGTGGAACACGTCCTTCGGTTCCCAGCGGTCCAGGTCGTCGGGATCGATCTTGACGACGCTGAACGACGCCATGTCCAGGTCCCGCAAGGGATCCGCGAAGTGCGGGTAGTCGCGCAACGCGAACGTGTAGACGAACGCGCCGTGGACGTCGTTGCGCGCGTAGACGTCGATCATGTCGCCGACGTAGGCGGCCTGCACCCGCTCGCTGCGGATGTTGCCCTTGCGGATCTTGGGCGGCACCGAGAGCCAGTTGACGATCTTGAACGATCCCGGCCCGCGCTGCGCGCCGCCGACGTAGGCCCCGCAGCCGAACTCCGTGATGAGCAGCGGTTTCCCGGCGCGCGCGAGCCGTTCCCTCAGCCGCACCTCGAACTGCGCGGAGTTCGACGCCGTGCGGTAGAGGTTCACCCCGGCGTAGTCGAAGCCGGACCAGTCGACGTCCTCCCACGACGCCGCCGCGTAGGTGACCGGGCCGCCGAACACCGGCTTGACGCGGCCCAGCGCCCGCGCCAGCAGCCGGTTCACCTTGCGGTTGATCCGCTTTTCGAAGCGCCGCCGCCAGTGGATGGTGACGAGCAGCCGCATCGCCTCCGGCCTGCCGGGGATCATCCCGGCCAGGTGCAGGGAGAACTCGCAGCCGACGACCAGGTTGACGCGGCCGGGGAAGCCGCGCCGCAGCTGCTCGGCGGCCAGCGCGGCGACCTCGAGGGTGCGCAGCACCTTGCGCCGCCCGATGTCCACCGGGTGCGGCTCGATCCAGACGTCGAGGCCGGCCGCCAGGGCGTTGTGCGCCGCGGTGAACAGCTTCGGCAGGTCCATCCCGATCAGGATGACGTCGGTGCAGTGCAGCTGCTCCCTGATCGCGCGCAGGTCGTGCGCGGCGACCTCCTCGGACACCTCGTCGACCTGCAGCGAGATCCCCTTGATCTCGAGGCTCATCCCGCGTCGCCGTTGGCCAGCGCGTCGGTGGCGTAGCGGTTGAGCAGGTCGCGCGCGGCCCGCACCTCGGCCGCCATCGGCCGGTCCTCGGCCAGCGGCGGGGAGATCCCGGCGAGCTCGGCCCAGATCCCGCCGTCGGGCGGCGGCGCGTCGGTCATCACGGCCAGCTGCGCGACGCCGAGGGCGAGCGAGCCGATCACCAGCCAGCCCAGCTCCAGGGCCTCGGCCACGGAGTTGGCGCCGTTGAGCGCCATCGGGACGTGGTCCTGGTTCCAGCCGTTGGTCGGCAACGTCGTCAGCGACGACGGGTAGACCAGCTGCCGGATCCGCGACACGAACGACGTCGCGCTGATGTGCACGCCCGCCAGCCCGCAGCCGCGGCCGGCGCGCGGGGTCAGCATCGGCGGCAGGTCGCCGTTGGTGGCCGGGGACAACAGCAGCCCCAGCTGCCGTTCGGCCAGGTAGACCGCCATGTGCATGGCGAGCCCGGTCTGGTCGGAGGCGAGCCCGACCGGCATCGCGTGGAAGTTGCCGCCGTGCAGCAGCCGCCCCTCGAAGGTGATCGGGTTGTCCTGGCAGCCGTCGACCTCCAGGGCCAGCACGTTGCCGACGTTGTCGAGCTGGTCGAGCACGGCGCCGAGCACCTGCGGCGCGCAGCGCAGGCTGTAGGGCTCCTGCAGCGGCCGCTTCGGGTCGCGGGTCTGGCTGTCCGGCAGCTCACGCCGGATCCACTCGGCCGCGGTGAGCTGGCCGAGCTGGCCCCGCGCGATGCCGTGACCGGCGTCGTAGTGCTCCGGGTTGGCACCCAGCAGTTTCGCGAGCCGGCCGGTCAGCATCGCGGCGGCCTGCACCAGCCGCAGCGACGACTGGTGGTTGACGATCGACTGGGCGAGGCTGGCGCCGGTGCCGTTGACGAACGCCAGCGCCTCCCGCACCGGCCAGTCGACCGGCTCGTGGCCCAGCGCGGCCAGCGCGTCCTTCGCCGGCACGGTGATCCACCGGCCGCCGCCGTCGCGGCGCCACGCCCGGCCCTGCCCGCCGAACGCCAGCGCGGCGTGCGCCAGCGGCTGCAGGTCCCCGCTGGCACTGACCGTGCCGTGCCGCGGGATCACCGGCGTGAAGCCCTTGTTCCACAGGTCGGCGAGGATCTGCCAGAACCGCGGCGTGACGGCGGAGTAGCCCTTGCGCATGTTCTGGATGCGCAGCCACAGGATCAGCCGCGAGACGTCGGGCGAGAGCGGTGCGCCCTGGCCGGTGCCGAGGTGGGAGATGAGCGAGCTGCCCTGCTCCATCTCGGAATCGGCGTCGAACACCACCAGCGGCCCGAAGCCCTGGGTGAGCCCGTACACCGGCTTGTCGGCGGTCAGGTGCTCCTCGATGGTGCGCGCGCTCGCCCGCATCCGGGCGATGTCCGCGTCGTCGCACGGGTCGATCTTCGCGTCCCAGTCGGCGCTCCAGACGATCTCGCCCAGGTACAGGGAACTGGTCAGCTCGCGGCCCTGGCTTTCGGCGATCGGTGTCACCTCGCTGCGACCTCCTCGTCGGGTGTGGTGGGGGCGGGAACGTGCCGCAGCTTGCCCAGGGCGGACCGGTCGATCCGGGGCACGACGTGCAGCTTGCGCGGCCGGACGCCCAGGCGGGCGAACGCGGCCGCGAGATCGAGGTCGGCGACCTCGGTGCCGGGCGCGAGGGCGACGAGCAGTTCGACGTGCTCGCCGATCTTCGGGTCGGTGACCGGCAGCAACGCGAGGTCGGCGCAGTCGAGCACGGCCCGCAGGGCGTACTCGGCGTCGTCCAGGTTGATCCGGCGGCCGTTGACCTTGACCAGGCGACCGGCCCGGCCGGCGTGCCGGAACGAGCGCTCGCCGAGCGGCACGACCCGGTCGTCGGCCTCCCAGGACACCGGCTCCGGTTCGCCGGGCCGGAACGCCAGGCGCGGGCTGGTGACGGCCAGCGGCACCTCGGCGCCCGGCGTCACCGGACCCGCGAACTCGACGTCCGGGAACAGCTGCCACTCCGGCGGCTCGCCCTCGCGCCACGTGCGCGTCGCGATGCCGCCGGCTTCGGTGGAGCCGAGCACCTCGACCAGCAGGGCCCGGTCGGGGCCGAGCTCGCGCAGCAGGTCGCCCGCGGTGGCCGGCAGCATGGCGCCGCCGTAGAGCACGGTGAGGTGGTCGAGCCCGCGCACCCAGTCCAGGTGCCGCAGCAGCAGCTCGAAGATCCACGGCGTCGCCATCACCACCGGGCGGCCGCCGATGTCGGGCAGGGTGCCGTAGAAGCCGTCGCGGTACCACGCCGGCACGCGCAGGCGGGCCGGGACGAGCACCGTGGCCAGCGCGCCGAACAGGTGGACCGGCGGCACGAACGAGACGACGGCGTCCGGCCGTCCGGGCGCCACGAGGTCGGCGAGCATCCCCGCCTCGGCCCACACCTTCGGCCCGTACCGCCGCCACTGCCGGCGCGGCCCGGTGGTGCCCGAGGTGCAGAAGTCGACGACGGCGGGCAGCGCGTCCGGCCCGATCGCCGGCTCGCGGTCCCACCGGACGTGCCAGGCGCGCCCGGTCACCTCCGGCGCCGCGAACCCGGGCGTGAGCAGCTCGTGCGGGGTCAGCTCCGCGTATCCCATCCCCTAGCCCAGCGTCTCGGCGAGCTGGATCAGGTACTTGCCGTATTCGGAGCTCTTCATCGCCTCGCCGGAGGCCCGGCACCGCTCGGCGTCGATGTAGCCCATGCGCAGCGCGATCTCCTCCAGGCAGGCGACCCGGACGCTCTGGCGCTTTTCGATCACCTGAACGTATTGGCTGGCGGCGAGCAGGGAGTCGTGTGTCCCGGCGTCGAGCCAGGTGAACCCGCGGCCGAGCCGGCACAGCTGCGCGCGGCCCTCCTTGAGGTAGGCCTTGTTGACGTCGGTGATCTCCAGCTCGCCCCGCGCCGACGGCTCGATGCCGCGGGCGATCTCGACGGCGTCGGAGTCGTAGAGGTACAGCCCGGTGATCGCGTTGTCGGAACGCGGGCGCAGCGGTTTCTCCTCGATCGACACGAGGGAGCCGCGCTCGTCCGTTTCGCCGATGCCGTAGCGCTCGGGATCGGAGACCGGGTAACCGAACAGCGTGCAGCCGTCGAGGCGCTCGCGGGCGCCGCGCAGGATTCGGGAAAACCCGGCACCGTGGAAGATGTTGTCGCCGAGGATCAGCGCGGACGGATTCCCGTCGATGTGGTCCGCCCCGATCAGCAGCGCCTCGGCGATGCCGCGCGGCTGGTCCTGCTCGGCGTAGCTGATGTCGAGCCCCAGGTCGGAGCCGTCACCGAGCAGCGCGCGCAGGGCCGGGATGCTGTCGGGGGTCGAGATGACCAGGATCTCCCGGATGCCGGCGAGCATCAGCACCGAAAGCGGGTAATAGACCATCGGCTTGTCGTAGACCGCGAGCAGCTGCTTCGACGTCGCCTTCGTCAGGGGGTACAACCGCGAACCGGTTCCGCCGGCGAGAACGATTCCTTTCATGGCCTTGTTCATTTTCTGGGTCCATTCGTCGATATACGTCGACCGCGAGGCGAGAATGAGAATGCCGCGATGTGGATATCGGGAACACTAGGCAAGGCGACGCGGAGGCGTCAATGGTGCGGGCCCCGCATCGAAGCGCTTCTCCCCGATGGCCGCGGGGCGGCGATTTCCGGTCGCGCTCCCAGCCGGACCGGGAACGCGCCGCGGCGGGCCGGACGTCCCGCCGGCGGGACGCCGGGCCCGCGCGCGGCACCCGGCGGACCGGCGCGGAACCGGTGCCGAGTCCGACGTGGACACAGCCCGCCCAACTTGTCAAAGGCCTACAGCGGTGCCAGAATCCACCTGGTCACCGAGGTGGTCCGTCTCTGCGCGGCGTCATCCGCGCACCCGGACCGCTTTCGGCCGGACGCGGGCCCCGACGAGGCCCGTACCACTGGGGCACCTGGGGGCGCTTTGGACACGACCGTTTCGGCACGAGGCTCGTGCACGACCGGCAGCGGCGGACGCGGACGCGCGCGCCGGGCCGGGGAGCCAACGGACAAACCCGAATGATCTTCATTTAGTCCACGGCGTGGACCAACCGGCAGGACCCCGCCCGGGCGGCGGGACGTGTGCCCGGGATCACTTTTCCAATCCACCACATCGTTGTGGTGCTATCCCGGAATGGGACGACGAGGGCGGCCGCGCGCCGTTCCGATCCCCGCCGCCGGGCGCCTCGGCCGGCGGCAACGCCCGCATTCCGGAACGGCGCGCGAAGCCGCCCCGCGGAATCCCGGAAAACCCGCCCCGCACCAGGCCCGCGTGTAGGGTGCTGACACCAAGTAATTCACCCGATCGTGGAAGGAGGAGAAGGCCAATGGGGAGGAGTACAGGGCGGCCCGGCGATCACGTTCGCCGGGCCGAGGTCGTCTATGTCGATGACGCCTAGGAGACGAATGGTGATGATGACGAGCAAAGAGGGCAGCATTCCGCGGCACGCCGAACCGGCCGGCAGCCCGCGGGACACCGACCGGTCACCGGTCGCGTCGCCCCCGGGCCGGCTGGCCGGCCGGCCGTTCACCGACGGGATGCTGACCAGGCGGACCAGCCTCAACCTGCCACCCCAGATCCCGCTCGACGAGTGGAGCAGGATCGGCCACGAGATCTTCGTGATCTCGGAGTCCTCGACGTGGTGGCTGGGCGACTGGTTGATCTACGGGCAGGCGCAGTACCCCGACCGCTACATGCACGCGATCGCGAAGACGTCGTTGGACTATCAGACGCTCCGCAACTACGCGTGGGTGGCGCGACGGTACTCGGTGACCCGCCGCCGGCCGGCGCTCAGCTTCCAGCACCACGCGGAGCTGGCGAGCCTGCCGGAGGAACAGCAGGAGAACTGGCTCGATCGGGCGGAGAAGTTCAGCTGGTCCCGCAACGAGCTGCGCAACCGGGTCCGGGCCAGCCGCAAGGCGGCGCGGGCGGCGGACGACGAGGGCGGCAGCGACGTCCTCAGCATCGAGATGAACGTGCCGGCGGACCGGAAGCAGCGATGGCTCGAGGCCGCCAGCACGACGAAGCAGGACCTGCTCTCGTGGATCGTGTCCATTTTGGACAACGCGGCGGACACCGTGATCGGGCTGCCGGGCGACGACCACGCGATATCGGGGAAGAAGGAAGGCTGACCGCCTCCCGACGCACCACCGGGGAAACCGAGTTCGACCGAAGTTCACTGGGGACTGGGGAAAGACTTTAACTCGGGTTCACCACCAGCGGCAGGCATTCCGTGCGGGAGTGCCTGCCGCTGTCTATTACTCCCGAAGAAACTCCCGACGAAACTCCACGGAAGCGAGGACCCGTCATGTCCGGCAGCAGGTTGTTCACCTCGGAGTCGGTGACCGAAGGGCACCCCGACAAGATTTGCGACGCCATCAGCGACTCGATCCTGGACGGGCTGCTGTCGAAGGACCCGCGCAGCCGCGTCGCGGTCGAGACTCTGATCACCACCGGGCAGGTCCACGTCGCCGGTGAGGTGACGACCGAGGCCTACGCCGATATCCCGACGATCGTGCGGGATGTGATCCTGCGGATCGGGTACGACTCGTCGGCGAAGGGGTTCGACGGCAACTCGTGTGGCGTCAACGTGGCGATCGGGTCGCAGTCGCCCGATATCGCCCAGGGCGTCGACACCGCGTACGAGTCGCGGGTGGAGTCGGATGAGGACGAGATCAACCGCCAGGGTGCGGGTGACCAGGGCCTGATGTTCGGTTACGCGTGCTCCGACACCCCGGAGCTGATGCCCTTGCCGATCGCGCTCGCCCACCGGCTTTCCCGTCGCTTGACCGCGGTCCGCAAGGACGGCGTGCTGCCGTACCTGCGTCCCGACGGCAAGACGCAGGTGACCATCGAGTACGCGGGCGACCAACCCGTCCGGCTGGACACGGTCGTGGTCTCGTCGCAGCACGCGGACGGCATCGACCTCGACCGCATGCTGGGCGTCGACGTGAAAGACCACGTCGTCGATCCGGAGCTGGCGGACCTCGGCATCGACACGTCCGGCGCGCGGCTGCTGGTCAACCCGACGGGCCGGTTCGTGATCGGCGGCCCGATGGGTGACGCCGGATTGACGGGTCGCAAGATCATCGTCGACACCTACGGCGGCATGGCCCGCCACGGTGGTGGCGCCTTCTCGGGCAAGGACCCGTCGAAGGTCGACCGTTCGGCCGCGTACGCGATGCGGTGGGTGGCGAAGAACGTCGTCGCCGCCGGGTTGGCGACGCGGACCGAGGTGCAGGTCGCGTACGCGATCGGCAAGGCGGCTCCGGTGGGTCTGTTCGTGGAGACGTTCGGGACGGAGACGGTGGACCCGTCGAAGATCCAGCAGGCCATCATCGAGGTGTTCGACCTGCGTCCGGCGGCGATCATCCGTGATCTGGACCTGCTGCGCCCGATCTACGCTCCGACCGCGGCGTATGGCCACTTCGGCCGTCCGGAACTGGACCTGCCGTGGGAGAGCACCGCCCGCGCCGCGGACCTGAAGGCCGCCGCGGGAGCCTGACCTGCCGTGAGGGGCACCTTCAGGGCTTATTCGTCCCTGAAGGTGCCCCTCACGACGTTCGGTCGGCCCAGCCCGGGGCGAGGATGGCCCAGATTTCCTTGTCGTAGCGGGCGCCTTCGTACGGCCAGTACTCGCGCAGGACGCCTTCACGGACCATGCCGAGGCGTTCGGCCACCGCCGAGCTGCGGACGTTGTCCGCGCGGCAGCGCCACTCCGCGCGGTGCAGGCCGCGGGTGGTGAACGCCCAGTCGAGCAGGACCTCGCAGGCCCGCGTGACCAGGCCGTGGCCCTCGGCGCCCGGTTCCAGCCAGCAGCCGATCTCGCACGAGCCCACACCCGCGTCGAACTCCACGAACATCACGCCGCCGACCAGCTCGCCGTCGAGCCGGATCCCGAAGAGCCGGCCGCCGTCGGCGGCCTGGCGCTCGGCGTACCGGCGCAGGGTCGCCCGCGCGCCCTCGACGTCGTCGGTGACGAACGCCGGCCCGACCCACGGCCGGATGTGCTCGCGCGCCCGCTCGAGGTGCCCGGCGAACTCCTCGGCCTGCCACGGCTCCAACGGCTCGAGCCGGGCGTTTTCCGTCAACGGTCTGAAGAACACAGCTGCCCCCATTCACACAACGACTGTTATGCTAACACGCGTGCCGCGCCCCAAGGGAGACCACGAAGCCCGCCGCCGCGACGTCTCCGAAGCGGTCTGGCGCGTCCTGACCGCGCACGGGTTCGGCGGCCTGACGATGCGCGCCGTCGCGGCCGAGCTGGGCGCCACCACCGGCCTGCTCACCCACTACTTCAGCGGCAAGCAGGAGCTGCTCGCGCACGCGCTCGACCTGCTGGACGAGCGCACGGGCACCCGCGCCCGCCGAACCGCCGGCCCGGGCCTCGCCGCGGTGCGCGCGAGGCTCCTGGACATCCTGCCGCTGACCGCCGACGCGACCACGGGCAACCGGATCTGGGTGTCCTCCTGGGACACCGCGCTGGCCGACCCGGTGCTGAGCGTCGCGTACGCACGGAAGTACGCCGAGAGCCGCGACCGCCTGCGCGACCTGATCGTCGAGGCGCAACGCCTAGGCGAGCTGCGCCCGGGCGACCCCGAGCGCATCGCCGCGAGCGCGCTCGCGTTCACGCTCGGGCTGGTCGTCCAAGCACTGTTCGACCCGCGCGCGTTCCCGCCGGACCGGCAGGCCGAACTGCTCGACGACCACCTCGCGGCCCTGGTGGACCCGCATTTCCCGGCGAACGGGTGAGCTCGTGTTAACCTGTCGCCGTGCAGCGCCTGATGACGTCCTCGCGACTCGTATCCCGGCGCGCCGGCTGAACCAGGTCGCCGGCGCGCAGCGCTGACGACCCAGTTTCGCCCCCGGGGCCTGGCCCGGATCCCCTGAGAACCTGACTTCCGGAGATCCGTCATGGCCCCCACGTCCTTCGCCAGTTCCCTGCTGGTCCGCCGCCGCATCGCCACGTACTTCACCGGCGGCGCCGCGGGAATCCCCGCCCTGGTCGGCACCCTCACCCAGCAGGCGAGCATGATCCACGAACTCTCGGTCGACATCCGCGACGGCGTCCGCGAGAGCTCCCTGGCCTGCGCACTGCTGCTCCCGGACGAGGAGACGGACCGCCTGCTGGACCGCCTGCGCGAACTCCCGACGGTCGTCTCGGCCGAACTCGCCTGACACCCTGGTCCACAACGGACCCGCTGACTGGACTTGCCGGTCCAAAAAACTCTCGGCACCCTGGAGGAGTCCACCAGATTTCCGTTGCACAGGAGCACTTCCCCATGGCACTCGACCAGTACTACCTCCTCGGCCGCTCGGGGCTGCGCGTCAGCCGGCTCGCGCTGGGGACGATGAACTTCGGCACCGGTGGCTTCCACGCCGCCTACGGGAAGACCGAGGACGAGGCTCGCCCGATCTTCCGCGGTTACCTCGACGGCGGCGGCAACTTCATCGACACCGCCGACTTCTACACCGCCGGTGAGAGCGAAACCATCCTCGGCAAGCTCATCGCCGAGGCGAACGTCCGGGACAAGGTGGTGCTCACCACCAAGTTCACCAACAGCGTCGCGGACGGCGACCCGAACGCGGGCGGCAACGGGCGCAAGCACATGGTCCGCGCCCTCGAGGCGTCGCTGCGCCGGCTCGGCACCGACTACGTCGACCTCTTCCTGCTGCACACCTGGGACCGGCTCACCCCGGTCGAAGAGGTCATGCGCACGTTCGACGACCTCGTCCGCGCGGGCAAGATCCGCTACGCCGGCCTGTCCGACGTGCCCGCCTGGTACGCCTCGCGCGCCCAGACCTACGCCGAGGCGAACGCGCTCACGCCGGTGATCAACCTGCAGCTGCCGTACTCCCTGGTGCAGCGGCAGATCGAGACCGAGCACGTCCCGCTGGGCCGGACGCTCGGCCTCGGCGTCACGGCGTGGAGCCCGCTGGCCGGCGGCTTCCTCACCGGCAAGTACCGCGACGCCGGCACCGGCCGCTACACCACCACGGCCGGCCCGGCCTGGACCGACCGCGACTGGCAGCTGCTCAAGCCGCTGGAAGAGGTCGCGGGCAAGCTCGGCGTGACGATGGCCCAGGTCGCGCTCAACTGGGTCGCCACCCAGCCGGGCATCGCGTCCGCGATCGTCGGCGCCAGCAGCGCCGACCAGCTCGGCGCGAGCATGGCCGCCCTCGACTTCGAGATCCCCGCCGAGCTGCGCACGCTCCTCGACGAGGCGAGCGCGGTCCCGCCGGCGTCGGTCTACCAGATGTTCACCCCGGGCTACCAGAGCTGGATCGTCACGCCCGGCCTGAAGGTCGGCGACAAGCCTGAGGGCTACGCGCCGAGCGTGCGAAACTGGGTCTAGGCCCAATGCTGGTCGTTTAAGTCATCTTGGCTGCTCTCTTGGCGTATTCGGGCTTGCTCGGCGGTGTGATGGCCACCGCCGAGCGAGGCGGCCTGCTGTCCTGGCGTCGCTGTCGGTGATGCGCCCGCTTGACCGGGAAGTTGCTCATCTTCCGCTTGATGACTCGCGGATAGCTTCGGTCTCGGCGAGCCGGA
>NZ_JAEBDZ010000056.1:0-25869 GCF_046548675.1 Amycolatopsis sp. cmx-8-4
ACCCCGCACACCCATCCACGCACACCGATCACTGGTCGCTGTGGCGACGACGCCACCAAACCCGCGCCCGCCACAGCCACTACCAGCGACAACGCGACAAACATCCCACACTGCGGCTGCCGTACTAAGTACAGCGGCGTCGTGGGTGAACGGCGTCGACGTCGTGGCGGATGGCGGTCTCCTCGCGCAGCGAATGCACGCCGGTCGTACACGTGCTCGTTAAGACGAAAGCAACTATGACCTGGTCCTCGATGGGACTCCTGGGAAGATGGACTACGAGCGTGGGTAGCGACAAACGTTGCTCACGCATTGCCGACTTCTTCTACAGAGGCAAGCCAATCGAAGCGCACAGCCACATCCTGGTCCGCCTCGACGCTGGCCCGGATGACGAGCTACGAGTCTATAAGGACGTAGCTTCGACACCTCAGATTATCGCGCTCAGTATCGCGATGACAGTGGACACGCCACCCGATCGCGCGGTGGCTATCACATTGCTGCATGACCTGCCTGCTAGGACAGAGTTTTGAGGAGACACGTCCGTGAAGATTGACGACCTACTTCGGTATGAGGAGACTGAACGCGACTACGTACGCACCCACGGCCACCGGGCAGTCTTCGACGGTTTCGTCAGCGATGCTACGAAAATATACGCAGACCGGCTTGTACCCGACCGCCTAGGTTTCCATCGTGCTGGCGCACCGCTTTCCGCTCTGCTGCTGTTATACGAACAGACTGTCGTCTACGTCCCGCCGACCAGCAAGGAAGTCGTACAGCAGAGACTCGGCATGAAGTGGGATCAGTTCTTGGCACTGGTCGAAAGAGGCTGCGTCCAGCCAATAATCGGGCATCCATCACACTACGCGCGTAAGGCCCATATCAACGACCTCTTCTCTTTCAAGCCACCGTCTGTATGGGCGAGGGGTGACGAACTGGCGCGCCGGTTTGCCAACGCGGATGAGCACTGGGAGGTCGCGCAAAGGGTGTTGCCGCTTGAAGAGATGGTCCGCGAGGCGTGGGTACACGCGAAATACAAAAAGCACTTCCCGCACCTAACAGAGAAAAACCTGCGTGAACGGATCGCGACGGAGATCTGCACGAACTACGTAGACTTGTGTATTTACGGGTACGAGCCAATCGCAACGGGCCTAGCGACACTCCCCGATCGCGCGTGGTCAGTGCGACGGCTTCTGGAAGCGAGCGAACTGCTGACGTATCCCACGCTAATGGGCCTAGGCGGTACACCAAACTACGGGATATCAGCCCCCGTGGCAGTGGCCGAAGCGGCTGGCAGCGAGTACCTCTGCCTGCCGGAGATTCGGCAATTTGGGCCCGAGGTACAGCTTCTGCTGGAAGGCCTAGCACTCCAGGTGCCGACCACCATGGACGTGGACACGTTAGTGCAGTTCCATCAAGACGGAATGGCCCGCCACCTCTGGTCAGCGCTGCAGAACCTCGAGTACCGGGTCGCGACCGCTCAGGCGACGGAGCTCGACGAGCTGGTCGACTCGGCCGTCGTGGCAGAGCAGATTATCCAGTCGACCCTGCAAGACGTCCGAGGCGTGACTTTTGGATCACTGCGATCGGCGGCCCGTCGGCGAGTGCACCCATGGACCGACTTGACAGTCAAGTTGGGCTCGACCCTCGGCGTCACCGCAGCTGCCCATGGTCCCCTAGGTCTCGACTGGCTCAACGCAGCACTGGCAGGCGCCCAATTCGCGGGTCTAATGTTCGCTTTCAAAGGATATGACCGCCTCACTGCCGCGGCTGAGAAACGTCTGGTCGAGCACCTAATGCGCAGGAAGACGTCAAGCCTCGCTGTGCAGCTTTGGTGGCTCTCGAATTGGCAGCACAGGCAGCTGGCCGATTAGCGATTGAAGTAGGGCAGAGTGAGTCCGACGATCACCGCCGCGTAGGTAATCCTGACCATTTACCACAGCGCCAACTGCTGGCGGAACAGGTCAGGCGACCGCACCACACCATCCGCGACGTCTCAAGTCCTCTCTACTAACCAGTGGTTGATCAAACGACGCCGCATCGGGGCCTGTACGCGCACATCGGCAGAAGAGGACGTTCGAGTGCGGTGTGAGCCCTGCGGCGGGCGAATGTGCACGCCTCATCGGGGCATCGATCGTCGGGTCAGGGCTGGCGGAGATTGCCGATCACGGATTCGGCCATCTTCGCCACGCCGCCGCACCGGTCGTTGGCCCAGTAGTTCTTGGGTAGATCCTTGCCGATGATCTCGAAGGTGAGCATCTGCTGCTCGGTGACCTGCACTGACACCGAGCAGTCGGTCGTGTCTCCGCGCTGGTGGTAGACGATCGCAGGCAGGCCCTCGATCGATGTTTCGGTCCACGGCTCCAGCTCGTCTGCTGTCCGTGCCGGTGAGGCTGACAGCTCGGTCAGTGTGCGTATCTTCCCGGCCGGTTTGGAGACGGTCGCGTTCGCGCCCATCGCTTCGACCCAGGAGCAGCCGAACAGGGGCGTGGGTTTTCTGAACGGCTGCGCCCCGTCGGGGGGATCGGCCACCACGGCGGCGACCTGGTCCTTCGTGAGCAGGCTGCAGGGATCGGCGTCGAACCTTGTCAGGTCGAGCGGCCGGTCGACCTGGTCCACCGGCAGTGGGGCGCCGGTCTGTGCCGGCGCCGGTGGCTGGGTTAGCACGCGCTCGGGTGTCGACGGGCCGCATCCGGTGAGCAGGCTCGCCGACACCAGAACCGCACACGTGAGGGCTGCTGTCTTTATGCCGGAGCCGCTGTCGGGTCGATGCGCCATTGCTTCTCGTTGTCCATTCCGGAGTTGGCGGGCATCTGGGGGAGGTCGGGGAAGTCGGTGTCGCCCTGCACGAGGGCGGTGGCTTGGGTGCGGAAGTCGCCGAGGGTGGAGAACGCCTGGGCGAACAGTCCGTTGCTGGCGGTGACGAGGTTGGCGAAGGCATCCACGACCGCGTCGATGACGTCCTTGGACGTGAAGATGTCCACGATGGGAATCGCCGAGGTCACGATCGCCACGATCGTCTTGTAGCCGAGTTTGCCCAGCTCCACGGCACAGGTGCCGATGAACTCGAGCGCCTTGCTGTAGGTCTCGATCACGCAGCCGGCGATCCCGGACAAGATCCCGGACATCCCGCCGATGACGTCCTGCTGCCCGCCGAGGGCCTTTCCGACGGTGCTGGCGTAGGTGGTGAACTGGCTGGCGGCGCGTCCGCTCCAGGTGCCGCTCACGGCCTGGACGGCGCTGTCGATGTCGTCGCTGGCGTCGGACAGGGTGTGGTTCTTCGCGAATGCCATGTCCTGGACCTGGAACGCGTTGCCCAGAAGCTTGTTGCGGACGTCGTCCAGCAGCTGGATGATGTCGCCTCGGCCGAGCAGTTCGGCGATCCTGCGGATCTTCCCGGCGGATTCTTCCGGAAAGGGCTGCGGCGCGGCAGCCGGTTTCTGCGGGGCAGTCGGTGCGCTCATGGTCAGTTCAGTCCCCGTTCCAGGTCGCGCAGATGCTGGAAGTCCGCCTCGTCCTGGGTTTCGTAGAAGTCGGCGGCTTTGTCGAGCGCTTCGGCGAACTGGCCGAGCTGCATCGCGCCTTTGCCGGTCTTGTCGCGGATGCGGGCGATCGCGGCGTTGAACTTCTCCACGACACCTGCCTGAGCCCCGAGCATGCCGACGTCGTCCTCGCGCAGGACCACCTGCGCCAGGTCCTCGTTACCGACCTTGGTCACCTTGTCGCGGGCTGCGAACACGTCGTCGGTGGCCGCCCGCAAGGCCTGCGGGTAGACCTCGAAGCCCGAGCCTGCCGCGGCGTTGCCCATCACGTTGAAATCGCTCATCGGGTCTCCCGTGCGGCGTCGTCGACCATGGCCTTGCGGCGGGTGGTGGCGGCCGATTCGGCGGTGGTGATCGCCCGCAGGACGTGTTTGGCCAGGCTGGCTCCGGTTTGCGCGCCGATGGCGTCGCGATCGAGGTCGACCGAGACCAGGCCGCCCAGGCCGTCGACGGTGACCGTGCCGAGCCCGGTGCCGATGGGCTGCACCAGGGGCAGGGTTTCGCCGGTCTTGGCTGCCTGCTCCACCGCCGCGACGCGGGCGTCGATGTCCTTCGCGAGGTGATAGAGGTCTTCTTCGGTGGTCACCAGCGACCGCCTCCCTGCGGTTCCTCGTCGGTGAGGAAGTCGAGTTCCTCGAAGTTCTCGTCGTCGTCGGCGGTGGCACGGTGGCGGTCCGGCTCCGGCGCTGCAGCCGGCCGCGGCGCCGCAGCCGGCCGCGGCGCCGCAGCGGGCCCGCTGCCCGATGAGGGCTCGGCCAGCTGCAGGGGCTGGCTCGGAGGTGAGGGGCGGCGGCTGTTTGCCGAACAGGGCGTTCAGCTGCGGTAGCGCCGCGGCGTTGGCTGCGGCGCGCACGGCGCGGACCGCTTCGACGATGGACAGCCCCAGCTTGTGCGTGTGGGCACCGGAAAGTGCCCGATCGTCGATCCGCAGGTCGAGCAGGGCACCTTGGCCGGTCGCCACGGCGGTGACCAGCTGGTCGGCTGATCGCGCGGTGTACCGGGCGGCGGCAAGGCGCGCGTCCAGCTCGCCGGCCTGCTGTTGCATCAGTCGCAGATCGCGGCGCGGCGCGGTCATGACCGCATCACGATGTCCCACATGTCTCTCCCCTACTCCCGGTCCTACTCAAGTAACGGACCGTGCCCGAGCTGCACCATACTGTGCCTCAGTCGGGGCGCAACCAGAAACGCCAAGGCCGGGACAACATCACAGCAACGACTGCGCCAGCGCTGCCCGGCGGAACCTGACTCCGCGATCTGGCCGGAGGCAAATGCCGGACCGAAACGGCCATCATCGCCCACAACCGGGCTTCACCGACCCGCTTCAGCCAGGCAATCCGCGCCCAGCACAGCCCCGCCCAGCGCGGTACACCGGCGGTTCACTGCCAACCGAGCTCGGCCAGCTGTTTCGAGGCCTTGCCCACAGGCCAGAAGCTCACCTTGTCCAACCGGGCCGACTCGGTCCGGAACTTGAAACCGCGGCTATACAGGCCGCGCACCCGACGTACGCCGGTCACCTCGACGCGGGCGATCCGGACCGGTACAAGGACCTTGATACGCAGCTCGATCTGGTCTCGGCTGACCAGCAGGCTGGCGAACGGCCACGTCGCGCTGACGCCGTTGACAATGGCCCCACCCCGCAGGACGACGTCATAGTCCTCGTCCCGCAGCGCAGTAAGCCGGCGCGCGTGCTCCGGGGCCGGCGGCGGGACCTGGCCGAGACCTCCGATCTTTTCCCGCCACCGGCTCCCGACGAACACCGTGGTCACCAAAAGAGCGCAGATGGCAAGCAGGACGATTCCCATTTCCACACCAGGACTCATCGACGCGTCTCCCGCATCACCAGCGAAGTATCTCAGCTTTGCGCTATCGCAGAATACAACGACTGCGTACGAGACGAGACCTGCGTCGACCAGATGAGGGCCCTCAGGCGAGACCGCCAGTGTGCCCGCGTTGGCGTCGCCTTCGGCCGGCCCGCCGACGTCGAGTGGGTCGGAGGCCACGTCGCAGACACGCGACGATTCGGCCGCCTGCACCGGATCCACGGTCGCCATCGTCGTGCCCGCGAGCGTTGCGAGCATGAGCAGAGACGTCGCGATCTGTTTGACGCTCAGAAAAGCTGCGGTCATGGAACAGACTCCCGTCGAACTGGCGCGTCAAGGCCGCTCGAACAGAGAACTCGGCCGAGCATGAGGGCAGCGGCTCATCGGACCCGCGTACAAGAAGGCGGAGTTTGACGACGACCATGCTCGGAGGTCGCATCCACCGTGAGGGCCTGGCCGCCCAGCGAAGTGAACGGCTGGCGTCGTTGTTGATTGGCTCGGGAGAGGTGCCCTCCCCTGCGACCCCTCCCGAGCCGGAAACCCGTTGTCCACCGGGGGTTGAGAGCGAACCGGGTCCCCGGAAGAGTCCACTGTGGTCGCTCCCGTCTGGACCACTGTGGATCACCTTCTACAACCAGAGTGCACCACAAAAATCTAATCCGCCACAACTGTGGCGAATTTTCTCGTGATAACTTTCAGTGTCGGGTCCTGTGCGAAACGCAGCACCCCGGCCACTTCCTCCCCATCGTGCGACCGGCGGACGTGACTGCAGCGCAGTGCAGCAGACCCGCGGTCCGGGGCAAGCCCACATCCCGCGCGGGACGCGGCCGTACTCGAACGGTCGGCTTGCCCCGGACCCACGGGACCCGCTGGCGACGGCCGCATCCACGGCCACCGGCCGTGTTCACCGAGGAGGAATCCGTGCTCAAGTACCTCGTCTCCACCCACCGCACCCAAGGCGAACGAGACAACGACTCCAACAGCATCCCCAAGACAGAGATCGTCGACCTGTGCGGCCTGACGCATGAAGACCCGGACAACCCGTACTGCGGCTGCGCACGCAGCTTCGTCGGCATCACCAGCCGGCAGACCACAACCACCGCCGAGATCACCGAATCCGACATGACACCTGCGCAATTCATCGCCCGCTTCCACGCCGGGCTCACCGCCATGGGCCTCCCCAACACCGCCGAACTGCGCACCGGCGCCGCCAACGACGCCATCGAGTTGCTGCGCATCGCCGCCCAGTGGCCGGTCGGCACCGTCGTCGAACGCCGTGGCCAGGAGATCTGCGTCCGGACCTTCCCCGACGCGACCTGAACCCGCGCAAGCACCTCGCCCCCTCAGCTCGCTCGAAGGAGGATTCATGTCCAGTTCCACCGACGCGCGGCGCGCCCGCGCGTTCCTCCAGCACGCCGCCGAACCCACCAACCCGATCCTCGCGCGCTACGTCGCCGAGGTCGGGCCCGTCGAGGCCGCCCACCACGTCAGCGAACGCACCGCACCGGCCGACGTGCTCGCCGGCACCCGTCTCGGCGAGAACTGGATGCGCGCCGAAGCCAGCCTGCGCACCGCCACGCAGCTCGGCGCCCGGTTCGTGATCCCCGAAGACGACGAATTCCGTTTACAGTCGCCGTGTTGTCCAAGATCAAGTTATGGGGATGTTGGGGCAGATGCCGAGCGAGTGGACGTTGTACTGGACCGGCGGGACGGCGCCCCGAGGTCCGATTCGGACCGATGCGTGGCCTGATCTCGCGGAGCGCGAAGAGCGACTCGGGTTCCGGCGTCGGCAGCCCATTCTGGTGACGCCGGACTACCGAGTAGACCCGCGGCTGAGCGAATTCTTCCGGCATTCGAGGTTCGCGACCCGGGCGCGCGGGACCCAGGAGTCGTACGTGCTGGACTACCGGCTGCTGTTCACCTTCTTGTGGCAGCGCGGTCGGAACTGGGACGAGATCCGGGCCGAGGACCTGGAGGACTACGAGTACTGGCGACGTCGGGACGCGAACAATCCGGGTCGGATCGGGGGTTCGAAGTGGGGGCGAGAGCTGGCGGCGTTCCGCCTGCTCTACGACTGGGCGGTCAGCCGCCGCCACATGACCGGCAGCCCGGTGGTGCTGCGCACGAAGCAGCTGCCGGACGGCGGCTCGGTTAAGGTCCCGGAGCTGGCCCCCACCGACACTCGCAGTTACAACGTGAAGTGGTTGACGCCCCGGGCTTACCGCGCCTGGCGGGACGTCGGGTTGCGCGGCTACATCGCGGGCGGCCTGCCCGATGAGACCTGGCCAGGCCGCAATGACGGACGCGACGCCGCGTTCGCCGACCTGCTGCTCAGCAGCGGGCTACGCCGACGAGAAGCCGGGTCGCTGCTGCTGGCGGAGTTACCGGACACGACGGTGCCCAGGCGGTACTACGCGGCCCACGTCGCGAAGGCCACTGCGAAGCGCGCCGACCGGTACTTCTACGTCGGCCGCTCGGCGCTCAAGGCGATCGACGCCTACCGAGTGAGCACCCGGGCCGAGGCGGTGGCACGAGCCCAGTGAGAGGGTGTCTACGATGCGCTCACGACCCGCTGGCTGGTGCGGAACATCACCGGTAAGGGCTCAGTGCAGTGGGTGGACGAGCACGGCAGCACAGGCACGTCCACGTTGGACAATCTCGATGATCTGGCTCGACTGAACCTCTACATCGAGGGTGAGCACGGGATCGAGCCGATGGCGGTCTGGCTGACCGAGGCCGGGTTGCCAATGCGCTACCGCTCCTGGAACCGCGTCTTCAGCCTGGCGAACGCCCGTTGCGCGGCGCAGGGGCTGCAGGTGTTCTGTTCGCCGCACATGCTGCGGCACTCGTTCGCGTTGCAGATGCTGATCTCGCTGCACTACGCACTGGACCGGCGGTTGGGCTTGTCTGCCACGGACCGCAAGTACTACGAGACGGTCTACGGCAACGTCTGGTCCTTGGTGAAGGACCTGCTCGGCCACGCCTCGGAAGAGACGACCAAGGCGGTCTACCTGGAACCGGTCCGAGGTCTGCAGCTGGACACCTTGCTCAACGACGCCAGCGACGAGAGCGCCGACGAATTGCTGACTCGGTTGGCCGAGCAAACGGGGCTGATCCTCGACGTTCCCCAGGACGTGACCGCGTGAGCCCCGGACAGCGAGCCACACTCCCGCCAGCGGACTATCAGCGACCGAGCAACCTGTCCCCGGACGGGCTGGTCGTGACCGCGACCGGCGAGGACGGGGAAGCCCTGGGGACGCTCGACTTCCGAGCTGCGCTTGGACCGCAGGAACTGCGCAGGGAGGCGGTGGCGGGGTTCGCGCGGATGTGCTCGTCGACGGGCACCTGGGTCCGCTACACGACCTGCGAGAAATACGGCAACCTGCTCAAACGATTCCTCGCGTTCATGGGCGGCCTCGACGACCCGCCCGTCCGGGTTGCCGAGATCACGCCGGGGATGTGGTCGCAGTGGCTGCTCTCCGGTGAATCCGCCGGCGAGGACAGCTGTTCGGCGGTGCGCAGGATCCTGGTCAAGACCGAGGCACTCGCCCCGGACACGCAAGCTGCCGCTGCAGCGGCTCGGGCCCGGCGGACCCGGGTGTCGAAGCAGGTCGAGGCCTACACGCTGGCCGAGTTCAAGCTGATCCGCGCCACGGCGCGGCGCGCCGCGGACCAGATCGAGCGGCGCATCGACGCCGGGCTGACCTTGCTGGCTCGCTATCGCGCCGGCGAGCTAACGGCTGCCAGCGCCGACGGTCACCTCGGTGCGCTCCTGGACCAGGTCGCCCGCACCGACGACTTGGATCGCGGTGACGGCGGCCGGCTGACCAAGCGCGCAGCGTTGGCTTGCAAGAAGGTCCCCGGTGGCTACGGCAGCGTCCTGGAGATGCTGTTCCCGTCCGGCCTCGAGGTCGGCGCGCTCGCTGTGTTGCTCATCTGCGAGGAAGGCTGGAACCTGTCCGTGCTGGAAACGATGAACATCCCTGACTTCCGCCCCGACGGCGCCGTCGGGGATGTCGAGATCCACCGGGCCGCCACCCTCAAGCACCGGCGCCCCGCCGGAAGCAAACACGCCAGCAACACCCTCGTCGACCTCGGCGAAGGTTCCGCCGGGCACGCCCTGCGCCAGGTCGTCACGATTACCACCGAGGCCCGGGCCTGCATGCAGCGGCTCGGCAGCCCGACCCCGCGGCTGCTCGTCGGCCGCCGGGTGAACAGCCCCGGGCCCGGTCGGGCTCACTGGGTGGTCGGGACAACCAAGAACTCCATCGAGGACTGGAGTGAGACTCTCGCGCTCGAATCTCCACTTGGCGGACAGTTGAAAGTCTCGGCCGTGCGGCTGCGCCGCACCCACCAGGCGCTGTTCGGCGGCCCGCGGCAGAACACCCAGCGCACCCACGAAGACGTCTACCTGCTGCGCAACGCCACCGTCCGAGCCGACTCGGGCGAGGTCATCGCCGCTGGACTGCAGAACGCGGTCGACCACGCCGCCGCCACGGTCAAGATGCGGCTCCTGCAGTCCTCACCCCATCCGGACCAGGACGAACTCGCCGCCCTGGCCGACCAGGCCGGCTTACCGGTGGAGGGAGTCCACCAGCTGGTCAACGGCGACCTGGACACCGCGACCGGCGCTTGCCGCGACTTCGAGCACAGCCCGTTCACCCCCGCCGGACCGTGTTCGGCGTCGTTCCTGCTGTGTTTCGCCTGCGACAACGGCCTGGCCGCCACCCGGCACCTGCCACGCATCACCTACCTGCACGACGCCCTCTCGGCCCTGCGATCCGTGGTCGGTCCGGCGGTCTGGGCCACCGACTGGGCCACGCACTACTCCAGAGTCACTGACCTGTTGAACAGCCTCGCCACCGCGGCGGAGCGAGCGGCGCTGCGAGGCCAGCTGACCGACCGCGATCGCGACATCATCGACCAGGTCCTCGATCGGAGGCTGGACACGTGAGCCATCCGCTTCGCTCGGCGGGTGTCACGCTGGTCGCCCCCCGTCCGGTCGACTTGGTGCTGGCCGCCGCGCTGGTCCGCCCCGGCATCGACCTTGCCGACCTGCCCCGCTTCGGTGACGGCTCCTGGCAACTGGCCTACCTCAGCACCAAGGACACCGCCACCAGCATCCCGGTGCACTGGACGCGTTTCCCGGCCGAGTTTCGGGACACCTTCAAACGGCCACCTGGGCTCTGCTCAACATCGCGACCCCGGATGTCGTCCTCTCCCGGCCTGGGTCCACCAGCCGGCCTCGTCTGACCGGCAGCAGCCTCCGGCACACCGTCCGGGCCTGGCGGAGCTTCGCCGAATGGCTGCTCACCAGGAAGATCACGTCCTTGGCCGAGGTCGACGTCAGCACGCTGGCCGACTACGCCGTGTTCCTGCGCGAGGGCGACCGCACCCGTGGCTACGCTGCCCGCCAGCTGCTCGCCCTGACCCGGCACTGGGCCTACACGCCCTACCTGCTGCCCCAGGACCGGATTCCGATGCCGCCGTGGGATGAACACGGCACCGACGACTACCTCGTCGCGCCGCACGGCGCCACAGGGCGCAACCACCGGGTCCCCATCCATCCGGCGACCATGTCGCCGTTGCTGGTCTGGGCGTTGCGGTTCGTCACCGACTTCGCCCCCGACATTCTCACCGCCCGCGACGAGCACACCCGGCTGCTCGCCAACATCCAGCCGGGACGCAGTCCCGGTGAAAACCAGATCCTGCGGACCTACTTCGATCGCCTCCGCGTCACCGGACAGCCGATTCCCGGCATCAGTGGGATCACAATCCTGCGCCGCAGCTCGCCGCTGGTCCGGACGGCCATCAATGTCCGCTACATCGCCGGCACCCTCGGGATCTCCATCCCGGCCGCGCGCGGCGTCATCGCCCGGGACCGCGCAGGACTACGTGATCACCCGGTGGCCGACCGCGCCAACCTGGACATCCCGATCACCGGCCGGATCAACACGAAACCCTGGCTGGAGGGTATCGACTTCGACCAGGCACCAGTACTCGTCACGCACCTGAGCACCGCCTGCCTGATCGTGGTGTCCTACCTCTCCGGCATGCGTCCGGAAGAAGTGCTCCACCTGCGGCACGGTTGCTGCGCCGCAGCCGGAAGTTCCGGCAACAGCGTCCTCCGCCACCACGTGACGGGGCTGCACTTCAAGGGTGTCACCGACGACGAGGGCAACACCATCGCCGCCGGCGAAATCCGCGAACAACCTTGGACCGTCATCGCGCCGGTCGCCACCGCGATCACCGTGCTGGAACACCTCACCGAGCCCGGCGGACTGCTGTTCCCCATCGACATCGACGGCGGACCAGCGAAAGCCGCACCGAAGCCCTGGCGAGGCGAAAGCTTGACTCCCGCCGCCGCAGCCTATCGAATCGAACGGTTCATCGGCCTTGCCAACGACCTTACGCACGACCATGGCCGCGGCCATGAACTCGTTCCCGCCGACCCGGCGGGAACGATCGTCCTATCCCGGCTGCGCCAGACCGTCGGTTGGTTCATCAACCGGCTCCCCGGCGGCCGCGTCGCCCTGGGGATCCAATATGGACACTTGCAGCTAACCATGAGCGAGGCCTACGGCTCCCGCGCCGGCATGGACATGACGGAGATCCTCGACCTGGAACGATCCCGAACCCTGGCCGACACCCTGGCCCAAACGGCCGAGCGCATGCGCGACGGCGAACACGTCAGCGGCCCCGCTGCTGAGCGCTACCAGGGCGCCGCCGCCGAGTTCACCGCTGCCTACCAGGGCAGCCACCTCACGGCCCGGCAATACCGCGCGTTGCTGAACAACCCGCAGCTGCGCGTGTTCGACCACGACGACGCACTCCTGGCCTGCAACCACAACCCACTGAAAGCGCTCTGCGACCCCCACCGCGGCAACCCCACCCGGCCGACCGGAACCCCCAGCTTCGACCGCTGCAACACCGCCTGCGCCAACGTCGCCCGCACCGACACCCACATCGACCGAGCCCGCCGCGAAGCCGCCGCCCTGCAGCACGAGATCGACTCCGGCCTCCACCCACAACCCATCCGGAACCGCCACCAGCAGCGCCGCATCAGGCTCCTCGAGATCATCGACCGGCACGAACGCGATAAACCCGGCCTCGACCAGCCCGCGGAGCCATCCCAGTGACCGACCTCGAACCCAAGCACAGGCCAGCCGCCCAGATCGCCACCGGCATCGGCCAGCTGCTCGCTCAGGCCGCCGCAGCGGCCGGCAACTGCAGCGGGGCCGACGCGGAAGAGATCACCGCGATCACCGACGCGATGATCCGGCTGCTCGCCGGCGTCCCCCTCCGCTCCGACGGCAAGCTGACCATCAAATCCCTCGCCGCCGAGGCGGGTCTCCTGCGCAACAAGCTGACCCACAAGCACACCGGCCTCAAAGACCTGTTCAACGCGCTGGTCAAGGCCCAGAATGCCAGACCCGCGATCGTCGAAGACCTGCATCGCGACAACGAAGAACTGCGGAACAAGCTCGCGAAGGTCACCCGGGAGCGTGACGACCTGAAGGCGAGCAACGAGCAGTTCGCCCGCGTCGTTCACGTCCTCGAAGTCGAAACCCAGCAACTTCGCACTTCGGCGGGCGAGCCTGGCAACGTTCGCAGTCTCCACCGTCCAGCCACCTGAGCTGAGCTCTGTTCCAAGGTTCGGCATCAGCATGGGGGATGGTCATCCCGATCGCGCCGCGCAGCTTCCGACACTTCTCGGTGAGGCTCCCATTTCCTAGCAGCCGCCCGCTCAAGCCGACGGGCTTTGCGATGCTCGCGACGAGTTCGGCGGACCTGAGCTCGCCAGCGTCGACGAGCTGCCTTCGCTTCGGCCCGCTGCAGCCAGAAGGCCGACCACCACACCATCCGTTGATCAGCGGGATCGGGGAAGACCCGGTTGATCACCCGGAGGAGGAAGCAGGTGGAGGTGGGCATCACCAGCACAACGACAACGACCCACACCGGAAGCCCGCTGGGCAGTTCGATCTTCACTGTCAGCTCCAAGACGAGTAGCGAGCCCAGGTTCGCGGATCTCGACCCCTTCAAGCCGTTGCGGTGGCTTCCACAGGGCCTGAGACCGATCACGCCATCGTCGAGCACTCTCTTGCGCTTGTTCAATTCAAACGAGACAATGCGAGACAATGCGTCGACTATGTCAGACAACCGGGGAGTTGCCAGTGCCACGACCACCGTTTCCCCTGACAGCCGACGACGGTCCTCTCGCCGTGTTTGCCCTGGAACTCCGAGCCCTCCGGGAGCGCATGGGACCCACAGCGCCGGACCCCGCGCAGATCGCCAAGAAGACGAACACGCCGAGGGCGACGCTCTACGCCGCTCTTCGGGGACAGCGGGTCCCGACCCGAGACGTTCTGGCCACGCTCGTCAAAGAATGGGGTGGCAACCTTCAGGAGTGGATGGCGAGACGAAGCAAAGTCGAGCGGCAGATGGCCCTAATTCGTCAACCGAGGAAGCCCAAAACCTCACTACCACAGCTCAGCTCGATACTGCCCAGCCTTGAACAGATCAGGGAGATGCAGGTCGAGCAACGACAACGACACGCGGAAGACACCCGAACTGCGTTCGCTGCTGCAATGGCTCTTCTACTTCAGAACTCGCGCATGCCGCCAGTCGAGGTTGCCAAGAAAGCTGCCGAGCTGGGCTACTCGCTGGCTCGGTCCACCATCCATTCGCTGGTTCGCGGACAAGGCACACCGCGGTGGAGGACAGTGGAGACCTTTATCCGGGCCGTTAAGAACGACGACGACTCTGCAGTAACGGTATGGCGCGGTCACTGGGAAGATCTAGTAATGCATCCTTTACCGCCCAATAGCTAAGACCGACCAGGCGGCCAACAGGCAACACGGCCAGACTTGACACGAAAGACGAATGGCCGGCCGACATCTTGGTCGGCCTCAGCATCCTGGCCGTCGAGCACGACACCGCCGGCGGCCCGCGCGCACGGACACGGTCGAGCAGCGTGACGAGGAGCGGGCCCAACGCGAGGTCGCGGTGGAGGATCGGCAACGTGCCGAAGGCAAGCTGGCGGCGATCCGGGACGAACTTGCGCGCGTCGCCGACCGCGCCGAAACCGCCGTCACCCTGGCTGCCGAACGCGCCAGCACGTTCGCGACGATCATTGCTGGGCTTACCGCGACGAAACCCGCGCTCGCGGAGGCCCAAACCCGCGCGACCACCGCAGCAACCCGCGCCGAGGGAGTCGAACGATGCGTGATCAGCCCCTCAGACCGGCTCGACGCGGTCCGCGAAGAGTTCGCTAACGCCGTTTCCGCTCACCAGAAAGACCTGGAAGCCGTTCAGGCCGACGCCGACCGGCAACGCGCGGTTGCCGATCAGCGGCTCGCCGGACTGCAGGCCGGCCACGAGCAGACGGTCCGGTCCATGCATGAAACCACGACTCGGCTGGATGCCGAGTTGCGGACCCGCACTGCCCGAGCCGCTCCGTCGGAGCGGACGTTGGCCCATGCGCTGGAGGTAGTCGCACAGGTACGGGACAAGCCGGAAATCACGGTTCTGACCACGTCCTGGCGCTGCTGGACTCAGTCTGACGGAAGCATCTGGAGTGTTCCCGCTTTTGTGGACGGGGGCTTAGGCCGCAATTTCGTTGATGTTCCTGTATCCTAGCTCGTATTCTTGTGGTGTCAAGTATTCGAGTGTTGAGTGCCGCCGCTGGGTGTTGTAATAAGTTTCGATCCAGTCGAGTGTCTTTTCCTTCAGGTGTTTGACGGTCGGCCACGGTTGAGTGTGGATGAGTTCCTTTTTGTAGGTTGCGAAGAATGACTCGGATACTGCGTTGTCGTAGCAGATGCCGGTGCGCCCCAGTGATCGGCGGATTCCGTTGTTGGTGCAGTATTCAGCGAAGATCGTGGAGGTGTATTGGGTGCCGCGGTCGCTGTGGAAGATTACGCCGTCGGCGGGGTTTCGGCGGGCGAGGGCCATGTCGAGGCGTCGGTGATCAGGTCGGTGCGCATGTGCTCGGCGATGGCCCACCCGACCAGCGCGCGGGAGTGCAGGTCGATGACGGTGGCCAGATATGCCCAGCCGTCCCAGGTCTTGACGTAGGTGATGTCCCCGCACCAGCGCAGATTGGCTGCCTGGGCGGTGAAGTCGCGGCCGATCAGGTCCGGTGCCGGAACCGGCGCGTCCCCTGCGACGGTGGTGCGTTTCCACGGCTTGGGGTGGCGTCCTTGCAGGCCGGCGTCGCGCATGAGCTGCCAGACCCGCTTGGGCGAGACCCGGTGCCCTAGCGTGACGAGTTCGGCGTGTATCCGCCGCACGCCGGGGTTGCCGCGCAGCCGCTCGTGCGCGTGCTTGATGACCGTGAGCAGGTCTGCGTCGGCCTGCGCGCGGTCGCTGGGGGCGCGGCCGCGCCAGGCGTAGTAGCCGGAGCGGGACACGCCCAGCTCACGGCACATGAACTCGACCGGGAAGCCGGCCTCGGAGTCGGCCCAGTCCGCGATCGCAGCGAATTTCACTGCTTGTCTTTCGCGAACCAGGTCGCTACTTTTTTTGCGAACTCGACCTGCATCTTCAGCTCGGTGTTCTCCGCCCGCAGTCGCTCCAGTTCGGCGCGTTCGGAATCGGTCAGCGGTTTGCTCGCCGAGTCGTCGGACTCCCTGGCTTTCTTCACCCATTTCCTCAGTGTCATCTCGTGCACGCCGATATTGCGTGCAACCTCGGCAATAGGCCGATTATCGTCGAGGACGAACGCTACCGCCTGCGCCTTGTACTCCTCGGTAAATCGGCGGCGTGTCGAACCCATGCTCGTGTCTCCCGAAGGACCGGGCGACCCTCGCCCCGTGTCCACCGAACCGGGAACGGTCCAATCAGAGGTTCATGGGTGGTGGCTGGTAGCCGGGCGGTGGTGCCGACTGGTCCGGCGGCCGGTAACCCGAAGGCGGCCCGGGGTGCGGCGGTCGCGGTTGCCGAGCTGCCTGCGTGGCGCGGAAGTACACGTGCGACGGCGGCAACGCGAGGGATGTGACCGCTCCGGCCGCGAGCAGAACCAGCGCGAGTGCGGAGAGCCGGGTCAGATCCCCGTACCACGACACCGAGTCATAGACCCCAGTCAGCACCAGCGTGGTGACGAAACAGACCGTCAGTCCGCTGAGCACCCAGCTCAGCACCCGGGCGGCGCCACTACCCCGCTTGGTGAGCATGGCGAGCAACAGGCAAAGTCCGCCGAATACCGCCGCCAGCACCAGGTAGGTCACCATGCCTGCCACCGCGACGGTGCCCGCTTCGTCGTTGTGCGCCAGCCTGCTCTGGGCGTAGCGGAACTCCGGGATAGCGTAGAAGCCGGCGATGGCGGTGGTCACTTCCACCGCGGCCATTCCGGCGAGCAAATAGCTCCCGGCGATCACCGCACTCGGGAGCCGGGGCACCGCCGCGATGTCCGTCGTGGTCATCAGCTCAGCCTCGATTCACCTTGCGCCGTCGTCGCAGCAGCGACCAGACGCCGATCACCAGCCAGACAGCGACGGGCGCGGCCACGAATGCGACGAAGAGCGGGTCGGACGTGGGTGAGTCGGGCCGGTTCAAGTCAGGCAGCGGCACCGGGTGGCCGACCGCGCCCAACCAGACTTTGTCGTGGGGACCGGTGACCTGACGGCTGAGCGATCGCTGCATCATTTCGGGCAGATCGGCATGGTCACGCTGGAATTGCGACGGTGACAACTGATTCAACTGGATTCCGGTGAGGTCCACACCACCATGGGTGTAGGTCACCTGGTACTCCGTGTTACCGACCTTCACGCGGCGGCTGACATCGAACTCCTTCTTGTTGTAGGAGTCCACGTACTGGTCGAACACCTGCCGAGGTGACCAGTCCCGCAACGCGGGCCAGGCCGCGACGTTCCCGCTGTCGATCATGCCGGCCAGTGCGCCGTCCCGGCTGTGCCGGTCTCGATACCAGCTCGCGGCCACCCGGCTGAGATAGATCCGGCGCAGTTCGGCGAATTCGGGACCCTGGTTGACGTCCTCCACGACTTTGGGCAGCACCAGGGTGCGGAACCGATCGGCCATGGCGGCGTCCGGGCTGGCGCAGCCCGTCGGCTGTCCCTTCTGCTGGAGATACTCGGTCTCCATCTTGACGTCGAGCGGGGCGTCGACGATGTAGAGCCCGCCGTCCTGCTCGTAGACCGAGGCCGGCTTGGGCACGATCCACTGCCGCATGTCGATGCACCGGGCGGCAGTGGTGCCCGGCTCCCCCCAGAACCGGCGGCCGAGGTCGGTGTCCGGCTGGATCAGCCTGCCGACGACCTTCTTCATCCGGAAATCCGCTTCCAGCATGATGCGTCCGACGTCGGTGATGCCCAGCGTCGGGTCGACGATCCGGTCGGGCTCGTTCGGGTTGAGGTTCACCCAGAACGTGGACTCGCGCATGCTCAGCCAGACGAAGAACGCGTCGGAGGACTGCGCTGCGGCGAGCTGCCCCTCGGCGACGTCGTGTTTGTCGCCGGCGGCCGCCGTGGCGTTGAACGCGTATTCGAGCTGTCCGCCGCCCTCTTTGAGGTATCGCAGCTCCAGGGTGGAGAAATCGATGCCGCCTGGGTCGGCACCCGGTGCCAGCGCGCTGCTGGCTGCGCCACTGGGCGCGGGGCTGCCGGGAGGCACCAGCAGCCGCCAGCCGAGCAACTGCTCGGCATTCGAATGCGTCGGCATGCCTACGCTTTCCCAGGCTCGCTGGGTCGCCTGGAGATCCTTCGCGGCCTGGTCGGTCCCCAGCAGATCGGTGATGTACTCCATGACTTCGAGTCCTGGGTACAAACCCTCGGTCTCGGTCCGGAGATTCAGCCTGCAGTTGTTGGCTCCCGATTGACACGGGATCCTCTCGGACAGGCCTCTGCGGGACGTGGCGTTGGCGCCCATGAGTTTGTGCAGCAGGTACAGGGAGGTGGTCCACTCCGAATGCCGGCCTGCCTTCACCGCGGCCTGGATCTCTGGATCCTGATCGGACCGGGGTTTCCACACCACGCTCGCGGGCCCCGGGGTCCGCCAGTCGACGGGCTTCCCTTGCGCCTCCAGCGGGTCACCGTTGCTGTCCACCAGGATCCAGGCGCCGTTGACCTCGCGGTAGATGTCGAAGGGAACGGTGTCGGGGTGCGTCGGGATGTTCTGCGGAAGGCTCGGCCCGACGATGACCAGGCGGATGTGGCCGGGCGTGTAGTACTCGAAGGCCGCGACATTGCGGGCCCACGTGACATCCGGCTTGAGTTTCAGCAATTCCTGTGATGCGGTGTGCCGGTGCCGGTACATGAGCACGGGAACGTGCATTTCGCTGCCGGCATACGCGGGCGTGAGCCAGTAGTTCGGGTTGGTTTCCGCCTGTGCGGGTACCGCTGTCGTCCCGCCGCACAGCAGGACGAGCAGCGTCAGCAGGATCAGCCCGAGCCGTCGTGCCCAGGGCTGGTGCACGCGGTGCCTCACTCGGCATTCGATTCGAGTTCGTCCAACAGAAGCCACCATGGTGCGCCCTCTTCCACGGCCACGGGATCCAGCAGCGACAAAGATTCGCGGATCTCGGCGAAGGCCGCTTTCGCCGCGGCGGCCTCGGTCAGGCTCGCGGCGCGCCAAACCTGGCCGAGGTACAGGATCAGCGTCGCGAGATCCGAGTTGACGAAGCGGGTGCCCGCAGGATCACGTCGATCGAATTCGACCACCTCGTCGGTGTCGACGTCGATGGCATACGCCATGTACGGCATGGCGTCGGTGACGACGAGATACTCGTTTCCGGCGTGTCGCTCGACATTCGAAAGCCCGCTGCCGGACACGAAGCTGACACCCAGTACCTCCACGGTCGGCAGCCCCACCTCGGTCAGCAGACTGCGGGTCACCGGGGAGACGGCGGCGGCGATCAGATCGTCCGGAATGGGGCGAAGCCGGCTGTCCCAGGCTTCGCGGAGTTCGTCGGCCGTGATGCCGCCCCAAGTGTCGTTCCCGCGGTCCGTCATTGTTCGTTAATACCGTATGTCCGCCGAGTTGGCCTACCCGGTACCGGCAATCGGCGGCATTAGCTAAGCTGACGCGGCTGGTACGCCACGAGGGAGGGGCAGCTATGCAGAGCAGGCCGCGCGCGGTATCTGCCGTGATGGGAGTCCTATTCGCTCTCGCCGGTGCCGCGATCGCCAGTGCCGTCGCCGCGGTGATCCGGTACAACGACACCGCCGCGAGGCTCGCCGGATACCAGCAGGAGACGACGGACAAGGTCGCGCAGGCAGGCGTCGACCTGCAATTCACCCATCTGCCTGCGGTGGCGATCGGGCCCACCATCATGGTCGTGGGTGTCCTGCTGGCTCTCGCCGCCGGTCTGGTCGCATTGGCCATCGCCCTGCGGCTGCCCCGGCCCCGGGCGCGGGTGGTGGCGTTCATCGCCGCAGGAGCGGTCGCGATACTGGCCCTCGCGCAGGCCGGGATCGCGCTGACCCAGCAGCTCACGCTGAATCAGATCCTCGGCGAATATCGCGGGATGCGGGAGAGCCTGGTCAAGCAGTTTCCCGGCTTGGAGTCCTCGTCCAGTCCGTATGCGGGACTTTCCTCTTCGGGGTTCGAGGATCTGTTTCCGACTTGGCCGTACTACGTCGACTACCTGACTTCGGCTGTGGCCGTCGCCGGGTGCGCCGCCGTCGTCGTCCTGCTGACCAGGCGGGCTGCTAGGACGTGGTTCGCCGTCACGCCGTCCGCGCCGCCGCAGCAGTGGGAGGCCGCTGCCGGAGGCGAAGCCCCGTCAGCTCCGCGGATCGACACTCGGACGATCATCTCTGATCCGTGGTTGCGCTCGATCGTCAGCGAGTTGCTGTCCGGCCCGCGAAGCCTCGAGGAGCTAACGGCGGGGCCGCTGGGCACGAACCCCGAAGTGCTGAACTGGCGGCTGTGGGATCTCTACAACGCCGACGTGGTGAGCCAGTCCCCTTCGTCGATATACGCACTAACCCCGTACGGCCAGAGCATCGGCGCGCTCCTCGGTCAGCCGGGTCTCCAAGGTTAAGCACTTACTTGGCGCGACCGTGACGCTCCTGCCCCTCCCGCCACGCCACCAGCAACAGGACTGAAGCCAACCCCAGGACCGTCACCACCGATCCACTAGGCAACAACACTCGTGATCAACAGGTTCAGACCAGCGAGAAAAGCTACGGCATCGATGGGGCCGCGTCCACCACGGAGCGCTGGCGACCGAACGCCCAGCCGGCACCATCGCCGTCCTGGCCTGCGGACTCGACGGCGGCTACCCAGCCGGACACGTGCGCCTGCTCCAGCGGATTGCCGCCTCTGGCGCGGTGGTCAGCGAATACCCGCCCGGCACCCCGCCGGCGATGAGCCGGTTCCTGGTCCGTAACCGGCTCATCGCCGCGTTCACCACCGCGACGGTCGTGGTCGAGGCCGGACGGCGCAGCGGAGCCCCGCCACGCCGCGCGCCTCGCCGCCGAGCTCGGCCATCCCGTCCTCGCCATGCCGGGTTGGCTGTCCTCGGCGACATCCGCCGGGTGCCACCAGCTCATCCAGGACGCAACCGTCCGCCTGATCACCTGCGCTGGCGACATCCTCGCGGCGATCGAGGAGGGCGATGAGGTGGACGTGGAGCCCGCGACGGCCCTCCTGGCAGGGGAGGCCGGTCGACGCTAGCGCACACCCCGACGGCGGCCCGGACCAGGCGCTGACCCGATCCGACCGGGACCGTCGCGGGCCGCCGTCGGGCGCGCGCTCGGGCGGTGACGGCTCACACCTCGTGGGCCGCCACCGCCTCCCACGGCCCACACGCCGGGGAGCCGACCCGAGGAGCGCCGACCGTGACCGTGTACCTGACCCCGGGTGACCTGATCGGATCCCTGCCCGACACGCGCGCCGACACCCTGCACGTCATCGCTCTACCGACCCACGCCCGCACCGCCACCCGGGGGCGCCTCATCTCGCCGACCGGCGCGGCCTTCCCCGCGACCCGGATACGCGGAATGACCACCAGTGAGATCGCCGAGCACGTCCAAGCCGCAATCCCAGATGAGGGCGATACCGACCTGGTCATCGTCGTGATCGCCGAGGACCGCGCCCGGCGGTGGCTGCCGCTGCGGGCCGCGATCGCCGCGCTCGAGGCCGACCTGCGCCCCGCCGGGCACACCGTCATCGGCCGGTACTGGGCCCCGCACACCCGCGCCGGTGCCCCGTGGCGCGACTACCGCCTCCCCACCCGCCTCGGCACCGTCATCGCCTCGCGCGCCGACTTCGACTTCTCCACGCCGGTCCAGCTGGGCGGGGACGCCCCAACCCCGACCTGGGGCCTGCCGTTCGCTGGGTCCGGCGAGACCCTGCCGGTCCGCGTCGGCCGATTCGCCCGCCGTGTCCTGCCGCTGCTGGTACGTCGCGGCGATGAGGCGAACCGGATCGTCGCCCACGCCACCATCCAGGCCGGCCGCGGCGAGTTCGTCGACGACGTCGCGGCGTTCGCGGTCACCACCGCGCTGGCCGACAACACCGTCTACGGGCCGATGCTCCTGCCGCCGCCCGATCTCGACCCGCAGCGCATCGAGCAGCTATGGATGGCCCTCTACCGCGGCAGCACCGACCCCGACGTTCGTGCTCGGCTGGCCACCTTGGTCGCGGCCAGCGCCGTGCGCCGCGGCGACCGCCACCTCACCGCCTGCGCCCTGGCCCACGCCCACAGCGCACCGGGCGCCCCCACCATCGGACTGCTGTTCCAGCAGCACGCCAGCGCCGACGTCATCGAGCACCAGCTCGACCAGATCGCCGGCCGGGTCGGTGCGACGCGCTGGTAACCCACGTCCCCGACAGTCAGCTCGGCCGCGACGTCCCGGCGCCTCATTCCACGCTCCGGGACGTCGCGGCCTTCCTCGGAAAGGTGGTCACATCGTGCATCACGTCATCCAATGGTCGGGTGGCATCGGTTCCTGGGCCGCCACCGAGCTCGTTCGCCACGATCACCCCGACGACCCGATCACACTGCTGTTCGCCGACGTCAAGATCGAAGACAGCGACCTCTACCGCTTCAACGCCGACGCCTCCGCACGGCTCGGGATCCCGATCACCCGGGTCTGCGACGGCCGGACACCGTTCGAGCTGTTCGTCCAGCGCAGCTACCTGGGTAACGCGCGAATAGCTCCGTGCTCGCAGGCGCTGAAGCAGCGGCCCTGCCGACGCTGGCTGACCGAGCACACCGACCCGGCCGACACCGTCCTCTACGTCGGACTCGAACCCGGCGAGCAGCGCCGAGTGCCCGCGATCACTGCCGGTTGGCGGCCGTGGCGGGTTGAGTACCCGCTGATGCAGCATCCCGGCCTCACCAAGGACGATCTCCTGGCGTGGTGCCGGCATGTCAGTCTGGAGCCGCCGCGGCTGTATGAGTTCGGGTTCAGCCACAACAATTGCGGCGGTCTCTGCGTCCGCGGCGGCCAGGCCCACTGGCGCCGCACCCACGACGTCTTCCCCGACCGGTTCGCCTGGTACGCCCAGCTCGAACAAGACTTCCGCGACACCCACGGCGACGTGGCAATCCTCAAACGCCGCCACCACGGCCAGACCCAGCCGCTACCGCTGCGCGACCTGCACACCGACTCCTTCCCCGCCGCGGCCTTCACCGAGCTGGACCTCGAGCACATCTTGCGTCTGCTCGGCCTCGGCGAACGACCTGAGGATCGTCGGCGTCGCCTCGCAGTGGGGTCTCCCACAGCTCGACGAGATCGAACTGGATGACGTCTCGGCGTTGGGAAGTGCGTTGTCTGGCGCCGACCGGGCGTGCCCGGCGCTCGGCCTTCGCGATGTGATCGGGCCCCAGGGGACCAGGCCCGCGCCGGCGGCGCACGGCCACCGACCCAGGTATCCGCGCCTTGGGCTTTCGTGGCCTGTGCACCGCCGGCGCTCGGCCTGGTGAGCAGTGGCCGTCCACCCGCGAGCCTGCCACCCCGGGGCAGCAGGCACGCACCGCGTCATGCAGAAGGGATTCCTGACGTGTCTAAGGAAACCAGCAAGTGGCTCAACAACAACGTCCTCATCGGATTCACCGAGAAACGCGGCCACGCCTGGCACTACCGCGCCGAAGACCAAGGCACCGAACCAAACCACTACCCAGGCCCGATCCCGATCACCGAGGTCAAACGGCGCCTGTTCGCCTGGACCGCCGAGCCGGCCCGGGTTTTCGTCGAGGACCGGTTCGGTCTCCGCCCGGCCACCGCCCACCTGGGCGTCACCTCCTCCGACAACGGCGACCTCCTCGCCATCCACACCGACGAGTACGAGATCCACCAGTACAGCACCTGGCTGCTCGACAACGTCGCCGCCCTGCTCGACGACGGCCTCACCATCGGCTCCGCCGGACTGCTGCGCGAACGCAGGCAGGCCTGGGTCAGCGTCGAAGTGCCCGACAACATCACCACACCCGAAGGTGTGGAGTTCCGGCCCAACCTGCTCGCCTGCTCCAGCCACGACGCCAGCCTCAAAACCCGCTACAAGCGCGCCGTCACCAACGTCGTCTGCGACAACACCATGGCCGCCGGGCTGCGCGAAGATGGCCAGGAACACGCGATCATCCACAAGCGCAACAGCAACTTGCAGCTCCTCACCGCCCGCGAAGCGCTGCAGATCGTGCACACGGTCGCCGACGACTTCGCCGCCGAGGTCACGAAACTGTGCCAGACCACCGTCACAGACCGCGCCTGGAAAGCGTTCCTCGACGCCCACACCCCGATCCCCGACGAGCCGGGCCGGGGACGCACCAACGCCGCCAACAAGCGCTCCGCCCTCACCCGGCTATGGACCAGCGACAACCGCGTCAGCCCCTGGAAGAACACCGGCTGGGGTGTCGTGCAGGCCGTCAACACCCACCTGCACCACGAAGCCGTCATCCGCGGCGCCACCCGAGCCGAACGGAACATGACCCGGGTGATGAAGGGCGAGCTGGCCAAGCACGACCGCGCCACCACCGCCACCCTCCGCAAGATCCTTGCCGCCGTCTGAGCAGCACATCCGGTCCCCACCGCCGTGGACCCGGCTTACCGGCATCGCGGAGGCCGGCATACGCAACACGCGTCGCCGCCACGCTCACCCTGTCGGACCCGCCCAACTCCCAGGCCGGTCACCTCGGCGGCATCCGCGAGATGTCACCAGTTGATCCGGAACGGCACGGCGCGCTTTGTCACATCCGCCGACTACATCGTCGCGTCAGTCAACGGGGACAGCGAGACAACGTGGAGCAGGAGAGGCGATGCCCGGCGGGTGAGGCCGTCCGAGGCTAGCGCGCACCCCGACGGCGGCCCACACCGGCGATGACCGGTCACGTGTCGTGGACGTGACGGGCCGCCGTCGGGCGCGCGCTCGGGCGGTGGCGGCTCACCACCGTGAGCCGCCACCGCCTCTCCCGCGTCGAACGAGGAGAGCTGAGCGACGGGAGCCCACCCATCGTGACCACCTACCTGACCCCCGGCAACGCCATCGCCACACTTCCCGACACCAGCTACGACACGCTCTACATCATCGGCGTCCCCACCCGGCCCGCCGGCTCGGATACGTCGCTCACGCCAACGGTCTTGTCGTTCCCGTCTGCCGACCTGCCCGACCTGCACACCCCGGCGCTGGTGCACCACGTCCGCGACAAGATCCCGGCCGACAGCGAAGCCGACCTGCTGATCGTCGCGGTCGGGGACGGCCAGGACCAGCAGCACCTCCCCTACCGTGCCGCGATCGCCGCGCTCGAGACGGCGCTACGCCCCGACGGATACACCGTCCTCGGCAGCTACTGGACCTCACACACCCGCCCCGGCGCCCTCTGGCACGACTACCGCGAGCCCCGCCGCATCCGGACCGTCCTCCCGATCACCTCGCCGCTCGACCTCACACCGCCCCTCCGCATCGTGGCCGACTCGGCGACCCCCTGGGGGCTGCCGTTCACCGAGCACGGCGACACCATCCCCGCCCGCCTCGGTCGCTTCGCCCGCACCGTCCTGTCCCTGATCGTGCGCTGCGACAACCGCACCCACGACACCGTCACCCAAGCCGTCGACGACGCCACCCGCGGTGAACTCCCCGACGACGAGACCGGGTTCGCCCTCACCTGCGCACTGCGCGACAACCGCATCTACGGACCGCTGCTCGTCCCGCCCATCGATCGCGACCGCCGCCGGGTCGAACAGCTGTGGATGGCGCTGCACCGCGGCAGCACCGACCGCCAGATCCGGGCGAAGCTCGCCGCGCTCATCGCCGCCAGCGCGCTGCGGCGCCGTGACCGGCTGTTCGCGGCCTACGCGCTCGCACACGCCACCGGCGCACCCGGCACGGCCACCCTCGGCGTCCTGCTGAACCAGCACGCCACCGGCGTCGCCCTCGACAAGGAATTCGAGCGTCTCGCCGCGCGAATCGCAGCCACCGGCTCCTAGTACTACAGGGCTAGATCTCTATCATTTGCAGCCGAAGGCGTCGTCTGACGTGGTGTCGTCGGGCGTCTGCCTGGTGTCGACGACGCCAGGCAGACCAGCGTAGGCCGTGGTCGATGGCTTGAT
>NZ_JAEBDZ010000057.1:0-21251 GCF_046548675.1 Amycolatopsis sp. cmx-8-4
GAGTGCGTAACAGTGTTCTAACACTGTTACGCACTCACGACCGGCGAGCGGACAGGGCGAGTTCGGCCCAGACGGTCTTCCCGCCGGGACGGCGCAGCTGACCCCAGGCGACGCTCGTCTTCTCGATGATCCGCATCCCGCGCCCGCCCTTCGAGGACGGCGACGTCGGGGTGGCGACGGCCGGGGAGCCGTCGTCGATCTCGATCCGGAGCTTCCCGCGGTTGCGGCGCAGGCGCACCCGGATCGGCGGCTTGGCGTGGCGGAGCGCGTTGGAGACGAGCTCGTCGAGCACCATCACGATGTCGGTCAGCAGCTCGGCGGTCAGGTCGGGCAGTAGCGCGCGAGCCCAGCCGCGGACCCTCGCCAGCTCCTTGAGGTCGGCCTGGACGGTGGTTTCGACGGTCTCGTCGATCTCGTCCATGTCGGGGAGGACACCAGACTCGGTGGGTGTTGCGTCGAGGCTCATGATCGGTCTCCTCGGGGAAAGAGACGGCTACGGGCTACTTGACTGCCCCCATCCGGCGGAGTTCAACCGCCCTGGCGGGTCACACCGCACATCCCCGGACGCGGTCCAGCACCGCGCCGAGATCATCGGGGGAGGTCTGGCCGCGCCAGGCGACGTACCCGTCGGGCCGGACCAGGACGTACCGGGCGGCGTAAAGACCGTGCAGATCCGGCCGGTTGAGCCGGTAGCGCTTCAAGGGCACGCCGGCCGCCTGCGCGGCGGTGTCCCATTCGGGCGCGGCCGGGGCGGCGATCTCCAGCAGCGTGAAGCCGGGCCCGAACTCGTCCTGCAGCGACCGGTTCCGGTCGAGCCAGAGGTGTGGCAGCCGGTTCCCCGGGGCGCCGGACGGCCGGTACTCGGTGCCGGTGGAAGCCGGGGCGGGCCCGTCGTCGGGGACGACGAGCGGCGACTCCGGGTACGCGGTGCCGAGCACGAAACCGAGGGTGTACATCTCGGCCGTCTTGGCCTGCCGGATCAGCTCCGCCGTCTTGGCGCGCACGGCCCGGCCGTCCGGTCCGTCGTCGTCGAGACCCGGCACGGCGAGCTCGCCGGTCAGCACCCGCATGTTGCGTTCGGCCTCGGCGATGGCCCGCTGCGCGATCGGACGGCGTTCGGTCCCGTAGGAGTCGAGCAGCCCGGGGCCGGCCCAGCCGCGCAGCGCGGCCGCGAGCTTCCAGCCGAGGTCGGCGGCGTCCCCGATGCCGGTGTTGGCGCCGAACCCACCCCACGGCGGGTTCTGGTGCGCGGCGTCCCCGGCCACGAAACAGCGGCCGTCCCGGTAGCGGTCGGCGACCAGCAGCCGGGCCGTCCAGGGATCGGTCGCGGTCACGGCGACGGGCACCGAAGTGCCGATCATCCGGTGGACGGCCCGTTCGCACCACGCGGCGTCGGCGTCTTCCGGCGCGTTGATGATGATGGCCCACCACCGGTCTTCGGTGTCGAGGGTGCCCATCAGCCCGTTGACCTCGGGGTTGACCACCCAGTACTGGACGGCGCGGCCCAGGTCGTGGCGGGCGGACAGCCCGGGCGCGTCGAAGATGACCTGGATGTTGCGGATCTCGTGGCTCCGCCCGGCCAGCGGGATGCCGCACGCCCGCCGGACGGCGCTGCGGGCGCCGTCGGCGCCGACGAGGTAGCGGCCCCGCACCACGCGCTCGCGTCCCGTGTCGTCCGTCGCGGTGGCGGTGACGCCGGTGGCGTCCTGTTCGAGACCCGTCAGCGTCCAGCCCCAGCGCGCGCTGACCGTCTCCCGTCGGGTGAGAGTGTCGCGCAAGGCTTCTTCGACGTGGTTCTGCGCGCACCACAGCGCGGGTTCGGCCAGTTCCGTCCGCTGGACGTCGCTGAGCGCGAAGACGCCGTCGAAGCGTTCCAGCCGGTGCCCGGTGAGCGAGGTGCAGAAGACGGCCGAGTCGGACCAGCCGAACGGCAGGGGAGCGTTTTCCCGGACGGCGTCGGCGATGCCCAGGCGCCGGAAGAGCTCCATCGACCGGGGGTTCAGCTGCTTGCACCGCGGGGACGCCAGGCTCGGCGCCGGCCGCGGTTCGAGCAGGACGCAGCCGATGCCCCGCGCGCCGAGTTCGTGGGCGAGGGTCAGGCCGACCGGGCCGCCGCCGGCGATGACGACCTCCGTGGTCTCCACCTCGGGGGGCGTATCCGCGTAACTCGTCATGCCGACAGTCTAAAAGCGCGGTGATCTTCCGGCGGCGGGCGTTCGTTACTCCGGATAGAGTAACGCGGGTCGTCGTCGATGGAGGTGTCTTGCCCGCTCGCCGCTGGCTGATCGTCGCCGCCGCTTGCCTCGTCGTGCTGATCCTGGTCTACGTCCTCGCGGTCCTGACCGTCACCGGTCAGGAGCTGGAGAACGCGGCCCTGCGCGGGGCCGACCAGGCCGCCGCCCGCGACCAGACCGCGGCCGACCGGAGCCTGTCGCGGATCACCCTCTACTCCCTGGGCGTCGCCGTCGTGCTGGTGGCCGTCATCGGCTTGCTGCGCCGGCGGCCGGACCTCGCGGTCGCGGCGGCCGGGGTGATCGTCGCCGGTCAGGTCGTCACGCAGGGGCTCAAGCGGTTCGTGCTGCCGCGGCCGTCGCTCGTGCCGCTCACCGGGCACTACGCGGACAACAGCATGCCCAGCGGGCACACCACGATCGCCATGACGGTGCTGTTCGCCGCGCTGCTCGTCGTGCCCTACCGCTGGCGCGGGCTGACGATGGTCCTGCTGCTGTCCTGGGCGGTCGGCATCGGCGCCTACACGGTGACGGCGAAGTGGCACCGCCTCTCCGACACCCTCGCCGCGGACGCGATCGCCCTCGGGCTCGCCTGCCTGGCGTCGTGGTGGCTCGCGCGCCGCGGCGTGGTCCGCCGGTACGAGGGCCGGCGCCGGATCCCGCGGGTGCTCGTCGTGGTCGTCGCTTCCCTCGCCGGGCTGGTTTTCCTGGCCCTGGGCGGGTTCCTGATCGGCGCGGCGCTGACCCAGGACGGGCTCGACGCGACCCTGCGCGACAACACCTGGGTGGTCTACCTGGCCGCGAGTTCGCTCGCTTCGGCCGGATCGGTGGCCGCCGCGCTGGCGTTCCTGGGGACCTGGCGCCGCCTCGAGATCCCGTGACGACCGGGGCGGGCGGCCGCGACCGCCCGCCCCGGCGTCAGCGAGCGGCCGGAACCGGCGCGAGGGCCGGGATCCGCGTCGGCAGGGTCCGCCAGATCTCCGGGGTGTAGAAGTGCCCGCCGGGCAGCTCGACGTGCTGGTACCCGTTGCGGGCCAGTGACTTCCACTGCTCGGCCGTCTCCGGCACGATCACGTCGTCGTCGGCCCCGGTGAGCACCTGCAGCGGGACGCCGACCGTCGCGCCTTCGGTGTAGCCGAACGTGTCCCGCACCCGGATGTCGGCCCGCATGAGCTCCAGGGACATCTCGCTCAGTTCCGGGTCGTCGAGCACGTACCCCGGCAGCAGGCCGTTGGTGCGCATCCACATCACCAGCTGCTCGTCGGTGTCCTGCTGCGCGGGGAACATGTCCCGCGGGGTGAGGCCGCGGCTCGGCGCGTTCGCCGACGACACGATGAGCGTCTCCGGCAGCGGGCCGCCCCGGCGCTGCAGGCGGTCCGCGACGTCGAACGCCATCCAGCCGCCCATGCTGTGCCCGAACAGCAGGTACGGCCGGGGCGCGGCGGCCGCCGTCACGGCTTCGGTCGCGTCGTCGGCGAGCGCGTCCCAGTCGGGGGCGAAGTCGTCGAGGAAGCGGCCGTCGCGGCCCGGGTAGCAGATCGTCACGAGCTCGACGTCGGGCGGCAGCACGTCGGCCCACGGCAGGTACGGCCCGGAGCCGCCGCCGCAGAAACCGAGGCACACCAGCGTCTTCGTCGCGTCCGGGTTGGGCCGGGCCCGGACCACGATATTGGGGAGGTTGTCCATCGCCGTGCTCCTTTCAGCTCGCGCCGAGCGCGGTGACGTGCTTGGCGAGGTCGGCGAGCCGCGGGTGCCGGTAAACATCCTTGGTGGACACCGGGACGCCGAAGTTCTTCTTCAGCCGCGCCACCACGCGCAGCGCGACCAGCGAATGCCCGCCGAGGGCGAAGAAGTCGTCGTCGGCCCCGACGCCGTCGCGGCCGAGCACCTCGGACCAGACGTCCGCGATCAGTGTCTCGACCGGTCCGCTGGGCGCCGCACCGCCTTCGGCGACCGGCGCGGGCAGGGCCGCGGTGTCCAGCTTGCCGTTGGCCGTGCGGGGCAGCGCGTCGAGCCGGACGTAGGCGGTCGGGACCATGTGCTCCGGCAGCTTCGCGGCCGCCGTGACCTGCGGCTGCTCGCCGCCGACGTGGTAGGCCACCAGCTGGTCGTCGCGCAGGACCACGGCCACGGCGGTGACGCCGGGAGCGTCCCGCAGCACCGCTTCGATCTCGCCGAGTTCGATCCGGTAGCCGCGCAGCTTCACCTGGCGGTCGCGCCGTCCGGTGAACTCCAGGGCGCCGCCAGGGGACCAGCGGACCTCGTCTCCGGTCCGGTACAGCCGGGTGCCGGGCTCGCCGAAGGGGTCGGGGACGAACCGCTCGGCGGTGAGGCCCGGCCGGCCGAGGTACCCGGCGGTGAGCCGCGGCCCGGACAGGTACAGCTCGCCCGCGGCGGCCGGGCGCAGGGTGTCGTCGAGGACGTGGGCCCGGATCCCGGCCAGCGGCACGCCGATGTGCGGCCCGCCCGGCCCGGCGATCCAGGTGGCGGTGGCGTCCACAGTGGACTCCGTGGGGCCGTAGAGGTTGAGGGCCTCCAGCCGGCTTTCGGCCAATTCGCGCCACATCGGTTCCGGGATCGGCTCGCCGCCGATGAACAGCCGCAGCGAGCGGTCGAGCAGGTGCTCGCGCAACGCCGTCCAGTGCGACGGCGTCAGGTCGAGGTCGGTCACGGCGCACTCGTCCAGCCAGGCGACCAGCCGGGCCGGGTCGGTCCGGTGGTCGTCGTCGAGCACGACGACGCTGTCACCGCGGCACACCCGCGCCCACTGCTGCACGGACGCGTCGAACGAGACGCTGGCGTTCCACGCGACGACCCGCGGCTCGGCCGCGTACATGCCCGCCTGCTCCAGCGCGGCGACGAGCGTGGCCACCGCGCCGTGGTGCGCCGGGACGCCCTTGGGCCGCCCGGTCGAGCCGGACGTGTAGATCACGTAGGCGGCGTCGAGGTCCGACACCTCGGTGTCGTCCGTGCGCGGGCCCTCGGCGGCGGGGTCGACGACGACCGCGTCCGCCGGGAGCCAGGCCGGAGTGGTCGTCGAGACCAGGGCGCGGATCGCCGCGTCACCGGCCATGAAGGCGAGCCGGTCGGCCGGGTAGGCAGGGTCGAGGGGGACGTACGCCGCGCCGGTCCGCCAGACGGCGAGGAGGGCGACGACCAGGTCGGTGCCCCGGCCGAGGCCGACGCCGACCCGGTCGCCGCGGCCGACGCCGTGGGCGCGCAGGGCCCCGGCCAGCGCCGCGGTCCGGCGGTCCAGCTCGGCGAACGTCAGTGTGGCCGCGGTGTCCCGCACGGCGATCCGCTCGGGCGCGCGGCGGACCGCGTCGCGGAAGCGGGGGAGCAGGCCGGCCATCAGAGCGCCTCGTTCGCGGCCGGGGGCACGGTCGGCGCGCAGCCGGCGACGTCGACCGGCTCACCCATCGCGACGACGATCTTGCGGTCGCCGCGGAACGGGTCGCGTCCGTGCGTGGACAGGATGTTGTCGACGAGCAGCAGGTCGCCCGGCTGCCACTGCTTGCGCACGGTCGCGGAGTCGTAGGCGGCGTCGAGCGCGGCCATCTCGTCGCGCGTCAGCGGGGAGCCGTCGCCGATCGCGGTGTTGAACGGCAGGTCGTCGCGGCCGAACTCGTCGATCAGCGTCTCGCGCAGCTCCTCGTCGAGCGACCACTCGTTCCAGAAGGCCAGGTGGTTGAACCAGACCTCCTCGCCGGTGACCGGGTGGCTGATGACGCCCGGGCGGACCTGGCTGGTGCGCAGGTGACCGTCGTCGAGCCAGCGGCACGCGATCAGGTTCTCGGCGCAGTAGCGTTCGACGTCTTCGCGGGTGGTCGCGGCGAACGCGGTCTGCCAGTCGGTCGAGATGTGCTCGGAGTAGCTGCGGTTGAGCAGCCAGCCGTGCGCGCGGACCTTCGCCACCAGCTCCGGCGGCAGCGCGCGCAGCACCTTCCGCACGTCCGCGACCGGAGTCGCCCCGCCGTCGGCCGGCGCGATCAGGCAGGAGAACATCAGCAGCCCGGGGAAGGTGAGCGTGTAGCTGTTCTCGTTGTGCATCCGGATCCGCTGTGCGGCGGGCAGATCGGTGGACGAGAAGACGCCGTTGCCGAAGTCGCTGCGCGGCGTCGCCTTCTCGCGGTACGGCGTGCGGGCCGGCATGAGCGTGTCGCGCACGACGCCGAAGTCGCCGACGCTCGCGATCGGCAGGCCGCGCAGGTGCAGGGAGCCGTGCCGGTGCAACGCCGTCCGCAGCGACGGCGCCGCCGCGGCCAGCCAGGCCACCGCGTCGTCGAGGCCGCTCAGCCCGCCGACCTCGGCACTCGCCGGCTCGCCGGGCTCGACCACCCAGTCGAGCGGCAGGAACTCTTTGACGCCCAGGGAACCCATCGTTTGTCCTTTCGCCTGACCCGCAGCGGGCGTCCACAGTGGAACCACCCGGTTCGCTCGCCGGTCGACGCTAGGCGGGTTCGCGGCCGCGCGGCGGCAGCCGGTGCGGCAGTGCGGCGGCAGTTTCCGCCCGCGCCGGGTTGTCGCCGCCGTCCTGCCGCCGCAACTGCCGGTCGGGCCCGGGTGCCGCTCCTAGGTTCGGGAGCGTGACTTCGGAACTCCGCCCGGTCGCCGTGGTCAGCAGCACGGCGTCCGACGCGCACACCTGGAACCTCGTGTACCTGCAGCTGCTGCTCGAAGAGCTCGGCTTCGCGGTGACGAACCTCGGCGCGTGCGTCCCGGACGACCTGGTGGTGCGCGAGTGCCGCCGGCTGGACCCGGACCTGGTGGTGCTCAGCACGGTCAACGGCCACGGCCACACCGACGGCCTCCGGCTGGCCCCGCGGCTGCGGGCCGTGCTGGCCGGCGCGGCGCTGGTCATCGGCGGCAAGCTCGGCGTCGACGGCACCAGCGGCCGCGAGTCCGTGCTGCGGGAGGCGGGCTTCGACCGCGTCTTCGGCGACGGCGACATCGGTGCCTTCCGCCGCTACCTGGCCGACTTGCCGGTGCGGGTGACGTCGTGAGCGTGCCGTTCGGGGCGTTCGTGGCCCGGGAGCACGCGGCGGGCCGCCTGGTCGTCCAGCCGCGGATGGGCTTCCCGGCGCCGTCGGCCATGCGCGCCGGGCTGCTGGCCACCCGCGACGCCACGGCCACCACGGTCGGCACCCTGACGCTCGACAGCTACACCCGCGTCGGCGACCTCGTCGCGGCGGCCCGCGCGCTGGCCGACGGCGCGCCCCTCAACGGCTTCCCGCTCGTCACCCACGGCCCCGAGTCGACCCGGGAGATGCTGGCCGGCGTGCTCGGCCCGGACTTCCCGGTCCAGGTGCGGCACGGCTCGGCCCGGCCGCAGGACATCGTCGCGACGCTGGTCGCGGCCGGTCTCGACGCGACCGAGGGCGGCCCGGTCTCGTACTGCCTGCCCTACAGCCGCACCCCGCTGCGGACGGCGATGCGGCACTGGGTCGAGGCCTGCGCGCAGTTGACGGCGGCGGGCGACACCGCCCACCTGGAGACGTTCGGCGGCTGCATGCTCGGCCAGCTCTGCCCGCCGGGCATGCTGGTCGCGATCAGCGTGCTGGAGGCGATCTTCTTCGCCCGGCAAGGCATCCGCAGCGTCTCGCTGAGCTACGCGCAGCAGACCGACCCCACGCAGGACGAGGAGGCGGTGCGGGCGTTGCGCCTGCTGTCCGCGCGGTACCTGCCCGGCGTCGAGTGGCACGTCGTGCTCTACGCCTACATGGGCGTCTACCCGCGGACACCGGCCGGCGCCGCCCGCCTGCTGACGTCCGCCGCGCGGCTCGCGGTGCGCTCCGGCGCGGCCCGGCTGATCGTCAAGACGGCCGCTGAGGCGCACCGGATCCCGACCGTCGGGGAGAACGTCGACGCGCTCGAACTCGCCGCCCGCGTCGCCGCCGCGACCTCCGCGGGGGCCGACGTCGAGGACACCGGGATCCACGCCGAAGCCGCGGCGCTGGTCGAGGCCGTGCTGAACCTCGACGACGACCTCGCGGGCGCGCTGCCGGCGGCGTTCGCCCGCGGCCTGCTCGACATCCCCTACTGCCTGCACCCGGACAACGCCGGCCGGGCACGCAGTTACCTCGACGCCACCGGCCGGCTGCAGTGGGCGGACACCGGCGGCCTACCGATCGGCCCGGCCCCCGGTGGCACGCGGCCGCGGCGGACCGGCTCGGCCGAGCTGCTGGCCGCGCTGTCGCACGTGGAACGGAAGTTCGACACGCCCCCGGCCGTCCGGGCCGGGGCCCGACCCGGAGGAGCGTTATGACCGACACCTACGACGGCGAGCTGCCACCCGCGCTGCCCGTGCACCTCGCGTCGCCCGTCACGCAGAGCGCGTTGCGCGTGCAGCACCAGGTGCTGGTCGCCGTGCGCGAGTTCCTCGGCGGGGAGGGCTTCACCGAGCTGCTGCCGCCGGTGATCGGCCCGGTGACCGACCCCGGCGTCCGCGGCTCGAAGCAGCTGGACGTCGACTACTACGGCCACCGCTACAAGCTCATGACCAGCGGAATCCTCTACAAGCAGGCGTCGCTGCTGGGCTTCTCGAAGATCTTCTACATCGCGCCGAACGTCCGGGCCGAACCGGTCGAGACGTGCTCGACGCGGCGGCACCTCGCGGAGTTCCACCAGATCGACGTCGAGGTGGCGGGCGCGACCCGGGCGCAGGCCCAGGGCGTCGCCGAACGGCTGGTGACGCACGTCGTGAAGCACGTGCTCGCGACCGTCCCCGGCGAGCTGACCGGGCTGGGCCGCGACCTCGCGGACCTGGCCGACGTCCTCGCCGGCGCGTTCGGCCGGATGACGCACGCCGACGCCGTCACCCGGCTGCACGAGCTCGGCCACCCGCAGAGCCCGGACGCCGAGATCGACTGGGAGGGCGAGGAGCTGTTGTCCCGCAAGGCGTCCCAGCCGTTCTTCGTCGACGACTACCCCAAGGGCTCCCGCGGCTTCTACGACCGTGAAGCCACCACCGAGCCGGGCATCCTGCGCAACTTCGACCTCCTCGCGCCCGGCGGCTTCGGCGAGCTGGCCAGCGGCAGCGAACGCGAGTCGGACTACGCACGGATCGTCACGCGGATGCGCGAGACGGGCGAGAACCCGGCGAAGTACGGCTGGTACCTCGACATGGTGCGCGAAGGCATCCCCGCGAGCGCGGGCTTCGGCCTGGGCCTGGAGCGGCTCGTCCGGTTCCTCACCGGCCTCGACGCGGTGTGGCGCGTCAACGCCTACCCGAAGGTCCCGGGCCTGGTGGCGCCGTGAAGGCGGCGGGCTTCCCCGAAGCCGCGGTCCGGGACCGGGCCGCGCGAGGAGCGGCGGCGGTGTTCCCGGCGGAATCCGCGTACGGCGGCGAGGCGTTCGGCGGCGTCTCTCCCGACGGTGACGAGCTGGACCGGGCGCGGCTGGTGCCGCCGGTTTTCGTGCCGCTGCGGCTGGAGAAGCTGATCGAGCTGGGCCGCGAGCCGCTGTTCTCCGACGTCGATCTGACCACGGCGATCGGCGGCTTCGCCTCGTCGCTGCCGGTGTTCCTGTCGGCGTTCGGCTCGACGCAGCTCGGCGGCGGCGACCTGGCGGTGGCGGCGTCGCGGCAGGCCGGCCGGCTGGGCATCCCGATGGTCGTCGGCGAGAACGTCGTGCCGGTCAAGGGGTACGCGAACGCGCTGCTCACGCGCGTCCGGGCGTACACGGACGAGGTGCCGGACGGGCTGGGCGGCGTCGTGGTGCAGCAGAGCACCGAGGACGCCGACGCCGAGGTCTGGAACCTCGTGTACAGCGACCCGGCGTCGTCGCGGCTGCTGGCCACCGGCCGGCTGGGTTTCGAGCTGAAGGTGGGCCAGGGAGCGAAACCGGGCCTGGGCGGGATGACCCTGCTGGACGCGGCCACGGCGGCCCGCGTCGACGGCCAGTACGCGCTCACGGACCTCTTCGCGGACCGCGTGTTGCGGTCCGGCAGCCCGGGCACGTTCACCGGTGAGATCCTGCGTCAGCAGATCCGCTTGATGCGCAACAACTTCCCCCGGGCCCGCGTCTGGGTGAAGCTCCCACCGGGCCGGGACATCGCGGAGGCCACCCGGGTCGCCTGGGCGGCGGGCGCGGACGCGGTCACCGTCGACGGCGCGGAAGGCGGCACCGGCTGGGCGCCCACGGCGTTCCTGGACCACGTGGGCTTGCCGCTGGCGGAATGCCTCCGCCGGATCGGGCCCCCGTCGGGCTGCCTGCTGGCGGGCGGGCGCATGTGGGAGGGCACCCGGGTGGTCAAGGCCCTGGCGCACGGCGTCCGCGCGGCCGCCCTCGGCCGAGCGGCGTTGCTGGCGGTCGACGAAGACCGCGCGGAAGGCCTGGTACGGCTGGTGGCGGCGCTGGCACTGGAGGCGAGACTGCTGATCAGCGCGTTGGGCAAGTACCGCCCCGACGCGTTGACGGCCGACGACGTCTGGCCCGCTGCCGCCGGTGCCGCCGGGGAACTGCCGCTCGACCTGCCGGTCCGGGCCGTCCCGACGGCTTAGCTTTTCCCCAGTGGCGCACTACGCGCCCAGCACTCCGCAGCCCGCGAGGCTGCCGCGGCTGGTCGTGAGTGGTAATGAGGGTTCTAACCCGAATTACCACTCACGACGGGCAGCCGCAGTCCATGTCCGTCCTTTGTGGTCAGTTCGGGGTGAGCCCAGCATGTCGGTGCAGGCCGAGAAACCGGCCGTGACGATCGACTCCTTCGACCTCGGCGAGCTGACCGGCCCGCCGGTCGCGGTGCCGGTGCGCATCGCGCGGATCGCCGCCCGGTGGCCCGGCCGCCCGGCCCTGCGCTCCGGCGACCGGGTGCTCACCTACGGCCGGCTCGACGAGCTGACCGCGGACCTCGCCGGCCGCCTCGCCGCCGCGGGCGTGCGGCCGGGTGACGTCGTCGCGGTGCGCAGCACGGACCGCTTCGACCAGGTCACCGGCCTGCTCGCGGTCTGGCGGGCCGGCGGCGTCCACCTCGCCCTCGACCCGGCGGCCCCCGCGGACCGCACCCAGCGCCTCATCGACCTGGCCGGAGTCCGCCTGACCCTGGACGGCGGCGACCTGCCGGACCCCGGCGAGCGCGCCGACGTCGACCGGCCGGTGCCGGCCGACCGGCTCGCCTACCTCATCCACACCTCCGGCACCACCGGCGAACCCAAAGCCGTCGCCGTCGCGCACGGGCCGCTCGCCGCGCACGTCGAGGCCGTCTCCGCCCGCTTCGGCCTGCGCGCCGACGACGTCGTCCTCCACTTCGCACGGTCCACAGTGGACGTCGCGGTCGAGCAGATCACCACCGCGCTCACCGCCGGCGCCTGCCTGGTCGTCCCCGAAGCGAAACTCCTCTCCGCCGACGAGTTCTGGCAGCTGCTCGACGCCGAGCGGGTCACCGTCGCGAACGTCGCCGCCGGGTACTTCCACGACCTCGCCGCCTCGCTGAAGTCCGTGCCGAAGACGCTCCGGACCATGATCTCCGGCAGCGACCGGCTCTCCCCGGCCGCGGCCGCCGCCTGGACCGAGCGCACCGGCGCCCGGCTGCTCAACGCCTACGGCCCGACCGAAACCGTGATCACCTCGACCGTCCACGAGGTCCGGCCGGGCCGGCCGGTCACCGTCGGCACCCCCGTCGGCGACCGCGTCGCCCACCTGCTCGACGACCGCCTCCGGCCCGTCGACGAAGGCGAGCTGTACCTGGGCGGCTCCCTCCTCGCCACCGGCTACCTCGGCGACGGCGGCCGCACCGCCGAGCGCTTCCTGCCCGACCCGGTCACCGGCGGCCGGATGTACCGCACCGGCGACCGCGCCCGCCGCACCGCCGACGGCGAGCTGGAGTTCCTCGGCCGCGCCGACGACCAGGTCAAGATCCGCGGCTTCCGCGTCGAGCCCGGCGAGGTGGAGAACGCGCTGGCCCGGCACCCGGCCGTCACCGCCTGCGCCGTCGTGCCCCGCGAGTCCGCGAACGGCACCCAGCTCGCCGCGTACGTCGTCACCCACAGCGCCCTCGGCTACCCGGAACTGCGCGACTTCCTGGCCCAGTCCCTGCCCGAGCACCTGATCCCGGCGAGCCTCACGCCCCTCGGCCACCTGCCGCTCACCGCCGCGGGCAAGGTCGACCGCGCCGCCCTGCCGGAACCCGCCCGCGTCGAGACCGGCCACCGCGCCCCGCGCACCCCGGACGAGCAGCTGCTCGCCGCGATCTGGGCGGACGTCCTCGGCGTGCCGCGCGTCGGCCTCGACGACAACTTCTTCCACCTCGGCGGCGACTCGCTCACCGCCGTCCGCGTGGCCGGCCGCGTCCTCGAGGTCTTCGGACCCGTGTCGCCGTACCAGATCTTCGACGCGCCGACGCTCGCCGCCTTCGCCGCCGCGATGCACGACGGCACCGGCGACGACCGCCCCGGCCCGGCCCGCGCCCCCGCGTCCGAAGCCCCGCTCTCGCGGTTCCAGCGCGGACTGTGGCTCCTCGACGCCTGGCAGCCGGGCACGTCCACCTACAACGTCCCCTGGGTCTTCGACTTCACCGGCCCCCTCGATGCCCGGGCGCTCCACAAGGCCCTCCAGCGGGTCGTCGACCGCCACGAGGCGCTGCGCACGACCTTCGAGGTCGCCGGAACCCTGCCCCGCCAGGTGATCCACCCGCACCTCGAGGTCCCGTTCACCATCACCGACGCTTCGGACGCGGCCGAGTTCATCGCCGCCGACGCCCGCACGCCGTTCGACCTCGAAACCGGGCCGCTGCTGAGGGCCTGCCTGGTCCGGACGTCGGCGACCACCGCGAGCCTGATCCTCGTCTTCCACCACATCGTCTGGGACGAAGGCTCCCTCGGCGTGCTCGACCGGGAGCTGCGCGAGTACTACACCGCGCTGCTCGACGACCGCGCGCCGCGCCTGCCGGACCTGGCCATCCAGTACGCCGACTACGCGAACTGGTTGCAGGACAACGGCATCGCCGAGTCCCAGCTCGACTACTGGGCCGAGCACCTGCGCGGCGTCCCGGACCGCCCGGCCCTCGTGCCCGACCACCCGCGACCCGTCGAGCCCGCGCAGCGCTGCGGCTATCACCGCTTCGCCTTCGACGCCGACCTCGCCCGAGCCGTCCGGGAGTTCGCGCGGGACGCCGACGCCACGCCGTTCATGGTGCTGCTCGCCGGGCTCGTGCTCGCGGTGCACCGCACCGGCGGCGCGGACGACCTCGTGGTCGGCACCCCGGTCAGCGTCCGCGAGCGCCCGGAGCTGGACGCGCTCATCGGCTACTTCATCACGCTCGTCCCGCTGCGGTTCCGGATCGAGCGCGACGTGACCCTGCGGGAGGTCCTCGAGCACGTCCGCGGCGTCGCCCTCGACGGCTACCGCCACCAGGACGTCCCCCTCGAAGACATCACCGGCCGGGTGCTGGGGGAGCGCTCCGGCGACCGGAACCCGCTGTTCCAGCTGGTCTTCGAGATGCACACCGCAGACCCGAGCCCCGAGCCGTTCGGGCCGGCCGCGGTGGAGCGCAGGCTGCACGTCAACGAGCTGTCGCGCTTCGACCTGTCGTGGTCGGTCGAGGACGACGGCACCGGCTTCAGCGGCCGGATCGAGTACGACACCGACCTGTTCGACGCCGCGACCCTCGCCGCCCTCGGCGAACAGTGGCGGACGGCGGTGGCCGACCTGGTCACCGACCCGGACGTGCCGCTCCACGAGGACGTCACCCCGGCCGGCCTCGACGTCCCGGTGCACGAGCTGTTCGAACACCAAGCCACCCTGACCCCGGACGCCGTCGCACTGATCTCCGGCGACGCCGAGCTGACCTACGCCGAGCTGAACTCGCGGGCCAACCGCGTCGCAAGACGCCTGCGCACCCACGGCGTGACCGAGGGCGACGTGGTCGCCGTCCTGATCGACCGCGATGCCGACCTGGTCGTCGCGCTGCTGGGCGTGCTGAAGGCCGGTGCCGGTTACACGCTGCTGGACCCGGAACTGCCCGAGGCTCGCCGAGCGGACGCCGTCAAGGCTGTCGACGCCCGGCTGGTCGTGGACCGCGAGTTCGTGGCATCCGCCGACGGACCCGACGATGACCTCGGCCTCCCCGTCAGCGCCGACGCCGTCGCCTGCGTGATGTTCACGTCCGGGTCCACCGGCCGGCCGAAGGGCGTCGCGGCGTCGCACCGCGCCCTGGCCGGGACCTACCTGGAGCAGGACTACGCGCTCTTCGCGCCCGGTGAGGTGTGGCTGCAGTGCTCGCCCGTGTCGTGGGACGCCTTCGGCCTGGAGGTCTACGGCCCGCTGCTGTTCGGCGGCACCTGCGTGCTGCACCCCGGCCAGCGGCCGGACCCGGAGACGATGACCGCGCTCGTCGCCCGCCACGGCGTCACGCAGCTGCAGCTGTCGGCCAGCCTGTTCAACTTCCTCGTCGACGAGTTCCCGGCCATCTTCGCCGGCCTGCGCGTCGTCTTCACCGGCGGCGAGCGCGCCTCGGTGCCGCACGTGGCGCGGCTGGCCGAGCGGTACCCGCACGTGCGGATCGTCAACGGCTACGGCCCGGTCGAGAGCATGGGCTTCACCACGTGCCACGTCGTCGGCCCCGCCGACCTGGCCGCGCCGGCGCTCCCCATCGGCGTCCCCGTGGCGCACAAGGACATCCGCGTGCTCGACGACCACTTCCGGCCGTCCGCCGCGGGCGAGCTGTACGCGACCGGCGCCGGCCTGGCCCTCGGGTACGCCGGGCAGCCGGGTCTCACCGCGGACCGGTTCCTGCCCGACCCGCTCGGGCCGCCGGGTTCGCGGATGTACCACACCGGCGACGTCGGCGGCCGCACCGCGGACGGCACGCTGACCATCACCGGCCGCGCCGACGACCAGGTGAAGATCCGCGGCTTCCGCGTCGAACCCGGTGAGGTCGCCGCCGCGCTGGCCCGCCACCCCGGCGTCAAGGACAGCGCCGTCGTCGCCCACGATGGCCGGCTCGCCGCCTACGTCGTCGCCCGTGACACGCCACCCGGGTACCAGGACGTCTGCGACCACCTCGCGACGCTGCTGCCGGACTACATGATCCCCGAGAGCGTCACGGTCCTGGACGCACTTCCCTTGACTCCCAACGGAAAGCTCGACCGCGCCGCGCTTCCGGCACCGGAATCGGTCGCCGCCGAGGCACCGGCTGAACCGGCCGTCACGGCGGCCGAGCAGCTGGTCGCGGCGGTCTGGGCCGAGGTGCTCGGGCTCGACGCGGTCGGCGTCGACGACAGCTTTTTCCGGCTCGGCGGCAACTCCCTGGCCGCCGTCCGCGTGGCCCTGCGCCTGTCGACCGAGACCGGCACCCGCGTCGCGCCGCGGCTGGTGTTCGCGGCCCGGACCGTCCGGGCCCTGGCGCAGCGGCTGGAGGTGCGGGCATGACCGGCCGCACCGTCCCGGTTTCCGCGCTCCAGCGCGGAATGTGGTTCCTCGACCGCTGGAACCCGGGCTCCGCCGCCTACACCGTGCCGTGGGTGTTCACCTTCGACGCGCCGGTCGACCCGGACGTCCTCGAGCGGAGCATCGCCGGGATCGTCCGGCGCCACGAAGTTTTGCGCACGACGTTCTCCTTCGGCCCGGACGGTCCACAACAGACGGTTCACGACGACGTCCGCGTCCCGCTGCACCGCGGTGACGCGGACCTGAGCACCGGCTTCGACCTGGAGACCGGCCCGCTGCTGCGCGCGTCCCTGGTGGACGCGACGACGCTGGTTCTCGTCGTCCACCACATCGTCTGGGACGGCTGGTCGTCCGGCATCTTCGAGCGCGAGCTGGCGGAGAGTTACACAGCCATCGTCGAAGAACGCGAACCAGTCCTACCGCGACTGTCCACTCAGTACGCCGATTGCGTCGCCGAACCTCACGAAGACCAGCTGGACTACTGGCGTGAGCAGCTGCGCGGCGCGCCCGAGCGACTCGCGGTGCCGACCGACCGGGAGGCGCCGGCGCAGCAGGACTTCGCCGGCGACACCCGCGCGTTCGCCCTCCCGGCCGGGCTCGCCGGCCGGATCGGCGAGCTGGCCGCCGACGCGGACGCGACGCCGTTCGTCGTCCAGCTGGCCGCGTTCGCCGCGCTCCTGAACCGCTACACCGGCGCGGCCGACCTGGTCGTCGGTACGCCGATGTCGACCCGCGACCGGCCGGAGCTGGCCGACCTGATCGGCTACTTCGTCAACATCCTGCCCCTGCGGCTGCGCGTCGACCGCGCCGCGAGCTTCCGCGACCTCGTGGAGCAGGTGCGTGACACGGCGTTCGACGCCTACGCCTGCTTGGACGTCCCCTTCGACGTCGTGGTCGACGCCCTGGCCCTCGAACGCACGGCCCGGCACGCACCGCTCGTGCAGGTCGTCTTCGGCGCACACGCGGAAGACTCCGAACCGCTGCGGTTCGGGCCGGTCACCGCGACCCGGCGGGTGCACCACAACGGCACCAGCAAGTTCGACCTCACCTGGTCCACCTTCGACGACGGCGAGCTGCGCGGTGAAGTCGAGTACCGCACGAGCCTGTTCGACGCGGCCACCGTGGACCGGATGACCGGTCACTGGCGCACTCTCCTGGACGTCGTGCTGTCCGAACCAGACAGTCCACTGTGGAAGATCGACCTGGAGCCGTCGTCGCCCGCCGAGGTCACGGCGTCTGTGCCGCGCTGCCTACACGAGTCCTTCGAGGACGCAGCTGACCGGTTCCCCAATCGGCCTGCCGTCACCTTCGACGGCGTTTCCGCTACTTACGCCGAACTGGACCGCCGCGCCAACCGGCTCGCGCACGCCCTGATCGCCGACGGCGTCCGCCCCGGAGACCGCGTCGGCCTGCTGCTGGACCGCACCGACGCGATCGTCGTCGCGATCCTCGCGGTGCTCAAGACCGGCGCCGCGTACGTGCCGGTGGATCCGGCGGCCCCGGACGACCGCGCCGCGTTCGTCTTCGGCGACACCGGCGTGCGGCTGGTCGTCACCGACCAGGCCACTTCGGGTCCGTGGCCCGTGTTCGACCTGGCTTCGCGGGACGTCGCCGGGTACTCCTCGGAGCGACCGGGCGTCCCGGTCCGGCCCGGCGACCTGGCCTACCTGATCTTCACCTCCGGCTCGACCGGCCGGCCCAAGGGTGTCGCCGTGGCCCACGAGCACGTCGGACGGCTGATGGAGTCCGGGCGCGCGCACTTCGGGTTCACCGAAACCGACGTGTGGACGCTGTTCCACTCCTACGCCTTCGACTGGACGGTCTGGGAGCTGTGGGGACCGCTGCACCACGGAGGCCGCCTGGTCGTCGTGCCGTACCTGACGAGCCGGTCGCCGGAGACGTTCGCCGCGCTGCTCGCGGACGAAGCCGTGACGTGCCTCTGCCAGACGCCGTCGGCGTTGCGCCAGCTCGAACTCACCCTGCGCACCGGGCCCGCGTTGCCGGCCTTGCGGCAGGTGATGCTCGGCGGTGAGGCTCTCGATCCGGCCGTCGTGCGGCGCTGGTCCGCGCTGGGGCTGACGGCGTCGCTGTGCAACCTCTACGGCATCACCGAAACCACCGTGCACGTCACCACCCACGACGTGACCCGCTTCGAGCGCAGCCTGATCGGCGCGCCGCTGCCGCACCTGAGCACGCACGTGCTCGACGACTGGCTGCGGCCGTGCCCGACCGGCGTGCCGGGCGAGCTGTACATCGGCGGCGGCGCGCTCGCCCACGGCTACTGGGGCCGGGCCGGGCTCACCGCGCAGCGCTTCCTGCCCGACCCGTTCTCCGCGACGCCGGGCGCGCGGCTGTACCGCACCGGCGACGTCGCACGCCGGCTCGCCGAAGGCGGCCTCGAGTACGTCGGCCGCTGCGACAGCCAGGTCAAGCTCCGCGGTTTCCGCATCGAACTCGGCGAGATCGAGCACGCCCTGGGCGCGCACCCCGCGGTCGACGCCTGCGTCGTCACAGTGCGCGACGAGCGGCTCGCCGCGTACGTCACCGGAGCTGCGCCGGACTACGCCGAGCTGCGGGCGTTCCTCACGAAGTCGTTGCCGGAGCACATGATCCCGGCGACGGTCACCGTGCTCGACCGGCTGCCCGTCACGGTCAACGGCAAGCTCGACCGCGCGGCGCTGCCCGCGCCGGCCGCGGCGACGTCCGCGATCGCGTACACCGCGCCGAGCACGCCGGGGGAGCGGCTGCTCGCCGAGCTGTGGTCGGACGTCTTGGGCGTCCCGGACGCGGGGGTGCACGACAACTTCTTCCACCTCGGCGGCGACTCGATCCGCGCGGTCCACCTGGCGGGCAAGCTGCGCGACCACGGCTGGACGCTCACCCTGCCCGACCTGTTCGCCGCGCCGACACCCGCCGGTCTCGCGCCGCTGCTGCGGCCGTGCGCGACGGAGAAGGCGGTCGTGGAGCCGTTCACCGGACTGTCCGAAGTGGACGTCGCGAAGCTGCCCGGCGACGTCGTCGACGCCTACCCGATGGCCGCGATGCAGCTCGGGATGATCTACCACATGGAGCTGTCCGGCGACGCCGGTGGCTACCACAACGTCAACAGCTACCGCGTCGCCGGCCGTCTCGACGAGCGGGCGCTGCACGCCGCGGTGGCCGCGGTCATCACCCGGCACCCGGTGCTGCGCACGAGCCTCGACGTCGTCGGCTACCGGCAGCCGATGCAGCTCGTGCACGCCGAAGTCCCGACGCCGGTGGACACCGCCGACCTGCGTGGACAGTCCGAAGTGGAGCAACGCGCCGCCGTGACCGAGACGTTCGACGCGTTCTGCGCGATGCGCTTCGACCTCCGGACCCCGCCACTGTTCCGGGTCGCCGCCCAGCGTCTGGCCGACGACGTCTTCCAGCTGACCATCGCCGAGCACCACTCCATTTTGGACGGCTGGAGCTTCACGTCCCTGCTCACCGAGATCCTGGAACGCCACGCCGACCCGGACGCCCCGCTCGCGCCGCCGCCCGCGTCGACGTTCCGCGACTTCGTCTTCACCGAACAGGCCGCGGCGGCGTCGAAGGAAAGTGAACAGTTCTGGCGCGATCACCTCGACGGCGCGGACGGCGCGCTCTGGTCCGCCGAGGGCGGCTCCGAGGCCGCGACGGCGGAGATCCCGCGCACGGTCGAGCGCGTGCTGCCGGACGCCCCGGCCCAGCTCGCGGCGATCGCGTCGGCGGCCGGAGTGCCGATCAAGGCCGCGGCACTGGCCGCGCACGTGCGGGCGTTGCACCGGATCACCGGCCGCGACCGCGTCACCACCGGCCTTTCGGTCAACGGCCGTCTCGAAGAACGCAGCGGCACCGAGGCGTACGGGCTGTTCCTCAACACCGTCCCGCTGGTGGTGGACGGGATGGCCCCGGACCTCGTCCGCGACCTGCACGAGGCCGAGGTCGCCCTGCTGCCGCACCGCCGCGTGCCCTTCGCGAAGCTGGCCCGGCTCATGGCCGGACCGCGCCTGGAAACGTGCTTCGCGTTCCTGCGGTTCCACGCCCTCGGCCGGCTGGCCGGCTCGGCGACCAGCATCGTCGACGACCGGATCGGCTGCGAGCCGGACATGCGTTACGAGCCGACCAACTTCGCACTGGGCGTCGCACTGGTGCAGGACCCGTCGTCGGACCGCATCCTGCTCGCGGTCGACCACCTGCGGTCCCTCGTCCCGGACGATCTCGCCGACGCCTACGTCACCGCCTACACCGAAGAACTCGCCGCGCTCGCGGCGCCGATCCCCGTCAGCTGACCCAGGAAGGACTCCACAATGGACGCGTTCAAGGACTTCACCGTCGTCGTCAACGACGAGGAGCAGTACTCGATCTGGCCGGCCGAGCTGCCCACCCCCGCCGGCTGGCACCCGGCCGGAAAGAGCGGCAGCCGCGAGGAGTGCGTCGCCTGGGTCGACCAGACCTGGACCGACATCCGCCCGAAGAGCCTGCGCGTCGCGTTGGGCGTCTGAGATGCTCGAGACGATAGCCGCGGTCTGGGCCGAAGAGCTGGGCGTCCCCGAAGTCCGGCCGGAGGACGGCTTCTTCGAACTGGGCGGGCACTCGCTGACCGCGTTGCGGGTGGTGTACCGGGTACGGGACCAGTTTTCGGTGAACCTGTCGCTGCGCGACCTGATGGCCGCCAGAACCCTCACCGACTTCGTCGAGACGGTCCAGTCGGCCACCCAGACCCCAGCCCGGCCGACGGTCGCTTTGGTGGGCCGCCGGGGGACAAGGTGACACTCGCACCAAGCCCACTACCGCCGATCGCGGGGCCGGCCAGTCCGCGCCCCGCGATCGCGGGGGACCCGATGACGCTCGCGACAAGCCCACGGCCGGCGATCGCGGGGGACTGGTGCTACCGGCCGCACCCGCTGCCGGCCGGGACTCCGCAGGCCGTGTGCTTCCCGCACGCGGGCGGCGACGTCACGGCGTTCGCCGGCCTGGCGGCGGCGCTGGCCCCGGACCTGGAGGTCTGGGCGATCCGGCTGCCGGGCCGCGGCGGTCGCTTTGTCGACCCGATGCCGGCCACATTCGCCGCGCTGGTCACGGCGGTGGTCGATGGCCTCGCTCCGTACTTGCAGCCGGGAGCACTGTTCTACGGCCAAAGTTTCGGCGCGCTCCTGGCTTACGAGGTGGCCCGCGCTTTACCGGCGGCTTCACGGCCACGGATCGTGATCCCGGCGTGCGCGGCCCCACCGACGGGTTGGCCGGGCTCGATCCCGCCAACCTCAGAGGGCGCTTCGGACCTCCTGGAACGATGCGGCCTGGCCACGGCTCTGCCGGACGACGAGACGATCCGCGAACTGGCGGTGGCGACGATCCGGACGGATCTCACGGTCTGCCGCAGCTACCGCTACGAGCCGGACCGCCGTCCGGGCTTCCCCGTCCACGCGGTGGCCGGCGCGGACGACACAGCACTGCCACCGGCCACGCTGGCCGGCTGGGCCGACGCCACATCGGGCCCGTTCACGGCATCCGTCGAACCCGGCGGCCACCTGCTGGCCACGCCCCTGTCCACCGGCCCCGCCGACCTGCTCCGCACCCTGCACCTCGGCTGGTCGTGAGTGGTAATTCGGGTTCTAACCCGAATTACCACTCACG
>NZ_JAEBDZ010000058.1:0-18174 GCF_046548675.1 Amycolatopsis sp. cmx-8-4
ACGTCCGCGAGTGGATCAAGGACTGGAACGAGGACCCCAAGCCGTTCGTGTGGAAGAAGACTGCCGAAGAGATCCTCGACTCGCTCGCCCGATATATCTCACGAATTTCCGGCGCAGGACACTAGGGAGGAAGACATGCGTGCTGTCGGGGCCGCCGAGATCGCGCCAACGGCCTACGCCTGGGAAATCCGGGCGGAAGGGCTGAAGGTGCGGGTCGGCCGGCGGAAAATGGCGGTGGACGGGCTGGACCTGTCCCTCGGCAAGGGGGTGCACGGCCTGCTCGGGCCGAACGGCGCGGGCAAGACGACGCTGATCCGGGCGCTGGCGACGGTGCTGCGGCCGGCGGAAGGCCGGCTGACGCTGCTCGGTGCGGCGGCCGGGGGGCACACCGGGCAGCGCGGCCTGCGCCGCCGGATCGGTTACCTGCCCCAGAACTTCGGCTACTACAAGCGGTTCACGGTCCGCGAGTTCGTCGAATACCTGGCGTGGCTCAAGGAAATGCCGAAGGCGGACATCCCGGGCGCGGTGCAGCGCGCGATCGAGCGCGTCGGGCTGGCCGACCGCGCCGACGACCGGATGAAGACGCTGTCCGGCGGCATGGTGCGCCGCGTCGGGATCGCGCAGGCGATCGTCAACGACCCGGACATCCTGCTGCTCGACGAGCCGACGGCGGGTCTGGACCCGGCCCAGCGCGTCCGGTTCCGCGAGCTCGTCCAGGAACTGGGTCAGGACTCGTGCGTGCTGATCTCGACGCACCTGGTCGAAGACGTCGGCACAGCGTGTACCGACGTCGTGCTCTTCGCCGAGGGCAAGCTGGTCTTCCAGGGCACCCCCGCCGAACTGGCCGCGGCGGGGACCCCGGACCACGTCGGCGACAGCCCGATCGAGCGCGGCTATTCGGCGCTGCTGAACCACGAGCCGGGCAAGGGGGCGTGGTGATGGTCTTCCGCATCGAACTGCGGCGCTCCATCGCGCCCTGGGCCGGGCTGGCGCTCGTCGTGGTCGCGCTCGGGTACCTGTTCCTGCTGTCCGGCCCGTGGTGGAAGGTGCCCGCGCCGTGGACGGGGAACACGACGACCACCGCGTTGTGGCTGCGGTTCCTCCTGGTGTTCCTGTGGCCGATCGCCGTCGGCGCCGGGGCGATCCAGGGCATGCGTGACAGCCGGTCCGGCGTGGTCGAGCTGTTGTCCACGACGTCACGGCCGGGGTGGCACCGGGCGCTGCGGCTGGCCGGGGCGGTGGGGGCGCTGAGCGCGCTCGGGTTCGTGCTGGTGTTCGGCGTCGGCCTGGCCGAGGTGCTCGGGCACGGCGGGTTCGTGTCCGCGAGCTTCCTGCCGGTCCTCTTCGTCGGCCTGCTCGCCATCGTGGCCGGGAGCTGGGTCGGCCTGGCGATCGGGCGGCTGCTGCCGCACCCGCTGACCGCGCCCGCGCTGGCCGTGCTGACCCTGGTGGTGTCGGTGCTGGCCTGGGCGTCGGGCGGGCTTTCGCTGTCCTACAGCCGATTCGGGTTGCTGGCGCCGACCCTCGAGGAACCGCGGGGCGCGCTGGTGACGACGTCGACCTCGGTGGACCTCGGGCAGACGGCGTGGTTCCTCGGGCTCGCCCTGACGGGGTTCCTGCTGCTGGCGGCGAACTCCGCGCGGGCCCGGGTCCTCGGCCTGCTGCCGGTGGTGGCCGGAGCGGCGATCGCCCTGCCGGTCTTCCCGGCCTCCGCCGATGGTCTCGTAGCCGCCGACAGCATCGCCGCGCAGAAGCTCTGCGACGGGCCGATCTGCGTCAGCCGGGCGCACGAGGACAGGCTGGCCGCGCTGGCCGGCCCGGGCCGCGAAGCGCTGGCGATGTTGGCGAAGCTGCCCGGCGCGCCGACCCGGATCGAGGAGCAGACGGCGCCGAACTCCGTCGCCGGCCGGCCCGCTCGCGATTCCGGCGTCGTCTACCTGGACTTCCAGATCAACGACGAGCTGCTCACGGCGGACGCGAGTGCCCTGCGGGTCGCGGTGCTGTCCGGGGCCGGGCTGCCCGCGTGCATGCCACCGAGTTACGGCGACCTGTCCGACATGGGCGGCCGCATGATCGCGGCGGCGTACTTCACCGGCGAGCTGAAGCCGCTGCCCGAGTACGGTGGCAGCTGGTTCCGCCAGGAGTCCGGCCGGCTCGAGCAGGTGTGGCAGAAGTTCCGCGCGCTGCCGGCGGACGTGCGGTTCGCCCGGGTGGCCGCACTGCGCCAGGTACTGCTGACCTGCAACGGCGACCCGCTCGACACGCTCGTGCCGGGGGCGCTGCGATGAGGTGGGCGATCCTCTACGCCCGGTCGAGGCAGCTCCCGGCGGCGTTCGCGGCGCTGCTGGTGGCCACGGCCGGCCTGTGGTTCCTGGGCCGCGACTCGTGGGGCACCCTGCTGGTGGTGCTGACGCTGGCGGCCGGGGTCGCGGTGGCGGCGATCGGCCTGAGCGGCCAGGACGCCGACCTCGACCGGGCCGCGGCGCTGCCGTGGCCGGTCCGGCGGTTCGCCCACCTGGCCCTGATCGGCCTCACGACGGGCGCGCTGGTGCTGGGAGTGCAGCACTTGGGCACGCCGATTATCGACTTGTCGATCATAGTCCGTGACGCGGCGGGCTTGGCGGGCTTGGCCGGCCTCGCGGCCACGGTGGCGGGCGGCCAGTTCGGCTGGACGCTCTCGCTGGCGTGGTGCGCGGTCGGCCCGTTCGTCCCGGACGACGACTCGACCGGCACCCGCATCACCGCGTGGATGCTGCAACCCCCGGCCACGGCGGCGGCGACGTGGACGGCGGTGGTGCTGGCGGCAACGGGAGCGGCGGCCTACGCGGCCTGGGGCGGCCGCCGGTAGCGGGTTTCCCGCGGCGGCTCAACCGAAAGGCGCGGCCGGGCGTGGATGCCGTGGCCGGACGCGGATGCCGCGTGACCGGTTCCGCCCAGGCACGGGGAACTCCGCCCCGGAAAGGAACTTCGTTGCGCGCACTCAAATCCTTGCTGGCCGTCGCCGCGGTCGCCGGCACCCTCCTCACCGGCACCACCGCCGCCCAAGCGGCCGGGACCGGCTGGACCATGACCTTCGGCGCCACCCAGACCAAGGGGACCATCACCTGGACCGGCGGCCGCACGGTCTACATCACCGGCTCGCTCCACGCGGCGAGCGGCCTGCGCCGGGTCTGCTACTGGGGATCCAACGGCATCTACGACTCCGGCAACGCGAAGTGCCATGCCGCCAACGCCGGCGAGACCGTCACCTGGCACGACGACCCGCTCTCCATCGACGTCCCGGGTGGTGTCCAGAAGGTCTACGCGGTGCTGTACATCGACGACTACGAGCCCGTGCACCAGGTGTGGTGCACCCGCGCCGCCTGCGGCACCATGTCGTGACCCGGCGGTGCGGGCACCCCCAGCGCCCGCACCGGCGGCCCTCAGACGTTGCGGATGTTCGTCTCCAGCTCCAGGGGTTCCCGGTCCCAGTCCTCGACGCCGAAGGCGAGGATGCGGGCCGGGTGGATGCGGATCACCGCGTCGTCGAAGTGGTTGTCCGGGAGGCTGACGCCGACCAGTGCTTCCGCGCGGCCGCGGATCTCCAGGCAGCGGACCCGCCACGGGTTCGTCGACGGGAGGTCGTCGACGACGAACGCGACCTGGTCATTCGTCGCGATGTTGCGGAACTTCTTGCTGGTGCGCAGGTTGTGCCCGGTGACGTCGACGGTCTTCTCGTCCGGGTTGTAGCGGAAGCCGACCGGGTTGACCTGGAGCTTGCCGTCGGGCTGGGCCGTCGCCAGGCGGCCGAGGGGCTGGTCAGCGAGGTACGCGAGCTCTGCTTCGGTGAACATGCGTCCAGCATTCAACTTCAAGCGAGCTTGAAGTCAAGAGAAGACGCCGTCGGCGAACACGAGCTTCGTGAACCGCTCGCCGATCCGGCGGTGCGCCGCCGGGTCCGGGTGCAGGTTGTCCGGCAGCGGGAACTCCGCGAAGTCGGCTTCGCCGTACAACGCGCGGCCGTCGAGGTAGTGCAGCCGGGCGTCCCGCCGGGCCGCCACGATCCGCTCCAGCTCGGCGCGGATGACCTCCAGCGTCAGCTTGCCCGCCGCCGTCTCGGCGGGGTCGCCGGTGGCCCGGAACCGCACCTCGCCCGCGGCCAGCGCCTCGTGGTCGAAGTCCCCGGGCCCCGGCGTCCGCTCGTGGATCGGGCAGAGGATCGGCGAGACGACCAGCAGCGGCGTGTCCGGGTGCCCGTCGCGGATGGTGTCGAGGAACCCGTGCACGGCCGGGCCGAACGCGCGCAGCCGCATCAGGTCCGCGTTGACGACGTTGATGCCGAGCTTGACGCTGATCAGGTCGGCCGGGGTGTCCCGCAGCGCGCGGGCGGTGAACGGGTCGAGCAGCGCGTTGCCGCTGAACCCGAGGTTCACCAGGTCCACTCCGGCCGCGGTGGCGGCGAGCGCGGGCCACGTCCCGGACGGCGTCGCCGCGTTCGAGCCGTGGCTGATCGAGCTGCCGTGGTGCAGCCAGACCCGGCCGCGGGCCGGCCCGGTCTCGACCGGCGCGTCGGTGCGCAAGGCCACCAGCTCGGTGATCTCGTTGTGCGGCAACCAGATCTCGACGTCCTTGAAGCCGTCGCCGAGGCCGGCGAACCGGACGCGGCCGGTCGGGCCGTCGGCCCGCGACCCGGCGCCGGTGCGCGGATCGACGGTCAGCGTGCTGCCGCCCTCGACGACGCCCGACTGCGCGAGGCGGCCGTCGACGAGCAGGTCGTAGACGCCGTCCGGGCGCGGCGGGGCACCCGCGTACACCAGCTTCGTGGGCCGCGTTTCCAGCTCGACGACGTCGGCGCGGGTCCGGAACCGCAGCCGGACGCCCGCGGGCTGTGCCTCGGCCATGGCCAGGCGCGGGTCAGTGTTCTGGGCTCGTGCGCGGGCGGGCAGCCGGTGCGGGACCAGGCCGAGTTCGGTGGGCTCCAGTTCGAGCGCGCCGCGAACCAGCGAGGCGGTGAGGGCGGTGGTGATCATGTCTGCGGCCAATCGCGGAGAAGGGTGTCGAGGACGGCCAGGATCCGGGTCCAGGACTCCTGGGAGGCGGGGGAGCTGTGGTCGAAGCCGCCCTGGGACTCCAGGTCGACGTAGCCGTGGAAGACGCTGCCCAGCAGCCGGACGGCGTGCGTCTCGTCCGGCCCGGTGAGGTCGTAACCGCGCAGGATCGCGCGCATCATCTGCGAGTGCCGGACCCCGGCACTCGCGGCGGCGGTCTCCGGGTCGAGCCGGAACCGCGCGGCGGCGTACCGCCCGGGGTGCTCCCGGGCGTAGTCGCGGTAGACGTCGGCGAAGGCCACGAGCGCGTCGCGCCCCGCCCGCCCCGCCAGCGCTGCGGCGGCCCGGTCGGCGAGCTCCTCCAGTGCGAGCAGGGCGATCTTCGTCCGCAGGTCGTGGGCGTTCTTGACGTGCGAATACAGGCTCGCGACCTTGACGTCGAACCGCCGCGCCAGCTCCGACGGCGTCACCTGCTCGAAGCCGGCCTCGTCGGCCAATTCCGCCCCGGCGCGCACGACGCGTTCCGTGGTCAACCCAGCACGAACCATGACTACACTCCCTTTTGCCTAAAGCGAGTGTAGATCAGCCTAAAGTCTTTAGGCAAATAGGGCGTCGCCCCAGCTGGACTGCGGGGTCGGGCCCGGCGGGACGGCGAAGTGCGCCGAGCCGGTGTGCTGGACGTACTCCATCATCGCGTCCTTCGACGAGAGCGCCTGCTGCATCGGGACGTACTGCTTGCGCGTGTCCCGGTTGAACGCCAGGAAGAACAGCCCGGCCTCCAGGTGCCCGACGCCGTCCGAGCCGTCGACGAAGTTGTAGCCGCGGCGCAGGATCCGGGTCCCGTTCAAGGCCTGGTGCGACGCGAGCCGGATGTGGGCGTCCTCGGCGATCAGCTTCTCGCCGCCCGCGCCACCGACGTCCAGGTCGATCTCGTCGAACTCGTTTTGCTGGCCCAGCGCCGCACCGACGCCCTTCGTGCGGCCGATGATCTTCTGCTGGCCGTCGAGGGTCTCGCGGTCCCACGTCTCGATGTGCATCCGGATCCGGCGCGCCACCAGGTAGCTGCCGCCCGCCATCCAGGCCTGCCCGTCGGCCGGCGTGGCCCACACCTGGTCGCGCAGGAAGTCGGTGTCCTCGGACTTGATGTTGTTCGTGCCGTCCTTGAAGCCGAACAGGTTCCGCGGTGTCTGCTGCGCCCGCGACGTCGACGAGCTGCGGCCGAAGCCGAGCTGCGACCAGCGGACCTCGGTGACGCCGAAGCCGAGCCGCACCAGGTTGCGCACCGCGTGCACGGCGACCTGCGGGTCGTCCGCGCACGCCTGGATGCACAGGTCGCCGCCGCTGCGCGTGGGGTCCAGCTTGTCCTTCGGGAACAGCGGCAGGTCGATCAGCTGCGGCGGCCGCTTCGCCGCGAGACCGAAGCGGCCGTCGAACAGCGACGGCCCGAAACCGATGGTCAGCGTCAGGTGCGACGCCGGCAGGTCGAGCGCCTCGCCGGTGTCGCCCGGCGGGGCGAACTCGCCGCCGCCGACCGCGCCGTTCGTGACGACCTCCTGGCCCGCCGTCATCCGGCGGGCCGCGTCGGTCCACGTCTTGAGCAGCTGCCGCAGCTTCTCGCGGTCGGTGGTCGTCACGTCCAAGGCGGCGAAGTGCAGGTTCGCCTGGGCCGGCGTGACGATCCCGGCCTGGTGCTCGCCGTGGAAGTCGACGGTGGTCACCGACGCCTCGGCGTTGCTGTTGGTCGCCTTGTCGATCCCGATGCCCGCCGCGGCCCCGGCCCCGGCGAGCGCGACACCCGCTCCCGCCAGGCCGAAGAGCTTCCGACGGGAGACGCGGGTTGAGTCTTCGGTCTCGCCTTTCAAGGTCACCGTGACACAACCTCCGCAACCTTGCTCAGCGGCTCGCTCAGCGCGTCGACGGCACTGGCGAACGCCTTGATCTCGTCCTGCGACAGCTGGTCGTACAGCTTGTAGCCGTCCCCGACGCGGGTCTTGTCGAGCAGGCCCTGCACGTTCGCGAACTCCTTGTCCAAAGTGGACACGAGGGCGGGGTCGCGCTCCTGCAGCAGCGGCCGCAGCGAGGTGATCGCGCCCTTCGAGCCGTCCACGTTGGCCTGGAAGTCCCACAGGTCCGTGTGCGAGAAGGTCTCCTCCTCGCCGGTGATCTTGCCGGTGGCGACCTCGTCGAGCAGGCCCTTCGCGCCGTTGGCCAGGTCGAGCGCGGTCAGCTGCAGCGTCTTCGACTTCGTGACGAGGTCCTTGACGTCGGTGAGCAGCTTGTCCGCGATCTGGGAGCTGTCGGGCTTCAAGCCGGTGACGTACAGGTCCTTCTCCAGCCGGTGGAACCCGGTGAACTGCTGGCCCGGCTCGAGGTCGGCCTCGCGGACGTCGATCGCCGGGTCGAGGTCGCCGAACTTCTCGGCGACCGGCTCGATGCGCTCGTAGTAGATCCGGGTGCGCGCGTACGCGGCCTTCGCCTCGTCGGCCTTGCCCGCCTTGACGAGGTCGACGAACTTGCCCGTCTCCTCCTCCAGTGCGGTGGTGTTGTTGGCGACGTAGTCGGCGTAGCTCTTGGTGGCCTGGGCCTTCTGGGCGTTGGCGTCGGTCTGCTTCGCCGCGCCGCCGGTGATGGTGAAGTCGCCGCGGATGCCGTTGCCGGCCATGCCCGGCTTGCACGCGGTCTGGTACTTGCCCGCGTCGGACGCCTCGACGATCAGCCGCCGGTTGAGGCCCGGCGCGATGTTCTCGACCTCGCCGATGATCCGGTCACCCTCGGCGTAGAGGTAGAACTCGGTGACCTTGGCGCCCTTGTTGGTGATCTCGAAGGTGACGTTGCCCGCGGCGGCGGTGTTGACCGAGACGGTGCACGCGGTGTCCGAGGCCTCGACCTTGATCGGGCCGCCGGCGGCGCCCGTCTCGGTGCCGGAGCCGGTGCTGCCCTGGCCGTCGCACGCGGCGAGCGTCACCAGCGCGGCGGCGCCGGCGACCAGGGCCAGCGGGGTTCTGTGGGTCTTGCGCACGGTCACTCCTTCGGGGCGGCCGCGGCGGCGGGCGCCGGCGCGGTCTTCTTGCTGGGCTTGAGGAAAAGGGGCAGCACGATGACGACGTAGGCGACCCACGCGATGGCCTGCAGCACGGTCGTCTGCTGCGAGTAGTTGAGGATGCCCTTGAGCAGGGCGCCGTACCAGGACGTCTCCGGCAGCACGTTCGACGCGTCGAAAGCGAGGGTGTTGATGCCCGGCAGGAACGCGGCCTCCTGGAGGTCGTGCAGGCCGTAGCCGAGCACGCCGGCCGCGACGAACACGAGCAGCACGCCGGTGATCGTGAAGAACTTCGACAGGTTGAACCGGACGGCACCGCGGTAGAGCAGGTAGGCCAGGATGACCGCGGCCGCGATGCCGATGGCGAACCCGATCAGCGGCTGCACGGTGTCCGACTGCGCGGTCTGCACGGCGGAGTAGAAGAACACGGCGGTTTCGAGGCCCTCGCGGCCGACCGCGAGGAAGGACAGCAGCAGCACGGCCATCGGGCCGACGTCCAGCGCGTCGTCCATCTTCCCGCGCAGCTCGGCGGCGATGCTCTTGGACGCCTTGCGCATCCAGAAGATCATCGCCGTGACGAACACGACGGCCACGATCGACAGGCTCCCGCCGAGCAGCTCCTGGTGCTCGAACGAGAGCTGGGCGGTCGTGTAGGTCAGGACCGCGCCGACGGCGATCGACAGCAGCACCGCCGCGCCGACCCCGGGCCACACCCAGCGCAGCGCGTGGCGCCGCTCGGTCTTGACCAGGAAGGCCACGAGGATGCTGACGACGAGCGCAGCCTCCAGGCCTTCGCGTAGCCCGATCAGCGCGCTCGAGAACAACACCGGTCCACCTCCTTGTTCTTCTGGTCCCGTGAAGTTTTTAGGTAAGGCTCACCTGTAAGTCCAGCGAGCGCACCTCCCAGGAAGCCCGAAAAACCGGGCAAAAGGGACCGGGAGTGGAAGTTAGGTTAGGGTAACCGCAGGTCAGCGCACTGCGCGTCGACTCGATAACAAAATCTGTGACGTCGCTGGCAGCGGACCTGTTTTTACCCTGCGTTTGCCTGGTCAGGCGTCCGTGGTCCCTCTTGAGTGGCTCCGTAACCTGATCGGGTGGCCGAAACCGCTCAGCCGACCGTCACGCCTCCGGACTCGCCGCCCTCGGGTGGTCCACCGCGGCGCTATCTCGGCCGGGCGGCGCTCGCGGTGGGTCTGGTGCTCACCGGAGTGGTCCTCGTCCTCACCATCGGTGTCCGGAACCCGGATACGCCGGCGGCCCCGCCGCCGCCCCAGCCGGCGCTCGCCATCCCGGTGCAGCGCCCGCAGCCCGGCGCGGAGTCGCCGCGGGCCGGGCTCGCCGCGCCGGTCGACCGGCCGCAGGTGTCCGACCAGGCCGAGCTCGACGCGTGGTCGACGCGCGTCGCGGGCAAGACGCACATCCCGGCGCGCGTGGTTTCGGCGTACGGCCGGGCGGAGATGTGGATGCAGCGCCAGAAGCCGACGTGCCACCTGTCGTGGGCGACGCTCGCGGGCATCGGCCGGGTCGAGGCCGAGCGCGGGAAGTTCGACCTCTCGGCGATCCGGCCGGACGGCCGCGTCGTCATGCCGGTGGTCGGCCCGCCGCTGGACGGCTCGCCCGGCGTCCCGGCGGTGCACGACACCGACGGCGGCAAGCTCGACGGCGACAAGTCGTGGGACCACCTGATCGGTCCGCTGCAGTTCCCGCCGGCGACGTGGAAGAAGTACCAGGAGCGCGCCAACGGCGACGGCGGCTCGCCCGACCCCCAGAACGTCGACGACGCGGCCTTCACGGCGGCGCGCTACCTGTGCTCGGGCGGCGACGACCTGGGCACCCCGGCCGGCTGGTGGCGGGCGATGCTGTTCTACAACTCGGCCGTGACGTACGGCCAGGACGTCTTCAGCGCGGCGGACGCCTACGCGGAGGCGAGCGTCGCGCCGTGAGGCTTACAGCTCCCGGTCGGCGAAAAACGGCGTGATCGCCGTCAGCACGAGCAGCAGCACTCCGGCGTACGCACCCAACGTGGCGAAGATCCCCATTTTCGTTCCCTCCTGGTTCCTTGCGGTCTGGAACCAGCTTCGCCCAGGGAAGGGTGTTCGCGGATCGGCCGAGGGGCCCGCAGAGATCGGCCGAAAGTACGGTCCTCCGGCCCTGGTGCCCAGTCCCTCGGGGGAGGTGCTCAGTCCCGGAGCGCGATGTGCGCCTTGACCTCGCTGATCGCTTCCAGGTACTCCGGCACCGGGTTCATCGCCGAGGCCATCCGCATCTGCGCCAGTGCCTCGACGAACCGGCCGAGGCGCTGGAGGGTGCGGCCCAGGATGAAGCGGGCGTAGTGGTCCGTCGGATCCAGCTCCAGCACCCGCGTGAACGCCTGCTCGGCGCGCCGCAACTGGGCGGAGTGGAAGTAGGCGCGCCCGGCCAGCAGGTGCACCGACGGTTTGTCCGTCTCGGATTCCAGGAGCGGTTGCAACGCCTTCAGCGCGTCGAGCGGGCGACGGCGGCCGACGAGGTCTTCGGCCTGGCGGAAGGCATGGAACCGCGACTCCTCGGGAGGCTGCGAAGCAGCTGCGGCGTCCGTCATGGTCACTCCCACTTTACCTCGGGAGAGGGGCTAACACACGCCCGTGAACGGGACATGATGGACTGTGCCGCCATGAGCAGCGGGTACCGGGGCTTGGCGCCCTACCTCTACTACGCCGACGCCACCGCGGCGCTGGCCTGGCTGACCAGGGTCTTCGGGTTCACCGAGGAGGTCCGCTTCTGCGACGCCGCGGGCGAGGTCTTCCAGGCGACGCTTCGCGCGGGCGACGCGCGGATCCAGCTCGCGGGCGTCGGCCCGGACTACTGGCAGGCCAAGGGCGTCGACGGCCCGGTCGGCCAGCTCAACATCCTGTACGTCGACGACGTCGACGCCTGCTACGCGCGGATCGGTGCGGCGCTCGGTGACGAGGGCGAGCTCGACCCGCCGCAGGACCAGCCCTACGGCGCGCGGGTGTTCACCGTCGCCGATCTCGGCGGCAACAGCTGGACGTTCTGGCAGCAGACGTCCGACGTCGTGGAGCTGCCGCCGGGCTGGCGGGCCGTCCGCGCGGACGGCTGAAGACGCTCGCGGACCGGCCGCTACCGGCCGTGCCTCCAACGGGTGAACTGCGGTGACGGCTAGGCTGGGCGCGAAACCGCAGGCACGACGTACCGAGGAGCATGGCGTGGCTCTCATCGAGCAGGTAGGCGCGCGCGAGATTCTGGACTCGCGCGGCAACCCGACCGTCGAGGTGGAGGTCGCCCTCGACGACGGCACCCTGGCCCGGGCCGCCGTCCCGTCGGGCGCGTCCACCGGCGAACACGAAGCGGTCGAGCTCCGCGACGGCGACACCGGTCGCTACAACGGCAAGGGCGTCGAGCGCGCGGTCGCCGCGGTGCTCGACGAGATCGGCCCCGAGATGGTCGGCATCGAAGCCGTCGACCAGCGGATCGTCGACCAGAAGCTGGTCGACCTCGACGGCACGCCGGCGAAGTCCCGCCTCGGTGCGAACGCCATCCTCGGCGTCTCGCTGGCCGTCGCGAAGGCCGCCGCCGAGTCGGCCGACCTGGACCTCTTCCGCTACCTGGGCGGGCCGAACGCGCACGTGCTGCCGGTCCCGATGCTGAACATCCTCAACGGCGGTTCGCACGCGGACAGCAACGTCGACGTCCAGGAGTTCATGATCGCGCCGATCGGCGCGGAGACCTTCCGCGAGGCTCTGCGCTGGGGCGCCGAGGTCTACCACTCGCTGAAGTCGGTGCTGAAAGGCCGCGGCCTTTCGACCGGTCTGGGCGACGAGGGCGGCTTCGCGCCGAACCTGGCGAACAACCGCGAGGCGCTCGACCTGATCCTGCAGGCCATCGAGAAGGCCGGTTACACGCCGGGCCGTGACGTCGCGCTCGCGCTCGACGTCGCCGCGACGGAGTTCTTCGCCGACGGCGCGTACACCTTCGAGGGCAGCAAGAAGAGCGCCGAGCAGATGTCGGCGTACTACGCCGAGCTGATCCGCGACTACCCGATGGTCTCCATCGAGGACCCGCTGAGCGAGGACGACTGGGACGGCTGGGTCACCCTGACCGCCGAGGTCGGCGAGAAGGTCCAGATCGTCGGCGACGACCTGTTCGTCACCAACCCGGACCGGCTCGAGGAAGGCATCACTCGCCGCGCCGCCAACGCGCTGCTGGTGAAGGTCAACCAGATCGGCACCCTGTCCGAGACGCTCGACGCGATCTCGCTGGCCACGTCGTTCGGCTACAAGTCGATGATGAGCCACCGCTCCGGCGAGACCGAGGACACGTTCATCGCGGACCTCGCGGTCGCCACCAGCGTCGGCCAGATCAAGACCGGTGCTCCGGCCCGCGGCGAGCGGATCGCCAAGTACAACCAGCTGCTGCGCATCGAGGAGACCCTCGGTGACGCCGCCCGGTACGCCGGCGAGCTGGCCTTCCCGCGGTTCAGCGCCGAGGGCTGAGCCTGCTATGGCGGACCGGGGGAGGGCACCACGCAGCCGGGGCGGCAGCCGCGCCGCCGGCGGCGGTGCCACGCGGGTAGGCGGGTCTTCACGGGCCCGCCGCCCCGAGGCGGCGCGGGCCCGCCGCACCGGCGACGCGGAGACGACCAGGGACCGGCTGCGCCGGGGCCTTGCGCAGAAACGCGCGTCGGGTGCGGCGAAGGTGCTCGGCATGTCCACCACCCGCCGCGCGGCGGTGGTGGCGATCGTGGTGTGCGCCTTGGCGTTCACCATCGCCGTGCCGCTGCGCACGTACCTCTCCCAGCGGACCGAGATCCGCCAGCAGCAGGCGCAGCAGGCGTTGCTGCAGCAGACGGTCGCTCAGCTCCAGGGCCGCAAGGCGGAGCTGAGCGACCCGGCGCAGATCGAGGCGGAGGCCCGGCGCCGGCTCCGCTACGTCAAGCCGGGCGAGACGCCGTACATCGTCCAGCTGCCCGAGGACAAGGCCCAGGACACGGTCCCGCAGCCGGGCCAGCAGCAGATCCCGGACGGCTCCTGGTACGACAACCTCTGGAACCAGGTCTCCGGCGGCTGACGTCCCCCGGGCTTCCAAACGCCCCAATGTGGCGTTGGGTGCATCTGACGCACCCAATGTGGCGTTGGGTGCGTTGAACGCACCCAACGCCACAATGGGGCGTATGGGTCGCGGCCGGGTGGTGAGCCCCACGCATTAACCTTGAGCGCGTGAACAGCACGCAGCAGCACCGGTTCGAGCCCGTCACCGACGCCGACCGCGAGGTCATCGCGGAGCAGCTCGGACGGCCGCCGCGGGCGTTGCGGGCCGTCGCCGCGCGGTGCCCGAGCGGGCACCCTTCCGTCGTGCAGACCAGCCCGCGGCTGGAGAACGGCACGCCGTTCCCGACGCTCTACTACTTGACCTGCCCGAAGCTGAACTCGATGATCGGCACGATCGAGGCGTCCGGGATCATGAAGGAGATGACCGAGCGGCTCACCACCGATCCCGAGCTCGCCGCGCAGTACCAGCGCACCCACGAGACCTACCTCGCCGAGCGCGACGCGATCGAGCCCCTCGGCCACCAGGTCACCGCCGGCGGTATGCCCGGCCGCGTCAAGTGCCTGCACGTGCACGTCGCCCACTCGCTCGCGGTCGGTCCCGGCGTGAATCCTTTCGGTGACGAGACCCTCGCGCTCCTTAAGGCGAACGGGTGGCCCGCGGGAGACTGTGCCGAGTAACGAACGCAGGCCGTGAGGAGATAACTGGTCTGGGTGAGCGAAAACCCCGATCCGGGAAGATCCCGACTCCCGAAGGGGTGTAACCGCGCCCCGGGTACGGCAGGCTGTCACCCGAGGGGTTCCGGCCAGGAGGGTTTCGAGTTATGCGTGTGCGGCGACTGCCTGACGCAGTCGGGAGCTACGCCCGAAGATTCGGGATCCGCCACCGCAACGCGTACCCGATCGTCCTCGGCGTCCTTGCGGTGATCCCGGCCCTGGTGGCCGGCGGTGGCGTCCTCGGCTGGCTCGGCGGCAGCGGTGACCACACCCGCGACGCCGCGCTCGCCCAGGGCTACGACCCCGGCCGCGCCGCCATCCAGCAGATCGCCGTCGACGGCACCCTCCCCGGCGCCCCCATCCCGCTGCCGCTGCCGGCCTACGAACTCCCCGACGGTCCCCTCGGCATCCCGGCCACCGCGCTCGCCGCGTACCACAACGCCGCCGACATCCTCGGCCGCGAGCAGCCCGCGTGCCACATCGACTGGGCGCTGATCGCCAGCATCGGCCGCATCGAGTCCAACCACGCCCGCGGCGGGTACGTCGACGCCGCCGGCACCACGCGCGAGCCGATCCTCGGCCCGGAGCTCAACGGCCAGGGCGGGTTCGCCGCGATCCCGGACACCGACCAGGGCCTGCTCGACACGGACCCGGTGTGGGACCGCGCGGTCGGCCCGACCCAGTTCATCCCGGGGACCTGGCGCGGTTACGCCTCCGACGGCAACGGCGACGGCAAGTCCGACCCCAACAACATCTTCGACGCGGCCCTGGCCACCGGCCGCTACCTCTGCTCGGGCGGCTTCGACCTGGGCAACCCGGACCAGCTGCGCGGCGCGATCTACCGCTACAACAACTCCGACACGTACGTGAACACGGTGGTCCTCTGGGCCGACGCGTACCGCAGCGGCATCATGCAGATCCCGGACAGCACGATCCCGATCGGCGCGCCCAACGCGGCGTCCGGGCCCCCGCCGCCGTCGATCCCGCCCCCGCCGGTCCCGACGACGACCCCGGCCGCCCCGCCGACGACGACCACACCGGGCGGCACGACCTCGCCGCCCCCGACGTCGTGCGCGTCGCCGACGACGACCACGACCACGACGACGGAGATCAGCGTCATCACGGTGACGAGCCCGCCGCCGACCACGACTCCGACCAGCGAAACGCCCACCACGCCACCACCGCCGACGACGACCACGAAACCGGGCTGCGGTGCGACGGTCACCTCGGTCAGCACGTCGACCACTCCGACCACGACCACCGTCGGACCTCCCTCGACGTGACCGCGGACGCGTCACTTTCATAGGGAAAGATGCGTATTCGGCCCCGCGAGTGGCACTTTCACGACGAAAGTGGCGGGTTGACTAGGGTGGATCCCATGCCTCGTGTTGCCGCGATCGACTGTGGGACCAACTCCATCCGCTTGCTCGTCGCCGAGCTGACCCCGCGCCACGACGGCACGGTGGACCTGCGCGACCTGCACCGCGAGATGCGCATCGTCCGGCTCGGCCAGGGCGTCGACGCCACCGGCGAGCTCGCCCCCGAAGCGCTCGAACGCACCCGCGTCGCGCTCGCCGACTACACGATCGCGGCCCGCCGCAAGGGCGCCGAGAAGGTGCGCATGGTCGCCACCTCCGCGACCCGCGACGCGAAGAACCGCGACGACTTCTTCCGCATGACGCGCGAGACCCTCGGCGTCGAGGCCGAGGTGATCAGCGGTGACGAGGAAGCCCGGCTCAGCTTCACCGGCGCCGTCGGGGAGCAGGACCCGGACGACGGCCCGTTCGTCGTGGTCGACGTCGGCGGCGGCTCGACCGAGCTCGTCCTCGGCACCTGGGACGGCCGCAAGGCCGAGGTGCTCGCCGCGAAGTCCGTCGACATCGGGTGCGTCCGGATCACCGAGCGCGCCCTCAAGAGCGACCCGCCGACCGCCGGGGAGATCGCCGCCGCCCGCGACCTCGCCGGGAAGGTGCTGGCCGAGGCGTTCGACGTCGTCGACGTCTCGCGCGCGAAGACCTGGGTCGGTGTCGCCGGCACGGTGACGACGCTCTCGGCCATCGCCCTCGGCCTCGCGGAGTACGACAGCGAGCGCGTCCACCTGTCCAAGCTGGACGCCGCGGACATCGACCGGCTCGCCTCGGGCCTGCTGCACGCCGACCACGCCACCCGCGCGGCGAACCCGGTGATCCACCCCGGCCGGGTCGACGTGATCGGCGGGGGCGCCGTGGTGGTCCAGACCCTCGCCGAGCAGCTCGCGGCCCGCGGCGGCCCGACCGAGCTGATCGTCAGCGAGCACGACATCCTCGACGGCATCGCGCTTTCCCTCGTCTAGACCGGTCACGTTCGGTCACTTCGACGTGACGCGCCCGCGGCGGTGGTGCAGGCCACCGCCGCTCGTTCGCGTGCCCGAAATGGCTTGTGCCACAACGGATTTCGCGACCCACCCTGGGTGAGCGCGCGATGACAAGGCGTCCGGACTACTCCGTCCGGAGTATCCGTATTCCTACGTTGGTCGTACTCCAACCAGGTGGCGTGTGAGGTCGTCACACATTTGCAACACCGCACTCCTGTGATCACCTTCGCCGCCCCCGATAGCGTGCGTCCCATCTTTCGGACAGCCGGATTGTGGAGGGGATCATGCGTCGTTCGCGCAGGCTCTGGGGAAGTTCCGCGGTGGTGACCACGCTGGCACTGGTGCTCGCCGCCTGTGGCGGTGGTAGCTCAGGCGACTCCACGGGCTCGGGCGGGACGGACCCGGACGGCACGGTCAGCGTCTACGGCACGGAACCGCAGAACGCGCTGGTCCCGACCAACATCAACGACCTCGGCGGCACCAAGGCCATCCAGGTCATGTTCGCCACGCTGGTCGGCTTCAAGGGAGCGGACGCACAGCCGTTCAACCTGATGGCCGACTCGATCACGACGACCGACTCCAAGGTCTACGACATCAAGATCAAGCAGGGCTGGAAGTTCCACGACGGCACCGAGGTGAAGGCGCACAACTTCGTCGACGCCTGGAACTACGGGGCCTACGGCCCGAACGGCCAGCTCAACACCGACTTCTTCTCGAACATCCAGGGTTACAAGGACGTCCACCCCGCGGACGAGAACGCCAAGCCGGCCACGGACAAGATGTCCGGCCTGGTCCTCAAGGGCGACTACGAGTTCCAGGTGACGCTGGACGGGCCGTTCTCGGTGTTCTCGATCAAGGTCGGCTACCAGGCGTTCGCGCCGCTGCCCGACGTGTTCTTCAAGGACCCCAAGGGCTTCGAGCAGCACCCGGTCGGCAACGGCCCGATGAAGTTCGTCTCGCGGACGCCGAACCAGGACATCAAGCTCACCCGCTTCGACGACTACAAGGGTGACGACAAGGTCCACTTCAAGGACCTGAACATCAAGATCTACGCCAGCCAGGAGACGGCCTACCAGGACCTGCTGAGCGGCCGGCTCGACTTCATGGAGGCGCTGCCGCCGTCGGCCGTCGCGGGCGGCAAGTACAAGGCCGACCTCGGCGACCGCCTGGTCACCGGCCACCTGCTCGGGATCAGCACCATCGCGCTGCCGTACTACGTCCAGGGCTACGACAACCTGGAGCTGCGCAAGGCGATCTCGATGGCGATCGACCGGGCCCAGATCACCAAGACCGTCATGAACGACACCTACGTGCCCGCGGACAGCTACATCGCCCAGGGCATCCCGGGTGCGCGCGCCGGCGTCTGCCAGTTCTGCAAGTTCGACCCGGCCGCGGCGAAGGAAGCCTTCGCGAAGTCCGGCTTCAAGGGCAAGCTGACGATCGCGTCCAACGCGGACGGCGGCCGCAAGGAACCGCTGACCGCGGCGTGCAACAGCATCAAGAACACCCTCGGCGTCGAGTGCGACTTCGTGCCGGCCACCGACTTCGGCCAGTGGCGCAGCATCGTGACCGGCAAGAAGCTGACGGGCATGGGCCGGTCGGACTGGTCGGCGGACTACCCGTCCATCGAGGACTTCCTCAACCCGATCTACAAGACCGGCGGCTCCTCGAACGACTCGTCGTACTCGAACCCGCAGGTCGACTCGATCCTCGCCCAGGCGGACGCCACGGCCGACAAGGACGCCGCGGTCAAGCTGTACCAGCAGGCCGAGGACCTGATCGCGAAGGACCTGCCCTCGATCCCGGTGTGGGACGAGAAGGGCGTCGCGGCGAAGTCGAAGAACCTCAAGTCCGCGGGCCTGGACTTCCGGCGCATGCCGGACTACCCGTCCATCGAGGTCCTGAAGAAGTGACGCGCTGACCTGCCGTAACCACCACAACGCCGTCGTGAGTGTTTAGGGCGGTTCTAACCGCCCTAAACACTCACGACAA
>NZ_JAEBDZ010000059.1:0-16734 GCF_046548675.1 Amycolatopsis sp. cmx-8-4
CCGACTCCGCCAGACCCACGCCTACTTCCGCAACCGCACCACCGAACAAACACTCACCACCGCAGCACCCTGGACCAGCCCCTGGCTACCCGAGAATTTCGGACAAGACTTCTGGCCAGGTGCTTAGGCCATCCGCTCCACGGCGTCCTTCGCGTCCTTGAGCCCCACGCCCGTGTGCTCGCGGTAGGCCTTGATCGCCTGGATCTTCTTGCCCTCCAGCAGGAACTGCCGTACGTCGGGCAGGTCCGCCAACTGCGGCTGGGCCGGCTCCGCGACTGCGACGCCGAGGTGCCCGGCGATGGCGTCCAGCTTCAGTTCCATCCGGGCGAGGCGGCGCTCGAGGCGGTTGACCCGGCGGTCGTTGGCCGAGGCGCCCAGGGCGACGGCCGCGACGAGCACGACGACGGCCAGCAGCGTGTAGTCCATGGTGGACATCGTACGGAGCCGCGCCGGGCCGCGTGGAGCTTTCAGCCCGCCGAGTGGAAGGCCGTGGCCGCCAGGGCGATCCACTCGGGATTGTCCCACTCCGGCCAGCGGGCCCGCGCGTCCTCGTCGACCTTCGCCGCCGTCTCCGCCGCGGACGCGCCGGCGGTCTTCAGCCGCGTCACCTCGGCCTGGACGTGCTCGAGGTAGCCGCGGATCTCGTGCAGCAGCGTGACGTCCGCGATTTCGCCGTGACCGGGGACCACCACTTCCGGGGCCAGCTCCGCCATCCCGCCGAGTGCGGCGATCCAGCGGGCGCCGTCGAAGTCGGTGTCGTGCGGCGGGAAGTGCGGCGCGATCGGGAACATCCGCGTCTCCGCGAGGTCGCCGGTGAACAGCACCCGGCCGTCGACGAGGACCGTCTGGTCGCCCGCGCTGTGCGCCGGGCCCCACTCCTGCAGCACCACCCGGTGGCCGCCGAGGTCGAGCTCCGCCCGGCCCTCGTAGACGACGTCCGGGTCGACGAAGGTGACGTCCGCCAGCTCGGCGGCGATGGCGGCGCCGAGGCCGCTGAACATCCGGACGTACCCCGTGCCCTTGCGGGCCAGCTCGTCGCGCTGCGCCCGGTTGGCGACGATCGTCGCCGCGCCCGCGAACACCTCCGCGCCGAAGCCGTGCTCCGGGTGGAAGTGCGTTGTCGTCAGGTACAGCGGTCGCCCGCCGGCGAGCCGTTTCGCCTGCGCCAGCGTGTATTCGCCGTTGCGCCGGCCGAGACCGGTGTCGACGACCAGCGTCGCGCGCTCTCCCACGACGAAGCCGATGTTGGGCACGAGCGGCACCCGGTTGTCGCGCAGGACGAATACGCCGTCGGCCACCTCGACCGGCTCACCGCCCACGATCGGCGGCGCCGCCTCCGTCACGTCGGGCAGGTTTGCGGTCATGTCCGGGCTCCCATCTGATCGGCGTTCAGTTCCTGATCTGAACATAGTACAGATTCTGAGCGGTGTTAAGATCGCCGTCATGACCCGGGAGCGGTACCACCACGGAGACCTGCGCGGCGCGCTGCTCGACGGCGCCGAAGCGCTGGTCCGCGAGCGCGGGGCCGACGGCTGGAGCCTGCGGGAGGCGACGGTGCGGATCGGGGTCAGCCCGAGCGCCGCTTACCACCACTTCGCGTCACGGGACGCGCTGGTCCGCGCGTTGTCGGACCGGCTGGTCGCCCGGCTGGGGGAACGCATGGGCCGGGCCGCCGCCCGCGCCCGGGGCGGCCCGCGGCACCGGCTCGTCGCGGCCGCGCGCGACTACGTCCGCTGGGCGATCGAGGACCCCGCGGTCGCCGGCCTGATCTTCGCGGCGCACCGCGCCGAACCCGGCGAGCCGGTCTCGCCGCACCCGCACGACGTCTTCGCGGCCGAACTCGACCGGCTGGCCGACGAGGGCAGTTTGCCCGCGTCGGCGCGGCCCGGGGCGGAGATCGTCGTCTGGTCGGCGATGCACGGCCTGGCGACGCTCCTGGTCGACGGCCTCGTCCGGTTCGACGGCCCGCGGGCGATCGATCGCCAGGCGGAGCGGCTGATCGGGGCCGTGCTGACCGGGCTGGAGCAGGAGTCCGAGCCGTCATCGCCGTGGCCGCTCCCCCGGACTTCGCACACCGAGCGGAAAGCGCGCGAAAATGTCGGTGGTCCCGCTTAGAGTGGTCGCGACCAAGCTCCGGGAGGGACCATGACCACACTCACCGACCGTCCGAACACCGCGCTGCTCGTCGTCGACGTGCAGAACGGCGTGATGCGGGAAGCCCACGACCGAGAGGCCGTCGTCGCCAACATCGCGGCGCTGGTGGACAAAGCGCGCTCGGCCGGCGTCGACGTCGTGTGGGTGCAGCACACCAGCGACGAGCTGCCGCGCGACAGCGAGACGTGGCAGTACATCCCGGAACTTGTGCGCCGCGACGCGGAACCGCTGGTGCACAAGATGTACGGCGATTCGTTCGAGGCCACGGACCTCGAGGCCGTGCTGGCGTCACGGGGTATCGGCAGGCTGGTGGTCGCGGGCGCGCAGACGGACGCGTGCATCCGCTCGACGCTGCACGGCGCGATCGTCCGCGGCTACGACGCGACGCTGGTCGCCGACGCGCACACGACCGAAGACCTGTCGGCCTACGGTGCGCCGGCGCCCGGGCAGGTCATCGCGCACACGAACCTGTACTGGCAGTACCAGACGGCGCCGGGCCGGACCGCGGGCACGCTGAAGACCGAGGAGGTGGACTTCGGGGTGAAGGCCGCTGTCTGACGCGGCTCGGCTGACGCGCGCGGCGGCTTGCCCTTACTCGCGCTCGAAGCCGTAGGCGCGCTCCACCTTGGCGACCTCGATGCGGTAGTCCGCGTACCACTGCTCCCGGCCCCGCCGTTGGGCTTCGAGGTGCTCCGGGTGCTGCTTCCACGCCGCGATCGACTCCGCGTCGCGGTAGTACAGCACCGTCAGCTCGCGGCCGTCGGCGTCGGTCGTGGACTCGCGGCCCAGGTAGCCCGGCTGGGCCCGGCCCAGCTCGGTCATGCGGTCGTCCATCGCGGCGTAACCGTCGAGGTGGTCGGCGTCCAGCTTGCTGCTGACGATCACGGCGTAGTACGGCGGTTCGGGTCTGGTGAAGGACACCCGCGGAGCCTAGGCGCCGAAATCCCGCGCCCAACCGGTTTTCCGGCCGCGCGCAGGTGGTCCCGCAGGGTCCGCGCCACGCGGGCCATCAGGACCTCCGCCTCGGGCTGGAGCACGGCCGGGACCCGGGACTCGGTGAGGGCGACGACGCCGAACGCGCGGCCGTCGGCGTGCTCGACCACGCCCGCTTCGTGCCGCAGGTTCAGCAGGGTGCCGGTCTTCGACGACCACTTCGACGCGTCCGAGGCGAAGTCGGGGGTCAAGCGGTGCCGCAGGACGTTGAGGCCCATCAGCTCCCGGACGCCGGCCGCCACCGCCGGGTCGATCTTCGACGGCGTCCACAGGGCCTGCAGCAGGTCGAGCAACGCCCGCGCCGACGCGGAGTTCGCGCGGGTGACGTCGAGCTGCGCGAGCCGGTGGCCCTGGCCCGCCGTGGCCGCGCCGATGGCCAGTGCGTGGGCCAGGTCGACGTCGCCGGACTCGAAGCGCTCGGCCGGGGTGTCGATGAGGTCGCGCATCAGGTGGCGCACGGCGATGCCGGGCACACCCCACTCGTCCAGCATCCGGGTGACCTCGGCCGGCGGGGTCAGCTCGAACAGGACGTCGGCCGCGGCGCCGTCGCTCAGGGACGTGCTCAGGTAGACCAGGTCGTCGACGGCGACGCGGGCCGGGTGGCGGAACCGCGTCAGGCCGATCGGGCCGGGGGTGGTGACGCCGCTGGGCTCGACCTCCACCTGGCTCGCGCCGTCGAGCTCGCCCCGGCGGATCCGCTCCAGGGTCACCGCCGCGAGCGGGACCTTGACCAGCGAAGCGATCGGGAACACCCGGTCCGGGTCGATCCCCACCTCCTGCCCGGACGCCAGGTCGCGGACCAGGAACGAGCCGCGGAGCCCACCGTCGGCCAGGTCGGCCCGCAGCTCCCGGACCAGCGTTTCGGTGCTCAACCCCGCCCCCTCAGGTCCCGGCGGCGCCGAGACATCGCCCGACCGCCGCCCACAGCCCGGTGCGCAGCCGGTCGGCGTCCTCCCCCAGCGCGGCGGTGACGTCGAAGCCGCGCGCGAGGTCGATCTCCCCGATCGGCCGCCACTGTAGCCCGAGGTCGGCGGCCTGCGCGGCCGAGCACAGCAGCAGGTCCGCCGAGCCGAAGACGTCCGCCGCCGCCGAGGTCAGCGACGCCGCCACGGCGACCTGGGCGGGTTGCAGGCCCACGGCGTCGCGGATCCGCAGCACGCGGTCCCGGACGTGCGGGACGTCGTCCTCGGGCTGCAGCCAGACGCGCCGCCGCGCGCCGCCCGACCGGCCGGCGCGCAGGGTCTCCAGGTGCACGACCTTCGCCGGCGGCGTCGCCACGCCGGCCAGGCCCAGCGGAACGGCCCACGCGCCCTCCTCGGCCGGGACCGCGACGAGCGCGGCGCGCACCTCCTGGGTGCGGACGAGCTCGGCCCGCTCCCCCGGCGTCGCCGCGCGGAACTCCAGGTGGACCTCCAGCGCGCGGGCCTCGGCGGCGAGTTCGGCGAGGTCCCGGACGCCGCAGGTGTCCGGGACGGCCACCCGCATCGGCCGCAGCCGGGCGCGCCGGGCGTCGTGTTCCATCGCCTCGGCCAGCCGGACCAGGCGTTTCGCCGGGGGCAGCATGTCGCGGCCGAACGGGGTGAGCGTCGCCCGGCGGGTCGACCGGTCGAAGAGCCGCTCGCCGAGGTGGCGTTCGAGTGCGGCGATGCGGCGGCTGGCGACCGGCTGCGGGATGCGCGCGAGCGCCGCGCCCGCGGTGAAGCTCCCCGCTTCGCTCACGCTCACGAACGCTCTGCAGCCGCCGACCAGGTCCACGACCACACTCTATGCGCTTGTGGCATCGAACCCTTCATTTCCGTCTTGGACAGCATGGACGGACGCGGCGAGACTGCGGTAGCCGATCAAGACCGAAAGGAAGTGCCGTGTCGTTCCCCCACGTCAGGAGGGCCGCGCTCGCCGCGATGGCGCTCGCCGCGCTGACCGCCTGCGCCGCTCCGGAAGCCGCACCCGCGGCACCCACGCCGTCGTCCCAGCCATCCGCCACGCTCGCGCCGCAACCGGACTTCGCGCCGCTCGAGGCCCGGTTCGACGCCCGGCTCGGCGTCTACGCGGTGGACACCGGCAACGGCCGCGAAGTCACGCACCACGCCGACGACCGCTTCGGGTACGCCTCGACGCACAAGGCGTTCTCCGCGGGCGCGGTCCTCCAGCGCACCAGCCTGCCGGGGCTCGACAAGGTGCTCGAGTACGCCAGGGCCGACCTGCAGGAGAACTCGCCGGTCACCGAAAAGCACGTCGGCACCGGCATCTCCCTGCGCGACGCGATGGACGCCGCCCTGCGCTACAGCGACAACACCGCCGCCAACCTGCTGTTCCGCGAGCTCGGCGGGCCCGCCGGGCTCGGCGCCGCGCTGCGCGGGATCGGCGACACGACCACCCACGTCGACCGGACCGAGCCCGGGCTCAACGACCTCGCGCCCGGCGACATCCGCGACACCAGCACCCCGCGCGCGATGGCCGCCGGCCTGCGCGCGTTCACCCTCGGCTCGGCACTGCCGCCGGAGAAGCGGACCGTGCTGACCGACATGATGCGAGCCAACACCACCGGCGGGGCGCTGATCCGGGCGGGCGCGCCGGCGGGCTGGGCCGTCGCCGACAAGACCGGCACCGGCTCGTACGCGACGCGCAACGACATCGCCGTCGTCTGGCCGCCCGGGCGGGCGCCGATCGTGCTCGTGATCCTGTCGGACCGGAAGACGCAGGACGCCAAGCCCGACGACCGGCTGATCGCGGCCGCCGCCAAGGTCGCGCTCGACAGCCTGCACTGATCGGTCCACAAAGGACTTGACGGTCGATCTTCCGTTACGCTGAACGGGATCACGCGAGCCGTCCCGGACCCCGATGGCCGAGCGCGCCGGGGTCTCCCGTCCCGGCGCCGGCCCGGGAGACCACCGTGGGACCAGCTCCGCCGCCGGACATCGTGCTCGTCCGGGACGCGCTCGGCGGCGACTACGAGGCGGTGCAGCAGCTCTTCCGGCTGCTGCGGCCGATCGTGCTCGCCTACTGCCGCAAGCGGCTCGGCCGCGAGAACGCCACGACGACGGCCGAGGACTGCACCCAGGAAGTGCTGTTCGCCGTGCTCGTGGCCCTGCCGCGGTACCCTTACCGGTCCGACAAGTTCCTGTCGTGGGTGTTCGGCATCGCGGCGCACAAGACCGCCGACGTGCACCGCGACCGCAACCGCAGCCACGAACGCTGCACCCCGCTCCCCGACCCCGAAGCGGCAACCGACCCGGCCTGGCGCCTCCCGGCCGCGGCCGACGACTTCGCGGCGATCGAAGAGCACCTCCAGATCCGGCGCGTGCTGAACCGGCTGCCGCGGCACTACCGCCAAGTGGTGACGTTGCGGGTGCTGCTGGGCTATTCCGCCGAGGAGACGGCGGAGCTGCTCGGCATGCCGAGCCCCGAAGCGGTGCGGGTGACCCAGTTCCGCGCGATCCGCCGGCTGCGCCGGGTGATCCGGTACGCCGCGGTCTGACGAAATCCGCGGCGAGGACACACATCCCGCGGGCACGGGTCCCTTGTGCGGCGCGCCGATCGCTGCCCCACGCGGTGCGGGGCAACCCGAGTTCGTCACTACGGGGTAAACCGGGAGCCGCGATCACGACTAGCGTGGATTCATGGAGTCTTCCGTGGGTTCTTCCGTGGGTTCGTCCGGGGCGAGCGCAGTGCGACGACACGCAGGGCGGGTCTGACGGACTTCGTGCCCTCCGAACTGACGCTGCGCCTGACACCCCGGCCCGGCAGTGCCCTGGTGACGGTCAGCGGGGAGCTGGACCTGCCCGGCTACGCGTCCCTGCGGGACGGGCTGCTCAAGGTCGCGGCCGACACGCCGCCGGGGATCGTCGCCGACGTCAGCGCGCTGACCATGGGCGAGCTCGCGCCGGCCAGCGTCTTCCCGCTGGTCGCCCGGCGCATCGACGGCTGGCCGGGCATTCCGCTGTCCCTCGTCACGAGCCGGCACGCGCACGTGCGGCTGTTCCACGCGTCGGGGATCGACCGCTTCGTCGCGGTGCACCCGGATGTGGAGACGGCCGAGCACCACCAGAGCACGCCGATCCGGCACCGGGTGGCCCGGACCCTGCCCCGCACGGCCGGCGCCGCCTCGCTCGCCCGCTCGTTCGTCCGCGAACTGGCCGGGCGGTGGAACGTGCCCGAACTGGTCTACGACGGCACCCTGATCGCCGGAGAACTGGCCGACAACGCCGTCCGGCACACGTCGTCGATCCCGGAGCTGCGGCTGGACCTGCGCCGGGGACTGCTGACCGTGGCGGTCGCGGACGACGACCCGCGGCCCGCGGTGCTGCTGGAGCGGCCGGACGAGCGCAGCCCGGGTGTCGGCCTCGCCATCGTCGCGCACGCGGCGACGGTCTGGGGCAGCAGCCGCCGGTGGTCCGGCGGCAAGGTCGTCTGGGCGGTCCTCACCTCGGCCCGGCACCGCGAGCGCGGCGAGCCGGTCTGAAGCCCCTACGCCGGCCGGAGCTGCGCTTCGAGGTCGGGGCCGTCGGTGCCGACGACTTCGGCCCGGACCAGCTCACCCGCCGCCGGCGCGGTCCCGGTGAACGTGACGATCCCGTCGACTTCGGGTCCCTGGTGCGCCGCCCAGCCGTGCCCGGCCGGTCCCACCAGCACCTCGACGACCGAGCCGAGCCGCTCTTCCGCGCGTCGGCTCCCGGTTTCCTCCGCCAGGAGCGACAGTTCTTCGACGCGCCCCGCGAGCACGTCGGCGGGCACCTTGCCCGGCAGGTCGACGGCTTCGGTGCCGTCCTCGTCCGAGTAGCCGAACACGCCGGCGACGTCCAGCCTGCCCTCCTCGAGGAAGCGCTTGGCCTCGGCGAACTCGGCGTCGGTCTCGCCGGGGAAGCCCGCGATGAAGTTGGACCGCACGCCGGCCTCCGGCGCGACCGCGCGGATCTTCTCCAGCAGCCGCAGGAACCGTTCCCGGTCGCCGAAGCGGCGCATCCGGCGCAGCACCGACCCGCTGGCGTGCTGGAACGACAGGTCGAAGTACGGCGCGACGCCGGGAGTCCCGGCGATCGTTTCGAGCAGGCTCGGGCGCAGTTCGGCGGGCTGCAGGTAGTTCACCCGCACACGGTCGACGACGGCGGTGAGCCGCGGCAGCAGCTTCTCCAGCGCCTGCAAGTCGCCGAGATCTTTCCCGTACGACGTAGAGTTCTCACTCACCAGCACGAGTTCGCGGACGCCGTGGCCGGCCAGCCATTCGGCCTCCGCGAGGATCTCGGCCGGCGGCCGGGACACGAACGCGCCGCGGAAGCTCGGGATGGCGCAGAACGTGCAGCGCCGGTCGCAGCCCGACGCCAGCTTGAGCGGGGCGACCGGACCGCCGCCGAGCCGGTACCGCAACGGCCTCGGGCCGCTGGCCGGGCCGTGGCCGGGAATGGGCACAGCCACCGCGGCGGGCCGCTGCACCGGCGTGATCGGCAGCAGCAGCCGCCGGTCCTGCGGGGTGTGCGCGGGGTGCGCGCGCCCGTTGAGGACGTCTTCGATGCGGGCGCCGATCTCCGGGTAGTCGTCGAAGGAAAGCACGGCGTCGGCCTCGGGCAGCGCGTCGGCGAGTTCACGGCCGTAGCGCTCGGCCATGCAGCCGACGGCGACCACCTTCGCGCCCTTGCCGGACGCGGCCAGGACCGTGTCGATGGACTCCTTCTTCGCGGCTTCGATGAAGCCGCAGGTGTTCACGACGACGACGTCGGCTTCGGCGCCCGGTTCGGCGAGGCGCCACCCCGACGCGTCCAGGCGCGCGGCCAGCTCGTCGGAGTCGACCTCGTTGCGCGCGCAGCCCAAGGTGACCATCGAGACGGTGCGCACGTCGGCCACCGTCAGGACACGACGATGGTGCCGTGGCCCGACTGGTCGCCGCCGGCCGACACGACGACCGAGTCGCCCTTGGGCCCGTCGCCGATCGCATTGGTCTGGACCAGCACCGGTGCGTCGACCGCGGGGGTGACCACGCTCAGCGGCAGGTAGGCGGTGATCACCAGCCCGCTCGCCAGCAGCACCCGGGCGACCCGGCGGCGCCGGTCACCGGTTTCCCGGACGCTGACGCAGGTGCCCCACTGCCGGCCGGCCGGCGCTGCCGGCGTGCTCCCCTGACGACGACGACGTTCTTCGGCCATACGCTCGAGTTTGCTCACGGTTCCCCCTCGGTGAATCCGGTTGCCGGACGGCCCGAGAGTCGCACGCCACGCGAAAGCCGCTCAAGGTCTTCACCGGAATTGGCCGGAACCGGTCAGCGACCACCGAACAACCGGGTGACCTCGGCGTCGACGTCGTCGAGCCACCCGCTTCGCCGGTCCGCGCCGGCGTCCGCGACCACCCGCAACACCAGCCGGGTCACCGCCGGCTCGCCGAGGTAGGGCGCGAGGCAGCGGCGCCAGATCGCGTCGAGCGGGTCGCCGAACAGCGTCCGCTCGCGGTCTTCGGTGGTGTCGGAGGTGTTGACGACGAAGAGGTGCTCCAAGGCGAGCAACGACTCGGGGGCGCCGCCCGCGTCGTCGAGCCGGTAGGCCACGCCGGGGACCAGGATCCGGTCGAGCCAGCCGCTCAGGATCGCCGGCGGTTTGCCCCACCAGTTCGGGTGGATCGCGACGAGGCCGGCGGCGTCGCGCAGCTCCTCGCGGTGGCGGCGCACCAGCGGATCCGGTTCGGCGGCGAGGAAGTCCTCGGCACGCGTGCCGCTGGTGTAGGCCTCTTCCGCGGTGAGGACCGGGTCGAAACCTTCGGCGTAGAGGTCGTGGAACCGCACCGGCCGTCCGGCCGCGGCCAGCGCGGCCCGTACCCGGTCGGCGAGCGCGTGGTTGAAGCTGCCCGGCCGGGGGTGGGCCAGCAGGACCACCACGGGCCGGGCGGATGCCGCGGTCATCCGGCCATCGCCACGAGGATGCGGCACTTGCCGGCGAACGGCTCGCGGCCGTGGGCTGCCAGCATGGTGTTGACCACCATCACATCGCCGGCTTGCCAGGGGAAGGCGTAGCTCACTTCGTCGTAGACCTCGCGGATCCGCTCCAGGGCCCGGTGACGAGACCGACCCGGTCGCCCGGCCGGACGCCCGCGTCGAGCCGCCGCGCGGCGAGCCCGGCCGGCCGGGCGTAGTTCACCACCGCGTCGTGCTCGACAGCGGCGATCCGGCCGGGCGAGCGCCGGGCGACTCCTTCGAAGCGTCTGATGCAGCCGGCTTCCATCATCGCTCGAGGTGGGCCCGTTCCGACCGTGAATGGGCGCGCGGCAACCACAGCGGTGACGTCGGCTTCATCTCACTCCCCAGTGCGATTCATGGCGAAGAATCACGCAAGGTTAAAGCTCACGACGTCGCCTGACGATACGTAATCCGCAGAGTTGGTCCGAATGGACCATCGATTCGGGTTCTGACATGGGGTTTTCCCACGCGATCGTCAGCGCGGCGCGTCCGGAACTAACCCGCGTTCGCCAGGAGCTCGCCGCCCGCGGGCGTGTTCGCCATCAGGCACGTGTGGCACGGCATCCCGCGCAGGCCGTCCAGCACCTCGGCCTCGCCCGGAAAGATCGACTCGCCGCACAGGGCCGTCAGGTACTCGGGGACCGCGCCGGCGGCGGGGACGGGGATCAGGTGACAGACGCGTCTGCTCTCGCCGACGACGCCTCGGCGTAGCCGCACCAGTGCGAGCATCCCACCGTTTTCACCCATGATCGAAAGGTAGGCCGGAAACCGCGGGAAGACTTCGTGTCCGGGACCCAACGATCTTCGCCGGGTGTGGTCCACGACACCAAAGCCTCAGAGGACCGCCCGGCCGAGCCGGTGGCAGAGGCTCAGTGCGAGCTCGACGTCCAGCCGGTTCGTCCCGAGCTCGCGCGGCAGCAGCTCCTGGGCCTTGCGGACGCGGTACTGCACGGAGTTCTTGTGCATCGTCAGCTCGGCCGCCGCCCCGGTGTAGCTGCCGCCGGAGGCGAGGAAGACGTGCAGGGTCTCGCGCAGGCGCCCGCAGTTCTCCTCGTCGGCGGCCAGCGGCCCGAGGGTGCTCGTGACCCACAGCCGGGCCGCGTTGAGGTCGGACGTCATCAGCGCCATCGTGCCGACATCGCGGAAGGTCAGGACGCGGTCGCAGTGCTCGCCGGCCGCGAGGGCCAGCGCGTGCACCCGCAGGGCCTGGTGGTGGGTGTCGCGGAAGCCGTCGACGCCGGTCGCGGGGTCGCCGACGGTCACGCGGACGCCGGGCTCGGCCGTCGCGAGGACGTCGTCGAGGAGGGCGCGGCCGATCGTGACGCCCGGGCCGAGCGGCAGCCACACCCACGCGCTGGCCTCGTCGCGCGGCACGAACAGCGGCCGGCCGTGGTCCTGGACGCGGCCGAGCACCGCGGCCGCGACCGACTCCAGCACCGACAGCACGTCGCCCACGGAGGCCTCCGACACGTGCCAGACGATCATCCCGGCGTGCGTGCCGCGCAGGCGATAGCCGATCACGGCCTCGGCCGCGTCGACGGACGCGGCGTCGAGCGGGCCGCGGTTCTCGGCCAGCAGGTCCTGCACCTTGGCCACCCGCGCGGCGCTCCGGTTGAGCAGCCACCGGTCGCGTTCGTCCTGGTAGACCGCGATCAGCTGCCGGGTCACCCGGGTGACGAACCCGAACACAACCTTCAGCAGCCGCCGCATCATCTCCCCGACGAGCTCGGCCTCGCCGACCTGGCGGATGCACTCCTGGAACCCGAAGTCGAGCATCGCGGCCTGCCCGACGTCGTAGGCGCGGATCAGGTCGAACACCGGGGTGCCGCGCTGGGCCAGCCGCCGCGCGTACTCCAGCGCGGCGGCCGGCGCCTCGACGTGGGCCGGGTCGATGCTGTGCTGGAGGATCTGCAGGCCGGTCTCGATGTTCTGGTAGACGCTCGCGGTCAGCAGGCTGACCATACGTTCGTCGTCGTGGACCAGCTGCGGCAGTTCGGCGGCGTAGAGCTGCACCAGCTCACCGGTGAGATCACCGGCCCGGTCGGCCAGCGCGGCGGCGACCTGCCGGATCCGCTCCGAGACGACTTCTTCGTCCACCATGGAGCCACTCTAGAGGGAAACGATCATGCTTTCACCAGGAACTCGTCGATGAGTTCGAATGTCGCGGCCGGGTTCTGCACCGCGGGCATGTGCCCCGCGCCGGCGACGATCTCGAACCGGGCGTCCGCGAACCCCGCCGCGTAGGCCGCGCCGAACGCCGGCGTGACGACCGTGTCGTCCTCGCCCCAGATCAGCAGGGCCGGGATCCGGACCCGGGCCAGCCGGCGCAGCAGCTTCGGGTCGCCCATCGTCGTCCCGGTGTAGACCCGCATCGCCGCCAGGTCGGCGGGCGCGGGCCCGGGCCCGGGCGCGGGCGCGCCGGGCGGCGGCTGCGGCAGCGACACCGGGTGCCCCGCGATCTCCGGGCCGATGCCGTCGAGCACGACCAGCGCGCCGATCCGGTGGCCGCGGTCGCGCACGGCCATCTCGGCCGCGACCCACCCGCCGAACGAGCTGGCCACGACGACGACGTCGGAGAGGTCTTCGTCCTCCAGCAGGTCGAGGTAGGTCACGGCGAGGCTGTCGACGCCGGTGAACCAGTCCGGGCGCGGCGTGCCGCCCCAGCCCGGGTGGGTGGGCGCGAGCACGCGGTTCTCCGGCGCGAAGTGCTCGACGACCGGCGCGACGCCCCGGGGTCCGGCGCCGCCGTGCAGGGCGAGCACGGGACGGCCGGCGCCGCCGGTGTCGGTCAGGTGCAGTTCCAGTTCCGGGTCGGGCCGGAGGATCTTCTCGGTCATGGTGGTGCCTTTCGAATAGGGGATTCAGTGCGAGAGCATCAGGTCGACCATCGCGGACGGCGCGTCCGGCCGGAAGCTCTCGACGAGGTTGTCCGCCGACTCGCGCGCGGCTTCTTCCGCTCGCGGGAACAGCGCGGTTTCGTAGGCCGAGAGAGCGCTTTCGACGTCGTCGTGGTCCGCCAGCGCGACGGCCAGTTCGACGGCGTCGAGCATCGCGAGGTTGGCGCCCTCGCCGGCGAAGGGCGACATGACGTGCGCGGCGTCGCCGAGCAGCGTCACGCCCGGGACCCGCGCCCACCGGTGCCCCACCGGCAGCGCGTGGATCGGCCGCGCGATCAGGGTGTCGTCGCTGTCGGCGATGAGCGCGCGCAGCCCGGCGTCGAAGCCGGCGAACAGGTCGAGCACCCGCGCGCGGGACCCGGCCGGATCGGCCGGGTCGACGAGGCCGGTCACCGTCTCGGCCGGGGCCTGCACCGCGGCGTAGACGCGGACCCGGCCGCCGCCGTTGCGCTGGGCGATCAGGCCTTTCCCGTCGGCCAGCGCGAACATCGAGCCGGGGCCGACCAGCGCGGCCACCGCCGGGTGCGCGGTGTCCACATCGGACAGATGAGCCTCCACGAAGGACAGTCCCGAGTAGACCGGGACGGCGGCCGACAGCAGCGGCCGGACCTTCGACCAGGCGCCGTCCGCGCCGACGACCAGACCGGACTCGACGACCTCACCGGTGTCCAGGGTGATCCGGCCGGGCGCCACCGCGGTCACCTTCGTCCCCCAGCGGACGACGCCGTCCGGCAGGGAGTCGACGAGGATCCGCTTGAGCGCGCCGCGGTCGACCTCGGGCCGGGTGCCGCCGCCCGCGTCGGCGGTCTCTTCGAACCGGACGACGCCGTGCTTGTCCAGGATGCGCAGCGCCTCGCCCTCTTCACGGGCGATCGCGCGGAATTCGCCGGTCAGGCCGGCTTCGGCCAGCGCGTGCTGACCGGACTCTTCGTGCAGGTCCAGGGTGCCGCCCTGGTCGCGGGCGGCCGGAGACGCGTCGAGTTCGTAGACGGTCGCGGCGATCCCGCGGGTGTGCAGGACGCGGGCCAGGGTGAGGCCACCCAGGCCGCCGCCGACGATCGTGACGGGGGTAGTGGTCATTGAAACTCCTCGATCGGGGGGCGCGCGGTGCTCAGCGCGCCGTTCAGCAGGACGTCGAACGCCCACCGCACGCGGGAGGGGCCCGGGCCGGACACGAGGTCCGGCCCCAGCGCGGCGATGTACGGGTGGGTCTCGGCGGAGAGGCCGGCGAGCGACTCCACCAGCACGTCGTGCTCGCGCTCGGCGCCGGGCTTCTCCTGGCGGCTGCCGGTTTCGACGGCGGTCGCGGTGGCGATCAGCAGCAGGACGTCGACGGCCCACGCGGCCTGGCCCGGCGGCATCCCGCCTTCGTCGAGCAGCGCGAGCACCGCTTCGACGACGGCCAGGTAGTGCGGCCCGCTCAGCCGGGTCACCAGCGCGACCCGGGCCAAGCTCGGCTGGGCGAACAGCACCGAGCGGTAGGAGCCCAGCATCGCCCAGAGCCGGTCGCGCCACTCCCCCGCACCGCCGTCGCCGAGGTCGACCTCGGCGAGCAGCTCGTCGAGCATCGCGGCGTGCAGTTCCTCGGTGTCCTTGACGTACACGTAGAGCGAGGCGGGGCCGGTGTCGAGCTCCTTGGCCAGCCGCCGCATGGTGACGCGCTCGACGCCTTCGGCGCGCATGACGTCGACGGCCGTCGCCACGATGCCCGCGCGGGTCAGCGCCGGCTTCGCCGGGCGTTCGCGGCGGCTGGGGGTGCTGTTCCGGTCCATGCGTCCACTGTAGCGAACATGTTCGTTACGAGCACGTTCGGAACGAACATGTTCGTATGACGCCGGTCACAGCCAAGGAGGCAGTGCCATGAGAAATCAGGGGCCGAGGGTCCGCGACCGGCGGCGTTCCGGCGTGGCCAGAACGGCCCAGACCACCTTGCCGCCCGTCCAGCGCTTGCTGCTCCCCCAGGCCCGGGCGGTCTGCGCCACGATCCGCAGGCCCAAGCCGGGCTCGAGCAGGTCGGGCCGGTCCAGCAGCACCGCGGGCCGCGGATCGTCGTCGCTCACGGCGATCGTCAGCAGCTCCCGCCGCAGTTCCAGCCGCAGCCGCGGGAGCGACGTCGTGTGCCGGGACGCGTTGTCGGTCAGCTCCGCCGCGATGAGCGTGCCGTCGTACTCCAGGGCGGGCACCCCCCATTCGCTGGTCCGCGCGCGGACGAACGCGCGAGCCTGGGCGATGCCTTGGTCCCCGCGTGCGAGCGTCCGCTCGGCGCGGCGGCGGATCGGATGGGGCAGCGCTTCCTCGGCGGCTTCGACGTCGGCGTGCACCGGCACGAACCGGTCCAGACCGTAGCTGTCGAACGCTTCGATGTGCGCGGGCTGCCGCGTCACCAGCGAGAACGGGATGCCCGGCCAGCGCTCGAGCCGGGTGGCGACGAACGGGAACAGGCTAGGCGAGTGCCGCTCGAGAACGAGCCCGTCGATGTCGGCGATCACCCCCGGTGGGCTGTCCGCGGCGATCTTGAGGAGACCGTCGCGCAAAAAGGGGTAGCCGGTGATGTCGAGCCGCCCGGTCACGCGGACCAGTGCGCTCGCCTCCCGGCTCCGCAGCTCGAGCCCGATGCCCTCAGGCACGGGCACCGGCTGAATGGCGCGAGGGCGCCTTCGGATGCATGGCCATCACGCTAGTCCTCGGCCGGGACCGCGCAAAGGGCCATCGCGCGGCGGTGCAACCGACCGCGGCCCTCAAGCGTGTAGGGCTCGACGCCTGGGGAAGACGCCATGGAACCGTACTCACTGCAGGACGGCGAGCGAGTGCTCTGGTCGGAGCACCACTGCGACGCCGACGGTGGCTTCGCGAGCACGACGTAAAGCTTGATCCGGCAGGCCCAGTCCGCGCCGTTTCCGAAAAGAACCGGAAACATTCTCGAAACCCAGCGCGGACCAGTGCGCTAACTGGTCTGGACCAGATGGGAGAAATACCCCAGACTTCCGGGCTTTCTCTTACCCGGCAAGGCGACCTGCGGTAACGCGGACCCAACCGAGCCAGATTCGGTGTTTTCCCCGGAAGTTTTCCGCATGCGACTTTCGGCGGTGTGCCGCATCCCGGCGGGCCGGTATATCTGGTGCTACCGAATCCGCAATGGCCGGCCCCGCGCACCGGCCGGCCGGATGCCGCCCGCACCCCGCCTCCCGGAGGAACCATGCACCGCCTGGCCCCGGCCCGCGAACACGTCATCGGGCTCTTCCGCATCGTCATCGGCTTCCTGTTCGCCTGCCACGGCGTCAAGACGCTGTTCGGCCTCTTCGGCGCGAAGTCCGCCGTCGCCGCCGGCGTGTGGCCGCAGTGGTGGGCCGCGATCATCCAGCTCGGCTGCGGCACACTGGTCTGCGTCGGGATCGGCACCCGGGTCGCCGCCGTGCTCGGCTCCGGCTCGATGGCGTTCGCCTACTTCACCGTGCACCTGCCGGTCGCCCTGCTCCCGATCCAGAACGGCGGCGAGGACGCGGCCCTGTTCTGCTGGACGCTGCTGGCCGTCGCGTTCATCGGCCCTGGCCGCTTCGCACTGGGCAACCTCCTTGCCCGGCAAGCGGTTTCGGCACCGGATCACCTCCGGACGACCGAGCTCGCGTCCTAGATGATTGATTCCGTGAAGTTGGTGTTAGTGATCGTAGGCGATCAGTGACCTTTTGCTGGTCAGACCGGTCTGCCAGTTGTGCCAGATGCCGGCTGCCATCGCCAGCAGACGCTGCGCGACAC
>NZ_JAEBDZ010000060.1:0-13734 GCF_046548675.1 Amycolatopsis sp. cmx-8-4
AACTACAGTCCACGACGCGGCCACCGCGTCCTCTTCGAGATCCAACACACCTTGAAGTCGATCACGCGGTGGCCGCCTTCATGACAACGACACGCCGCAAGGTCACACACTGCGGCTGCCGTACTAGTCAACCACCACGTCGTCGAGTGTACCTCGCCGCCAGCGGCGCCACGCTGTCACCGGCTGGCCTGTGCCGCTGCGGCTCCAGCCGCCAGAGGACAGGTGACAAAAGGTACCAGCAGATCAATGTCAGTTGACGCCATCAGAAAATGATGGCTCGGCGGCCTCGGAACGGTGATGTCAACGGCCGCGCGAGCCACTGTCAGGCAGCCGGGTGCAGGCTGGCCGGGCCGCCACCGGTCTCCGTGGTGACAGGGCCCCGGTGGGGGTGGTGACCGGCGGTCTCGGGGGGCGATACCCGCCGGTCACCCAGAGCCAAGCCCCAGCGCGCGAGGTGCGGAGGAAAGGCTCCGCAGATAGGATGGCTCGCGCCTGATCGGTGTAAATAGAGGCAAACGGCCCCCCGTCGCGGCGCAGCGTGGGGATGGTCGAAATTGCCGGCCCAGGCCAGGGCCCCCGGAGCGACAGGCAGGTGGTCGTCGTCGGCGAAACCGGGCCGGTCGCTCAACGGCCATGGCGAGTCCGGTGACGACGCCCTCCTCGTAGCCGGGCTGGCACCACCCTCCGATTTAAGGGTCCGATTCCGGCTGACCAGCAGCGCACTGCCCTTGCTGCCCGTTGGTTTTGAACGTGCGGTCTCTGGCGAGGATCACCGGTCGGAGTTCAGGCGAGTCCGGTCGACGAGGGGGAGGGATCGACCGGACTCGCGGCCGGCGCTTTGCCGGGAGGTTGCCTTTCGGGCGAGAGGTCAAAAGGATTGAATTCCTCGACGTCCGCCGGGAGGCGAGGACGCGGTGTGTTTGCGAGTTCGAGTCGGGTGACCGTTGCGGTGCGGGCGATGACGTGATCGTGGATGGCGGTGGCGATTCCGGCTGGTGGCAGCACTTTCTGGACCTGGCCGGTGGCGATCGCCGCGGCGGGCATCGAGAAGTAGGCGCTGCTGGCCTCGTCTTGGGCGATGACGGTGCCGCCGCGGTGGGTGACGGCGCGGACACCGAGCTGGCCGTCGGTGCCGGCGCCGGTGAGGACGACGGCCACCGCGCGCGTCCCGCATGCTATAGCGAGTGTGGTCAGCAGCAGGTCCGCTGACGGGCGCGGCCGGTGCGGGCCGGTGTCGAGGAGCCCGACGTGGGTCGGTGAGGTGATCATCAGGTGCCGACCCGGTGGCGCGACCAGGACCACGCCGGGCGTCAGCTGGGCGCCGTCCTCGGCTGCTCGGACGGTCAGGTCGGTGTGCTGGTCGAGCAGGAAGACCAGTCGGCTGGGACGATCAGCGGGTTGATGGCACGCGACCAGGAGGGCGGCGGACAGGCCGCGGGGGAGCGGGGCGAGGACATGGGTGAGTGCGGCGAGCCCGCCGGCGGAGGTCACGAGGGCGACGACAGGATGCCGCGGGCCGGTCGAGGCGGCGTTCGCGGGCTGGTCTGGAGTTGTGTTGTCCATCAGCCGCCTTCTGCCGTCCGGGCTGCAGCGTGTGGCTGGCGGTGCCCGGGTCTCGGGGCCGGGCGCCACCTGCCGACGCAGAGCCATGTTGTCACGGCGGGGTGCCGGGCTCGGTCGTCGACAGGAGATCGGTCCTGTCGGCGCGGCGTCCGGTTGGACGCTGCGCCTGTCGGTTATTCACCGAGAATGCCGGATCGAACAGGGGGCTCACGTGTAGCCGGGGTGGGGTCAGCGGGGCGGTCGGCCGCCGCCCGGGTGAGCGACGGCCGGTTCGAGTTCCCTGTCGGCGAGGGCGCGAGCGACCTCGCTCAGGCGGGTGTTGTTGGCGCGGGCGTAGTTGCGCAGGGTCGTAAAGGCGTCGGCCATGCTGAGCCTGCCGGTTACGGCCAGGACGCCCTTGGCCTGTTCGATGATCACTCGGCTGTTCAACGCTGTCTGCAGCTGCTCGGACAGCGTTTCGCCGCGGCGGATGGCGCGTTCCTGCAGAATGCTGATCGTCGCCGTGTCGGCGAGGCCCTGGGCCAGGTCCACGTCGTCGGCCGACAGCTCGCCCGGCACTTCGCCGAACAGGTGCAGCGCGCCGATCGTCTGCCGGCGCAGCCGCATGGGCAGCGCGTGGACCGAGGCGAACCCCTGGCGGGCGGCCGCGGCGGCGAACCGGGGCCACCGGGCGGACTGGGCGGCGATGTCGGCGACCAGCACGCGGGCTCGCCGGTGTAGCAGTCCACGCCCGGGCCCTCGTCGATGCCGAGCTGGCACAGCTCGAGCAGGCGGGCCTGTTCGGTGGAGGAGGCAAGGACCTGCAGGCCGCCCTGCTCGTCGGCCAGGGTCAGGCCGGCCGCGCCAGCATCGCCATCGCCTGACGCGGGTTCGTCTCGAACTCGCTGCATCCCCGCCGTCACTAAGCCCTCCTTCAGGAATCCGGGCGTCGTCCACGACCAGTGCGCCATCCGGCTCACGGGGATGCTCGACCACGTAGTCCCGCAGGTCATCGCGGAGACCGTCGAAGCGCCAATCGGCCCATCGCAACAGCCGCTGCATCCATCTGGGGATACCTCGGCGGCCTGCTCGGCCAGTGTCCAGATGTTCTGCACTCCCAGCTCGCGGCCCGCCTGGACACGTACTCCCGCGCCCGGGTCCTGCGGCTCCGACCACGCGAGCCGGCCCGCGATCCGCTCATGCAACCGGCCCAGCTGACCCAGCACCCACGTCGACATCTACAACGATGATCCATCCCAACACGGCTGACTGCCGTCGCGGTACCAGCCGTCCGATCTAGCGTTTCGCGAGCGGGTTCGGCGAATCCATGGTGATTGCGGCCGGGGTAGAGGCGCAGATCCCAGGCGGAGGCGATTGTGAGAAGAATCCCCTAGCTGCTCTGGACTGGTGGCCTTGTCCGAGTTAAGTTATAGGGTCCTTGTGACACGCCCTTTGTGGCCGGAACCACGTAGTCCAGGGCCGGAGAGGCTGGGCCGCAGGGAGAGGATTGCTCAAGGTGGATGACGCCGAGTGGCAGCTCTTGTCGGACATCGCTCGTCGCTTCTATATCGAGGATGTGTCGAAGACAGAGCTGGCCGAGACGTTTTCCATGTCTCGGTTCCGAGTTGCGCGCCTGCTCCAACAGGCGCGTGAAGAGGGCGTCGTCACGATCGAGATCAATGAGCGGGACGCCGACCGGGCAGCGCTTTCCGAGGACCTCGCCGCTCATCTGCGTCTGCAGGAGTGCATCGTCGTCAAGGCTGGTGACACCGAGGACGACAACCGCCGCAGGCTCGCCCGAGCCGCAGCCGCCCACATCAAGAGCCGCGTCCGCGACGGAGATGTCGTCGGGTTTTCGTGGGGACGTACCCTCCTCGCCGTCGCCGAACGTCTGACCGACCTGGCGCCGTGCACCGTCGTCCAGTTGACGGGCACCGTCGGCAAGGATTTTGCGCGATCCCCTGTGGAGGTCATCCGCCGGATCGCCGATCAGTCTAGCGTCGAGGCCGTGCCGATCTACGCGCCGCTGTTCGCGACATCGGAGGCCGCGGCCCGATCCCTGCGCTCCGATCAGGTGATCAAGTCAGCCCTCAGCCTGTATGCCGACCTCGGGGTTGCCGTCCTCTCGGTGGGCTCGTGGGAACCGCCGATCACCGAACTTCCCGCGATCCTGACGTCCGCGGATCGTCAGGAACTGTCGTTCAAGCAGGCCAAAGCCGAGATGGCGGGCATCTTTCTCCGCGAAGATGGCACGGCGATCGACGCCAAGGCCACCAGGCGGAGGATCTCGGTGTCGGTGTCAGAGCTGGCCGGCACCCCGTGTGTCCTGGCCGTCGCGGGCTCGGTGGAGAAGGCCGGGGCCATCGCCGCGGCAGCCCGATCCGGCCTGATTACGTCGCTGATCACCGACGACCGCACTGCAGTCGCCCTGCGCAGGCTGCCCGCCGTCGAGTCCCACGTGTTGGACCGTCGATCCCGGTAGTCCCTGGGGCAAGCTGAACTGAACCGGAGCGGCGTTCGCCGAACTCGCCGGTCTGACCAGCCCACGGCAGTACAGCCGGCGTGGGCCGGATTTGCTGTTCGTTTCCCCAGAACGTCGGTGGCGGCCTCTTGACGGCGCGTTCAGGAGTTGTACCCTGTGCCTCACTCATATGAGCAGGCCTTGCTCATATGATCGCACGGGGAAGTGGGCGATGACAGAGACCAACGGACTCCCGAGTCGAACCGCCATTGGCACCCGGGTCACAGTGGACGGTGTCGACGTCGATGCGTTGTGCGACAACCACTTGCTCGATGATGTCCTCGTACCACTGATCGAAGAACTGGCGTCACGGTCGGTGGGAATCCGTACCTTCCTGTTCTTGGTGGCTCCTCCGGGAACGGGGAAGTCCACCTTGACCGCCCTGCTATTGGACCGCGCGCGGCACCTGGACTTCGACGCCGTCGGGATCGACGGTTTCCATTACCCCCAAGCCCATCTCGACACCCACTGGTTGGACACGAGTTCCGGACCGGTATGCCTCAACGCCATCAAGGGGGCACCGGAGACCTTTGACGTCGTGAACCTCGAGCGCCACCTTCGGGCTCCCGGTACCCGTGAGGTGTCCTGGCCCGTCTACGACCGGATCCGGCACGACGTCGTCGAGAAGGCCAAACCGGTCCGGGCGGGACTCGTCCTGGTCGAGGGCAACTGGCTGCTCCTGGATCGACCCGGCTGGTCCGGGCTGTCAAAGTACTCCGTCTACAACATCTTCATCGACGCAGAACCAGATCTGCTTCGCGACCGGCTGATCGCCCGCAAGGTACGGGGTGGGCTGGATCCCTTGTCGGCGACGGACTTCTACGAGCGCAGCGACCTGCGCAACATCCAGAGCGTCCTTGAAGACACCGACCGCAGCAAAGTCGACCTCTTCCTCCGCCTCAACATAGACGGATCGATCGATCGAGGAGAAGCACGGTGACAACAAACGACATTGCGGCAGGCGCGCCACGCGCCGGCCTTCGTGCTCGGGTCGGAGCCTTCGGGGGCTTCCTGACCGCCATGGTGATCCCCAACGTCGGGGCTTTCATCGCCTGGGGATTCCTCACGGCGCTGTTCATCCCGACGGGATGGCTGTCCAACGCGGACCTCGCCTCGGTGGTCAAACCGATGATCACCTACATGCTCCCCCTGCTACTGGCCTACACCGGTGGCCGCCTGGTCCACGGCCAGCGCGGTGGCGTCGCCGGAATGCTCGGCACCATCGGGCTCATCGTCGGCGCGGACATCCCGATGTTCCTCGGTGCCATGGTGATGGGCCCGCTCGGGGCGTGGCTCATCAAGAAGATCGACCGGGCGCTGGAAGGCAAGATCAAGTCCGGCTTCGAAATGGTTGTCAACAACTTCACTCTGGGATTCCTCGGCCTGGGCCTGATCACAGCCTCCTACTGGGGCATCGGTCCGATCATCACGGCCATCAACCAGGGGATGCTGCGGGCCATCCACGTGCTGGTGGACACCGGGGTGCTGCCACTGTTGTCGCTGCTCAACGAACCCGCCAAAGTGTTGTTCCTCAACAACGTCATCGACCAGGGCCTGTACTACCCGCTCGGACTCCAGGACGCCGCCCAGGCGGGGAAATCCATCTTCTTCACCGTCGCGTCGAACCCGGGTCCGGGCCTCGGGCTGCTCGTCGCCTTCTGGCTGTTCGGCCACTCGAAGGTCATCAGGAACACCACCCCGGGTGCGATCATCATCCACTTCCTGGGCGGCATCCACGAGATCTACTTCCCTTACGTGCTGATGAAGCCGCTCACCATCATCGGGATGATCGCCGGGGGAATGGCGGGCATCGCCACCTTCAGCGCGTTCGACGTCGGGCTGGTCGCGGGCCCGAGCCCGGGCTCGATCTTCTCCTACCTCGCGCTCACCCCGCCGGGCAATCACCTCGGCATCATCTCCGGTGTCCTGGTCGCGGCAGTAGTCAGCTTTCTCGTGACCTCACTGATCTTGAAAATGACCAAGAAGTCCGATGCCGTTGACGAATTCGGCCTGCAGGAGTTCACCGATCGATCACGTGAAATGAAGGCGGAAGGCAAGGCGGTCCTGGAGAATGCCCTCGCCGGCACGCCCGCCGCACCCGAGGCGACGAGCCTGGATCTGGTGCGCAAGGTTGTGTTCGCCTGCGACGCAGGCATGGGGAGCAGCGTAATGGGAGCCAGTTCTTTCAAGAAAAAGCTCACTTCGTCTGGCCGGGAAGACGTGGAAGTGGTTCACAGCGCCATCGAAAGCATCTCCGAGGACGCTGACGTGGTGGTGGTGCACAAGAACTTGGCCGACCGCGTCCGCCGAGCACGCCCCAACGTGCGAGTCGTAACGATCAATAACTACCTCGGCGACCCGGCCCTGGACGACCTTCGGGCCGCCCTCACGACGAGCGAGGTCAACAATGCGGGCTAACGCCGCACGCATCCACGGCCGGGGCAAAGTCGCTGTCAGCGAGCTGGAACTCCCGGACATCGGACCCGACGAGTTGCTGCTGAGGGTCGTCAGCAGCAGCATGTGCCTCTCGACATACAAGGCGCTGTCCCTGGGCGAAGAGCACAAACGGGTGCCCGACGACATCGAGGCCACACCAGTCATGACCGGGCACGAGTTCGCGGGCACGCTGGAAGAGGTCGGCCACGAATTGTCCGACCGGTTCACCGCGGGGCAGAGCGTCGCGATCCTGCCGACCATGGGCCTGCCCAGCGGCTACTCACCGGGCTACAGCTACCCATACTTCGGCGGCGACACGACGTACTGCGTAGTGCCCAGGATCGCCATCGACAAGGGGTGCGTGCTGCCCTACGACGGCGGCTACTACGCGAACGCCTCCCTGGCCGAGCCGATGTCATGCATCATCGGCGCCTTTCGCTCCAGCTACCACACGGAGCCGCTAGTGCGGGAACACAAGATGGGGATCAAACCAGGCGGATCGCTCGCGTTGCTCGGCTCCGGGGGCGCCATGGGGATCGGGGCGATCGACTACGCACTCCACGGCCCGGTCCGACCTCGTCTGGTCGTGGCCGTGGATGTCAGCACCGAGCGACTGCAACGCCTGCGCGCGCTGTTCCCGCCGGAAGACGCGGCCGCTCACGGTACGCAGCTGGTGTACCTCAACGCAGCGGACATCGACGCCCGCGCCCCTCTGCAGAATCTGGTCGACAACAAAGGCTTCGACGACGTCGTGGTCTTCGCGGCCGTTCGCCAGCTCGTGGAGACGGGCGACGCCATCCTGGGGCGGGACGGCTGCCTGAACTTCTTCGCGGGGCCCACGGACAGGTCCTTCGCCGCCGGCCTGAATCTCTACAACGTCCACTACGAGAGCACCCACGCTGTGGGGACGTCCGGCGGCTCTCGCGCCGACATGGAGGAGTCACTGTGGCTGTCCGCCTCGGGATCGCTCAATCCGTCACGAATGGTTACCCACGTCGGCGGGCTGAGCGCGGTACCCGACGCACTGATGGGACTCCCGTCGTTCACCGGCGGGAAGATCCTGATCTATCCACACATCGAGATGGAACTGACCGCGATCACCGAATTCTTCCCTCGAGCCGCGATCGATTCCAGGTTCGCGACACTGGCTGAGCTCTGCGCCGGACAGGACAACATCTGGAACCAGGCAGCGGAGGAGTATGTTCTGACGGCTTTCGGCTAAGGGCTGTCTCGTAACTGGCGTTGTGGTTGGTGGGGCTGGTTTGCGTCAGTCGGTGAGGATGATGTTGTGCAGGTTCGCGATTCCGGAGACGGTGTCGGCCAGAATGCTTGCCGCACGGCGGTAGTCTCGGAGGATCTTGAAGTTCTTCATCCGGGACAGCACGTGCTCGACCCAGGCTCGGACCTTGCGGTGGGTGGCGTTGAGGTCGTCCTTCCACTCGGGCAGATCGGCGCCGTCGCGGGGTTTGCGGTAGGGCATGACGACTTCCGGGTTGCCCTGGTAGCTGCCATCGGCCATCACCGGCCGGTCGGCGAGTTGCTCGGCGATGCCGGAGTCGCGGTTGACGGTGCAGTCGTTGCGGCTGCCCGGCTGCGGGTCGCCGGTGGCGATGACCAGCCGGGTTTCGGCGTCGATCGCGACCTGCACGTTGGTCGAGTAGCGGTAGTTCTTCGACGGTGTCGCCAGCCGATGATCCCGGGTCGGGACCAGGGTGCCGTCGACGATCGCGACCGCATCCACCCGGCGTTTGCGGACCGGGGCCAGGGCCAGCAGCGGGCCGATCGTGTCGATCACCCGATGCGCTGCGGAATGCGACACCCCGAACAACGGCCCGATCTGGCGCATCGTCAGATTCGTCCACCAATAGGTCGCGACCAGCAACACCCGATCTGCCAGCGGCAACGCCCACTGCCGGCCCGGGCGACCGTCTGTGATCTCGTCGCCTCCTCGCTTCGTGACCAGCCGCGCGAGCTTGCGGAACTGGCCCGGCTCCAGCCCGGTGAACGGGGCAATCCACTCCGGCCGCGACGCTGTGATCACCTGCACCACACCAACATGATCGACTACCGGCCCCGCTGGCCCGGCACCGGGTTACGAGACATCCCTTAGGGCGTAGGTCGTGGTGGTTGAGCCGAGTGAATGCCGGGCAGGCTTGGGCGGTGATTGATGCCATTCTGCGGAAGTTGCACGCCGCTGCGCGTTGATCATCGAAGACGACCCGTCGGTGACATCGAGTGGGGTATAGCTATGGATAGTTTACGGACGTCACCTTGAACCCATTCGAATGCGTCTACGAAGACTTCGTCCCCGATGCTGCCGGAATTTCGCCCATGGAGTATGCCGTGTATGAATCGTCCTCGGACCTCCTCGGGCCCCGACGGGCCAACCGCCAGAAGTCATCTGGAACCAGACACAATGGCCGCTACCGGCTGAACCTCGAATTCGAAAGAGTGACTCGCCGGCTACATCGGCCTCGACGTCAGCGCCACGCGGAAATCCTGCTGCGCGCGCGAGTCGGACTGTCCCGGCTGCCGGATCTAGGGAGGTTTCCCGACGAAGTCGCCACGTCGCGAATACCTGAGCTGACCGCACTGGTCGCCGCCGTGGCCGAGGCGCGGCGGTGCGCAAGGCGGCGGTCGCTCACCAGGGTACTCCTACAAGAAGCACAACTTTGGCTCTGCGTCTGGCTGACCGAGTGGCACGCCCGTCACCTTCCGACGCCACAGATACTACTGCTCTACGCGCAGATGAAACGGCACTTGAGTAGGACTGCTGCCCGCTTGGCGGTTGTGGCTGAAATGGAGCTGCAGAATCGAGGTTATCCGCGCTGGCCTTCGAAGGAGCAGTGGCATGGAAGATGTTGTGCCGACGCCGTCCTCTTCGCTGGACGCGTGCTTGAATCTCCTCGATCAACGTCTGCTGATCATCCGACAACAGTTGAAGTCGACACATGCTGCGGCATCTCAGCAACGCGTCTTTGCTTTGTCGGACACGTCCCAGCATTTCAGGCGAGAATACAGGTCTCGCCGGCATCCTCTTCACGAGGTTCTTAATGCAATCGGCAGCCGAGCGGCGGTCCGCCAGTCGACCTCGGACGGCATCTGAGTCACCTCGTGAAAGTGTGCAGCGCTGGCAGGAGAACGCTGTCTACCGTTCGGATGATGTCGGCCTCGACTACCTGGAGGCCCTCGGCGGCGATCCGGTGATAGGCGATCGCGGGAAAGACCTCGGCGAGCAGGTCGATGTCGACCTCTGGTGACAGGACTCCGCGCGCGACCGCGCGGGAGAGCACCTGCACGAACAAGCTGCTGTAGGGCGCACCGAGCGCTTCCTGTGATGCATCGCGCAGCTCGGCATCGTGCCGGGACGCGGCGAGCACGCTGGCCAGCACCTTTGCGTTACGGCCGTCCGCTGTGATGTAGGCGCGGCCACAGGCCAGCAGGTCTTCGCGGAGGTCTCCGGTGTCGGGGACGTCGGGCGCGGTGAACAGGGCGGCAGCCGCGGCGACGACGAGGGCGGTCTTGCTGGTCCAGCGCCGGTAGATCGTGGCCTTGCTGGCGCCGCATCGCCGCGCGACGGCGTCCATGGTCAGCCGTTCGAAGCCGTCCTCGATGAGGAGGTCCTGCGTCGTCCGCAACAGTTCCTCGTCGATCGCGGGGTCCTTGGGACGGCCGGGGGCCCGGGGAGTTGAGGTCATAGCTCATCCTAACTCAAAACTGGACAGGCTCGTATCGATACTGTACGGTACCGTATTAATAAGACACGAGGTCAGCCCGTCCGGAACAGGAAAGTTGAACGATCGCCATGACCACCACAGTGCTTCTCGCCGGATCGACCGGGGTGCTCGGCACCCGGATCGCCCACCACCTGCTCGCACAGTCCGACATCGCCCTGAGGCTGCTGCTGCGCGCCTCCGCCCGCAACGACCCCGCCAAGGCCGAGGCCATCGACGCCCTCGTCGCGAAGGGGGCGGTAGTGGTCGTGGGCGACGTGACCGACCCCGCCTCCCTGAACCTGGCGACCGCGGGCACGGATGTCATCGTCTCCGCCCTGCAGGGCGGCACGGAGATCATCGTGGACGGTCAGATCGCGCTCGCCGAATCGGCCGTGCGCAACGGAGCCCGACGATTTCTGCCCTCGGACTTTGCCATCGACCTGTTCGCGGCACCGGAAGGCGCACCGCAGTTCGACATCCGCAAGCGCGCAGCGAATGTCATCGACGCAATGCCGCTGCAGGTGGTCCACGTCCTCAACGGCGGGTTCATGGACATGATGCTCGACCCCCGCGCCGCCGGCATCATCGACCTGAACGCCGGCACCGTGTCGCTGTGGGGCACCGGTGACGAGCCTTTCAACCTCACCACCGTCGAAGACACCGCGCGGTTTACCGCGAAGATCGCCACCGACCCCGCAGAAATCTCCGGCGTGCACTACGTCTCCGGCGCCGAGACGACCTTCAACGCGATCATCGACGAAACCGAGCACCTCGCCGGCACGACCCTGACCCGCAACGTCGTCGGCGACGCCGACGACCTGCGCCGCATCACCGCCGACGCGGAAGACCCGTGGTCGGTGATTCAGGAGTGGTATTTGCTGAGCATGCTCACGGTGCCCCCATTTCCGGCCACCGATAACGAGCGCTACCCCGACGTTCGCCCCACCGGGCTGCACGACTACCTCGTCGCTGCGCACCGCGGCCTGCCGCAGTCATGAACCGCGTCGTTCCCATTCTCATCTCTGCCTGATCCGAAGGAGCAACCCTGATGATCACCGACGGTCCGACGGCCACGTCGTTCCTGATGACCCGTGAGGACGCCCCTCGCTTCTGGCTGGTCGACTCGCTCTGGTCGGTCCTCGCCTCCGCCGATACCACCGGAGGGGCCTTGACCGTGCTCGAGCAGCTGATGCCCGCTCGCAGCGGACCGCCTCCGCACGTCCATGAACGGCTGCACGAGTACTTCTACCTCCTCGACGGCGAGATCCGGTTCCAGCTCGGCACCGAAATCCAGACAGCCAAGACCGGTGCCGTGGTGTCGGTCCCGCCCAATACCGTGCACGGCTTCGCGGTCGTCTCCGACACCGCGCGGGTGCTCAACCTTTACACCCCCGGCGGCTTCACCGAACAGATCAGCTACCTCGGCGCCCCCGCCACCGAGCTGCGGCTTCCGCTTCCGGAGGAGCAGCCACCCGCCTCGGCGGACCGCCAGAGTGCCTATTTCAGCCGGTCGGCGGAACTGAACACCCAGCGCTGGCTCGGTCCCGACGAAGCCGACGACCTGCTCGCCGACCAGCGCGACGCACCCGAGATTCGATAGTTCACCATGAGAGGCGACTCGACATGACCACTCCGCCTGACGGGCTGCTGACCTTGCTTCAGCGGCCCAGCCCATGCTTCATCGCCACCACGATGCCCGACGGATCGCCGCACCTCACTCAAACCTGGGTTGACACCGACGGCGACCACATCGTGATCAGCACCGTCCAGGGCTACCGCAAGATGAAGAACATCGAACATGACCCTCGGGTCGCCGTCAGCGTGCTCGACCCCGACGACCCTTCCCGCTACTTCGCCGTACGCGGACACGTCCTCGGCGTCACCACTGTCGGAGCCGCCGAGCACATCGAGACTCTCGCCCGCCGCTATCTCGGTGGCCCCTACCCCTGGTACGGCGGCCGTGATCAGGTCCGTGCGAAGCTCATCATCAGCGTGGACAAGATCGTCCATACCCTTGAGTGGTGAGATCCTCGCGCGGTACGACCATGCTGCGCCCCGGTTCGCGGCCAGTTCGACCTCGTCGCAGGGCCAGCCGTAGACCGAGGAGTCCCAGGCCCCAACAGCACCGCTATAAGTCTGCGCTACACCTGAACTAGCGTCGTCAGTAGGACCAGCGGCGCGTCAAGATCAGCGACGCCCGTGGACGCGACGCATGTCTTGAGGAATAGACCCGCGATGTGTGCTGGTTCTTCCTGATTACCGGGGCCACCGCCATGAATGATCCAAATGACCACTATCCCAACTTCATCCCCGAGTCACTCGGGGACGTCGTGCTCCGAATCTGGCTCGCTTACCGAGAATGCCGAGGACAGTGATGTCACAGTCCACGCTGTTGCGCTCGACCCGCCGCGTCGTAGGCAAAGCAATGATCTCCGCGGTAGCCGTTTTCGCGCCGTTGGGCGGGATGGCTGCCGACTGGAACGAAACACACGTCAAGAACCCCAACTGGCCTCCGCACGCCAAGTTCCCCAATGGTCAGACGCTCGCGTTCGCCTTCGAACTCGCCGGCCTGAGCCTCTGGCAGCTCTGGCGGCCGAGCACCCGACCACGATCGGCGCTGCGCTGGGGCACCCTCTTCGCCAGCCTGTATTGGGCCGCTCAGGCGCCGGCGATCCTGCTCCCCGGGGCGGCATTGACCGACCCGGAGTTCTCGGGCCAGGAACGACGCGTCGCCGGTATCCCCGCCAATCAGCTCACGATGCAAGCGGTCGTGTTGTGGCCATTGCTCGCCGCGGGATACGCACTCGCTGCGGACCGCGCGACCGACCGCTGATCATCAGGTCTCGCCGCTTCGCCGGGAGTAGCTAAACCGTTCGTTCGCCCGGGGAACTGTCGGAATTCTGATCTTGTAGTGGGTGCGGACGCTCTATCAACGGGTGCACAGGTTAGCCGAGTGTGCGCAGAGCCGCGATGCATCCAGGGAGTGGCGGACGCTGACCCGGTTTGGTGGAGCCCGGTCGCCTCAGCCAGACGTTACTTTTGACTGGCCGTTGGGCGCGGGCGAAGGCGAGACAGAATGGGTCAGCGCTCAGCGCACGGCTCTACTCATCGCACCTCGAACGGCGGGGCCCGCTGGAGCCGTGCGGGCGGCCGGCTCGGCTTTGTCACGCCACGGCACGGGTCGGCATCGAGTCGGCGACCCAAGTGGAACGGCGGGAAGCCCGGTCACGGCGTGGGGCGGGACTACTCACGAGCAGGTCCTTCCCGCAGAGCGGGTGGCCGAAACCTTGATGAAGGTCAGCGCGGTCGAGGACCCGTGGGAGATGCGGATCCTCGGGCCGCGGCTGTCGCCGAGCCGTTTGTGTAGCTCGCTGAAGCGGTAGGTGCGCTCGCCTAAGCAGGTTGCCAGAAGTTGTGTCCGTAACTCGCCGAAGTTGATGTCTCCACAACATGAAGAGCCTCGTCAGGTTGGATTGGGTTACCACACTCAACACGACCCGACGAGGCCTTCACCAGTAT
>NZ_JAEBDZ010000061.1:0-12654 GCF_046548675.1 Amycolatopsis sp. cmx-8-4
GGACATCCAGCACGTCTTGCACTGCTCGTACTGGCGCCGACGCCATCAATATCGCGCACACAAGCCCACTACCAGCGCCAATCGCTCCAGGAGCCATGAAGATCACGAAGCCCGGCTGGAGTACTAGTCTCCACTCGATCCCACTGTGCGGCTGTGGTTGTTCGAGATCATCGTGTATCCGAGGCGGCGTATCGAGAAGCCAAACTGAACGTCGGCTCGACGAGGTCGCGGTTTCGCTCTCAGGCTTGGCCTTCCCAGTAGATTGGCTCTGCCAGACCCCAACTCAGCGAGAGCACTATATCGGCGGAGCCCGCCGTTGGGAGGCCGAGCACGACCCGCCACGAGCCAGTCTTGCCTGGCAGGATGTCTGGCGGTTCGCTGGGCCCACCTGAGCTGCCCGAGTCGAACACCTGGTCGCCTGCGGTTCCGTCCGCAGTGACTTTGGCGATCCAGTCATAGCCGTGCAGCACTTCACCAGAGGTGTTGGATACAGAGATCGTGACGACGATCGCTCGCTTGTCATCTGGCCCGATCGCAGCTGTATCGCTGGGGCGATACGGCTGTGGGTTCGACACAGTTACCGTGCCATGTTGCCCCTTGTACGTCTGATTGAATTGCAATGAGGGTGCGGCGTGTGGTTGGGTCTCGACGGTCGCAGAGGGTGGAGTCTGAGCGGCCGATGCACAATATGTTGTCCAGTCGGATTGGGATAGATTCGGATCTGAGCAGTTCACTGTGACCGCGGCGCCCTTGTCTGCGGGAGTGCCGCAACTGACGAACGCTACGAGTACAATCGTGGCCGGAACCAGCAATCGACGGTCTTTCACTGTGCCTCATAACATCGTGGGTTCAACAAACCGCTGCGCGCCGAGCACCCTGGCAGGTGGTCCTGGCCAGCGCACTCCAGTGCCCGCGGATCGCAAGATCCAGTCTTGAGCTGCGCGAATCCTTAATAAAGAGGACAAGGTCCCTGCCTTGTGAGAAAGTGTCACGAGTGCGTCTCCCTTGTGCTGGCCGGCTCTTCGATGTGCTGTCCGGCGCAGGAGCGCGGTCAGGGGCCGACGCCTGGCGGGCCGATTATCCCGCCCACTGAGGTAGTAGGGCTCACGAGTGGCGGGAACTTCAGCGGAAGGCCCGTCGGCTACTACGCTCGCGCAAGCCGGTCGAGGCGAGAAACGGCGGCAGTGGTCGGCGGCGGGAGTGGGGGACAAGGCAGCCGGGCCGCCACCACCGTTCTCGGTGAGGGGATCCGCTACCGGTTCGTCCGGGGTGGCTGCGGGTGCTCCCTCATCCACCAGGGGGCGAGCTGGAGGCCCGTCCGATCGTCACGGCCTCACTGATCGGCGAGGGCCCGGCAGCGTCGTTCGTTCGGGGACACGTGGCGAGTTCGGCGATCTCGTCCCGATCCGCCCGGGTGTCGGCAAGCGCGCCGTCTGCCTGCTCGGCCACCGGCTCGACCTCTACGACAACCTCGTGCCCTACATCCACCGTTATGAGCTGCACGGCACGCTGTGCGAAGTCTGCCGCGCAAGAGGGGTTCGATCCGTCTTCGCGGCGCCTCGCTGAATGGGCTCAGCTGGACGTCGCGACCTAGTACACCCCGGAGGCAGCTCCTGGCGACGGCCTGGGGATGGTGGTCCACCAGCCGCAGGCCGGAACGCTCAGCGGCCGGTTCGAACTTCGCCTCGATGGGCGCGAGGTCGCGACCGCGACCGTCTCGATCTGTGCTTCCTGCCGCATGGCCACCCTCGGCTACGTCCATGTCGCTGCTGAGCACCGCCGCCTCGGCTTCGGGCGGACGCTGGTGACGGGCGGAGCGGCTCGGGCTCCGACGTACCGGTGGACGGCGTCGTTGCCCAGCGGTCCGGTGGCTCAGTCGTTCCGGGCGCGCATCGCCATGAGCCGCGCCGGGGCGCCATGCATCCACACCGGCGCCGCGGATCTCAGGCGGTGAGGGGCAGCGGAGTGGCCGGGAAGCGGCCGTCGAGCGGGGCCTGCAGGAGGTCCGGCAGCTCGGCTGGCAGGAGTTTGTCGTGGCATTCCGAGACGGCTGCGGCCGGCCACCAGCGGCGCTCGATGAGCCCTGCCCGCTCATTGGCTGAGTGCCGGGTGACGGTGCGCGACGCGATGTCGTCGTCGGTGCGGGCGAGGTAGACGTGGTCGAGCCGATGGTGCTCGCGGCCGCGGTAGGTGAATCGGCTTTCGCGGGTCCAGAGCTTGCGGCCGATCTCGTCCAGGACGAGCCCGGTCTCTTCGGTGATCTCGCGTCGGGCGGTGTCCTCGAGCTTCTCGCCGGCGTCTTGGCCGCCGCCGGGCAGTTCCCACCAGTGGTGGCCCGGGTCGTCGGGGTCGCGGGCGTGGATGAGCAGGACTTTGCTGACACGCCTGCCACGCAACGGTGCAGATCATCAGTCCAGAATGCCGAGTAGCGCTCGAGGCCGAAGGGCCCTCTTATTGCGCCGGAATTGGCGGCGCGGTCTCCGCTAGCCCGCGCCGTCGCCTGAAGTCGGTGATCAGCTGCCAGCTCACCTTCGGGTCGATCGACATCTGCTGACGTGCCGATGCCAGACAGACGACGCTGCCGTCGCTCGCGGCCAGTTGGATGGTCGTGGCGGTCAGACCGTTGGTGAAGAACTCGACGATGGTCGCGCTGAAATACAGGTAGCTTGCGGCTTCCCAGCGCAACCGGGACAGCGCAGTGGGGTTGCCGCGCACATCTTCGGGGAGCAACGCGCTGCACTGGCTGATCATCCACGATGCTTCGGCATGCACCGTTGAGGTCACCGTGGCCAGGAACGAACTCGGGTCGGCTTCACCCTCCAGTTGGACGGCGGCACTCGCAAAGGCTTTCAGCTTGGCGGAGAGGTCCGCGGCGACCAGAGACGGAACGATCGAGTCGAGGTCGCTCTCCATCTCGGGATCCGTGAGCCGGTCGTACATCGCTACCGCGACGCGGCGTAGCTCGCGGGGCAGGCCACCGGAGAAGCTGTAGCACAGGTGGATAAATGGTTCCGGAATCCCGATCGTGCGCTTCGCTAGCCACGCGCGGGCGTCGTCGAGGGAGAAGGGTTCGACGCGGACGACGGTGGTGAACGCGCTGTCGAAAGCGTCGCGAACGGGGATTCCCCGGCGATGAAACGAAGTCAGCGCGTCCTCGGACACGGATACCAGGAACACACATCCGTCCACTCCGAAGACACCCTTGATCTCGTCGATGAATTCCCGGGCCTGCGCGGCATCGGCGAACTTGTCAAGCTCGTCGATCGCGACGATGATCCCGCTGATGTCGTCCGGGACGAGTACCGAGACGACACGCTCGAGCAACCGGCGGTAGTCGTCGACGATCTCGGGATGCGTGAGCGGCCTTTCGGCTCGGGCGATCGTCCGGGTCAAGCCCAGCTCGAACAAGCCACCGGTGCTCAGCTTTCCCGACCACCCTTCGGTTCGGGTCTGCAAAAACCGCACCTGCCGCAGGTCACGCCGGGCCAGTGCGCACAAGGCCTTGTGCTCCAGGCTGTAAAACCGGCGCACCCGGCGCCGCCACTCTCCGAACACCAGGGCTGTGACGCCGTCCATCAGGTATCGGCTGATCAGCCACGCCGGCCTGACGACGGCGTATGCGATCATCAACAGCGCCGCGATCTGCGGAAGAAGACCCCACTGCCATGGCGTGACGTAGTTCGTGAAATCAGTGAGTAGCCCGTGCACCATCGCGTTTACTCTTACGTCGGTCACATCAGGGCTCGCGTCGAAGAGGTCGAGGCAGATGAGCAGGGTGACGACCGAGGTGATCACCCAGAGCGCGCTCACCATGATGACGCGGGAACCATGCCGTACCCGGCTGATGAAAACCTCCCGCCGCCGCAGCCTGCGCCAGACCAGTTCGTCTTCGCTTTCCGCGGGAAGCTGATCGTCGGTGCCCGCGGAGCTGAGAACCGCGCGACACGTGATCGCATAGAGGTGCAGCATGAATTCGCGGGCGTCGTACCGCACCGGTGCACTCGCCGCGACGGTGAGGAACGGCGGCTGGTCAGCTCCGGTGAAGGCGTTGTCGAGAGTGCTCGAAATGAGGGTTGACTTACCGACGCCTCGTGGTCCGGCGATCCCGATGGAGCCGGGCTGCGGGCGCGACAGCTCGCGCCTGAACGCCTTGATCGACTGCGTCTGGACCAGCGGGCTGTCATGCCCTTGAGATAGGAGACCTGTCCCGTCGCGCAAGGTCAAGACGGTGTCGAACGTCAGCTCCTTCGCGCCGTTGATCCACTCCCGGACATACGGCACGACCACGTCGTCGCGAAGGACCTGACGCAATTCGTTCTGTTCATCACGGTGATCGAACCAGGCTTGCAGCCGGCTGCGCTCCCATGTCAGCCGCTCCCAGACACTCTCCGGAAGCCCCCGCCGGACCAGGAATCCCAGGGCTGCGAACATCGCTCCGAAGATCACAAAAGGTAGTAATGCCGTGATCGTTCCGTTGAGGAAGGTGAAGGTGCTCAGCAACCACACGGCCACTAAGGGGATGGTCAGCCCGACGACGATCGCGACGAAATTGCGCAGTTTAGGGCGCCAGCCTGGCGTCCAGAGCCGGGGTCGCTCGTCGTGTAAGGATAACAAGGCCTGCTGTGCGTCGAGGACCGGCTTGTAGACCAGCACCGAACGATCCATCAACCGAGGATTGTTGGTCACATCGCGGATCAGCTTGTCTTGATCTAAGCGCTCTTCGGCGATCTCCGTGGCAAATTCGGGTTGCTCGACCACTTTCAGCAGGAGTGTCATGAACTCGTTGTGCACCTCCGACCGGAGGTGGTTGCTCCGGGCAAATTCTTCGTCCACCGAATCACTCCTGAACGCAGTCGGACCGCTTCGCTGCAGCTGCCGAAATATCACCCCATGATGTTATTCATCAGTTCTCCGGAGCGAAAGATCCAGGCCCGTTTCTGAGTGCGGCGTACACGCCTGAAGCGCCGAGATTACGACCGGGCGCCGCGAGTCGTTTGGCCACGCCGACGCCAACGACGGACCGCCAGCCCACCTGCAGTCGCGGTCGATCCACCGCCCAGCAGCCCGGCCGCCGCCAGCGGTGACACCAGCACAAGCACGACCAGGACAGCCGCCACGATGGCCACCATGGATACGGCGGCAGGGACGAGCCACCGAGCAAGGCGCAGGACGTTGCCTGTCCGCTCGCGATCGGCGACGACATAGCCGATCCAGCCGTGTGGATGTGCGGGCTCCGCCGACCTTCTGTGCGTCACCATGATCGCTCCCGGGCAGGGTTCGCGTCCTCGCGTAGCACAAGCCGCAGGCTCGGAATGCCGATCAAGACCCGGAGGGAATGCCACAGCTGCGCCCATCTCCCGCACTGACCTCCGGCCAGCTCTACCAGGTCTGAGCGAAAGAGTTCTCCGTACTCAGCTCGTTCGATAGCGGGCAGCAGCGTGACAGCGCACTCAGTCAACTGTCGCGATGTCTCCGACACCCCAGTCATGTCGTGGAACTCGGCGCTGAGCACCTCAGCGCGCGCGACGGCCTCGTCTAGGACGCCGACGAGGCCGTTGGCGAAGGCATGCCCGCGAACTATGGCCGGAGCGCCGTGCTGGGCGAGATCCGTGGCGAGGGCGTGAGTACTGCTAGACACGAAGGCGCAGGCCCAGACCAGTTGCCGGGTGAGGTCAGCGTCAGCGGTCCGAGCGACGCAATCGGCGAGCATGGCGCTGACGCAGCGGGAGCGGTCGAGTGCTTGCGGCAGACCGGGCCCGGGGCTGTGGCTGCCCAGGGAGTAGGTCACACTGAACGCGAACTCAGCGGAAAGTCTGCGGGCTTCCTCGCGCGCACTTGCCAGGTCGTTGACGAAGCACAGCGCACGGTCGTGCGCGGTTGCGAGGTCATCGTAGAAGTCGCGGCCGCGTTCGCGGTCAAGGTCGAAGCGCCTCATCCCGCTTCTCCCGCCAAGCTGGGCCGAAGGCGGGCCAACGCCTGAGCGGACGCATCAGATCGCTGCAGCGCAGCCAGAACAGCGCCGACGCGATTGGGATCCAGGCAGTAATACTTCCGCCGTGGTCGTCCTCGCTCGACGGGATCGACCTTCTCCCAACGGCTCTGTAGCCAGCCCGCCTTCTCAAGTCTCGTCAAGATCGGGTGGATGGTGCCGCTAGGCAGTCCTGCGGCGCGGCAGACCTCAAGCCCGTACATCTCCCGAGTCGGCTCTTCAAGAAGAGCACGCAAAACCAGCTGCGTCGGTAGCGTCATTCTCGGCGATGACATACCTTGAACTCTAGCTAGCCCCTATCTAGAGAACAAGCGAAACAGCCGCGCTGTCACCGGTTGGACTAGCAGTTCCGGCTGAAGTCACCCAGCGCGAAGGCTGCTGCGCCTGATCACGCTCGGCAGGCGGCCAATCAGGCCCTGCCGAGGAGCCAAGTTCAGTGTCTCGGCCACGGGAGTGACCAGAAGGGTCTGCTGCACGAGCAGGTGGCATCTGAGTTGGCTTGCTGTGGTGGTGAGCTGGGAGGATATCGCTGTGCCCAGGCCCTGCCTTCGGGAGTTCCGCGACGATGTCGTGCGGGTCGCCCGTAACCGTGAGCCCGGTGTGACGGTGGAGCAGATCGCCAAAGACATCGGGGTCCACCCGATGACGCTGTTCAAGTGGCTGCGCCAGGCGACACCGACGAATGCACCAAACCCGGTGTGAGTAGGAACGACTCGGCCGAACTGCGTGAAGCGCGCAAGCGGATCAAGCAGCTGGAGCAGGAGAACGAGGTCCTGCGCCGGGCGACGGCGTATCTGTCGCAGGCGAACCTACCGGGAAAAGGCTCTACCCGCCCGTGAGCGAGCTGGCCGCGGACAGTATCCCCGTCGCGGTGACGTGCCGGGTCTTGAACATCGCTCGACAGCCCTACTGCCGGTGGCGTGCCAGACCGATCACCGCCGCCGAGCTCGAGCGGGCATATCGAGCGAACGCGTTGTTCGACGCGCACCGCGACGATCCGGAGTTCGGCTACCGGTTTTGGCCGACGAAGCCCGCGACGCCGGCCTGTCGATGGCGGATCGGACCGCGTGGCGGATCTGCTCGTCCATGGGCTGGTGGAGCGCGTTCGGCAGGAAACGCGGCCGCAACGGCAAGAAGGCCGGTCCGCCGGTCCGCGACGACCTGGTCCGGCGCGACTTCACCGCCACCGCGCCGAACCAGCTGTGGCTGGCCGACATCTCGGCCTGGTCGCGGCTGACCAGCAGGCTGGCCGAGGGCCATGTCACGTGGCGGTGGTTCACCCAGGCTTCGCCCCGCAGGACGAGGTCCTCGTCCCGCAACGCCGCGAACTGGCATTCGTAGGCCGGTTCCGGCAGCGGGACCCGACCGAAACCCTCGAACTTCTCCCGCCACCGGAACCTGATGATCAGCGTCACGCCAAGAGCCCCCGAACACCAGCAGGGCGATCCCTTCGCCAGGTCTCATCGGCGTCCCTCCTGCATCGCAGGTGAAGCATCTCACCCGAACAGATGATCCCCGATGATCATTTCGTTCCGGTGCCGAACAAACTCGTGTGTTGCTGTCCATGCCCGCGATACTGCTGCGCCGGGACGGCCGGCGGAGAGAAGAGACGTCACCGCCAGCGAGACAGCCACCAACACCACCACATTTCGAACCGCTCCAGGTACTTCTCCAGCCTCACGCCGTGATGCCACAGGAACAGCAGGACGGTGGCGCCCGCGCCGAGCAGAGTCAGCAAGCTGCCGGCCACGATCGGCCCGGTGTGCTTGTCCCCGGCGTCCAGTTCCGCGCGCTGTTCGTCCGGCCACAACCGGATCTGCACCGGGCGGCCCAGAGCGACAGCACGCCGCCCTTGGTGGTTCTCGACGGTCTCCCACCTCGTCACCCCGTCGGGTCCGGTGTACTCGACGTCGGCGGTCGGGGGCTCCCGGACCCCGACCGAGACGACCCGCCCCGGGAAGAGCCCCGCCGACCGGTTCACGTCCGCGGCCATGGAAACGCCGGTCCACACCACCGCGAGCCCGCCGATCAGCACGACCAGGGGAAGCCACAACAGGGCCGCTTCGGGCAGCCAGGACCTCGACGACCCGTCATGCCTCCAATACACCAGGAAGGCCACTGCGGTTGCCTGGCGGCCCGGAAACGCCTGCGCCCACGTCTTCACCCGAGCCGTTCAAGGATCCACCGCTTCAGCTGGCTGTCTACGCCTTGCCAACAGTCTCCGTGTTACACGCGGTGAACGTGGCGACAAAGCCGCCGGCCTCGCGGTGGCGTCGGTGTCCGCTCGTCGGCAGGACCGGACGTAAGCGCGCGATCAGCGGCAGAGGTGGGTGTTCGCCACCTCATGACCATGGGTCGCTGAGGGCGGGCAGGTCAGTGAGGTGATCACAGGTCTGGGTTGCTGACAGTCGTGGCGGCTCTCTACGACGAAGAGCATCAGTGCCTGCGATACTCGTGGGTGTCTTCATGCTCGACCAATCGGATGTATCGGCCACGTCGAACGCCGATCGGGGTGACCTGGTGGCCGGCAGGTCGGTAGTGTCGGGCCGTGGACGGAGGCCGGGTCGCCGCATGGGGTTTCTTATACCAGTACCTTTGCACGGTCGAGGCCGTACTCGCGGCGGTTGAAAATGATCGTTTCGAGGCTTGCCGGGTCGAGGGCAGCGCTGGCGCTGGCGAATCTGAGCAGGTTGACGTCGTCGACTTCGACTTGGTCGGTCCGGACGGCGAGGTGCTGCTCGCTGCGCAGGTCAAAACCGGTGGTTCGACCGCCTCCCTTGGCACCGGGGTCGCCTACCGAATCATGGTCGAATTGGTCACCCGGTGTAGCGCGGAGCGCTACGAGTTACTGACCAACGTGCGATTGGCTCCCGGCGCGGCCAAGGTAGCGGATCTTCTCGCATGCGACGATCTCTCGGTAGCCGAGCGGCGGGCGCAATTGACGCGAGTTCTGGCCGAAGCCCGCTCATCGGCAGACGTCACCGAACTAACGGACGATCAGGTCCAGCGGTTGGGGCGCTGCCGCTTGCTGGTGGATCACCGTGACCGCACGGACGTCGCGGATGGTGTAAAAACAAAAGTGCGGGACTTCCGGCGGAACTACGGTCGCGGAGTCGGGCCCCGGTCTTCGGGTCTGCTGTTGGCGCACCTGTTGGCCGAGGTGCACCGTAGGGCAGCGTTCGAAGAGCACGCAGTGTGGACAAAGGCCGAGGTTACCCGGGCCGTGGTCCAAGATGAGCGGGACATCGTCGATGTCCTCGATGGGCGTGACTGGGGCAGCGTTCTCGGACTGATGGCGCCGGTACCGGACCTGCCCCGCGGCGCCTTGGTCGAGCAGATCGTCGGTGCGCTGCAGCCGTATCGGCCCACTGGTCGCTCGGTGCGGCACTGCGCGTTGACGGGGTTGTCCGGGATCGGGAAGTCGAGCCTGGCTGCGTCCTACGTCGCGGCCTACGCTGACGCCTATCAGGCGATCTACTGGATCGACGCGACGAGCCCCGACAGCATCGAGGACGGCTTCCAGACGGTGGCCATCCGCCTCGGGCTCGAACGGTACGACACCAGCGAGCGTTTGCGGTCAGCTGTACACGAAGCGTTGAGCACACAAACGGGGAGGTTCCTCCTCGTGTTCGACGATGCGATGGCGGACCTGGCACAACGGTGGTTGCCCCGTCTAGCCGATGCCGACGTGCTCATCACGACCATCGACAGCACGGCCCGCCTGGGAAGCTCGATCGCGGTGACCGCTCTGACGAGTGACGAGGCCGTAGAGCTCATCCATCTCCGGCTCGATGAGCCTCCCGCCGAATCCGGTGATCAAGCGCGGCGGTTGGCGGAGGCTCTGGAGCGCTGGCCGCTGGCCCTCGAACTCGCGACCGGTTACCTCCGTGGTTGCGGCTATACCCTCGCCGATGTCGACTATTATCTCCAGCAGTTGAAGGTTCGCTCGCTCGGCGACAACCTCGCGGTTCCGCGCGGCTATCCACGCACGCTTGTTGCGGCCATCGATCTCGGTTTGGATGTCCTGCACCGGTCCAACTCGACGGAGATCGCCGCGCTGGCGACCGAGTTTCTCAAGCGCGCCAGTTACCTTAGCGGCAGGCGGATACCCGTACAGCTTCTGACGGCGCCGCTGGCCGTGGGGACCGACAACCTCTCCGATTTCGACAACATCTCCGAGCACGCTGGGCCAGCTATCGTCCGAGATCCACAACTGTCGGAGGCAGTCCGGGCACTGCGCCGAATATCGTTCGCCCGCCACGACGAACGGCTGGCATGGCGAGCCTCCGATCTCGTCCCCGCCGCTGACCACACCATCGCCGTCAACGCGGTGCTGCAAGAGGTGGTGCGGACCCGCCTCGAAAGTCCGACCCGGGAAGAATGGAATGACGAGCTCCGCCGGTTGGCCCTTCATGTCAACCACTGGCTGTCCGCAGCCACCCACAACCTAGAGGTCAGTAAGGCGCACCAACTGGCTCCGCACGCCGCCACGCTTGTGGGCCATCTGAGGCGGCTCGGCGTCGCAGGCCGCCGAATCGCGGTACTGGCAGGGAATTTGGCTGGCATCTACGTCGCTGCGGGACGCAATGAGGAAGCGATCGACTTGTTGCGTTCAGAGATAAACATGATTCTTGATGACGCGGACGGCGGAGACTCTTTTCTGGAGCACCAGGCTCGCCTGCACCTGGCTCGCGCACTTGTCAACTCCGATCAGGCCGGCCACTTCGACCCGCACCCCGCCGTGACGGAACTGGCACGAGTTCTGACCTGCACGCAGAGACTGGCATTGAACGACGAGACGCACGCACCGGCAGTTACCTTTTGTGCGTACTCGCTCAGCATCCTGAGTTTCCTGCACGATCGCATGCCCGTGACGCACCGGTCGAACGCCCTTGTTTCGGTATTCCGCGACCTGCAGAAACGTCTACCCAGTACTGCTTTGACCGAAGAAATCGAGGCCTTTGAACGAATAAACCAAATGATCAGCAAAGGAGATGATCGCGGCGCCGAGTCGATTTCGCGTGCACTTCTCATGCAATCACGTTATGGATCTAGCCTTGATACCGAACTGCGTCGACTTCTTGTGGAAGCGCTAGTGCGCCAGGGTAAATGGAACGAGTGTGGCGTGGAGATTGATAACCTTGCAATCGAACTCGGTAATCCTCCGCTCTCGTATGAGTCGGCACAGCAGGCACTGCACAACATTGCTCTAGCTCTGGTGGCCAAAACGCTCGATTACGCATCGCCGGAACCGAGGCTATTACTGCGGCGTCTGCTCGGTAAGTCTTGTTTCGTACACGTCAGCGCAATTGCCACGGGTGAATACCGGGCCAAGTTCGAGCTCTTCGCATTGAATGCTGCGGTCTGCGACGGCAGCATCAAGGACATCGACGAAGCGCTGACCAAGGTTGCGGCCGACGTCAGCCAAAGCCACCTTGTGCACGACCCGCATGTCGCCATGTTGTCTAGAGAGATTATCGCCAGAGCTCAAGCGGCACTATCGAACCGAAATTGATCCCGTGCTAAGAGCGTGTCTCACTTGGATCTTGACGGAGGTGCGGGCAAGATCATGGCGTGATGGACGAGTTGTCGCGGCGGCTGGTGCCCGACGAGTTGTGGGCGCTGGTCGAGCCGCTCATTCCGCCGGGCAAGACGCGTCCACAAGGTGGCGGGATGTCACGAGTGGATGATCGGGCGGTGTTCACTGCTATCGTGTTTGTGCTGACCAGTGGGTGTGCCTGGCGTCATCTGCCGCCCAGCTTCGGGGTCACCGTACCGACAGCGCATCGCCGGTTCACCGAGTGGACCGAGGCCGGGCTGTGGCGGCAGCTGCACCAGGCGGTGCTGGACGAACTGGGCGGCAAAGGCATGATCGACTGGTCCCGCGCGGTCGTGGACGGAGCCTCCGTCAGGGCAAAAAGGGGGGCGGACTGACCGGCTCGAACCCGGTCGACCGCGGCAAACCCGGCTCGAAAATCCACGCCCTGTCCGACCGGGCCGGCCTGCCCCTGACCGTCGGGATCTCCGCGGCCAACACCCACGACAGCCACGCACTCAAGCCTCTGGTCAACGCGATTCCGGCGATCCGCTCCCGTCGCGGACCCCGGCGCCGGAAGCCGGTCAAGCTGCACGCGGACAAGGCCTACGACATTCCCGCGCTGCGCGGCTGGCTCCGCCGGCGCGGGATCATCCCCCGCATCGCCCGCAAAGGCATCGAATCCGGCGACAAGCTTGGCAAGCACCGGTGGGTCATCGAACGGACGATCGTCTGGTTGACCGGATACCGGCGCCTGACCGTGCGTTACGAACGCAAACCCAGCCACTTCCTGGCCTTCCTCACCCTCGGCGCCGCCATCACCTGCTACAAGAAACTCGCCAAATGAGACACGCCCTAAAGACTGGTTGCCTCAGGCCGAGGTTGTGTCCGACCTGTCGTCTCTGCAGCTGTCGTTGTCGCCCGCCGCGCCGATGAAGCCGTCCTCAACTCGGCAGTTGCGGGCTCGGAATAACCCAGTCGGAGAACGCGCCGGGGATGGTGTGATGGCGCTCTGCGAAGTGGGCCAGAGGCGCTTCCTGAAAATCCCCAGCCGAGGTCTGCAGCTTAACCGGTGTCAGCGACGGAGTGGGATCACTCCGTCGGGTGCGGCGACCGGCATCTGTGGCCG
>NZ_JAEBDZ010000062.1:0-11970 GCF_046548675.1 Amycolatopsis sp. cmx-8-4
TCCACGGTGATCAACACCGAAACCGTCACCCGAGGGCCGTTGACCAGCGCAAACGACGCGCCGACAGGACACCCGACTGGGGATTTTCAGAGAGCAGGACTGGCCCTAATCACAGAGCGCCATCACCCCGCGGTCGCGGCGTACGCGATCCGGCACTACACCCGGCCCGGCGAGCTCGTGTTCGACCCGATGGCCGGCTCCGGCACGACACTGGTGGAGGCCATCGACGCCGGGCGCCGCGCGGTCGGCGTGGAGTACGAGCCGCACTGGGTGAGCGTCGCCCGCGCGAACCTGCGATTGGCGCGCCGACGTGGGCACGAGCACGACGCCGAGATCCTGCGCGGCGATGCCCGCAGGCTGCCGCACTTGCTGCCCGAGCGCTACCACGGGCAGGCCGCTCTGATCGTCACTTCACCGCCGTACGGGACCTCCACCCACGGGCAGGTTGTCACCGCGACCACGGACTCACCGGACGGGAAGGTGCACAAGTTCCACCACCGCTACGGCAGCGCCCTCGACCGCGGGAACCTGGCCAACGTCGGCCACCACCGACTGCTGGCCGGGTTCACCCGCGTCCTGATCGGCTGCGCGGCCGTGCTGCGCCCGGGCGGGCACATCGCGATCACCGTGCGCCCGTGGCGCGAGCACGCCGAGCTGATCGACCTGCCCTCGCAGATCATCGCCTGCGGCCGTGCCGCCGGCCTGATTCCGGTCGAACGGTGTGTCGCTCTGCTGGCGCGGGTCGCCGACACCGACCTCGTCGTCCGTGGCTCGTTCTTCCAGCGCGACTTCATTCGCAAGCAGCGCGAGCAGGGGTTGCCGTTGCACCTGATCGCGCATGAGGACGTCGTCGTGCTCCGCAAGCCACTCGCTCCGGCCGCCGCCAAGCAGGCCGCGGTCCCGGCTTGATGCGGACCCGCAACTCTCATTTGTGCGGCAGGCGGCATGAGCAGTACTTCGATCCGTGCCACCGCGATGGGGCGGGCGAGTGCGTAGCGAGTCCCGCGGCTCGCAGCGGCAGTCCGGGTGCCAAGTGTTCACGGCCGCCGCCACACCGCACCGCGCTGCTCGTACTCCAGCACGCCTTCCGCTCCGACTGCGGCTGCCGCGCCCAGCTCTCGGGTGATCAGCCGGAGCGGGAGGTCCAGTCCCGAGGTGACGCCGCCCGCGGTGACCAGCTCGCCGTCGTCGACCACCCGGGCGTCGATCACCTGGGCCTGCTGGGCGGCCAGGTCGGCCTTTGAGAGGTACTGCGTGGTGCACGGGCGGCCCTTGGTCAGGCCCGCCGCCGAGGGCACCATGACGCCGGTGCAGACGCCGGCGACGAGGACGCATTGTCGGCTCGACCGGTAATTGCGCCGGGCGTGTTTGCGTGGGCCACCGTGGCGGGTACCGGAGGGGTGGCCGAGCCGGATGGGGGCCTGCCCGATGTCGAACGAGGTGATGGCCGGGCGGTACGAGCTCGGGCCGCTGATCGGCCGGGGAGCCACCGCCCGGGTCCACCGGGCCGTCGACCGGGAGCTGGGGCGCGCGGTCGCGGTCAAGGTCTACGACAGTCACGTGGTGGCCGTCGAGCAGCTGCGCCGGGCGCGGGAGAAGACCCTGCTGGCGAGCGTGCAGCACCCCGGGATCGTCGCGGTGTTCGACAGCGGCACGGAGGCGGACCGGCCGTTCCTGGTGATGCAGCTGGTCGAGGGGGAGAACCTCGCCGAGCGGTTGTGCGCCGCGCCGTTCACCGCGGCGGAGGTGCGCGAGCTGGCGGTCCGGCTGGCGGAGGCGCTGGCCCACGTCCACGCCCGCAACATCGTCCACCGCGACCTCAAGCCGACGAACGTCCTCCTCGGTCCCGACGGCCCGGTGCTCACCGACTTCGGCACCGCGCACGCGCTGGACGCCACCCGCATCACCGGCACCGGCCTGGTCACCGGCACGGCGGCTTACCTGGCGCCAGAGCAGATCCTGGGGGAGGCGGCCGGGCCGTCGGCCGACATCTACGCGCTTGGCCTGATTTTGCTGGAGTGCTTGACGGCGCAGCTGGAGTTTCCGGGAACCCTGGCCGAATCGGCGACGGCCCGGCTGCACCGGGGCGCCGCGGATTCCGGAGGGAACACCGGCGGCGCTCGCGGATGTGCTGGTCCGGATGACGGTGCGGGAGCCTGGGGACCGACCGAGCGCGGAGGAGGTCGCACGGTTGCTGGGTGGGGCCGAGGTCGAGACAACCGGGTGGCTGCCGAGCGCGGCCGCGGTGCCACCCGTCGCTCGGGCGACCGGCCGGCGGCGTGCGGCGGCCGCGGCCGGTGGTCTGGTGAGCGTGGCCGCGGCGGCCGTGGTCGCCGCGGTGCTCACCAGGCCGGCCGACGCCGGGACCACGCCGGCGCTCTTGCCCGCGGCCGCGCCGCCCACCAGCTCCGTCGTGGTTCCCTCTTCGGTCACGCTGGCGCCGCCGTCGGCCGTGGTGATGGCTTCGTCGCGGGCGGCGGCGGCCGTGGTCGACGTGGCCCGCCCGAAGCCGGGTCCGGCCAAGCCCGCCCGTGACCCGGCGCCGCCCGGCGGCGGTCCGCAGAAGCCGGGCGGTGACCGGCACCCGGACCCCGGGCCGAAAGGCAAGCCGTAACGCCACCGCGGCTCAATCCAGGCAGAACTCGTTGCCTTCGGGGTCCGCCAGCACGATGAACCCGGCGCTGAGCGGCGGTTCGGGCTCGAAGCGGCGTACCCGGCTCGCGCCGAGGGCGACCAGCCGGGCGCACTCCGCTTCGAGCGCCGACGTCCGTTCCTCGCCCTGCAGGCCCGGTGCGCTCCGGACGTCGAGGTGCACCCGGTTCTTCGCGACCTTGCCCTCCGGCACCTGCTGGAAGAACAGCCGCGGCCCCCCGGCCTTCGGGATCTTCCACGGCGGGCTGCACAGCGGCGGGACCGACCACTACGCGCACGTCCGCGTCGAACTCTGGAGCTCGCCGCCGGGTGCAGCGGTGGCCGGTTATGGGCACGCGCGGACCCGAGCTCGTGCTAACTGGGGACAAGGTGTGCCTGGCCACCACTGTCGGCGGTCCCGTCGTCCACCTTCCGGGGCACAGCGTCCGTTATCTTCCCCTGCCTCGGCCGGGGAGGTACCTCGCCGACGTGACGGTGCGCGGACACGCCGCCGCGGCGCGGCTTCCGGAGGCGAACTGGCGGCACGGTGTGGAGAGGTGGATCATTCGGCTGATCACGCCGTAAGAGTGGGCAGTATCGTAACGCGCACCGCGTACCCCACGACCTTGTGGGCGACCGGCCTGCCCACAACTGCGAGCTTTCGCCCCGACGGTAGATGATCAAGAGGTACACGGTGGACTCAGAGTTGCGCTCTGCCATTGAGCTCCATGGGGAATTCGCGGAGGAAGCACTGCAGTTGTGGTTCCCGGATGCCAAGACCTACTTCGAGAAGATCCGTCCTGGTCGGTCCGGCGTGGAACTGGCTCGTCTCGACATCAGCGGGGATACGGCCGACCTGAGCCCCGGTTCCTACGTGTTCCGAGTCGGTCCCACCGAGGACGATCTGACAGCCCCGAACGAATTCAAGGCGCACCGGCTCATCCGTCAGGCAGATGAGGCCTTCGCCGCCGAGCACGTACCGCGACTGTTCAAGCTTCACCCGTCCAGTGGTACCGGCGAGCGTCTCGTCGCCTCGCTCCACGAGACCGCCGGTGGGAGCTTGAGCCGGTACGCACCTCCCAGCCGGGAGTCGACCGGCCTGGCCGGTATCGCCGAGGACCTCGCCCGTGATCTGATGGCCGCTTGGTCGCAACCCAACGTCATCGAGCAGGTCACGGCGTCCGAGTTGCTCGTCGGTGTCCTCGGCGAGGACCGCGTCGAGACCTGTGTGTCGATCGTGAGGTCGATCTTCGACGGCAAGGAAGTCGTGGTCGAGGACGGCCACGCCTTCATGAACCCCTCGATGATCTTCGACCCCGCCGACGACCGGTCCCTGCCGGTCATGGGCGCCACGGTTCACGGTGACCTGCACATCGGCAACCTCCTGGTGCCGCGCAGCGAATCCATGAACCAGGACGACCGCGGGTTCTGGATCGTCGACATCGACCAGGCCCGCCAATCCATAGCCGGCTACGACCTCGCGTACCTCGAAGTCAGCGTCCTCGTGAACTACTACGAAGACATTCCGCGCCCGGTCCTCTCCCGATGCCTCCAGCGTGCGGAGGAAACGGCGCAGAGCCCGGTTCCCGACGGCTACGGCTGGTTGAACGCCTTCCTCAGCTCCTCGCGCGCCGGCTTCACGTCGTGGGTGGAGCGCCAACCGGGACGGTCGGACGATCTCCGGAGGCAGATCCTGCTGACGCGGATGATCGCGGCCCTGCGGTGGGCGTGCCGATTCGAGTCCTCCAGCGCCAAGGCCAGGATGTGCGTTGCCTACGCCGCCTGGTACGCGACGAGGCTGAACCTGGAATTCCCGGGTCCCGGGGAAACCGCGCCGGTAGCCGCCGATGCGGATTCCGGGGCACACGACGAGCTGTGGGAATCGCTTTGGCACACCTTGTCCGGCTTCGCTCCGCGGGCGGCGCGTTACGTCTTGGTCGCCGAGCAACTTCCCCGGCAGGACTCCCTGGCGGCACTCGGCCGCCTGCCGTGGTCGGCCATCGTCGACCTGGACCCGATGTCGGACCGCGACGGTCTCCGCGCCGTGGCGGGGCCCGTGCTGGACACGCAGCGCGCCTCGCACGTGTTCGTCGCCGAGCGACCGCAGGTGGACTTCAACGAAGGAACGGCCTGGCTGCTGGCTGCCGGATCCACGCTGCGCCGCGAGCCCCAGCTCGCCTTCCGCGAATGGGTTTACCAGCGCCTCGACGCTGTTCGGCAGCTCACCGCCGCGCTCCACTCGGCAACGGGGGACGTGCCCATCGTCGTCGTCCTGCTGGCGGGCGGTACCGACAACGCCCAGGACAGCGGCCGGGACCGCATGCTCAAGGTCGTCGATGTGATGGACGAAATGCTGCGTGGGGCGGCGACCTTCATCCACGTCGGAGTGGCGCAGCTCGAACCGCCGATCCCGGTCAACACCGTCCCGCTCCCGGTGCAGCAGCTCCTCGATCGGCTCGCCGAGACCGTGGGAAGCAGCGCCACCGAGCGCAGTTACGGCCTGCCGACGATCTCCGGGAAGACCGTTCCGATCGCACCGGACACGCTCCAGTCGTTCCAGGAGCACTTGAACGTCCTGCACCGGGACATCGACATCATGTCCCCCTCCGCCGGCCAAGGGGGGAACGACGCGTTCTGGCGAGGCGGGCTGATCAGCTGGGCGGACCTCGAGGCGGGGATCGATGTGCCCCGCTCCGTGCACGCGCCGCTGGTCAGTGCTCTCCAGGAGAGCCTCGACAGCCACCGGACCCGTACTGTCGTCCTCGAACACCAGCCTGGTGCGGGCGGGACGACGGTCGCGCTGCGCGCCGCTTGGGATCTCCACCAGCTGCACCCTGTGGCCGTGCTGCGGTCCGGTGTCGCGATCGACGCCGCGCGGGTTCCGCTCATCGCAGACCGCCTGCACAAGCTCTTCGTCATCACCCAGCGGCCGGTCCTCCTCGTCGCCGACGGGAGCGATCTGTCCGAGCCCTACCGCGAGGCGCTGTACCGGGAGGTCGCCTCCCGGGGCGCCCGCGTGACGATGCTCTACGTTCGGCGCGTGTTGCGGCCGCGGGACGACGCGCCGCTGGCGGTCTCCGAACCGCTCAACGGGGTGGAAAGCGACGCCTTCGGCCGCCGGTACGCCCAGCTGACCGACGACAAGCACCGGAAAGACGAGCTCCGGCTGCTGCAGACCCCCAGTTACGCCAAGTACCGCACGCCGTTCTTCTACGGGTTGATCACCTTCGAGCGCGAGTTCACCAAGCTCGAGGGGTACGTCCGGACCCACGTCAGCCAGATCCGCGGCCGGGTGCGCGAGGTCCTGCAGTACCTGGCGCTGGCGACCATCTTTTCGAACACCGGCCTCCAGGTGGAGGTCCTGCAGAAGCTGATGCGCATCTCGCGACCGAACGCCGACATCAGCCCGGACGACCTGGTCGGGCCGGAGGCGGCCCGCCTCATCACGGTGCGAGCCGGCCGGGTGCGGCTCCTGCACCAGCTGCTCGCCGAGCAGGTGCTCTCGGAGCTGCTCGGCGACGGGGGGTGGGAACACCACCTGAAGGACCTCGCGATCGACCTGGTCGAAGCACTCGCGATGAACACCGATCCCGCGGCCGAGCCGGTCCGCGTGCTCCTGCGGCAGATGTTCGTCGATCGCCAGGGCGGGATGGTGGACGGCACCGAAGACCGCGGTGGGTTCGCGCCGCTCATCGAGCGCCTGGACGACATCAACCCGAGCCTGGGCCACCAGGTGCTCAAGACCCTCACCGATCACGTACCCGAAGAGCCGCACTTCTGGAACCACCTCGGGCGTCACCAGATGTACCGGTTGGAGCGCGACCTCGACAAGGCCGAGGAGTACGTCGGCAAGGCCGTCGAACTGTCGCCCCACGACGCTCTGCACCACCATACGCTCGGTCTCGCGCGGCGCAGCCGCATGCGCCAGGAGATCCGTCGCGCGAGGCACCAGGGCCTCCACGCCATGCTGACCGTCACCGACGAGTGGTTTTTCCGGACCGTCGAGTGCTTCACGACGGCGCGTGACCTCAGTCCCGACAACATCTACGGCTACATCACCCACGTCCAGGCGATCGTGGACGTGGCCCGCAACCTGAAGGAGATGTCCGACGTCCGCTCAGTGGCCGAGCTGACCGCCGACGCCGGCGAGTGGGTCATGGAGCACCTCACGGTGGCCAACGAGCTCCTGGGGACGGCCGCGCACCTGTACGGCACGCTCGACCAGCGGGACAACTACATGACCCGGTGCGAGGCCGACATCAGGAGCCTCTACCACGACCTCGACTCCGTGGTGGCGCTGTGGGAGCGGGCCGCAGCGAGCACACGCAGTTCCCCGACCGTGCGCCGGGCACTGGCCCAGGCCTACTACGTGCGCGGGAACCGGAGCTGGCGCGAACTGACGACGGCGGAGCTCTACCGCATCGTGGAGCTCGCCAACAACAACCTCGCCCGGCAAGGCAACAAGGAAGAGGACTACCGCCTCTGGTTCGAGGCGTACAAGCTGCTGCCGGACTTCGACGTCGAAGAGGCGATCTCGAAGCTCCACGGCTGGTCGTCGAAGTTCCCGTCCTGGCGCGCCCACTACTACAAGTACTGCCTGCACTTCTACCTCTGGTTCCAGGGGCGGACCAACGACACCGAGCGGTTCCGGCTGGAGCAGCAGCTCGCCCAGAAGCACATGCTCGGCCGGACCAAACGCTCCCACCTGTGGCTGGCGAAATCTCCCGGGTGGTTCCCCCTCGTGGCGGAAACCGACCTCGGCCCCTGGAGCCGTCCGGAGGGTTTCTGGAGCGATACGTCGCTCCTCCAGCGGGTGAACGGGGTCATCGACTACATCGACGGTCCGCAAGCGGGGTGGATCCAGCTCGCGCCCGGCGCTACGGCCTTCTTCGTACCGAGCGTCCGCGACTTCCAACGGGACAGCGACGAGAACGAGCCCGTCAACTTCTTCGTGGGCTTCAGCCCGGAGGGCCTGCGCGCGTGGGATGTGGAGCGCGGTCATTCCCCGGCCGCGGTCGACGCGCGAGCGGACGACACGGTCGCGGCCGATCGTCTCAGCCCTCGTCCGGTCCAGGACGTGCCGATGCGCACCGTCTCCCGCCGCGCGGAGGAAATCGGCAGCGAGCGGGTCGTGGCTTTCTGCGTCGCCTTGCTGGAGGTGCACCGTTCGGTCGACGAGACGCCCCTGTCATTCCTGGAAGTGCGGGTGAAGGCGCGGTTCCGCGACGACTCGATCGACCTGAAGCGGGTCCTCGGTCAATCTCCGCTGGTGGTGCTCACGCCGGATGCCGACCCGGTCGTGCACCTCGTCGACGGCGGTGACGGCGACCGGAACCGCGACGAGTCGCTCACCTCCGAAGGGCGCCTGCTGGGACGCATCCTCTTCCTCAACGATGCAGAACGCTGGGGGCTCATCACCCTCGACGACCAGCGGAACCTGCGGTTCGAATACTCGAGGGTCGAGAACGAGGAGGCGAGCGGGCCACTCGTGCGCGGACAGGTCGTCCGCTGCGTCTCGGTGATGGGCGCGAGAGGCGCGGACGCTCGCGATGTCGAGCTGCTTCCGAAGACGTCTTCGCTGGTGGACGGCGAAGTGGTGCCGGTAGCGGACCTGGCGGGCCGGGTCGAATCCGACCTGCGAGCGGAATTCGAGCGGCGGCTCGCCGGCGACGAAACACACGTGCGGGTCGCGGATCTCCGCGACTGGCTCGAATCCCGGTACCCGGCCGGGGCGCCGCTCGCGACGCGACTCGGGGTCAAGACCCTGGACCAGCTTTGGGACCGGTACCAGTGGCTGATCGTCAGCGGCAAGAATGACGGCAAACGTGCCCGGCTGCGCAGCGGGGTGACTTTCGGCCGCCTGCCGGTCGACGCACCGGGAGCTGACGCGCCGGGAGCCGACGGAGGAAAAGCCCCGCTCGATGACTTCGCCACGGTCCTGGGCCGGGTGGTGCGACGCCTCCACGAGCCCACGGGCAAATGGCCGCAGTTGAAACGTGTGGAGAAGGAGATGCGGACCGAGCTCGGTTCGCGGTTCCGCCAAGTCGTCGGTGGGTCCCTTCAGGATCGCATCGCCGGTGCCTCCGGTTGGAAGCTGGCCAAGTGGCGAGTGGTTCCGGTACCGGGACAGACCGCCGCGTCCACCAAGGCGACGGGATCGTTCGCCGGCGTGCTGGCCGAGGTGTTCAACGACGTGCAACGTGCGGGGACGGAGCCAAGCCTTCAAGTGCTCGGTGGCGTACTCCGTCAGCGAATGGGTCAGGAAGCCTACGCGTCGGAGGTCGAATCGAGCCTGAAGCGCCGGATCGAGCGAGAGGCGGGCTGGTCGGCGACAGAGGTACGACCCGGCGTGTACGTCCTGTCCGGCTCGGCAAACCCACCCGGACGCCCCGATGCGGTGAGCGAGCTCGGTGATCACCTCGAGAAGGTGGTGGCGGAACTGGAGAGCGAGGGGCTGCCGCTCGCGATGACGAGTGTCGGCGGCCGGCTCAGAGCGCGGATGGCCGAAGAGACGTACCGGGCGATGGCGGGGAAGTCCCTGCACAAAGCCGTGATCGCTTTGGGGTGGACGGTCGCGGAGATCCACCCCGGCTACTGGGTGATGTCGCGGACACCCTGATCCACGATCGGGTATCACTACATGAGCAACGGGACCACCACCGCCAGCACCAGGCCGAGGATTCCCACCGCGAGGCCCCAGAACTCCAGCGGTCGTGCCCGGGCGGTCGTCACCAGCCAGTTCTGCTGTCCGCTCGCCTGTACGCTCGGCCCGAGCTCCTTGATGCCGTCAGCCAGAACCGAGTTCAGCATCCGGAGGCCCGTCACGTTGATGGTCCGCCCCTCGAACTCGCCATCGCCGGACAACACCAGGGACTCCGGGACCCACGACGCGTTCGGTCCGGCCGCCAGGTCCGCCCGGGTCGAGCGGAGGTGGAAGAAGGTGATGCGGTAGTTGGTTGCCGCGCCGTTCGTGCGCGAGACCTGGGCGACATCGACCGTACCGAGCTCGGTCAACCGGTCTGTCGCAGTGTCGAGAACGAATCCCGGCAGTTCCTCCTGCAATTCCCGCACGGCGACTTCCCGCGGGCTGCCGTCCCCCCGCCGACCGTGACCGCCCGGAAGCTGGTACTGTCGGCTGCCGTCGTCGTATAGCAGCAGGAACTGGCGTTCCCGCCCGTGGCCGATCCGGTTGACGACGATCTGGGAAACCGCCGCGCTGCGGATGGTTTCCGCGGCGGGGTCGAGCCGGAGCCGTCGACGCTCCATCACGTACAGGAACTGCGTACCGGAAAGCACCTGCTCTTCGTCGTAAGGCGGATCGGCGGTACCGTTCCTGCCCCAGTTGTCGAGGATGGTGTGTTCGGATTCCAGGTATCTGGCGAGACTGCGCAGGAACAGGGCGGCGTTCGGTGTCGCCGCCCTGACCAGCTCACGCCCGGCGTCGTGCCGGACCTCGAGGACGCCGAAAACGTTGAGGAACGAGACGAGCAGAGCCCCGGCCGCCGTCGAATCGCCACCCAGCCCGGCCACCCGGCAGATGTCCGCCACGGCAACCGGGCTCTCGTCGTTCCCGGGTATCGCCCTGATCGCTGCGGCGGCCGGTGTCGTCGGCCTCGGTTGAGCCATGCTGGAAGAATATCGCTACTCGGGCTCACGCCGTGCGTGCGCGCCGGTGGGGTGCCGTGGGTCGTGCTGAACTTGCCCTGGCGTGGGAACCGCGGAAGAGTCGGCACCGTCAGTATTCGGGGAAGCAGGCGGAGGGGGCGCGGTGGCGGACTTGCCGACATCGAGCGGATGGTCGACGACTGGGAGCGGGACGCGGCGGTGAAGTCGCAGCGCTACCAGGCGATGCAGGCGCAAGTGGAGCACATGTCGCTCACCGGCGCGGTAGCGGGGGGCGCGGTGAGTGCCACGGTGGGCCCAATGGGCTCCCGACTGCGATCAAGATGACCGATGGTGTCCGCTCGATGAGCCCGGACGAGATCGCGGCCAACGTCATGAAGGCGATCCGGAAGGCCCAGTCGCAGTACCCGGACAAAATGCGCGAAATACTCGCTGAAACGGTCGGCGACGACGACACGGCCCGGCACCTCGCGGAGACCGCCGAACGGAATTTTCCGGACCCGCCGGAGGAGGACCCCGAGCTGCCGCAGGAGCCGCATCGCCGGTTGTACGAAACCGAGGAGGAGGGCTCCGGGCCCAAGCCGCCCGCCGTGCCGCGTCGTCCCGCTCCGCCGGACGACGACTTCGGCGACCGCACGTTCTCGCGGCGAGACTAGCGTTCCGGCGAAGAGGGGGCGGGCATGCCAGACGGAGGGTTCAAGGTCCTCAGTGAGAAACTCGGCTCGGACGAGAGCAAGGTGCGCAGCTTCGCCGAGCGTATGACGACGGCGGTGGACGCGGCGCGGGCGGTCACCATGGACGACAGCGCCTACGGCGTCATCTGCCGGCCGTTCGCGACGATGCTCGACCCGTTCGAATGTTGCATGCCTGTTGAATTGAGTTCGGGCAAAGTCTACTGCATGCCGCGCCCTCGGATCGTCTCCTCGGCGACCTCCCGCTGCCACCCCAACGACGTCGCCGGTCCTGGAACTTGACCGTGGACATCCGCCCGTAGAACGCGAACCTCAGCCCATGGCCCTCGATGGCCTGTCGGCGGCGCCTGGCGCCGGCTCGGCGCGGGGGTACAGCGCGTGTCATGATAATTCTACGGGCTATATTGATCATCGTGCACCTCGGTGCTTGAGGCGGGTTCGGGTCGAGAGCGGAACGTGGTCGCCCGGCACCGATGACGAGCTTAGAGTGTGTCTTACGTGGTGATCGACCACTCGTGAGCGATGATCTTGGTTGTGGTTGATCGGTTGTCGTTGCGGTTGGTGCCGGATGAGCTGTGGGAGCTGGTCGAGCCGTTGATCCCGGTGTTCGCATCGCGTCCGCAGGGCGGTGGCACTGCCCCGGTCGATGCTCGGGCAGTGTTCACCGCGATCGTGTATGTGCTGACCAGCGGGTGTGCGTGGCGGGATTTGCCGCCGTCGTTCGGGGTGCCGTTCCAGACCGCGCATCGCCGCTTCAGCCAGTGGACCAAAGATGGGCTGTGGCGGCAGTTGCACCACGCGCTGCTGGACGAACTTGGCAGCCAGGGCCTGCTCGGCTGGAGCCGCGCGATCGTGGACGGTGCCTGCGTGCGGGCCAAAAAGGGGATCCCTGACTGGTCCTAGTGTCTCGTGATCCTGTTGTCATTACTTGGCGTTGTTGTCGACGAGTTTCTTGATGTTGGCCTGGACGAGTCGGACCTTGGCCAGGATTTCGTCGGCGGTGGCGGTCCAGGTGAAGGGCTTG
>NZ_JAEBDZ010000063.1:0-11911 GCF_046548675.1 Amycolatopsis sp. cmx-8-4
ACCGGCGCCCGGAGCCGTCCATCACCTCCACGTCGTGATGGTCCTCAGCCCAGTCATCCCCTACGAACAGCCGCACCGATCCTCCCGATCCCGATCTCGATCACCTTGAGCAGCCGGCGGGGAGAACATCAGCGACCTAATCACACAGTGCTCACGCCACCACCACGCGCGGCACGACATCCCAGCAGCGATCAACTCTCCCAGCCACCCGGCAGGGGCACGGTCTTTCGTCAGGACTCACGCGTCCAGGACCCACGAGTGCTCACCTGCCGGCCGGCTACCGACCAGGAGTCTGCCGGATGGCCCACTCCCAGAACTGATTAGGGCCCCCGGATCGTGATCCGGGGGCCCTTTCGAGTGCGGGAGACTCAGCTCTGCTGCGGTTGTTCGGCGACGGTCTCGACCGGCGCCGACTCCGGCTGCGGGAGGGCCTCGGCGGCGTCGGCGGCCCGGGGCGCGGGAACGCGCTCGGCGGCGACCACGTCGAAGTGTTCACGGCACCAACGGCCGTAGCGCCTCGCGTTCACTGTCATTGCGTCCACCTCCTCTCGGGCGGTCCTGGCCACCCCCTCAGCGTCCTCCGCCGGAACGCCGAAAGCCAACATATTTAAGCGGGACTTAAGGACACGGCCGGGTGAACGTCCACAGAGGACGGCTCTCAGCCCGCGAACTCCCGCACGACCGCGGCGCAGAACGCCGGCAGGTCGTCCGGGTTGCGGCTCGAGACCAGGCCGTTGTCCACGACTACTTCTTCGTCGACGACGGTGGCCCCCGCGTTACGCAGATCGGTCCGGATGCTCGGGTACGACGTCAAGGTGCGGCCACGCACGACGTCCGCCTCGACGAGCGTCCACGGACCGTGGCAGATCACGCCGACCGGCTTGCCCGCGCGCACGAAGTCGCCCACGAACTTCACCGCCTCGGGGTTCACCCGCAGGTTGTCGGGGTTCATCGTGCCCCCGGGCAGCAGCAGCGCGTCGAAGTCGCCGATCGCCACGTCGGAAACCTTGCGGTCGACGGCGAACGTGTCGCCCTTGTCGATGTCGCCGTTCATCGCCTGGATCTCACCGGTGTCCACGGACACGAGCTGCACGGTCGCGCCTTCGTCCAGCACGGCCTGGCGCGGCTGCTCCAGCTCGACCTGTTCGACGCCGTCCGCGGCCAGGATCGCGACCCGGCGGCCTTCAAGTGCATTCGCCATGGATCGGAATTACCCGCTCCGGCGGCCGGCAAACGCGGCGGCAAACGCGGCGGGCCGGCACGAGCGGACGATCAGTCCGCGCACTCCACGGCCAGCACGGCGATGTCGTCGTGGGCGGAGCTGCCGAGCCAGTCGCGCACGGCCTGGCGCAGCTGCCGGACGACCTCACGGGCCGGCTGCCCGGCCGCGGCCGTCAGCACCGCGCGCAGCCGGTCGTCGCCGAACAGCTCCGACGGGTCGTGCCGGTTGCGGGCCTCGGTGATGCCGTCGGTGTAGAGCAGGCACATGTCGCCCGGCCCCAGCCGCACCGTCGCTTCGGCGAACCGCGCCTGCGGCGAGATGCCGACCAGCGTGCCCGGGACGGTGACCTCTTCGACGCCGCCCGCGTGACGCACGATCAGCGGCGCCGGGTGCCCGCCGGAGGCCAGCGTCAGGGCGACGCCCTCGTCCGTCGGCGTGGCCGTGCCGAGCACGAGGGTGGCGAACCGGCTGCTGCCGCCGGCGATGAGCAGCTCGTTGAGCAGCCGCAGCAACGTCCGGCCGTCGCGCTCGACCATGGCGAGCGCGGTCAGCGCGTGCCGGACCCGGCCGGTCAGCGCCGCGGCCTCGGCGCCCTTGCCGCAGATGTCGCCGAGCACCAGGAACGCGCTGCCGTCGTCGTGCGGGAGGACGTCGTAGAAGTCGCCGCCGACCGCGAGCACCCCGCCGGCCGGCTCGTACCAGGTCTCGAAGCGGGTGCCGGCCAGCTCCGGCGGGTCGATCGGGCGCAGCGTGGTCTCCAGGCCGCGCGTTGCTTCTTCCTGCCGGGCGTAGCGCTGCGCGTTGGCCAGCGCCGCGCCGGCCGCCTTGGCGAACTCGACGACCGCGCGGTCCTGGTCGCCGCCGAACTCCGGGTCCGCGCGGCGGCCCAGCAGCAGCGCGCCGGTGACCCCGGCGCTCGCGCTCGGGCCCAGCGAGACGACGGTGACCTCGGAGTGGCCGGCGAACCGGTCGGCGACGATCGACGGCAGGGTGGCGACCTCGGCCGCGGGCACCAGGACCGGCTGGGGCCGGCCGACGGCGCCGAACGTCGCCGCCAGCACCGGCGCGACCTGGGGCGGCACCCGCCGGATCCGGCCGTGGCCGTGCGCGGCCGGGGTCTCGCAGCTCCACCACTCCCACCGGCCGCGGGTGGTGGGCAGCAGGACGAAAACGGTCTCGGCGAGCGCGGCCGCGGCGAGCTCGGCGATCACGCGGGCGGTGCCGTGCCGGCCGCGCGCGGCGGCCAGCCGGGGCCCGGCCCCGGCCAGGAAGTCGCCCACGTGCCGCCGCGGGGAGACGCTCTCCCCTTCGGGGCCGACGATCGTCCAGGCGTGCCACCCGCCGGGCACGGCCCGGACGCGCGCGGGGTGGCGGTGGCCCGCTACTTCGACGTGTCCGGACAGCTGTCCTGCGGGGGTCCGGGTGGCGGAGCCCCCGGCCCGGGGCGAAACCCCGGATGTCGGGGTCTCGGCGACCGGGTGCAGCTTCGGCTCGATGTCGCCGGTCAGCATCCGCGCGGCGGGGTTCGCCCAGCGCAGCACACCCGCGGCGTCCTGCAGGAACACCGCGTCCCGCACGTCCTCGAGAACGGCCCGGCCGAAGGCGTCGAACCCCGGCGGCACGTCACCGCCGGCCGTCGGCGGCAGGGCTGCCGACGCCGGAGCCGGACGTGACACCATGCACGGACCTCCTGCCTCCGGACTGCTGTCGCACGGCTACCGCGTGAGCGGGCGGACTGGCTCGAAGTGTAGGGCGAATCATGGCACGCTGGGTCGACGACCATGGCTGGCGCATGCGTGGTGGAGAGGGTCGGCACACATGACAACGGAATCCCAGGGCGAAGCGGCGGCGCTGGAGCGGCTGCTCGTGGCGGTGCGGGATCTCGGGGACGGCAACTTCCGGCGGCGGATCGTGCCGCACGGCGACGGCGTCTCGGCGCAGCTCGCCGCCGCCTTCAACGACATCGCCGAGCGCAACCAGCGGCTCGTGAGCGAGCTGCTGCGGGTGCGCACGGCGGTCGGCCAGGAAGGCAGGTTGCTCGAACGGCTCGAGACCGAGGTCGGCCCCGGCGGCTGGACCACCGCCGTCGACGCCGTCAACGGCCTCGTCGAGGACCTCACGCGCCCGGCCATCGAGCTGGAGCGCGTGCTCGGCGGCGTCGCCGACGGCGACCTGTCCCAGCCGATGACCCTCACCATCGACGGCCGCCCGCTGCAGGGCGCCTACGCGACCCTGGCGAAGACGGTCAACGGCCTGATCGCGCAGCTGACCCGCTTCGCCGTCGAGGTGACGAGGCTCTCCCGCGAGATCGCGGGTGAGGGACGTCTCGGCGGCCAGGCGGTCGTGCCGGGCGTGTCCGGGACCTGGCGCGACCTCACCGACTCCGTCAACTTCATGGCCGACAACCTCACCGAGCAGGTCCGCAACATCGCGCAGGTCACCACGGCCGTCGCGCGCGGCGACCTGACCCAGAAGATCAACGTCGACGCCCGCGGCGAGATCCTGGAGCTCAAGAACACCATCAACACGATGGTCGACCAGCTCTCCTCGTTCGCCGACGAGGTCACCCGCGTCTCCCGCGAGGTCGGCTCCGACGGCAAGCTCGGCGGGCAGGCCCAGGTGCCGGGTGTCGCCGGGACGTGGCGCGACCTCACCGACTCGGTCAACCTGATGGCCGACAACCTGACCGACCAGGTCCGCGGGATCTCCCAGGTGGCCACGGCGGTGGCCAACGGCGACCTGACGAAGAAGATCGACGTCGACGCCCGCGGCGAGATCCTGCAGCTGAAGAACACGCTCAACACGATGGTCGACCAGCTCTCGGCGTTCGCCGGGGAGGTCACCCGCGTCGCGCGCGAGGTCGGCAGCGAGGGCAAGCTCGGCGGCCAGGCCGAGGTGGCCGGCGCGGCCGGGACGTGGCGCAGCCTCACCGACTCGGTCAACGGGATGGCCGACAACCTGACCGACCAGGTCCGCAACATCTCCCACGTGACCACGGCCGTGGCGAAGGGCGACCTGACGCAGAAGATCACCGTCGACGCCCGGGGCGAGATCCTCGAGCTGAAGACGACCATGAACACCATGGTGGACCAGCTGTCCGCCTTCGCCGACGAAGTCACCCGCGTGGCCCGCGAGGTGGGCACCGAGGGTCAGCTGGGCGGGCAGGCGCAGGTCCCCGGCGTCGCCGGCACCTGGCGCGACCTCACCGGCTCGGTGAACTTCATGGCGAACAACCTGACCACCCAGGTCCGCAACATCGCCCAGGTCGCGACGGCCGTCGCGCGCGGCGACCTGACGCAGAAGATCGCGGTCGACGCCCGCGGCGAGATCCTGGAACTCAAGACCACGCTCAACACGATGGTCGACCAGCTCTCGGCGTTCGCGGACGAGGTCACCCGCGTCGCCCGCGAGGTCGGCACCGAAGGCAAGCTCGGCGGCCAGGCCACCGTGCCCGGCGTCGCCGGCACCTGGAAGGACCTCACCGACAACGTCAACTTCATGGCGAACAACCTGACCGACCAGGTCCGCAACATCGCCACGGTGACGTCGGCCGTCGCGAAGGGCGACCTGACCCAGAAGATCTCGGTCGACGCCCGCGGCGAGATCCTGGAACTCAAGACCACGCTGAACACGATGGTCGACCAGCTGTCCGCGTTCGCGGACGAGGTCACGCGCGTCGCGCGCGAGGTCGGCACCGAAGGCAAGCTCGGCGGCCAGGCCACGGTCCGCGGCGTCGCGGGCACGTGGAAGGACCTCACCGACAACGTCAACGTCATGGCCACCAACCTCACCGACCAGGTGCGCAGCATCGCCACGGTGGCGACCGGCGTGGCCAACGGCGACCTGTCGAAGAAGATCTCGATCGTCGCCCAAGGCGAGGTCGCGGCGCTGGCCGAGACGCTCAACGGCATGGTCGAGACGCTGCGCGCGTTCGCCGACGAGGTCACGCGCGTCTCGCGCGAGGTCGGCACCGAAGGCATCCTCGGCGGCCAGGCGCGGGTCCCCGGCGTGGCCGGGACCTGGAAGGACCTGACCGAGAACGTCAACTTCATGGCCCACAACCTGACCAGCCAGGTGCGGAACATCTCGCAGGTCACCACGGCCGTCGCGCGGGGCGACCTGACGAAGAAGATCGACGTCGACGCCCGCGGCGAGATCCTCGAGCTGAAGACGACCATGAACACGATGGTCGACCAGCTCTCGGCGTTCGCCTCCGAGGTCACGCGCGTGGCGCGCGAAGTCGGCACCGAGGGCCAGCTGGGCGGCCAGGCCGAGGTCGACGGCGTGTCCGGCACCTGGCAGCGGCTCACCGAGAGCGTGAACCAGCTGGCCGGGAACCTGACCACGCAGGTCCGCGCGATCGCGCAGGTCGCCACCGCGGTGACGGCGGGCGACCTGACCCGGCACATCACGGTCGACGCGTCCGGGGAGGTCTCCGACCTCAAGGACAACATCAACCAGATGATCGCGAACCTCAAAGAGACGACGCGGACCAACACCGAGCAGGACTGGCTGAAGACGAACCTCGCCCAGCTGTCCGGCCGGATGCAGGGGCACCGAGACCTCGCGTCGGTCGGCGCGCTCATCCTGTCCGAGCTGGCGCCGCTGGTGCGCGCCCAGCAGGGCGCGTTCTTCCTGGCCCGCGACGACGACCGCGACGGCACGGTGCTGGAGTGCATCGCCGCCTACGGCCTCGCCCAGTCCCGCGCCGGCCTGCGGTTCGCGATCGGCGAGTCGCTGATCGGCCAGGCCGCCGTCGACCACCGCACGATCCTGGTCCACCACGCGCCGCCGGAGTACGCGCTGGTGTCGTCCGGGCTCGGCTCGGCGTCCCCGGTCAACCTCATCGTGCTGCCGGTGCTGTTCCAGGGCGAGGTGCTCGGGGTGCTGGAGCTGGCCTCGGTCAACGAGTTCAGCACCGTCCACCAGGACCTGCTGGAGCAGCTGCGCCACACGATCGGCGTCAACGTCAACACGATCCTGTCGAACTCCCGCACCGAGGCGCTGCTGACCGAGTCGCAGCGGCTGGCGCAGGAGCTGCGCGCGCGGTCCGAGCAGCTGCAGGCCCAGCAGGGCGAGCTGCGGCGGTCCAACACCGAGCTGGCCGAAAAGGCCGCGCTGCTGGCCCAGCAGAACCGCGACATCGAGGTCAAGAACAGCGAGATCGAGCAGGCCCGCCAGGAGCTCGAGGAGCGCGCCGGGCAGCTGACGGTCGCGTCGCAGTACAAGACCGAGTTCATGGCGAACATGTCGCACGAGCTGCGGACACCGTTGAACAGCGCGCTGATCCTGGCGAAGCTGCTGTCGGAGAACCCCGAGGGCAACCTCACCGAGAAGCAGATCCAGTTCGCCCGGACGATCTACGCGGCGGGCTCCGACCTGCAGCAGCTGATCAACGACATCCTCGACCTGGCCAAGGTCGAGGCCGGCCGGCTCGACATGCAGATGTCGGATATCACGCTGCCGGAGCTGGTGGACTACGTCGAGTCGCTGTGCCGCCCGCTCACGGCCGACAAGGGCCTGGAGTTCGCCGTCCACATCGACCCGCCGGTGCCGGGCAGCGTCCACACCGACGAGCACCGCCTCCAGCAGATCCTGCGCAACCTGCTCTCGAACGCGGCGAAGTTCACCGACGAGGGCAGCGTCCGCCTGCACATCCGCGCGGCCGACCCGGCGGAGGTCGAGCAGGAGGCGCTGCGGAACGCGCCCGGCATCATCGCGTTCGCCGTCGAGGACACCGGCATCGGCATCCCCGAGGAGAAGCTGGCGGTGATCTTCGAGGCGTTCCGCCAGGCGGACGGCACCACGAGCCGCAAGTACGGCGGCACCGGCCTGGGCCTCAACATCAGCCAGCAGCTCACGGAACTCCTCGGAGGCGAGCTGCGCGTGATCAGCGAGCCGGGCGCCGGGTCGACGTTCACCCTGTACCTCCCGGTGGCGGCGTCGAACCTGGTCGACCCGGCCGTGACAGCGCTGTCATCACCCAGGCTGCCGCCGGTCCCCAGCACGGTCCTGGTGGCCGCCCCCGACATCGCCCCGAAGCGCTTCCAGGGCGAAAAGGTCCTGATCGTCGACGACGACCTGCGCAACGTCTTCGCCCTGGCCGCGGTCCTGGAGCAGGCGGGCCTGGAGGTCGTCTACGCCGAGACGGGCGTCGACGGCATCCGCGCCCTGGAGCGCCACGAGGACACGGCCCTGGTCCTGATGGACGTGATGATGCCGGAACTGGACGGCAACGCGACGATCGCGGCCATCCGAGCGGAAGCGGCCAACGCCGACCTCCCGGTGATCGCGGTGACCGCGAAAGCCACCGCAGAGGACCGGGCAAGGACCCTGGCCAGCGGCGCGGACGACTACATCACCAAGCCGGTGGACACGGACAAGCTGCTGGACGTGATAGCCGCCAAGCTCGAGGCGGACGCCGCCTCGGCCGTTGGAGCGGGTGACGGGAATCGAACCCGCGTAGCTAGTTTGGAAGACTAGGGCTCTACCATTGAGCTACACCCGCGTGCCCCCGAGGTACCCGGGTGCGAGGTCAGCTTAGCGTGACCCGCTAGGCTGATCGCACACCCCCCTGGGGGTGGGACCGGGATGTGGCGCAGCTTGGTAGCGCATTCGCTTTGGGAGCGAAGGGTCGCAGGTTCAAATCCTGTCATCCCGACCACAAGGGCTGGACCTGCGGGTCCAGCCCTTTTTCGTGCCGTCGGACGCGGCCCGGGTGCTAGCACAGCGTTCAGTGACACTTCGCTTCGAGAGTGAGCACATGAGGACGCAGCCAGCCGCCACACCCGCTCCAGCCTGGGCAAAGGCCCTCATCGACGAGTGGTCGATGACACTGGAATCCGAGAACAAGAGCCCCAAGACGATCCGGTGCTACACCGACGTCGCCCGGAAGCTCCACGTATGGCTCGCAGAGCCCATCGCACCGCCCGAGGTCGCCGATCCTCGCGCCTGGCGACGACCAGCCCCGGCAACGCCAACAACAACTACCGGGCGTTGCAGACCTACTTCAACTGGCTCCTCGATGCGGACGAGGTCGAAACACACCCGATGGCGAGGATGAAGCCGCCAGGATCGGCCGCCAGCCGTTCGGGCTCGTTCCGATCCGGGCCGGGCAGATCCGCCGTCACGCCGGTGAGTTCGTGGCGGAAACGGGCCGCCTCGATCCGGGCCAGCCGTTCCTCGACCTCGTCCATCGTCAAGCGACCTTCGCCGACCACGGCGTAGAGGACGGCCCGGACCTGCTCACGTTCCGCATCCGAGCAGCGGATCCCCTCGGCTGCCGTGGAGCCGGCGGACAGGGTCGCGCCGAGCACACTCTCGCTCATGTTCTCCTCTTTCGCCGCCCAGCTGGGTCCGGCGATGCTGGCGGAGGACGCGTCGGAGCTCGATCCGCTGGTCGTGGCCGCGTGGCACGCCATGAACGCCTTGCAGCGCGTCGCCGAACTGCTGCCGGACGGGCGGCTCACGGGGAACCCGGCACCCGCCTGCGCAGCTTGAACGACCTGGCCTCCCACGGGGAGAACATCGTCCAGGCCGCGATGGAGCCTCATCGCGGAGGGGCACGAGGCGCCCGTCGTCGAGCGGTCCGGCCCACCGGACACCGCGAAACTCGAGACCGCCACCGGCCACCTCATCTTCGCCGGGGACCAGGCGCTCTCGCTCGAGCTCGAAGGCTGCGCCCAGCCCGGTGAGCCGGTGCGCCTGGCCGGCCGAAGCACGTCGGCCCTGCGGGAGCTGGACTCCCCACTCGGCAGGCCGTCACCGCGGCGGTGGCCGAAATCGCCCACGTCTTGGTCTCGGCGCTGTCGGGCACCTCGCGAATATAGTACGCGTCACGTAGTACGCAGCGTGTATCATTCGCGCCATGGCTCGCACGCTGCGGATCCTGCTCGTCGTGGCCCTGCTGATCATCGTGGGGCTCGGCGCTTACGTCGGCTACGCCGCGATCCGGGCGTCGCAGCCGGTCACCCTGCCCGCGCCGACCGGCCCCTACCCCGTCGGCCGCACCATCATCGAGTGGACCGACCACGCCCGCCTCGACCCGCTGGCACCGCGACCCGGCTCACCACGGCGGCTGTCGGTCTGGCTCTGGTACCCCGCCGCTCCGGCGGCCGAGGCCGGGACCGCGCCGTACGTGCCCGGAGCGTGGGCGGGGCTCCATCTCGACGGCGCACTGGCGTGGAGCGAGACCGGCTTCGACGACGTCCACGTCCACGCGGTCGCCGACGTCCCGGTCGCGGCCGGCCGGTTCCCCGTCGTCGTGCTTGAACCGGGGCTGGGCTTCGCCGCGCCGCAGTACACCACGATCGCGGAAAACCTCGCCTCCCAAGGGTATCTGGTCGCGGGCGTCACTCCCACCTACAGCGCGAACCTGACCGTCCTCAACGGCACCGCCGTGCCATCCGACGACGCGGGCAACCCCTCGGCGTTCGACACCGCCGACCTGCACGCCGGGCAGGCGCAGGTCGCGGGCGACCGATTGGTCGACGTCTGGGCGGCCGACGCTCGCTTCGCCGCGGCGCAGATCGCGGGACTTCAGACGCAGGGCCGGTTCACCGGTCACGTCGACACCGCCGCGACCGTCTACATCGGACATTCTTTCGGCGGCGCCGCGGCCCTCGAAGCCTGCCGGTCCGACCCGCACTGCGCCGGCGCCGTCGATCTCGACGGCACCCAGTACGGCGCCGTCGTCCACTCCGGGCTCACCAAGCCGCTGCTGCTCATCGGCAGCCAGGACTCCTGCGTCACGGGAACCTGCGAGCCGAGCGCTCCGGGTGACCAGGCCGACCTGGACGCGGCCCGGTCGCTGGTGAACGCCGGCACCGGAGCCGTCTGGTGCTACCGGCTCGTCGGGTCCGAGCACTTCGACTTCACCGACTACGGCGCCTACTACCTCGCCGCGCCGACCGATTTCCTGCTCGCGCTCGGCCCCATCGACGGCGACGTCGCCCTCGCCATCGTCAACGCCTACCTCGGCGCGTTCGTCGACCACGCCGTCAGCGGACGCCCCGCCGCGCTGCTCGCCGCACCGTCGCCGTACGCGGAGGTCGAGGTGCAGCGCACGGCACCCTGAGCCGGTCAGCCGTTGAGCACGCCGGTGCCCAGCAGGCCCAGCAGCGCGACACCGATGATGACCCGGTAGACGACGAACGCCGTGAAGGTGTGGCCGGCCACGAACTTCAGCAGCCATGCGATGGCCCCGTACGCCACGGCGAACGACACCACGGTCCCGACGACCAGCGGCACGACGTCGATGCTGCCGCCCAGCGCGTCCTTCAGCTCGTACAGCCCGGCGCCGGTCAACGCGGGGATCGACAGGAAGAACGACAACCGTGTCGCGGCGACCCGGTCAAGACCGCGGAGCAGGCCCGTCGAGATCGTCGCCCCGGATCGCGAGAATCCTGGGAAGAGCAGCGCCAGGATCTGCGAGGCGCCCACGACCATCGCGTCGGGCAGCGTGACATCGGCTTCGGCGCGCTTGCCGGTGCCGAACCGGTCCGCGAGCCACATGACCACGCTTCCCCCGATCAGCGAAGCCGCAACGACCCACAGCGAGGCCAAAGGGCCCTTGACCAGCGACTGGAACAGCAGTCCGGCGACCACGATCGGGATGGTCGCGAAGATGACCCACCAGGAGAACTTGTAGTCGTGTTCCTGGCGGGCCTCGGCGTTGACGAGCCCGCGGCCCCACGCGCCGGCGAACCGGGCGATGTCGCGGAAGAAGTAGACGAGCACGGCGGCGATCGCGCCGACCTGGATCACCGCCGTGAAGCCGACGACGGACTGGTCGTCGACGGGGATGCCGAGCAGTCCTTCCGCGATCTTCAGGTGGCCCGTGGACGATACGGGCAGGAATTCGGTCAGCCCTTCCACGACGCCGAGGATCACGGACTGGCCGATGTCGATCACGCTCAAGGAGTTGTTCTTTCTGAGGAGGAGGGCGGACACCCGGCTCGTGGGGGGTCGGTCCGGATGTCCGCCCGGTCTGGTGCACGATCCGCAAAGGATCGCACGGGAAAGCAGAGTGCCGGGCCTCAGCCTCGCCCGAGTTCGTGGTGGTCGAACCCTTCGTCGCCGAATCCGTGCACCGCGGCCAGGACGAGCGCTGTGAAGATCAGCGCCACCGCGACCGCGGTGATGAACACCGCCCAGCGACGTCGCTGGCTCACGGCGACCTGCCCCCGGCCGACGAGCGCCGTCGCGTCCGCGCTCAGCTGCCGTCGTGCGGTGGCCAGGATGGGCAGCCACCCGGCGGCCGCACCTGGCGGCCTTCCCGATCGAGGGAGGTCGGCGGCGACCGCGTCCAGCTCGTGCCGGAACCGCGCCGCGGCGACGAGCGCCAGGCGGTCGTCCAGCTCCTCGACCGTGATGCGCCCTTCCCCGGCGGCCTGGGCCAGCCGCGACCGGGTCTGTTCGCGTTCTCCGTCCGAGCAGCGGATCGCCCCGGGTGGGGCGCCCTCGCCCGCTGAGACGGGATCAGCCATCGCACGTCCTCGAGCTGGTGGTCCGGATTCGTCGCCCTCACGCTATAAGGGCGGAAGTTCTCGGCGTGCTAGGGAAAGGTTAACGTCCGGCAAGAACGGTCACGTCCCCTGCGGAACCGGCTGCTCCAAGCGGTAGCCATAGCCCCGCACGGTGGTGATGACGGGCAGCGCGCCGGAGTCCGCCGCGGCGGCGGCCAGCTTG
>NZ_JAEBDZ010000064.1:0-10769 GCF_046548675.1 Amycolatopsis sp. cmx-8-4
CCCGGGCGGCCCGACGAACAGAACATTCGAGGCGTCGTCGAGGAAACGCAACGTCGCGAGGTCCCGGATCAGCTTCTCGTCGACCCCGGGCTGCGCGGCGAAGTCGAAGTCCGACAGCGTCCAGGGAGCTGTCGCAATCGCCGGAATGTGCAGGGGCGTTCCTGCCAGTAGCAGAGCGTGTTCCGAGTCGGGCGGGTCCCGGTAGTGCCGGGAAGGACGAGCTCGGCTCAACTGGCGATAGCGGGGCTAGTGCCGGCGGCCAGCCCTTGGCCGGTATTGGTGATGCCACTCGGCGACGCGACGTGCAGCGTCCCGGTGTTCGCGCGGAAGGCGATCGAGAAGCCGCCCGCGCTGGCCGAGATGGCGGGGCTTGAGTCCGCGCTCATACCCTGGCCCCGGTCGCCGGTACCACCGGACCCGTATTCCCACAGGTGGCCCGTGTTCGCTTGGAACGCCCGCTCGTACAACCCGTTGGGCAGGGCCGCGACAGCCGGGTTCGTGCCGCGCATCATGCCGTATCCTGTGTCGGCCGCGCCGCTTCCCGACCAGAATGTGAACAGGTTGCCGGTGTTGGCCTGGAATGCGACCTGGAAGCCGCCCGCGGACGATGCCGCGATGGCGGGGCTGGTACCCGGTGCCATGCCCTGTCCGGTGTTGCCGGTCTGGTTGTTGCCGTAGAAGAACAGGCTGCCCGTGTTGGCCTGGAACGCCACCTGGTAGCCGCCGCCCGCGAGCGCAGCGATGGCCGGGCTGGTGCCGGGGGCCATCCCCTGGCCGAGATCGTTGGCGGCCGCGGTGCCGTTGCTCCAGGTGTACAGGAACAGTGTGCCGGTGTTGGCCTGGACGGCGATCCGGTACCCGCCAGCTGTGGCGGTGATGCTGGGGCTGGTCCCGGCCGCCATGCCCAAGCCGGTATCGAACGTACCCAGCGACCCGGCCACGAACAGGTGACCCATGTTGGCCTGGAAGGCTTCCTCGTAGCCGCCGCCGGCGAGTGCCGTGATCGACGGGTTCGTGCCCGCGGCCATCCCTTGGTTGGTGCTGATGGCTCCACCCGGGCTGTCGTAGGTGTAGAGCGTCGAGGTGTTGGCTTGGAAGGCGGCTCGGGCGGATCCGATGCCGGCGGATCCCATTCGGTAGGCCCGCGTGGTGTCGTCGAGCACGAACGTCCGCTGGTAGCGAGCGACCGTTTCGGTGCCGCTCGCGTTGGAATCGACCACGTCCCAGGTGTTGCTGCTCACGGGGCCGACGACGATGAAAGTGTGCGTGCCCTGGCCGACCTGGACGATGTCACCCTTGACCAGCTGTGCCTGGTCGGTGATCCGCACGCCGCCGGCGGCCAGGAACGGCTGGTAGTACTCGCTTCCGCCCAGGTTCTGGCTGTGGCCGCTGACCATCCAGACTATGCAGTTGACGAAGGCCCGGCACTGACCGCCGGAATCGCCGGGCTTCTGCGCTTCGGCGCAGGCGTTGCCGCCCCACTGGCCGACGTAGGTCAGCGCTTTGTCGGCGATGGTGGCGTTGTTGTAGGTACCGATCGCCAGAGCGGGTGCGGGTCCCGCGATGAGGCTGCCGAGCACCAGCCCGAAGGCGATCAAGGCCGTCCACAGCCATCGTCGTCCCGATCCGATCAGCACAGTTCCTCCGGCGTCTCAGGCGAGTGCGGTCCACGCACGCAGCGCAGACGTAGTCGCCCGTGTGAGTCGCGGCGTTACGGCGTCGCGGCCGGTCCGATCAGCGCAGGATCGGCCGGACGGCTTGAGCCCGGCGCTGTTACCTGGATGCCAGGCGTCACATTCCTTGGCATGCGCTCGACTACGTTGGTGTGGACGAGACAGAGCCCTCGCCGCGTTGACCGACCTGTAGCAAATGGCGCTGGAGGAACTGGCGCTCACCGACTACCCGGACTGCTGGTACGAGCAACTCAGGGCGAAGGGGTCACCTGTTCCGCTCGAACCTCACGCCGCTGCTCACGACTGAGCAGCGGCCTCCAAAATTTGCCAACTAGCCACAGCGACCAGTAGACGTATCTGGGCAGGAGTGACGATGACGAAGCGTGACAAAATAGGCAAGGCTGCTTCGGGGGCAGGTCAAGACGCTGCGCTCGGAGCGCTCGCCACGTTGGCGAGTGTCGCACTTGGTGCGAACCCTGTTGGGGCGACGCTGGTGGGTGGCAGCGCACCAGTGCTCAAGTATCTGCAACAGGTGTGGACCCGAGCAGGAGAGCGCCGCGGGGACCGCGCGGCGCGGTCGCTCGAACACGCCGCCGACCTCCTGGACGTAGGCCTCGACATCCTCGTAGAGCGGGCAGTTGGTCATGACGCTCGCCTCGAACTGCTCGCCCAGGTCCTGGAAGCAGCCGCGAGGACCTCGATGGAGGACAAGATCCAGGCCCTCGGCCAGATCCTCGCCGATGGCCTGCGCAGCGACAGCCACCTTGACGAAGCGAGGCTGCTAGCCTCGATGGTGAACGACCTGGAAGCACCACACGTCGTCGTGCTGAAACTGATCGCTGAGCAACCGGAGCCTCCGAAATCGATGTGGTCCAACCCCGGCGGACACCGCGGTTGGGAACGGACCCATCTTGCGCTGGCTCTGCCCGACTACGACGGTTTTCTTGACGGGGTGCTGGCGGCGCTCGTTCGACACGGCGCGTTGCGAACTTTGGGCGACGGGACCTGGGACGGCATGGCGAACACCGATGCACACGGCATAACGAGACTCGGAAACCGCTGCTTGCAACTCTTCGGCCACGAACAATCCGAGGGCCCAAACGCTCCCAATGGCTCCGCCGAATCCAAAAATTAGGTCCGTCCGGCCATGGTCAGTCACCAGCGTGACCGTCGTAAATGTCGCTGCTTACATCGCCTCGACCAGTGCCGGGGCACTCCATGCCGCAGAAAGCCTGCAACTAGGGCGTGGTGGCAAATATTCCGGTGAGTCGCTGGGATACTGCCGGTCGTGTCGCGGTTTCAGTTGCTCTCGGACGACCAGTGGGCGTTGATCGAGGAACTGATCCGGTCCGTACAGGTAAGCAGTGCCACCAGTTATCCGAGGCCTGGCCGATGGTCGAGGAGAACATCTGCCGATATCGGTGCGGGATCGCGTGGCGGGGTGCCGGCGGTGTTCGGTGCGTGGTCGAATCCCTCACGGTGTGCTGGCTCTGATCGCTGATCTTGTTAGGAGTGAACGGCGAGGTGACAGGCTATCTGGGGAGGCGTGTTTCGACCTCTGCTGAGCTGATTTCGAAGAACGCCGGAAGTAGGTCCACAACTAGTTGCCCCAGGATATCGCCGTCGATGCTGGAGGCGGCATCGTCCCTGGTTTGCGAGCGTACAAAAGCCCCACAGGCGATCGTTGAGAACTTTGCGGCGAGGTCATTGAAGGTGATGCTGCGACCAGAACGAAAAGATAACCCGTATGCTGAGAATACTCGCTCGTAAAGGGTGGCCCATTGCTGAAGTAGGGTCGAACGAAGTGATGCTACCCGACTGCGAACTAAAGGGTCTGTCGGAAGCACCGTTTCGATGAAGGTGTGAAGTGACACCATCGGGTTGCTTCTAAGTGATTCGATTTCGATCTTTCCTGTCCGTTTAATCCATTGTTCAAGTGTCAGGTCGCCTGCCATCTCGATGAGTCCTGGATGCATTTCCCTGACGCGGCGAAGGTATGGTTCAGGGCGGAATAGGTAGGCGATGAGATCTTGAAAAAATGCGCCCTGATGTCCCCAGGTTGCACTGAATCGATCAACGCTTAGGGAGTCTGCAAAATCGCGGTCGTCGAAGAAGCCGGACTGTGCGTGATCGGCAAGGTGGGCGGCTTGAACGTTGGCGAATATTTTAACTTCGTCGGTCACTTGCCTCGGGGTGCGCATAATGTGGTGCTGGTAAAGCAAATGTAACGCAAGATCGCAAAAAGTTCGAGTCCGCTCATCGCGGGCCCATTTTGCCTTTGTGTTAGCTGTTGTCTGTTTTCGTATATTCTCGAAGACTTCCGCTAGGTCTTCGTTCTCGCTGCCGGAGACATAGTGCCTCCATCGCGACCAGTCGGCCGGTGTGACCTGCTGCCGGTTCATCTGTGTAACTCCTCTTTCGTGTGTCCTTCCGCTGCTTCTGAGGAAGGTCACTTGAACTGTCGAAGTCAAGGGTGGCTCATGATGGTACCGGCTACCTGCTGTGCGCTCGCGGCGGCGACGCCGACTGTAGTCCTTTGCGATCTTGTCTTGGCATACCGAATAGCTGCGGACTTGAGTGAAGCTTGCCGAAGCTGCTGGTACGGGCTTGCATCGATTGGCGAGAGGTCTGGAATGAAAATTCTTCGGTTTTCGGCGTGGTTGGGTTCGAAGCCGCGTGTGCTGCCGGGCTCCTGTCGGCTTGTGCGACAAAAACGTGACGCCGCGCGAGCGGACGGTGGCCGTCGCGGCCTTGGCGGTGTAGCAAGGTCGATTGCTGCGTTTCGGTCGGTCTTGGCGCCCGCTTCGCGATCCATTTACGACGCCGATGAAAAAGCAGGAGTCATGCAAGGAGACAAGTTGGAAGTGGCCGATTGTCCCGAATGGCAGGATCGGGGCGCGAGCATTCAGCGGTGCGCCGACGAGACGATCGTGCGCGCTAAGATGCTCAGCGTCGAGTTGCTTGACATGACCGACGTATCAGAGGCGTCGCGACAGTTGACTGAGTGCGCCGTCATGTTGCTGCCCATCATCGAACGAGTCGTGGATGGAGAACTTTTCTGCTCAGACCTGGCTGGAAGTCAGTCCGGGAAATTGGCGCAACTGTGGCATCCACTCCGGCGCTTGATCCACATTCCGAGCCTGCGGTCTGCGCCACGCGAAGGCGCGAACCCCGCCCGGGAACGATCATGGTGAAGGCCAGAAAGTTGGCGGAGCCAGCACATCCACACGGCTGGATCGGCTACGTGGTCGCCGATCGCGAGCGGACGGGCAATGTCCTGCGCCTCGCTCGGTGGCTCGTCCCGGCCGCCGTATCCATGCTGGCCATCGTGGCGGCTGTCCTGGTGGTGCTCGTATTGGTCTCACCACTTGCAGCGGCCGGGCTGCTGGCTAGTGGATCGACCGCGACCGCAGGTGGACTGACGGTCCGTCGTCGCCGGCGGCGCGGTCAATCGACTTGCGGCGCCCAGTCATAACCTCGGAGCTTAAAGTGCGCACGCCGCGCAGCGCGGGCTTGCGTGAAGCGTCCCTTGATGCCGGTACTCGAGTTCCAGTCGCCATCATCGACAGCTCGACGGGGGACAATTGGTTGTAGGCCACCCCCGCGTGGAGATGAGCCAAAAGGCGTAACAGGAGGTAGCTCGTCATCGTCTTGGTACCTGCGCGGTCCTCACGGGCGGTGCTCACCGTTCCCGAGCGTCAGGATCCCCGAATGTACGTCGAGCGCCTCAGCCTGCAGAACTTCCAATGCTTCGGGCCGGACCAGGTCGACATCGACCTGGCGACAGGGCTGACCGCGTTCATCGGGTCGAACGGCTCCGGCAAGACGGCCGGCTGCCGAGCCCTGCAGCGATTGTTCGGGTTGACCGCCGACGACCGGACGATCCGTCCCGGCGACTTCCACGTCCCCGCCACCGAGCAGACCGCACCGGAGAAGCGGACGCTGCGGATCGAGGTGGTGCTGGGGTTTCCCGAGCTGGAGGTCGACGACCCGACCGGCAAAGACGCCGTCCCCGAGTTCTTCCATCGCATGGCCGCCTCCGACGACGGCGTCCTGAAATGCCGCATCGCGCTGGACGCGACATGGGAGGCAGACGGGACCCTCGAGGGTGCGGCCACCGAAACCCGCCAGATCGTCCGCACGCTCGAGGCCGATTACGACGACGAGGACTGTGTGCCGTTGCCCGCGGCCGAACGCGCCCGGATCCAGATGCTCTACGTCCCCGCCTCACGTGACGGTGCACGGCAGGTCACCGCGTTCCTGAAGGGGCGGTTGTGGCGGGCCGCCCGCTGGTCGAGCGAGCTGCGCGGGCAGGTGGAGCACGCTGCCGCCGAGCTGGCCACGACCTTCCACCAGGAGCCGGCGACCTTCGCGGTCGAGAACGTCCTGGCTCGGCGGTGGCAGGAGCTGCACGACGCCGGCACCCACGCCGAGCCGCGCTTCCGGCCGCTTGAGAGCGACTTCGCCCAGCTCCTGGCCAACACCGAGCTCGTATTCCAGCCCGACCCGACCGGGCGGGCCCGCCCGGCACGCGAGCTCAGCGATGGCCAGCGCTCGTTGCTGCACCTCGCGCTGCTGGGAGCCACTCTCGACATCGAGGCCGGAGTCGCCTCCGGAGCTCGGGCGAAGGAGTTTGACCTCGGTTCGGCGCACCTGCCATGCCTGACCCTCGTGGCGGTCGAAGAGCCGGAGAACAGCCTGGCCCCGTTCTACCTGTCCCGCATCATCACCCTGCTGCAGGGCCTGAGCAGGAGCTCCCGCATGCAAGCGGTCATCGCCAGCCACGCGGCGAGCGTGCTGCACCGCATCGCGCCGGAGCAACTGCGCTACTTCCGTACCGATCGGATGACGGCCACGGCCCGGGTGCGGCCGATCCTGCTGCCGCCGGGCGAATCCGAGGAGGGAAAGTACGTCCGGGAAGCGGTCCGGGCGCACCCGGAGCTGTATTTCGCCAAGTTCGTCGTCCTGGGCGAGGGCGACTCCGAGGAACTGGTCATCCCCCGCATCGCCCAGGCTGCGGGCGTCGCGCTCGATCCGTCGTTCGTGGCGATGGTCCCGCTCGGCGGACGGCACACCAACCACTTCTGGCGTCTGCTGACCGATCTCGACATCCCGCACGCGACTTTGCTCGACCTGGACTTCGGCCGTGCCGGCGGGGGCGGCGGCCGGCTGCGCGATGCCTGCACCAGGCTCGTCGACTACGGCACCGACGTGTTCGCCGGACTCGACGGGTTCTCCCGAGTCGAGGAGATCACCGACGACCTCACGATGGCCCAGCTGGCGCCGCTAGTCACGCACTTGCGCGGCCACAACGTCTATTTCAGCGAACCGCTGGATCTCGATTACGCCATGCTCACCACCTTCCCCGATGCCTACACCCAGCTCGACGACGGGCAGACCGGTCCGCGCGAAAGCGATGCCCGGGAAGCCGTGCTGGGCCAGGAGGGCTTGGAGCACAAGTTCTGGAACCCCGACGACGCCGAATCAGCAGGGGAGCTGCACGAGAATCTGCGGTGGTACCGGTACCTGTTCCTGAGCCGCTCCAAACCCAGCTCGCACCTGCGCGCTCTGGCCCGCCTCACCGACGAGCAACTACGACACGGCCCCGAACCCCTCACTGCCCTCATCGACGCCATCCGCGCGGAGCTGCAGCTGTGAACCCACCAACCGGTCCCCATGTACCCGAAGAGGTGACCGCGGCCTGGCGCCCGACCGGCATCGACGACCTCGAACCCGCGGCGTGGGAGGCGTTGCGTGACGAGGGCTGCACCGCCGTCACCGCAGGGCCTGGGGCGGGCAAGACCGAGTTCCTCGCCCAGCGGGCCGCCTACCTGTTGCAGACCGGCCTCTGCGCGCCACCACACCGGATCCTCGCGATCTCCTTCAAACGCGACGCTGCGGCAAACCTCGCACGTCGCGTCGAGCAGCGCGTACCGGAACACGCGGGGCGGTTCGTTTCCCTGACCTTCGACGCCTTCACCAAAGGCCTGCTCGACCGGTTCAAGTCCTCCCTGCCGCCCGGATGGGCCATCCCCGGACGCTACGAGCTGACCTTCCCCAAGGATCGCGAACAGCGGGACTTCATCAACTACCTCGCCGCCGGCACGACCGGCACCCTGCGCGTCGCCCCTGGACGGTCTGCCCAGACCCACCTTCCTGGCCGAGGTCGTCGGTGCTTGGCCGTTGCCGCTGGAGCCACCGGCCGACGACCCGGTCGACGCCGTCGGCTTGGCCGCATGGCGCTGGTGGCAGGAACGCCACCTGCACCCCGAGACTCCCTTCCTCGACTTCGTCATGATCAACCGGCTGGCCGAGCTTCTGGTCCGGACGCTTCCCCAACTGCGGCGTGCCCTGCGTGCCACCTACCCGTTCGTGTTCGTCGACGAGTTCCAGGACACGACGATCGCGCAGTTCTCCTTCCTCGATACCACCTTCGGCACCAACGCCGTGGTGACGGCCGTCGGCGACCGGAAACAGCGCATCATGGGCTTCGCCGGCGCCCTCGCCGACGCCGTTCCCCGCTTCATCGCCACGTTCTCCGCCCGCGAGTGCCCGCTGATCTGGAACTTCCGGTCCACCGACCCCCTGGTGGCGCTGCAGCACGTCATCGCCGGCAAGCTCGACCCGGCGACCGTGCGCGCGGAATCCCGGGTCGAGGCCGAACCTGCCGGTGAACCCGTCAGCCTGTGGCGGTTCCCCAACCTCGCCCGCGAGGCTGCCGTCGTGGCCGAGTGGATCGCGCGTGACATCGAGCAATCCGCCCGGACCGCGGCCGACTTCGCGTTCGTCGCCCGGCAGAAGGTCGCCGACCTCGAACCCCGGCTCCGCCAGGCGCTGGCCCAGCACGGGATCCGGCTGCGCAACGATGACGCCGCGGTCGGGAAGATGCGGCTGCAGGACCTGCTCAAGAACGACGTCACTCGGCTGCTGCTTGGTGTCCTCCGGCTGGCGGCCCAGCCCGACGGGCTCGGCCAGGTGTGGCTCGAGACATCCGCGTTGCTGCGGCAGGTGCGCGGCGCCGTCGGCGACGACACCGCCATCCGCCATGTCCACGACGAGCTCTCACAACTGGCCAAAAACACCCGGGCCTGGCTCGCCGACAACCCCGTCGACGCCGCTGACCCGGGCGCAGCCGTCGATGAGGTCGTCGGCTCGATCGGTGCCGACGCTCTGGCCGGCTACGTCCGATCCGCCGCGCGTGGCGAGGAAGTCGAGGTCATCCTCGATGCGTTTCAGGCTCGCCTGGCCGCGGTCGCAGGTCAGGCCGAGAACTGGACCGCAGCGTTCGACGAGTTCGAATCTGCCGACGCCGTTGCGCTCATGACCGTTCACAAGAGCAAAGGTCTCGAGTACCACACGGTCTTCTTCCTCGGCCTCGACGATGACCAGTGGTGGGCGTACGCCCGTGATCGGGAGGAGTCGACATCGGCGTTCTTCGTTGGGCTCTCCCGGGCCGCGCACCGGCTGATCTTCACGACCGCCTCGACCTATACCCAGCGCATCACGGAGCTGTTCGAGATGCTGCGGGCGGCGGGGGTGCCGGAGCATCACTGGTGACAGCGCTTCGCCTCGGGCTAACCGGTCACCCGGGTTCGTGCTCCGCGGTTTCTGCGGGGATGAGGGCCGCAGCCCGGCGGCACGGAGAGCCGCCACGACGGTCTGGGCCGCGTTTTGCCGACTGGGATGACATAGTCACAGTTATCGGCTTGGCTTCAGAAGGTGGTCAGTTGTCGACATTCAATGAAGCCTGGTGAGGTAGTGCCGCTCATAATTTCGGCGACATCCATTCCTTGGCACCATGTGCGCAGGTGAAAGGTGGCGGTCAGTCCGATGTAATTCACTGCTTGCGAGCAAGCACAGTGATATCCCAGCCGGCGGCGATGATCAATTCCCCGTCAGGACCAATGAGCACGGTATTCCATGTCAGACCTTGGTAGTCAAAAATTGCGGTCTCACTGCCGGTAGTGAGGTCCCACATTCGCACCGTCTGATCTTTGCCACCGGTGATGGCCACGGCTCGGTCGTTAAGCACTCCGCACGCAACTGCAGTCACGATGTCGATGTGGCCGACGAGGGTCTGAACCTGCTTGCCCGTGGCGAGGTCCCAAACTCGGACAGTCTTGTCGCCGCTGCCGGTGATGGCGACCGGACCGTCGTCGGACAAGCCATACGCAACGGCTGTGACCGCGTTGACGTGGCGGGCATGGCGGGGCAAGGAGATTATCTGCTTACCGGAGGCGAGGTCCCATACTCGGACAGTTTTGTCGCCGCTGCCGGTGATGGCGACCGCACGGTCGTCAAGCAAGCCGTACGCAACGGCATTCACCGGCCCCGAATGGCCGGTGAATGCCGTAATCACCTTGCCGGTCGTAAGGTCCCAGACTCGCGCCACTTTGTCCCTACTGCCGGTGATAGCGACCGGTCGGCCGTCAAGCAAACCATAGGCAACGGCAGTCACCGCCTTGGCGTGCCGGGTGCGGAGGGGCAAGGTATTGATCCGCTCACCGCTTGCAAGGTCCCAGACCTGCGCCGTCCGGTCCGCGCTGCCGGTGATGGTGACCGGGCGGTCGTTGAGTTGGCCGCACGCGACGGCAGTGACCGTGTCGGTGTGACCGGAGAGGGTCTGGACTTGCTCGCCTGTAACGAGATCCCAGACGCGTGTCGTCTGATCCTCACTGCAAGATACCGCGACCTGACGGTCGTGGAGTACTCCGCAAGCAACCGCTCTGATATCTGCAATATGACCACCGCGTGAGGGTAACTCGGTAACGGCCACAGTGAGGTTCCAGACTCGCACGGTTCCATCAGTGCTACCGGTGATCGTGACCGGTTGGTCATCTAGTTGGGCGTATGCGACCGCAGTCACCGTGCCGGTGTGGCCGGTGAGGGTGGTGATCTGCTTGCCGGTTGCGAGGTTCCAGACTCGCACTGTTCCATCAGTGCCGCCGGTGATCGTGACCGGTTGGTCATCTAGTGTGTCGCGTCGTAAATTCGTGAGTTAAGTGGGTAGTATGGGGATATGTCGAGAACCGGGCGTCCGAAGGCTGAGCTGGTGTTGGCTGATGTCGAGCGTGAGCAGTTGATTCGCTGGTCGCG
>NZ_JAEBDZ010000065.1:0-10705 GCF_046548675.1 Amycolatopsis sp. cmx-8-4
GACGTCCGCGAGTGGATCAAGGACTGGAACGAGGACCCCAAGCCGTTCGTGTGGAAGAAGACTGCCGAAGAGATCCTCGACTCGCTCGCCCGATATATCTCACGAATTTCCGGCGCAGGACACTAGTACCGCGACGTGGTCGCGCGGCTAAGATCGACATCACGGTCGGAGGAGCCGCTTCCTGTCACTGGTCACCACCGGGAGGACGTCGTGCGGATCGGCGAACTGGCGGCACAAGCCGGGGTGAGCGTGCGTTCCCTGCGCTACTACGAACAGCAGGGTCTGCTCACCAGCACCCGCAGCACCAGCGGGCAACGGCACTACACGGACGACGAAATCGAGCGGGTGGCCTTCATCCAGCGGCTGTTCGACGCCGGCCTGTCCAGCCGCACGATCGCCGAGCTGCTGCCCTGCGTCGAGTCCCCCAGCGAGGGCAACTCGGACGCCGCGTTCGCGCGGATGCAGCAGGAACGCGACCGGCTGACCCGGCACATCGCCGACCTCGTCCACACCCGTGACTCGCTCGACGGGCTCCTCGCCGCGAACCGGGCCCACCGCGCGTCGCTCCGGGCGGTGGTCGGCAGCTGATGCGGTCCGCCGGTGGTGCTCAGTGCGATTCGACGAGGTCGGCCATCCGGTCGAGGGTACGGCGCATCGCCCCGCGCGCGGCCTTCCGGCCACGGGCCTGTTCGATCTCGGCGGCGCGGCACCTGTCCTGACCTCCCCCGCGGGACGTCAAGGCGCCGGGTGCTCGCGGGCGGACCAGGCCGCGGGCACGATCGCGATGAGGATTCCGGCGACGGCGATCGTCAGGGTCGCGCGCGTGCCCGTCGACTCGGCGAAGACTCCCGCGGCCAGTGCGCCCAGTGGCATGGTTCCCCAGATGAGCACGCGCATGCTCGTGTGGACGCGGCCGCGCAGGGCGTCCGGGGTCAGGTGCTGGCGGCGGGTCATCACGATCACGTTGTAGGTCGTGCCGCCGGCGGCGTGGATGACGATGCCCGTCGCGGCCAGGGCCAGGCCGAGCGGGCCCGGCTGGGCCAGTGGGAGCAGCAGGTGGGGTGGCCACGTCAGCACCGGCACCAGCCAGTTGGCGCGAGCCGCCCCGAGGCGGCGGGTCCAGCGGCCGGTCGTCGCGGCGCCGATGACGCTGCCCACTCCCGACAGGGCCAGCAGCACGCCCGCGCCCGCCGCGTCCAGGTGCAGGTCGTGCGTGAAGAACAGGATCTCCATGGACATGATGCCCGCGGTGAAGAACGCGGCGACGGAACTCGCGACGGCCAGCGGGCGGAGCTGGCGGTGGCGCACGATGTAGCGGAGGCCCTCGGCGATCTCGGTGCGCAGCCGCACCTCTCGCGGCCGCGGCGGGATCGGCGGCACGTCGGCCCGGACGCGCGACAGGAGCGCGGCCGACACCAGGTAGCCCGCCCCGGTGAGCACCAGCCCGGATGCGGCACCGAGCACGCGCGTGAGCAGGCCGCCGATGCCGGGCCCGGCGGCCGCGGCGACCGACAGGGTGATCTGCAGGCGCGCGTAGCCGGTTTCCAGGTTCTCCAGCCCGATCACGACCGGCAGGTACGCCTGGTAGGCGGCGTCGAAGAACACGGTCGCGACGCCGACGAGCACCGCCGTGACGAGCAGCTGCCCGAAGTCCAGCACACCGGTCCAGCCCGCGACCGGAAGCCCGAAGAACAGCAGGGCCCGGACGACGTCGGCGCCGACGAGCACCGCGCGGCGGCGGCGGGTCCGGTCGATCCAGGCACCGGCGGGCAGGCCGATGACCAGGAACGCCACGGTCTCCGCCGCGGTGAGCAGGCCCATCTGCAGCGGCGTGGCGCCGAGGGTGGTCGCGGCGAGCAGGGGCACCAGCGCGGTCGCGGCGGCGGTACCCAGCTGGGAGGCGGCGTCCGCGGTCCACAGGAACCGGAACGCGCGATGCCCGCGCAGCCCGGCCGCCGACGTGTCCGGCGAGGCGTCGGTCACGGGCTCGGCCGCACCGGCGGGACCACCCGGCCGGGTGGCGGACGCCGATCCGCGTGGTAGGGCAGCACGACGGCGTACCGGTCGTCCAGCCGCAGGGCGAGCTGGTGCGCCGCCAGCTGGTCGACGAGATCCGCCGCCGCGCCGTCGGCCGGTGGCCGGTCCGTGCCGGCCAGGGTCCGGAAGGTGTCGACCCAGCCGGCCTCGACGTGGACGCGGTTGATCGGCCCGCCCGGACGGGTGTCGTGGATGAGGACGAACCCCGGGCCGTACCGGTAGGTGCAGCTGCCGACGTCGTGGGCGGCACGCCAGCCGCGACCGAGCTCCCCGTCGTCCCGTGGTGGCGGCAGGTGGCACAACGCGCGTTCGGGAACGGTGTCCGGCAACGGCTCCCGCAAGGTCCAGTCCACCGGGACGAACGCCGCCGCGGCGGTGGCGAGCAAGCGCACCATCGTCGCGTCGCGGTGCGCGCACTCGCCGAAGGCGAACGGCTCCGGCAGCCGCAGCCGCTGCGCACGCGCGGCCAGTCCGGCCACGACGAGCAGGGCGCCGCCCGGATCGGCGTCGATCCGGCCGAAGTCGAGGTCGACCGTTTCGGGCCACGCCGGGTGCGGAGCGGACAGGGTACGCATGCGGCTCCTCCTCAGGCGGACGGCGTGAGCACCGACAACGGCAAGTGGGCCTTCCCCGCCACGGCGGGTGAGGTGGCCAGGGTGATCCACACATCGCCGTCGGTGAAGACCAGGCCGGCCTCCCCGAGCCGGCGAAGCCAGTGGTCGAAGTCGTCCGGGTCCCAGTCGTGGTGCTGTTCGTGGTTCAGTTCGGCGAGGACCCGGAGCGGGGCGCGACCGGTTTCCAGCGCTCGCCAGGCCGCGATTTCCCGCGGGTGCTCGAGCACGTGGTCGACCGGCGCCCAGCCGTGGCGCCGGTCCCGGATCACCACGACGTCGCCGATGCTCCGGGCGATCAGCGCACTGCCCGCGTAGCCCGCGGTCCACGCGGCCAGCGCGTCGACCAGCGGCGCGACCTCCTCGGCCGTGAGTCCCTGGTCCGGGGTGTCGAAGGAGTAGACGAGCTCGGCGAGCCGCTCCGGGTCGTCGATGTCGTGGACGAAGCGCACCCCCGCCGCCGGGCGACGCTCGGTGAAGCCGTGGCGCGGGTCGTCGAAGTTCGGCGAAAACCGTTGCAGGGCAATCCGTGCCGCACCACTGGGCGGTTGCAGGTGCACCAGGGCGGGCAGCTGGGCCACGACCGCGGCGTAGTCCGCCGCGCGTTCGCCCGGAAACCCGTACAACCAGTTCCAGCTGACGGTGAGCCCGGCCGAGGCACCGTCGCGCAGCATCCGCACGTTGTGTGCCCCGCGGACGCCCTTGCGCATCCGGCGCAGCACGTCGTCGACCAGGCTCTCGACGCCGGGCTGGACGTCCCACACCCCGGCCGCCCGCAGCGCGGCCACGTCCTCGATCCGCGCGTTGGCCTTGATCTCGTAGTGGATGCGCAGGTCGTGGCCGGCGCCGGCCAGTTCCGGCAGCGCCGACCGGTAGAACTCGTTCGGCAGGATGTTGTCGATCGTGGTGACGTCGAGGATCCGGTGCCGGCGCACCAGCCCGAGCACCTCGTCCACAAAGGACCCGGCGGGTTTGGCCCGGTAGGTCATCGCGGTGCCGTTGAGGCCGCAGAAGACGCAGTGGTGTTTCTCGCCCCACCAGCAGCCGCGGGAGGACTCCACGACCAGCTCCGGTTCGACGCGGGCCGCGACGGAGGCGGGAACGGCGGCGAACCAGTCGTCGTAGTCCGGTGTCGTGATCGACGTCGGCGGGACCAGCCGGGACGGGACCGGACTGACCCGGGTGGCGCCGTCGTCGGCCCGCCAGCACAGCTGGGGCACGTCGTCGAGGCCGTCACGGGTTCCGGTCGCGTCGCATCCGGCGAGAGCCCTGAGCAGTTTCGGAAAATTCACGTCGGCCTCGCCGCGCAGGACATAGTCGACGAACGGGTACTCCCGGTGCAGCGCCACGCCCATCGGGCCATCGGTCGAGTAGCCGCCGACCAGGATCCGCACGCCGGGTCGCCGGTCCTTGATCCGCCGGGCGACCGCGAGGCTGGCGATGGTCTGGCTGAAGGTCGCGCTGAAGCCGACCAGTTCCGGCTCGCGGGCGAGAATCGCGTCGGCGGCCTGATCGGTGAATTCGTCCGCGAGGTCGCGAACCGCCGCGGCGACGCGGAAGGGCAGGCCGACGCGGCGGGCCAGATCCCGCATGCCCGCATAACCGAAACCGGGTCCGTTGAGCGCGCCCGCGAAGATCCATTCGCCGAGCGAATGGTGGAACCCGGTGTCCGCCATTTCCGCGTAATCGCCCACGGTCAGACCGGCCCGCAGCATCATTTCGGCGAAAGCGAGACTGCCGTGGTAGGAAACCGGGACCGGAAGTCCCTCCCGCGCGCACGCCGCACGCAGTACGCCGAGCGCGAGGGAAGGACGGTGCAGCGAGTGCCACGGCATCGACACCAGGCAGGTGCGGGGACCGAGCCCGCGGGGCATCGAACCGCTTGTTCGGCCGGTCAGCGCGGTTTCGCGGCGGTCGAAACGGCGTCGGCTTTTCCGGCTTCGTTGTACATGGTCACGCCGCGGCCGGTGCCGGCGTGTTCGTCACGTTCGGCCAGGCGTGTCACGGTGAGCGCGGACGTCGGAGCGGCGGTAGGCCGAATGCCACGGCCGGCATCGGAACGCTCGTCGGATTCCGCGAGATTCGTCATCGTGGGCGCGGCAGCGGGTGTGGATGTCATCTTTCCCCCTCGTTTCGACACGAATTCCGAAACTTGGTGACGCACCGGCGAAGTCGTCCGCCGGCCGCCTCGAAACTACAGGGTAAATCCCGCAAGCCTCGTCGGTAAAGCGTTTCCTCGACGGTCGATCCACCTTCGTCACCGAACCAAGGGCCGAAGGAGACGTTTCCTGGTTCCGTGCGCGCCGCGGGCCCGGACGGTGGCCATCGCCGAGACCTTCGGAGCGGGTCAGCCGTCGGAGACCGGCGCGGCGGCCTCGGGACTGTGGGCCACTCGGCGCAGCTCGGCCCGAGGATGGTCGCGCCCGTACGCGAGCTCACCGCTGCACACGGTTGCCACGGCGCCTCGGCAGCCGGCCCTCAAGATACCGACATTCGGCGGTAGATAGACGTCCGACTTGTCTGCTTCGATCTCTCCAAGAGCGTTTTACAACGTTGTAAAAATGAAGGGGATCTCGCTGATGAGAAGAGCCGCTTCCGTCCTCCTCGCCATGCTGGTGGTGCTGGGCGTGGCGTCGGGAACGCCGCCCGCAGGTGCCGCCGAGCCCGTGCACGGCCTGAAGGCCGAGTACTTCACGCCGTCGTCGCCGGACGCGCACGACTTCGCCAACCTGGCCGGCACCGCGCTCGACTCGGAGGTCGACCACCCGGACCTGACCTCGGTCTTCGGGTTGGTCACCGGGCGCACGGAGCACACGACCGCCCGGTGGACCGGGCAGATCGCCGTGCCGCAGACCGGCGACTACACGTTCTACGCCATCGGCGACAACGGGTTCCGGCTGTTCATCGACGGCGCCCCGGTGATCGACCACTGGGTCGGCGACTGGGACACCGAGCAGACCGGCGCGCCGGTCACGCTGACCGCCGGCAAGCAGTACGACTTCAAGCTGGAGATGTTCCAGGACACCGGCGGCGCCAACATGTTCCTGCGCTGGTCGAGCGCGGCCATCGCGAAGCAGATCGTGCCGCTGTCGGCGTTCACGCCGCCGGCCGGCTACCAGGTCGTGCCGCGCACGGCGGAGGTGTCCCAGGACGGCCGCACGCTCACGGCCGGCTTCGACGGCCGCGTCTCGGGCTCGAACGACTTGAAGGACCATCTGCGGATCGACGTCGACGCGACGCCGATGCCGGTCTCGCTCGTCACGGCGAACCGCGACCGGGTCACGATCCGGCTGGCCGAGAGGGTCCTGAAGGGCCAGCGAGTCAGCGTCTACTACGACGGCGCCGGCGCGCTCGCGGTGAACGGCACGAAGATCGGCAAGGTCATCCGCAGTGCCGCGAACGCGTCGACGGAACGGCTCCGGACGACGTGGGGCGAGAACGTCGACACGCGCCACCCGTTGCCGGAGTACCCGCGGCCGCAGCTCGAGCGCGACGAGTGGGTCAACCTCAACGGCCCGTGGGAGTTCTCGGCCGCCCAGGAGGGCCAGCAGCCCACGTTCGGCAAGCGGCTGCCCGAGAAGGTGGTCGTGCCCTACCCGATCGAGTCGCAGCTCTCCGGGCTCGAACGGCACGAGGACCACATGTTCTACCGCCGCACGGTCACCGTCCCGCGTGACTGGAAGATCGGCGGCGGGCAGCGCCTCAAGCTCAACTTCGGCGCGGTCGACTACCAGGCCAAGGTCTGGGTGAACGGCAAGGTCGTCGCCGAGCACACCGGCGGCTACACGGCGTTCAGCGCCGACATCACCGACGCGCTCAAGCGCGGCGACGAGCAGGAGATCGTCGTCGCCGTCACCGACACGACCGGCCCGTACCAGCCCAAGGGCAAGCAGTCCCCCAACCCCGGCGGCATCTTCTACACCCCGTCGTCGGGCATCTGGCAGACGGTGTGGCTGGAGCCGGTGGCGGACAGGGGCATCGACGAGATCAAGACGACCCCCGACCTGACCACCAGCTCGCTGGCGCTGAACGTCAAGTCCGCGGGCACCGCCACCGTCACGGCGGTCGCCAAGGACGCCCGCGGCCGGCAGGTCGGCACGGTCAGCGGACCGGCGAACGCGAACCTGAAGCTGGCCGTGCCGAACCCGCACCTGTGGACGCCGGACGACCCGTACCTGTACCAGCTGGAGATCAAGCTGGGCGGCGACAAGGTCAAGAGCTACTTCGGCATGCGGTCCACCGGCATCACGAACGTCGGCGGCGTCCCCAAGCTGACGCTCAACGGCAAGCCGTACTTCTCCCTGATGCAGCTGGACCAGGGCTTCTACCCGGACGGCCTGAACACCGCGCCGAGCGACGACGCCCTCGTCTTCGACCTGAAGGCGCAGAAGGACCTCGGCTTCAACGCCGTCCGCAAGCACATCAAGGTCGAGCCGGCCCGCTGGTACTACCACGCGGATCAGCTCGGGCTGCTGGTCTGGCAGGACTTCGTGTCCCTCGACGACGGCAACAACCCCGCGGCGCAGCAGGCGTGGCTCAGCCAGGGCCTCGAAGAGCTGCACCAGCTGCAGAACTACCCGTCGGTCTACGCCTGGGTCGTGTTCAACGAGGGCTGGGGCGAGTGGGACAAGACGGCCACCGGCCGGATCGCCGACCAGGTCAAGGCCGCCGACCCGAGCCGGATCGTCAACGCCCACAGCGGGGTGAACTGCTGCGCCTCCAAGGGCGACTCGGGCCGCGGTGACGTCATCGACCACCACGACTACAACAACACCGACCCGGCCGCCTCGGACGGCAGGCGCGTCGCGATGGACGGCGAGCACGGCGGCTTCACGCTGCGCACGCCGGGTCACCAGTGGCCGGGTGCGCCGATCGCGATCTACAGCGGCGTGGCGGACAAGGCGGCGCTGACGGCGAAGTACGTCGACAACACCCGCACGTTCTACCTCGGGCAGGCCCGGGCCGAGCTGTCGGCCTCGGTCTACACGCAGGTCACCGACCTGGAAGGCGAGCTCAACGGGCTCTGGACCTACGACCGCAAGCGCCTCAAGGTCGACCCCGGTCCCGTCCGTGAGATCAACCGGCGCGTGATCGAGGCCGGCGCCAATGCGGGCAAGCCCTACCCCTACGCGGGCAAAGGCGAGTGGAACCTCGACGAGCGCAAGGGAACGACCGCGAGGGACTCGAGCGGCGGCGACAACCCGCTGACGCTTACCCCGACCGGTGTGGCGTTCCAGGACGGCGCGCTGCAGTTCACCGGCGGCTCCGCCGACACCTACGGCCCGGTCGTCGACACGACCGGTGACTACACCGTGTCCGCGAAGGTGCGGCTCGACGAGCTGCCCGGCAACTACGCGACCGCGGTGAGCCAGGACGGCCGGGACCGGGAAAGCCCGTTCTACCTGCAGTACGGGCAGGGCGCGTTCGCGTTCAGCACGCCCGGCGGCAACCGGGCCCGGTACGACGTCGTGCCGGAGATCGGCCGCTGGTACGAGCTGACGGGAGTGCGGGCCGGCAACGAGATCCGGCTCTACGTGGACGGCGTGAAGGTCGCGACGGCCCCGGCCGGACCGGCCGTCGCCGGCACCGGCGCGTTCACGCTCGGGCGGGCCAAGTACAACGGCGGCAACACCGACTTCTGGCGCGGCGCGATCGACGACGTCGCCGTGGTCGGCAAGGCGCTGACGGACGCGGAGGTGGGCCAGCTCTCTTGATGCCTCCGGTGTCTTGAACCCGGTGACGCGGGTGCCGCGCGCTCCATCGCGGCACCCGCGTCCGCTCGGCTGTCCGGCACTCGTTGACCACCGCGCTCCGCACTCCGTAGGTTCGACACCGGACGAGGAGGTCCGGCATGAGCCACCTGGTGCGATTCACCGACGGAACCGGCGACACCCGGGTCGGCCTGCTCACCGATGAGCGGCTGCGGCCGCTCGCGGTGACGTCGATGAGTGACCTGCTGCGCCACACCGTGGCGGAGATCCGTGAACTCGTGGAGGCCGCCGGAGAGCCCGTGTCCACGGTCGGGACGCGCCTGCTGCCGCCGCTGGACGGCCGCATGGAGGTGTGGGCCGCCGGGGTGACCTACCAGCGATCCGAGGAGGCCCGCCGCGAGGAGAGTGCCGACGAGGACGTCTACGCGCGGGTGTACCGCGCGGAGCGGCCCGAGTTGTTCTTCAAGTCGGCCGCGTGGCGCGTGGTCACCGACGGCGAGCCGATCGCCGTCCGCGCCGATTCCGCCAACAACGTGCCGGAGCCGGAACTCGGCCTGCTGCTGACCGGTGCCGGGGAGGTCGCCGGGTACGTGGTGGTCGACGACGTCAGCTCCCGCAGCATCGAAGGCGAGAACCCGTTGTACCTCCCGCAGGCCAAGATCTACACCGGTTCGTGCGCGGTGTCGGCGCGGGTGCGACCGGCGTGGGAGGTGCCGGACCCGCTGTCGCTCAGCCTCCGCATGCGCATCCTGCGCGACGGTCACGAGGTGTTCGACGGCGAAGCCGGCACCGCCCAGCTCAAGCGCGAACCGGCCGGCTTGGTCGAGTACCTCTGGCGGGACAACGACTTCCCCGACGGCGCCGTACTTTCGACGGGCACGTCCGTCGTGCCGGGCCTCGATCAAGGGCTGCGGCCGGGAGACGTCGTCGAGATCGAGATCGGCGAGGTCGGATCGCTGCGCTCCCCCGTGGTGCTGGGCGCGGACGAGGTGCGCCGGGCGCTCGCGGCTCGCTGAACCGCACCACGACAGCTCGGGCGGTCGGCGGTCAGCGGTGGACCTGCCACTGATCGTTGGCGTGCACCACGGTGCGGGACAGGTTCGGGCACAGGAAGTTCGCGGTCGAGGAGTTGGAGATCACCGAGGTGTTGCCGGTGCTCGCGGCCTGCCAGGAGCCGTTCAGCTTGATCTTGTAGCTGCTGCTCTCGATGTTCCGGGTGCCCAGCGCTGTGCAGTAGGCCGCGGTGGTGCTGCCGCTGGCGTAGACCTCGAAGATGTTCCAGCTGCGGTTGTCCCGGGACTGGTCGGTGCCCGACTGCGTGTAGAGCACGTCCCACCGGTTGGCGTGGTAGTTGAACAGCGACGAGGTCCAGGTGTTCTTGCCCGCGTCGGTCTGCTCCACCTTGCCGTGGTAGGAGTCGTGGCCGTTGACCGAAGTCACGTAGTTGGTGCGGAAGGCGGCATCGATGTTCACCGACTTGGCCACGTGCACGCCGACGCACCAGTCCCAGGCCCAGACCTGCTTGGCCCCGCCGGAGTAGGCGGTCACCAGCTCCACACAGGAACCGGGGGCCTTCATCGTCGGGGCGTAGAGGGTGTCGCCGGAGACGCTGAGGTCGTTGTAGGCCGCCTGGACGGCGTCCTGCCCGGTGACCGCGCTGCCACCGGTGTAGACGCCCCAGTCGTCGTGGATGCTGGTGGCCTCGGTGCGGTGGCCGGCCTGCCCGGTGCGGATCTCCCGGAACCGGTCGGCCGCGGCGACCTGGGTGGTGCCGTCGACCGCACCGGCCACGGTGGTGCCCGCCGCGGCCATCGAGGCCGGCGCCGCGATCGCGGTGGCCGGCACGCAGAGGAAGACCGCGGCGGAGAGTGCGATGAGGGATTTTCGCATCAGAACTCCTAGTCTGAAAGCGCATCGCCCAGGCTCCGGTCCGGTGCGTGAGCGGGGGCCCGCTCACGCAGGCCGGGAACGCACCCGCCGTCGATGACGCGTGCGAAACTGGCGCACGGGGCCGTGGCCCCGCACGCGGATCAGGAGATGACCTGCTTCAGGCGGTGCTTCTGCGGAAACTCCTTCGACGCATTTCGGGGACCACCTCCGGGGACAGGGAGATATTCACCCACCAGTGTGAGAAGGGTCTTCCCCGTGGTCTAGACTTTCCCCTCAACTTGTCTGATTCCTGTCTCTGCCGCAGACCGTCCACATCGGACCAAAGCCGGCTAGTGTCGTGCGTCTGAGGTTCGTCGACGGGGTCCGGGCGATGCGCCCCAATGTGGCGTTGGGTGCGTTGGACGCACCCAACGCCACATTGGGTGCGTTGGACGCACCCAACGCCACCTTGGGGGG
>NZ_JAEBDZ010000066.1:0-10325 GCF_046548675.1 Amycolatopsis sp. cmx-8-4
CTTGCCCGGCGGGATGAGGGGCTCGACCAGCGCCCACAACTCGTCGGGTACCAGCCGTCGTGACAACTCGTCCATCACGCCATGATCTTGCCCGCACCTCCGTCAAGATCCAAGTGAGACACGCTCTAAGCCAGCGATTGGGACCTTCCCAGGTGGGGTTGTGCCCCAGTCGGCGGATCGGATCGTCGCGGCGCTGGCCCTACCCGAGCGTAAGCGGAACCTGGACGCTGTCGTTCCGTTGCCAGTCGCAGATCTTGGGCCGTTGGTGGACGGCGGCTCGGTCATCTTCAGTCTGGTCCGAGTCGCCGAAAACGGCGTGGTCGCCGCGCGGATGGCTATGGAAGCACTGGGCTGGGCCACCGGCTTGACGATCCGGCTCAGCGTGTCGTCGCGTCTGCTTGTCGTGGCGCCGTGCGACTCGCGAGGGCAAGCGTCCGTTCCGCCGAAGATGAGCTTGACGATGCCTGCCCGGCTGCGTGCACAGTGCCGGATACGCCCCGGCGACCAAGTACTACTGGCGGCGCTGGTGGAGCACGACCTCCTGGTCGTTTATCCGCAACACGTCCTGCACGAGATGGTCACCGCCTATCACACGGACCTGGCGAGCACCCCACATCGGACGGCAGCCAAATGACCGGTGGGCGCGGCGGCTTGCCGCCGCGCCCACCGGTCATTACTCGGTCTCAGCCCGCGTGGTCCTGGCAGGTGCGAGCGGGTGCGGTTCCCCGGTCAGGGCTGCGAGGGCCTCGGCGACCTCGCTGATGTCGGCTTTCACGTAGCTGGTGGTGGTCAGGTCGCTGCCGGACTCGGCGCGTCCGGCGTAGGCGCGGGCGACGCCCATGCCGAAGTTGCGCTCCACCCAGGTCAGGGTGGTGTGGCGGAGCCAGTGCGCGCTGACCTGCAGAGCCCTGGCCCAGTCGAGCTCGTTCTGGACTCTACCGAAGATGTAGTCGTAGCGGCGGTAGGTGATCGGCTTGCCGCTGTTGTAGCGAAGCAGCTGGCCTTGCGGATCGCCGCTCCCGCGTTCCTCGTCGTGGGCGATGAGGTGACGCATCAAGGTGGGCGAGACGGGCTGCCAGCGCTCGGTCTCGCCTTTCTCCCGCAACAGGACCGTGCACTGCCTACGGTCGAGGTCGCGGGGCCGCAGGGCGAGGGCGCCGCCGCGGCGGCAGGCGCTCTCCTCGTGCAGGCGGCAGATCAGCGAGTCCAGCTCCGGGTCATCGCCGGTGCTGGCCACTACGTCGTTCAGCTCGGCCAGCCGGTTGCCTGCCAGAGCACGACGAGTCGAGGCATTGCGGCTGGGCTTGGTGACGCGCATGGCGGGATTGCGGCGTTCATCGAGCCGGCCGTCGTTGACCAGGTGCTTGTAGAGGCAGCGCATGGCCGCGATGAAGTTCTCCGCCGCGTTGCGTCCGCCGCGGGAGTTGCGCCGGACCCGGGCGGTGCTGCGCACGGTCTCGGCCATGGTCTTGATCTCGCTGGCGATGATGGTGTCCATGCGCCGATCACCCCACTTGGCTTCGGCCTTATTCCAGTACGAGCCGTAGGAGGCGGCCGTGCTCGGAGAGACCAGGCCGGCCACGACCGGGATCCACTCGCGGATCGTGGGCATCGACCGCTGATCGGGCATGCCGTCTTCGTTGGTCCGGGCGTCGGAGACGAGGTCGGCCGGGTCGACGCCGAGACGTGAGAGCAGCAGCCGGGCCGCTTCGAGGTCTTGCGGGGTCGCGGATGCGTTCATGATGCCTCCTCCTCGGGGGCGGCCAGAGAGGTGTGGAAGGTGCGCAGCATCGCCTGGACGGCGGCCTCCGGGTGGACGATGAGGACGTCGTGAGCAGGGTCGGCGACCAGCAGCAGCCGGCTGCCCGCCAAGGCACCGCAGCCTTTGCGGACCGGGGCGGGGAGGGCGACGTAGGGCTTGTGGGGCATGACGAACACCCCGTCCGGACGTCGGCGGATCACGACCGAGGTCTGGACGAGAGTGATCAGCAGACGATCGCCGGGGCTCCAGCCGAGCACGGCGACAGCGCCGCGGTCCTGCAGACGCCCCCCGCCGTCCATCAGCGCGATCGACAGCCGCGGACCGTCCACGGCGCCGAGATCGCGCAGCGGCGGGAGGCCCATCGGGACAGGCGGAGACGACGACTCGGCCGGGGACGGCGTGGCGATCCGGCCGGGCAGAACCAGGGGTGAGAGGAAAGTGCTCACGACATACCTCCCCTGCGAGCTGCGCGAGGGGAGGGCGCGTTCAAGATCAGGGTAGCCGAGACAGGCTGAGGCTGAACGCGAGAAAGACCCGCCGTGGCGGGCCAGTTACTCTGTGGTTTGGGAGATCTCCCACGTATTTGTGTCCGAGGACCGAGTTGATCTATAACCCCACACTAAAGTTCGCCACTGAGCTGAAGCTTGAGTGAGCTGCCTCCCTGCGGGAAATCTCCCACGTTTGCGTGTTCAGAGCGGGCACTGCGTGTGCGTCGACGCGGCGGCCGCCCGTCACCCGAGGCACCCTGGATCGAGCACCTTCGGCGACCCGTGACCGCACCCCTCGATATGGTGCCCACGGCCATGTCCGAGGCGCGCGGGACGTGGTCGGCGCACATTGCCCCCGGTTCGTCCGGTGGCCGATAGTTGCGGAGTTCTCCCGATGTCGTGAGGAGCCCGTCGTGCGCCTGCTCAGCCTGGTGGTCGCTGCGGCCATCGTCGCCGGTGTGGAGGTCGCCGCGCCGGCCTTGCCGGTTGCCGCCGCTGATCCCGCCTACCTGACCAAGGAGGCGACGTTCGGCACCGTCGCCAACGGGTGGGACAAGGTGGAGCGGTACCGCGACACCACGGCGGGATTCGCCGACGAGCAGTACCCGCCGGACGGGCGGGGCAACCAGGACGGGCAGCGGCTGACCTTCTTCGGCGGGGTGCCGCAGCCGTCCTCGTCGCGGTTCCTGCTCTACTCCGCGCCCGGCTGGTCGACCGGCGCGAAGGTTACGCCGGTGCTGCTGGTCCACGGCGCCAACGACAACCCCGACCGGGCATGGGCCAATCCGAACGAATCCGGCGGCTTCGGATGCGGCTCGGCGACCTGCCCGTCGACCGGGCTGATACAGTACCTCAGCTCGCGCGGGTACCGGGTGTTCGCCATCGGCTTCGCGCACAAGCAGGGCGAGAACCGCCAGCAGGCACAGCAGGTCGGTGATGCGATCGCGCTGATCAAGTCGCGGCTGGGCTTGAATCAGGTCGACCTGGTCGGCTGGAGCAAGGGCGAGCTGTCCACCCGGATGTATGTCTCCTCGGTGAAGCCCCCGTGGGGACGGGCCTACGCCGGCGACGTGCGCAAGCTGATCACCCTCGGCGGCCCGAACGGTGGCTACGACTACCCGTTCGCGCACGGCTACGCGCACGACCTGTCGATCTGGCCGGAGTGCGGCGTCAACATCAACGCGCCGAGCCCGCACACCAGGATGACGTGTCACGGCAGGTACACCTACCACCCGGAACTGTCGATCACACCCACTGCCGGCTGGGACACCTACCCCGGGCAGCGGCAGATGCTGGCCCGCTTCGACAGCACGTTCGGCGTGGACGGCTCGCAACAGGACTGGTAAACGACCTACTACGGCGGCCAGGGTTTCTACACCGACGGGACGGGCATCCAGGCCGCGATCGACGCCGGGTCGATGATCTCGACCATCCAGTCCGCGGGCACCCCGGCCAGCGTCTCGGTGTACCTGCTGGCCGGTGGCTCGCCCACCATCGTCGGCGTGTTCAACGAGAACCGCGGCCCGAGCGACGGCATCGTGTTCGTGGCCAGCGCGTTGAACAGCACGGGCATCGGCCACCTCGCCGCGACGGCGCTGGTCGGTTCGGTGAACCACTTGCAGCTGGGCTGGGCATCGGCGTCGATGTCCCAGGTGACGAGCTGGCTGGCGTGAAAGGGACGACAGTGACCACACTCCTCGACGGAATCATCTCGGCGAAGGTGCCGACCGACCAGCTGACCGCGCACGTGCTGGAGGTGGCCGGCCGGGAGCACGGCGAACCGGTCGTGTTCGTCCACGGCAACGTCTCGTCCGCCGCCTTCTGGCAGGAGGCGATGCTCGACCTGCCGCCGCGGTACCGTCCGATCGCGGTGGACCTGCGCGGCTTCGGCGGCACCGACGCGTTGCCGGTGGACGCGACGCGGGGCGTGCGCGACTACGCCGACGACGTGGCCGCCACGCTGGCCGCGCTGGGCATCGACGCCGCACACCTGGTCGGCTGGAGTCTGGGCGGCGGCGTGGTGCTGCAGCTGCTGCGCGAGCACACCGCGCTCGCGCGCACCGTGACGCTGGTCAACCCAGTCTCGCCCTACGGCTTCGGCGGCACGAAGGGTGCGGACGGCGAGCTGGTCGACGCGGCTGGCACGGGCTCGGGCGGTGGTGGCGCCAACCCCGACTTCGTTGCCCGGCTCAAGGACGGCGACACCTCGGACGAGTCGCCGTTCTCCCCACGACAGGTGCTGCTGGCCTTCTACGTCAAACCGCCGTTCCGCCCCGCCCACCTCGACGACTTCGTCGAGGCGATGCTCACCACCCGGGTCGGCGACGACCACTACCCCGGCGACTTCACCACGACCGACGCGTGGCCGGGCGTCGCGCCGGGCACCCGGGGCGTGCTCAACACCCTGGCGCCCGGCAACTTCTGCCTCGACGACCTCGACGCGATCGAGCCCAAGCCCCCGATCCTCTGGGTGCGGGGAGCCGGCGACCAGATCGTGTCCGACACCTCCCTGTTCGACCTCGCCCACCTCGGCCGGCTCGGCGCCGTGCCCGGCTGGCCGGGCGAGGACACCCACCCCGCGCAGCCGATGGTCACCCAGACCAGAGCCGTCCTCGACCGCTACGCCGCGGCGGGCGGCCACTACCGCGAGGTGGTCATCGCAGACACCGGGCACAGCCCGCACATCGAGAAGCCGAAGGAGTTCTCAGCGGCACTGCTCGAGGGATTGGCCAAGGGCTGAGAAGCATCCGACACCGCCATCCGCCGCCTTGGTGGGATCACGATCGGTCCACGGGCTGTTCCGGGGCCCTGGTTGCGCTGTTTGGCGGGATCGCCGCGATCGTCAAGACGAGCAGCACAGGCCGGCGTCCGCCCGCAGTGCCAGCCGTGGTGTGTGTCGCTCTCCTGCTCCTGGCTTCCGCGGCCACATGCGGGACCGTCGCGGGGTGGAACCGCCACTACGTGGTGGCTGATCCGGCGACGTTGCAGACGATGCTTTCGGACCACTGGAAGGACTCGGAAGTCGACACCCGCAACAATATTTCGACGATCCACGCCAAGACAGTCGCCACGCTGCGCGCCGCCAATGGTTTCAAGGCCTGGTGGGTCAGCGTCGGCCTGATCGTCCAGGTGGCCGCACTGCTCGCGCTGAGCACGGCGGTAGCGTTGATCGTGGCCACCGACTGATCGATTGTCACGGCCCGGTGTGCACGTAATGCGCCCAGGCCAAGGGACGGTGCCCGCACTTGCGGTACAGGTCGATCGTCGCACTGTGCAATGCCGAGGCGATGTCGGCGTGCTCGGCTGTGCCCGTCCGGGCCTGGCTTTTGCGGAGGTGGTCGTAGAACCGGTCGGCGACCTCGATGCTCGTGCGATCCCCTGTGGTCCAGCGCGTACCGACAGTGTGGGTGAAGCCCGCCATATGCAGGGCGCCGGCCACGTGCACCGACTCGTCGGCGAGAGCAGCGTCTCCGAGGGCCGTCTCGCAGGCGGACAGGAACGCCAGATCGGCGTGCGGCAGGTTCAGCCTCGCGATGTCGGCCATGGACACCGGTCCGGCCTTGTGCTGGTCGTGGGTTATGAGTGCGCCACCCGCTCCTCGCTCCAGGTACTGGACGCCGTGACCGGCGAAGTGCAGCGTGTGGCAGGCGGGAAGGCGCTCCAGCACTGCGGCGCGCGTGGCGTCCGAGCCCGCCACGAGTTCCCCAGCCGTGAAGTACGGACCGATCCGGTCGACCTCGACCGACACGCCGGCGAGTGGGGGAACGCCGACCGCGTCCGGCACCGCGACGATCAGCGCCGAAGCGGAAAGGTCCGGCACCGGCCGGCACCGGGCCCGGGCGAGCGCGCCCAGTGTCGGCAGATACGACGACTTGGCCCGGTGGAGCACCGTCGGCGCCGACGCCCACCACGTCCCTGGCGCCCGGTCTGGATGCCGACCCGCCGCGTGCAGCGGCAGGAACCGTGCCACCCCGGTGGGGTACCACCACATCCGCGGCAGCCCGGTCGGCCCGGCCACTCGCCCGGTGAACCCGAGCGCCGCGGTGACCGGTTCGACGATGACGTCCCAAGTCCAGGCAAGCACGCGGTGCGCGGTGCGTTCGGCCTGCGCCCAGTAGGGGTTGCCCAGTGTCCGGGAGTCCAGGGCGGCTGTCAGTAACGACGCCTGGCCCCCCGCGGTCCTGGCCGTCAGCTCGGGCAGGGGCACCAACACGATCCCGCCTGTGGTGACCAGCAGCGCGTCGCACCGGTGCTCGCTGATGTTGACGACGGCGATCGGGCCTTCGGTGGCGAGGCCGGCGAGGTCGCCGAGCCGTGGTGGACGCAGGAAGTCGCCGAACCCCGGCTGCCGCCGGACGTCGGCCACGACCTCGTCCCAGTCGCGGGCCAGATTCTGGCGGAAGCGGAGGTCGCCGGCCGCGTCCGGGGTGGTCGTGCCGTCCGGGGTGGCTTGGGCGTCGAGGGCCTGCCGGATCCGGTCGACGCGGGCTGAGAGGCCGGGGTGGGCGGCCTGCAGCGTCGCGCGGTCGGCGTTCAGACCGACCACCCACGAGTAGGCCACGCCGTGCCCCTGTTCCAGCAGCTGGAGCGCCGTCTCCAAGCGGCCGAGCCGGACGGCCACGGCAGCGGCGTCATTGGCGATGCCGGCCACTTCCGACAGCGCGGCGAAGGTGTCCTCACGCTCGGCCCCGTGCCAGGCCCACGCCTGGGCGTGGCTCACCGCCTGCGCGTAGGCAGATAGCGCCTCCTCCCAGTCTCCGGCTTCGGCAGCCTTGCCGGCCCAGCCACGCGCGGCCAGCGCTCTGGTCCGCATCGGGGCGACCTCAAGCCGCGCGGCGTCTCGGAATGCGGCGAGCACGCGTGCGTCCAGCGTCGGATCGGCTTCCATCGGGTCCTGGCCGAGTTCGAGGGCGATCGCCAAGTTGTAGTGGTAGTCGGCCTGGTCAGGGCTCTCTGGGACGCACTCCCGCAGCGCGCGTTCGATCGTGGTCAGCGCCTCGGACCGGTCGGCAGCCGACCCCGACCGGCGATACCGGCTCACCAGCGACACACTCAAATTGGACAGGAACACCGGGCTGACGGGGTGTCCGGCCGGTGCCTCGCGTACAGCTTCGCGGAGCGCCTCGATCGCGACGTCGAGGCTGGTGGCGTTCGGGCGTAGGCGCTGCCGGAGGTTGTGCGCGGCTGCCAGGTTGGACAGCGCGATCGGCCGGTCCGGGTGTCCGGCCGGGATGGCCCGCGTCGCGGACGTCGCTACCTCGACGGCGGCGTCGAGGTGGTGCGGGTCGCTCGTCCGTTCAGCCAACAGGGTCAACGTGAAACCCGGGTTGGACCGCCGTCTGGCAAGGTCCGGACTGCCCGTAGGTGTCTCTCGCACGGCTACGCGGCCGGCGTAGATCGCCTCCTCGAGGTCGGTCAGCGAGCGGGTCCGTTCGAACAGCATCCGGAGCAGGAGGCTGAGCTGAGTGAGGTAGTGCGGGCGGTTGACGTCTCCGCTCGCCGCCTCGTTCGCGGCAGAGCGCGCCGCGTCGACCGCGCGCCGGAGATCGTGGTCGCTCCCGCTTTCCGCGAGGTAATCGAGCAGCACACCGGCCAGGTCTGAGTTCGCGCGCGCCTTCGCCGCGGCGTCGCCTGAGCTCCCGACCACCGCCTCGGCGAGGTCGATCACCTCTGCGAGATCCTTTCGGTCGCGCAGGTGCTGGTACCGGGTCAGCAACGCGTCGATCAAGCCGGACCTGCGGGCCGGGTGCTCCGCGGACGTCTCCGGAGTCAACGACTTTGCATCGCGCAGCATGTCGATCGCCCGGTCGATGTCTTCCCGCCGGCCACGCCGGGCGAACCGGGTCACGTAGCCGCCGGCGAGCTCGTACAGGTGCAGCGAACGATCCGGGTAGTCCGCACCGAGGCCACCGATCCCGGTCTGCCCCGCTTCGAGCGCCTCGTCCAGATCCTCTTCTCGCCCCGACACCGCGTAAAGCCGGCAGAGGGCTTCGCTCAACCCCAACAGCACCGCGGGAGTCTGTTTGGGAAGCTCGACGACGTGGCGCCGCGCGGCGCGCATGATCGCCACGGCCGATTCCAAGTCGGCCGTGTGGCCACACCGGTGGAAACGTTCCCCGAGCGCGAAGCCGAGGTTCAGCAGCATCCCCACGTGCCGGCCGAGTTCGTCAACTCCCGAGCCGTAGCCGCCTTCGGCCATCGCCTGCCAGACGGCGATCACCGCTTCGAGCAGCACATCGGCGCCCGTCTGCCAGGACGCGCGCACCACCGCGGAAGTGTGGCTGTCCCAGGCCGCTCGCGGCTCGGCCGACGCGGATCCCGAACTCCAGGCTTCAGCCAGCGTCCCCAGCTCCGCTGCCGCCTGCTCGTCCTCCGCGCCGACAGCCGGGTGCACGGCGTGCCGGGCGCGCAGGTGGTGCAGCCGCGCAGTGAACACCACCGTGCGTGCGAGAGCAGGGTCCTGATGGGACGTCCGCGACCGGGCCGCCGGCCACGCGCGCGCCATGATGAAAGCGGTGTCGGAAAGGATCTCGGGACCCAGTAATAGATCGTGCCGCGAAGACGATTCATAATCACGCAAGCGTGATTCGAGGTCGGCCAGTCTTGGAGTGCCCGCGTCCATCACGCCACACTAGCAGGAGTGCGCCGGACGGGCAGAAGTGAATCGCAGCTGAAAGGCATAGCAGAATGCCGGTTGAGCCGACGGGCCGACAACTACCGCGGCGGACGATCAATGGTCGTCGAGTGCGCGTTCCGGAAGGCAGTGGCGCGATCCAGCGTCGGGTCCGCCTTTTCGCCGAATGCGCGAGAAGGCTCGCGGACGAGCCGCTGGCTTCCCCGGACGCACGAGAGGCGCCGATCGGCGAAGGTCTCGGGCTTGGCGAACTGATCCCGATCATCGAACCAGTCTTCGAGCGAGAGCCGTCGATGATCCGATGGGCCGCCCTGCGGGGCGCACTGACGGTGCTGTATATCGAAACCTACGACCGGGATTCCCCACGCGTACCGTTCTACCCGACCGTGGAAATGGTCATGGGCGTCGGGCTTCTCTCACCGCCGGATGATCCACAGGAGGTGTTCGGCGTCGGAACTGCATGGTCGAATCGGTTGACCGAGGCGCAGCACCAGGCCGTGCTGGACACCTACAATTCCGTGAGAAACCGGCTTTTGGTGCACGAACACTACAGCAAAATGTCACTCGAAGAGATCAACACAAAGCCGAGACTACGCGTCGGCCCAGCAGTCGGGCTGGAGATCATCACCTGGGTCGCGGTCGCGTTTTCCCGTCTCGAACGCGACTTCGACGAAATACCGGGGCCCGACGCACTCGAAGCTCCGGGATGGTACCCGGAACCGGTGACTGGGCGCGGCGAGCGCTACTGGGACGGCGACGACTGGACTGGAGCAGTGCGCGGCGACCCACGTCATCCGCTGGGCACGCAGCTCAATCTCGGCTAAGAGCGTGTCTCATGTGGTGAGGTTGTGGAGTTTTTTGGTAGCAGATAAGGCTGGCTCCAAGGATGAGGAAGGCGAGGAAGTGTTCGGCTTTGCGTTCGTACCGCAGGGTCAGGCGGCGGTATCCGGTGAACCAGGCCATCGTTCGTTCGATCACCCAGCGGTGCTTGCCGAGCTTGTCCTTGGATTCGACGCCTTTGCGGGCGATCCGGACCGTGATGCCGCGGTCGCGGACCCAGCGCCGCAGGTCGGGCTGGTCGCAGGCCTTGTCGGCGTGCAGCTTGGCCGGCTTGCGCCGTCGCGGGCCACGGCGGGACTTGATCGCCGGGATCGCCATCACCAACGGCTTGAGCGCATAGGAGTCGTTGGTGTTGGCGGCGGAGACCGCCACCGCGAGCGGCAGCCCGGCACGGTCGGACAGGGCGTGGATCTTCGAGCCAGGCTTGCCGCGGTCCACCGGGCTAGTGTCTCGTGATGCTGTTTGGTTTACGTCGGGTTGACGGGGCATGGTGTTGGCTGGCTTGGTGGAGTTGACGACGGGGCAGCGCGGCGAGTTGCAGGCCTTGGTGTACAGCCCGGATGTGGCGGGGACGGTCGCGACGCGGGCCCGGATCGTGCTG
>NZ_JAEBDZ010000067.1:0-8419 GCF_046548675.1 Amycolatopsis sp. cmx-8-4
CGCCTCGGCCACCATCGCCGCCGCAGCGGCCTGCTCCGGCGACAGCTCCCGCGCCGGCTGGGACTCACTCTTGCGTGGACTCACAACCTCAGATGTCATCACTCACAGTGCCCATCCCGCCGGACCTCAGCCCGGCGTGTCGGGCCGGAAACACCGATCCTGGAACAGTCCCTGGCGGTGTGCTGCCGCGATCACGGCGGATCACCGCGGGATTATGATCGTGAGTGGGTGGTCGGCGAATGTCTACAAGAGACAGTCTATTTGTAACAAATTCAGGCGAAGAGAAGCGAAATTTGGCAGTGCGGCAGCAGCCTCGGTCACTGTCGTCATAGTAGACTACAAAGGACAGGTGTCCTGTCTGATTGATCACGAGGCATGGCTCGCATGCATGACCCGATGATCAACGACCGCCCATGAGTCTCGAAGCCCGGAACGGTCGGTACTCTGGCTTATATCACTCGCTGCACGGCTCCCGTGTTGCAAATTGCAGGTGGCCGTGTGCCTGGTGGTCGCGGCCAGCGTTGGGTTCGGCGCTGCGGCCCTGTCCTTGGTCGCGTACTCATGCGGGCCATCGGGCCCGTCGTCGACCGCACGTGCTCGATCACCAGCTATTCCGGCCGTCGCGCCCTCACTGCAGTGCACGCCAGGCAAACCTCGCTGCCCAGGCGCAGGTAGTGGTTGTAGCCGCGGGTGACCGGCGCGATCATCGGGTCGTGCCGCCCGTCCAGGCAGGGGGACGTGGGCGCGGGCCGAGCGGAATGGCGGGCGCTGCGGTGGCCCGGCTGCGGCTGGCCGAGCAGGGTGGTGATGCCGTGGTCGTCGCGCCGGTTCTTGGACCATGCAGTAAGAGGCCAGGATCAAGATTAACTAACAGATAGCAGTCGGACCGGAAAGGCCGGGTGACCAATGACGGCGGCGTCTTTCAGGCCAATCCGGAGAAGCGCTCGAAGTATTCGGTCAGCTTCGCGATGACGCGCTCCTTCTTGGTGCCGAGGTTGTTGTCCTTCGCGAAGCGTGAGACCGGCGGCAGGACCTGGGTGATCGCCGTTCCGTGGGTTGCGATCGCGCCGTCGCGGAAGGCCGCTTCAATAAACGACTTCGTCTGCTCGGGCCGAAGGCGCTCGGCGTCGATGATCTCGGCGAGTTCGGCTTCTCGTCGTTGGGTGACGAAGATGCGCCAGTCGTCGCTGACCTCGCCGGTGACCGACATGGAGTCGACGAAGTCCATGATCAGGTCCTTCTTGTTCCGCAGCGATGGGCTGGCGTCGACGGCGTCCTCGACAGCACGCAGCGGCGTCCTGGCTTCCTCGCCCGTCTTGGTCTGGCCCTCATCACGCCACCTCTGCACCAGTATCAGGATGTAGTCGATGTTGACCTCGACCTGCTTGATGAGCTCGATCTCGAAGACGACGTCGTCGAGGATCGACTCCTTCTCGCCGGTGTCCCGCTTGCGGCGCCTCTCCCACAGTGCATTGTAGACGCTCGTGTAGTTCTGCAGTTGCCTCGGTGGCAGCGATTCGTCGTGAGCGAACTCGTCGAACGAGGTCAGGATGTTGCGCAGTTTGAGGATCTCACCGAAGAGCACGACGAACGCCTTCTCCTGGGCTTCCCCGAATGGCTCCGTTCCGGGTGGGCACTGCTCCAGGAGTTGCTCGACCAGGCTGACGTACGCGGCGTGGTAGTAGGTGTACGGCTTAAGCAGCACCACCCCGCGGGACTCGGAGTTGCCGAAGAGTACCAGGGCGTCGTCGACGGCCTTCTCCAGATTGCGGAAGCAGACGATGTTGCCGTAGGCCTTGACCGAGTTGAGGATGCGGTTGGTGCGGGAGAACGCTTGGATCAGCCCATGGGACTTGAGGTTCTTGTCCACCCACAGCGTGTTCAGTGTGGTTGCGTTGAACCCGGTCAGGAACATATTGACCACGATGACCAGGTCGACCTCACGGTCCCTCACTCGAAGCGCGAGGTTCTTGTAGTAGTTCTCGAACTTCGCTGCCGAGGTGTCGTACATTGTGCCGAAGGAGGCGTTGTAGTCGTTGATTGCGCGTTCGAGGAAGTCGCGGGAGGAGGCGTCGAGCTGGTCCGCGTCCATCGCCTCGTCATCGAGGATGCCACCGACCTGCTCGTCCTCGTTGACCGCGTAGCTGAAGATCGTGGCGATCTTCAGCGGCTGGTAGGACGGGTCTGTGGCTGCGCGCTCGGTCTGCTGCCGGGCGAACTCGTCGTAGTAGATCTTCAACGCGGGGATAGACGCGGTCGCCAGCATCGAGTTGAAGCCACGCACCCGTTTCTCATCCAGGCTGTACCCCTGGGTGCGCATGGTCTTGGTATCGAAGTGGTCGAGGACATGCCCCACGATCTTCCGAATTCGCTCGGGGTGGCGCAGCACTTCTTCGGTGTCGATCCCGGCAACCTGCTTGTCTTCGACGTCGTCTGCAACCCGCACGGTGTTCCGGTAAGAGACGCGGAAGGGCAGCACGTTTCCGTCGTTGATCGCGTCCACGATCGTGTAGCTGTGTAGTCGGTCGCCGAAGATCTTCTCGGTAGTGTCCTTTGTCGCCCCGCTGGCGTTTTCCGGGAAGATCGGGGTTCCGGTGAACCCGAAGAGGTGGGAGCGACGGAATGCCTTGCGCACCGAGGTCCCCATGTCACCGAACTGGCTCCGGTGGCACTCGTCGAAGATCAACACCGAATGAGCCTTGGTGATCTCGTGGCCCTTGTTCTGCTCGATGAACCGCGACAGCTTCTGGATCGTGGTGACGATGATCGAGGCGTTGTGGTCCTGGAGTTGCCGCTTGAGCTCGGCGGTCGAGCGTGACCCGTTGACCGAGCCCCTCTCGAAGCGGTTGTACTCCAGCATCGTCTGGTAGTCGAGATCCTTGCGGTCCACCACGAAGAGAACCTTGTCGATACCCTCCATCTTCGACGCGAGCTGCGCAGTCTTGAACGAGGTCAGGGTCTTTCCCGACCCGGTGGTGTGCCAGATGTAGCCGCCGGCCTCCGGCCCGGTCGCCTTCGCCGAGGACGCCACCCGCCGCAGGATCCGCTCAGCCGCCACGATCTGGTAGGGCCGCATCACTAGTAGGGTACGGGAGACGTCGAAGACGCAGTACTTCGTCAGCACGTTCAGCAGCGTGTGCTTGGCGAAGAAGGTCCGCGTGAACGCGGTCAGGTCGCCGATGCGCCGGTTTTCCGCGTCAGTCCACCATGAGGTGAACTCGAACGAGTTCGACGTCTGCTTCCGGCCACGTTTGCCGCCCTCGGACTCAGCCACCTTCCGGGCACGAGTTGTGTTCGCGTAGTACTTGGTGTGCGTGCCGTTGGAGATCACGAAGAGCTGGACGTACTGGAACAGTCCGGCATCGGCCCAGAACGACTCCCGCTGGTAGCGGTTGATCTGGTTGAACGCCTCCTTCAACGGCACCCCGCGCCGCTTCAGCTCCATATGCACGAGCGGTAGCCCGTTGACCAGGATCGTCACGTCATAGCGGTGCTTGCGAGCCGTCCCAGCACCCTCGCCGACCGTCTCGTATTGGTTGATCACCTGGAGTCGGTTGGCGTGGATGTTCGACTTGTCGATCAACTTGATGTTCTTGCTTGTGCCGTCGTCACGCGCGAGGACCTGGATCGGGTCCTCCTGGATGCGCGCCGTCTTCTCGACGATGCCCTCATTCTTCGAGGCAACTCTCTTGGCGAAGAACCATTTCCACTCGTCGTCGCTGAAGACCACATTGTTCAACAGCTCCAACTGACGACGAAGGTTTACCTCCAGGTCAGCCGACGACGTGAGGTGGAGGCGCTCGTACGCCTGCTGCCCCAACATCTTGATGAACTTGGCCTCAAGCTCCGCCTCAGACTGGTAGCCCGGATCGCCGCCGCCCGGTTCGTACGTCGCGACCACCGTCGCCTCGTCGCTCACCGCGATCGGCTCGTACCGCAGCGCCGAGTCCGGAGCCTCCACACTGCCGTCCTGGCTCACGCCACCCACCCCTCGAACGTCAGCAACTTGTCCCGGTAGTACTCATACTGACTGCGGCGTGCCTCAATCTCGGCAGGAAGACCAGATGACAGGTCGTCGACTAGTCCGTCGAACCGGTCGAGGAGAGCAACAATCCGGGCCTGTTCAGTGAGGGTGGGGATTGCCATCCTAACAGTCTTCAGCACGTTCGCGTTGAACTGCGGCTGACCACCAGTGCTTACGAGCGCGTCAGCCTGATCCCAAAACATGCCGCTCTGTGCAAAATGCCAGTAGAACGATGGCAACAGAACTGACTTATCCACGCGAATCCGGATCAGGAACGACGCATAGACCGCATCGAGGTCCTCGCCTACAAGCATGGTCTTGCCGTACGTGGCACCTGTCCTAGCCATCAAGAGATCACCCTGCTTGACCAAGTATCCGGTCGCCTCATCGCTAGCTTCGACGTACTTTGCAGCGTGGGCAGACAACTTTCCGTTGGCATTTATGTCTGTGATACGGATGAAGCGGTAGTCCCCCATCGGAGCAGCCTTGGCCGTGTACCCGTACTTGAAGGTGGCGATCTCGCTCAAAGTTGCCCACCTGATGTCCTCTCTCCCGACAAAAGTGAGGAGTTGGTCCCGGTGGTGCTCGTACTGGCGTGTGCGGGCTTGCAGCTCAGCTTGCAGCTCAGCTTGCAGCTCAGCTTGCAGCTCAGTCGTCTTATCGAGGATCCGTACGATTTCGCTCTGAACCTCAGGCGGAGGAACCGGGATGGTGACCCTGCTCAAACCGCTACTAGAGAGCCTCTTCACCTTGGCGCGGGCGACATGCTGCTCCTTGTCGGCATGGAAGGTGCTGGTCCGGAAGTAGTAGGAGACGTAGGTCGGATCGAGTTCGCTCCGGAACAGAAACGAGTCATCGTGGATCGCGACCTCTCCTTCGCCGAGCCAAGCGACGGCCTTGCCCACATCCTCGACCGTCTCCCCGACGCCAGCGATGATCACGTCTCCCGGCTGGGCGTAGCGCAACTGATTACGCAGGTCCTCCTTCACATGCGAGACGGTGGTGCGCGCGGACACGCCGTATTCTGTGTAGATCTCCCCGTAATGGATGCACGGGATGCCGACCTCGACCATGTCGGACTTGGTGAATCGGCGTCCCCGAACGAAGGTGCCAACCTCGCCGAGTCGCCTGATCGGGACCCCGTTCGGGCAGTACTCAGCGAGTAGCCTGTCAATCTCGCTCATGACGCCGTCTCCCCGCTTGTAGGCATGTCCAATCCCGTCACATTCCAGCCGAGATCCTTGATCGCTCTTTTCATCTCCTGATCGCTGGCGACGTTCTGGATGATGCCGACGACCAGACTTCGGCAGGGGTGGTACTTCTGCAGGGCTACTTCCTCGTTCGAGTCCCCATGAACAATCTCGCTCAGCTCGCTGAACAACTTGTATCCATCGCTGGAAAATGCCGAAGGAATGATGTGGTGCTCTTCGTCAACCTCCTTCAAGAGTTTGCGGAATGACTTGCGATGGCCACTATTCTCGGTGGTTGAGATTTGTGCGACGGTGGCGACCTGCTTGGTGAGCACTTCGAAGATCTTTCGAAGATAGACCATGGCTCCCGCACCGAGCTGTTCCTCGTACGCAAGCTGCGCGCGCTCCAGCAAATCATCGAAGCCACCGGCTCCGACGCCGATTCGACTGGCCCGGTCGCGCCGGTTATCCACGTAGCGCTCTAAACGAACTATCGGAGCTTGCTCGTGCAGCTCATCCCTGGAGACCACGAGGAACCAAGCTTCGACGATCGCCCCGCATGCTGCGCACTTGAGGCATGCGTCGATGCTCACCACACGGTCGCCGACACCCAGGCAGGACAGCTTCTTGCTCGACATGAATGTCCGAACAACTCCGCAGCTCTTGCACAGGAAGTTCAGAAAGACCTGACCGGCGTCAATCGTCTTGTGTTGTCCCCAACTCAAGCCACGACCGTTGAGGAAGCCCTCGACCTGCGCCTCTTCCTTGGCGGGGGCTTTGGACAGCAGGTCACCGAGGCGCATCGTCGGATTCCAGGTCGGCGACAATGGCGTCGATCTGGGTGCGCAGCTCGGCCTGCCGGGCAACGATACGCGCGATCTCGGCGTTCAATGCCTTGATGTCGGTCGCTTCGCGGGTGTCCTCGGCTTGGACGTAGGAACTGACCGCGATGTTGTAGTTGTTGTCGCGGATGGTCTCGTAGTCGACCAGGGTCGCGAAGTGGGCCAGGGCCTCGCGGCGGGTAAACGCCTCTAGAATCTTGGCCTGGTTCTCTCCGGCGAGTTTGTTCTTGTTGCCCTGCCTGGTGAACTCCGCTGAGGCGTCAATGAAGAGCACCCGGTTGTCGGTCTTCGACTTCTTCAGCACGATGATGCAGGTCGCGATCGTCACCCCGAAGAAAAGGTCCGATGGGAGCTGGATGACGGTGTCGACGTAGTTGTTGTCGATCAGGTACTTGCGGATCTTCTGCTCCGCGCCGCCGCGATAGAGCACGCCGGGGAACTCGACGATCGCGGCAGTGCCGTTGACCGCCAGCCACGACAGCATGTGCATCGTGAACGCCAGGTCAGCCTTCGATTTCGGCGCCAGTACGCCGGCGGGGGCGTACCGCTCGTCGTTGATCAGCAGCGGGTTCGAGTCGCCTTCCCAGCGCGTGGAGTAGGGCGGGTTGGAGACGATCGCCTCGAACGGCTCGTCGTCCCAGTGGTACGGGTCGATCAGCGTATCGCCGTGGGCGATGTCGAACTTCTCGTACGGGATGTCGTGCAGGAACATGTTGATCCGGCACAGGTTGTAGGTGGTCAGGTTGATCTCCTGGCCGAAGTAGCCCTGCCGGACCCCATTGGGTAGTACCTTCTTGAACTTCAGCAGCAGCGAACCCGAGCCGCAGGCGGGGTCGTAGACCTTGTTCACTTCGGTCTTCCCGACCACGGTGATCCTAGCGAGCAGCTCGGAGACCTCCTGCGGTGTGTAGTACTCCCCGCCAGACTTACCGGCCGAGGACGCGTACATCTGCATCAGGTACTCATACGCGTCACCGAAAAGGTCGATGGTGTTCTCGTTGAACTCGCCGTTGCCGATGTTCAGCGACCCGATTGCGTCGAGGAGCTTGACCAGCTTCTCGTTGCGCTTCGCGACGGTGGGGCCCAGCTTGCCGCTGTTGACGTCGAGATCGGCGAAAAGGCCCTTGATGTCGTCCTCGGAAGCGGTGCCGATCGCGCTGGCTTCGATGTTGGTGAACACCCGCGTCAGAGTCTCGTTGAGGTTCTCGTCCTTGCTGGCCCGCTCACGCACGTTCGCGAAGAGGTCCTGGGGCAGGACGAAGAAGCCCTTCTCCTTCGCCGTCTCTTCGCGCCCGAACTCGGCGTCGGCGTTGGACAGGTAGCGGTAATCGAAGTCCTCGTTGCCTGCATTGCGCTCGGCTTCGTTGAGGTAAGCCGTCAGGTTCTCGGAGACGAATCGGTAGAACAGCAGCCCCAGCACATACGCCTTGAAGTCCCAGCCGTCCACGCTTCCACGCAGGTCGTTGGCGATCTTCCAGATTACCCGGTGAAGTTCGGCTCGCTCCTGCTCCTTCTTGCGGTCCTCAGCAGTGATGGTCCAGGCTGGCTCTGTCGTCACAAGGTGAAGTCTTACCAGAGCCCGCCGACGTCTCGCGTTACCGATGGCGGAAGGTACCTGAAAACGCGCCAACGTGAATGATCGTCGTTACGGTGTCGACGCGCTCCGGGCGCCGCGGCTCCAGTCCCTGGCCGCGGGCACGCGGGCGATCCCGAGCTCGAGGTTCCTCAGCAGGTCCATGGCCCTCTCGCCAACGGGAAGGTAGACGTCACGGTGGGGCGCAGGTCGCTGTTCTCGTCACTGTACGTGATCGGCCGGACCGGATCGGGCAGCGCATTGTCCCCACTCATCTCATCGCCTGTTCTCCAGCACTGACCGTCACCGGGGTGAACCGGGCGCCGGTCAGTCCGCAGTCACAATCGCATCAGCGAGGCGTCGCGTAACGACGTAGAACGGGGGCGGGACAAGGTTCCTTCCCGGACCAAGCGTCCACGGCGTACTGGAACGGGCTGAGGCTCGGTAAGTCGAGCGTAGATCCTGGCCACCGGGGGCGTTACTTGGGCGATTAGCCATGCACGCAGCTCACTGCGTCGTGGGTCGTCTTCGGCGCCGGACCGGAGTGCTGCTAGCGGATATTTGCAGGTTACGGTGTTGACGCCCGTGCTTGTTGCGGGGAAGGCTATTGTGTCGTCGTGGTGGTCCTGGATGGCGGCGGCTGCGCAACTCTAGCGACTCCGTCTGGACCGTTCCCGGTTCGGTGGACACGGGGTGAGGGTCGCCCGGTCCTTCGGGAGACATGAGTATGGGTTCGACACGCCGCCGATTTACCGAGGAGTACAAGGCGCAGGCGGTAGCGTTCGTCATC
>NZ_JAEBDZ010000068.1:0-7582 GCF_046548675.1 Amycolatopsis sp. cmx-8-4
ACGTCCGCGAGTGGATCAAGGACTGGAACGAGGACCCCAAGCCGTTCGTGTGGAAGAAGACTGCCGAAGAGATCCTCGACTCGCTCGCCCGATATATCTCACGAATTTCCGGCGCAGGACACTAGTCGATCGTGAACGGGTCGTACTGGATCTGGTCCAGCGCGCTGCCCGCGACGAGCATCCGCGAGACGGTCGCCCGGATCATCGCCGGTGAGCCGGAGACGAGGACGTGGTGCCCCGGCCAGGAGCCGTAGCGCGTGACGGCCTCGGCGAGCGTGCCCTGCTCGAACCCGGGGACGTCGCCGCCGCGCTCCACCACCGGCGTCACGTTCAGCCAGGGGTTGATGGAGGCCAGGGCGCGCAGTTCTTCGAGGTCGTAGAGGTCCTCGCGGGCCGCGCCGCCGTAGAAGAGGCGCACCTTGGGGTTCTCGCCCCACAGCGCGAGGTGGTCGAGGATCGAGCGCAGCGGCGCTATGCCGGTGCCGCCGGCGATCATCAGCACGTTCCGCGCGGCCTCGCGGTCGACCGCCAGCCGGCCCAGTGGCGGCCCGAGCCGCCAGACGTCGCCGGGCTGCGTGTGGCTGACGATGGCGCGCGAGACCCAGCCGCCGTCGACGGCGCGGACGTGGAACTCGATGCCGCCGTCCTCGCGCGGCGCGTTCGCCGGGGAGAGGTAGCGCCACAGCCGCGGTCGCTGCGGCACCTCGACGCTCATGTACTGGCCGGGGTGGTAGGGCACCAGCTGGTCCGGGAGGAGCCGCACCAGGGCGAGGTCCCAGGTCAGCCGCCGGTGCTCGACCACGGTGGCGTGCCACGACGGCGGGTTCTGGTCGGCCGCGGCGGCGTCCTGCATGGCGCGCGCGGCGATGGTGAACGCCTCGGCCCAGGCCCGCTCGACCTGGGGCGTCCACTCCCGGCCGAGGTGGTTCTTCAGCGACGCCAGCAGCGCCGTGCCGACGGCTTCGTAGTGCCGGGGCGCCACGCCGAACTTCCGGTGGTCGCGTCCCAGCTGCCGCAGGAACGGCGCCAGGTCGTCGGGCCGGTCGACCATCTGCACGATGTGCACCAGCGCGCGCACCAGCCGGCCGCGCTGGATCTCCATGTTGATCGGGAAGAAGTCACGCGTGGTCGGCGCCAGGGTGAACAGCATCCCGTAGAAGAACTGGGAGATGTCCGCGATGTACGGCTCGGACCTGGCCCAGCTGTCCCGGATGAGCTGGACCATCGCGGTGACGGCGGGGGGTGCCTCACGCGAGGTCGAGGAGCGTGGGAGCGGGCTGACCGAGTCGGCTGTCATCGGCCCGAGTCAGCCGGTCGGGGACGGAGGGAGGACGGCACCCGGTCGATCACCGCCGGCCCGGGCACGGCGACGGCAGTTCCGCGCACAGCCGCCTCCCGGTGTCCATCGCTTCCGCCTCTGCCACTCCGCGCACGCTTCGTGCGCGGCCCGTCCGCAGGGTAGCGGCCGAGCGCCCTTTTGCCCGCATTGTTGCTCCGACCGGGTGTATTGCCGCCGGTGCCGGCGTGGGGGACCTCACCGGGCCGATGCTTGCCTTGCGCAAGTGTCCGGCAATAAACTTGTATTGCACAACTAACAGGCAGTACCGGGAGGACTCCGATGAGTTTCGACGACACCGAGGACGACGTCCGGGTCGAGCTCATGCGTGAGCTGAAAACCGCGTCCCAGCTGCAGCACGCCTGGATCATGCAGGCCTGGCAGGACGCGCCGGGGCTGCACCCCGCGGCCGCGATGCTGCTGTCGGACCTGGCGAAGAACGGCGAGGCGCGGCCGTCCGAGCTGGCGAAACGCCGGTTCGTCGACCTGTCCGTCGTCAGCAGGCAGATCACCCAGCTCTCCGCCGCCGGGCTGATCGACCGCCGTCCCGCGCCCGAGGACGGCCGGGCGACGCTGGTGAGCGTCTCCGAGAAGGGCCGCGCGGAGCTCGCCCACTGGCGGACCAACTACCTCGAGTTCATGGAGCAGGCCCTCGGCGGCTGGGACGACGCCCGCGTCACCGACCTCACCGGGCGGCTCGCGGAGATGAACACCGACCTCCGCCGCGCGCTCGGCAGCGCGGCGTGTCTCGCTGACACGACCAAGTGACGGACGGGCAATCGGTCACACCGCCAGTTGCATTCGGCGTGACCGATTGTCTCCGTTCGGTCCTGACTTCCCGGTGCTGAGCAGAGCTAACGTCGATGGGTGACGCGTAGCCGGGTCGCACTGCTGTGCGCGTTGGGGATCGACAACTTCGGCTCAGGTCTTTTTCTCCCGCTCGCCCTGGTCTACGTGACCCAGGTGGTCGGCGTGCCGCTCGCCGTCGCGGGCACCGCGGTCACCCTCGGCACGGTCGGCGGCCTGGTCGTGCCGCCGCTGGCCGGACGGCTGGTGGACCGCGTCGGCCCGCGCGTCGTCGTCATCTGTGCCCAGCTGCTGCAGGCCGCCGGGGCCGGCGCGTACCTCATGGCCGACGGCGCCGGGGCCGTGGTGTTCGCCGCGGTCCTGCTCGCTGCCGGGCAGCAGCTATTCTACAGCTCCCTGTTCGTGCTCATCGCCGATGTCGCGGGCGACGTCCCGAAGGATCGGCCGTTCGCGGAGGTGGGGATGGTGCGGGCCGGCTGTTTCGGCCTCGGCGGTCTGGTGGCGGGAGTGCTGCTGACCTGGCAGGGGCTGGACGGGTACCGGGTCGCGCTCCTGCTGGACGTCGGCACGTTCGTCGTCGCCGCCGGCATCCTCGGCTTCTTCGTCCGGCTCGTGCGACCGCACCAGGAGGACTGCGAGCGGCCCGCGCGAGTGCTGCGCAACCGGCCGTACCTCGCGTTGATCCTGTTCAGTGGCCTGTTCGGGCTCTCGCTCGACTTCTTCCTGATCGGCACGCCGGTGTTCGTCCTCGACCGGCTGCACGGCCCGGCCTGGCTGCCGGGCGCGATCCTCGCCCTGCTCACCGTGCTGACCAGCGTCGGCGGCACGCTCGCGCTGCGGCTCACGGCGAAGCTGACCCGGATCGGCGCGATGCGGGCCGGCTCGGCGTTGTTCTCCGCGTGGTGCCTGGTCAGCCTGGGCGTGCTGCTCGTCCCCGACGGCTGGCGGGTGGTCTACCTGCTGGTCTCGACGCTGGTGTTCGCCGCCGGCGACCTGGTCTTCGGGCCACGCTCGGGGGCGCTGGCCGAGGCCGCGGCACCTCCGGACGCCCGTGGACGTTATCTCGCTGCGTACCAGTACGCGTTCACTATGGCGCAGGTCCTCGCGCCCGCTGTGGTGGCCTTGTTCTCGGTCGCCGACTGGTTACCCTGGGTGCTGGTCGGGGTGTGCGCCGGGCTCGCCGTCGCCGGGCTCGGGACGCTCGCGCCCCGGTTGCCGGCGGACGCGGTCGCACCCGGTCAAAGTTGAGCGGAACAGACTCAAGTCTTCGTGCGTTGTAGAGATTGACGGGCTTCGGTCAGGCCTGCCACCAGGACTTTCTTGTAATCGAGCATGAGGTGAGGGATGGACGCTTTCAACCCGACCACGAAGACCCAGCAGGCGATCTCGTCCGCGGCGCAGGCGGCCACCATGGCCGGCAACCCGCACGTGTCGGCCGCCCACCTGCTGGGCGCCCTGCTGGCGCAGGGTGAGGGGCTGACCGCACCGCTGCTGACCGCGGTCGGGGCCGACCCGGGGGTGGTGCACAAGGAGCTCGAGCCGATCACCGCGGCGCTGCCGTCGGCGACCGGCGCGACCGTGTCGAGCCCGCAGTTCGACACCTTCGCCGTGAAGTCGCTGACGCACGCGCAGAAACTGGCGACCGAGCTGGGCGACGAGTACGTCTCGACCGAGCACCTGCTGGTCGGGCTCGCCACCGAGGGCGGCCAGGTGGCCGACCTGCTCAAACGGCACGGCGCCACCCCGGACGCGCTGCGGGAGGCGTTCGCCAAGGTCCGCGGCTCCGCCCGGATCACCAGCGCGGACCCGGAGAGCACGTTCAAGGCGCTGGAGAAGTACGGCGTCGACCTGACCGCGCGCGCTCGCGCCGGCGAGCTCGACCCGGTCATCGGCCGGGACACCGAGATCCGCCGGGTCGTGCAGGTGCTGTCGCGGCGCACGAAGAACAACCCGGTCCTGATCGGCGAGCCGGGCGTCGGCAAGACGGCGATCGTCGAAGGCCTGGCCCAGCGCATCATCGCCGGCGACGTCCCCGAGTCGCTGCGCGGCAAGCGCGTTATCGCCCTCGACCTCGGGTCGATGGTGGCCGGCGCGAAGTTCCGCGGCGAGTTCGAAGAGCGGCTGAAGGCTGTGCTCAAGGAGATCACCGACTCCGCGGGCGAGGTCGTCACCTTCATCGACGAGCTGCACACCATCGTCGGCGCCGGCGCGACCGGCGAAGGCGCGATGGACGCCGGCAACATGATCAAGCCGATGCTCGCCCGCGGTGAGCTGCGGATGGTCGGCGCGACCACGCTCGACGAGTACCGCCAGCACATCGAGAAGGACGCCGCCCTGGAGCGGCGCTTCCAGCAGGTGCTGGTCGGCGAGCCGTCGCCGGAGGACACCATCGCGATCCTTCGCGGGCTGAAGGAGCGCTACGAGGTGCACCACGGCGTCCGGATCACGGACGCCGCGCTGGTCGCCGCGGCGACGCTGTCCGACCGTTACATCACCGCGCGCTTCCTGCCGGACAAAGCCATCGACCTGGTCGACGAGGCCGCGTCCAAGCTGCGCATGGAGATCGACTCGCGGCCGGTGGAGATCGACGAGGTCGAACGCGCCGTGCGCCGCCTCGAGATCGAGGAAATGGCGCTCGCCAAGGAGAGCGACGCGGCTTCGAAGGACCGGCTCAGCGCGTTGCGCGCCGAGCTGGCCGAGAAGCGCGAGACGCTGACCGCGCTGACCGCACGCTGGCAGAACGAGAAGGGCTCCATCGAGAAGGTCCGCGAGCTCAAGGAGCAGCTGGAGCAGCTGCGCGGCGAGTCCGAGCGCGCCGAGCGCGACGGTGACCTCGGCAAGGCCGCCGAGCTGCGCTACGGCCGGATCCCGGCGCTGGAGAAGGAGTTCGAGGCCGCGACGGCCGCGAACGAGGCGAGCCAGCAGAACGTGATGCTCAAGGAAGAGGTCGGCGCCGACGACGTCGCGGACGTCGTGGCCGCGTGGACCGGCATCCCGGCGGGACGGCTGCTCGAGGGCGAGACCGGCAAGCTGCTCCGGATGGAAGAGGAGCTGGGCCGGCGGGTCATCGGCCAGCCCGAAGCCGTGCAGGTCGTGGCGGACGCGGTGCGCCGCGCCCGGGCCGGCGTCGCCGACCCGGACCGGCCGACCGGATCGTTCCTGTTCCTCGGCCCGACCGGCGTCGGCAAGACCGAGCTGGCCAAGGCGCTGGCGGAGTTCCTGTTCGACGACGAGCGGGCGATCCAGCGGATCGACATGAGCGAGTACGCCGAGAAGCACTCGGTGGCGCGCCTGGTCGGCGCCCCGCCGGGGTACGTCGGGTACGACCAGGGCGGGCAGCTGACCGAAGCCGTCCGGCGCCGGCCGTACTCGGTGGTGCTGCTCGACGAGGTCGAGAAGGCCCACCCGGACGTCTTCGACGTGCTGCTGCAGGTCCTCGACGACGGGCGGCTGACCGACGGCCAGGGACGGACGGTCGACTTCCGGAACACCATCCTGATCCTGACGTCGAACCTCGGTTCGCAGGCCATCGCCGACCCGAACCTGGACGAGCGGCAGCGGCGGGACGCGGTGCTCTCGGTGGTGCAGCGGCAGTTCAAGCCGGAGTTCCTCAACCGGCTCGACGACATCGTCGTGTTCCACTCGCTCGGCACCGAGCAGCTGACGTCCATTGTGGACATCCAGGTGGCCCGGCTGGTCGCGCGGCTGGCCCAGCGCCGGCTGCACCTGGAGGTCACCGACGGCGCCCGCGAGTGGCTCGCCCTCAACGGCTTCGACCCGATCTACGGCGCCCGCCCGCTGCGGCGGCTGGTCCAGTCGGCGATCGGCGACAAGCTCGCGAAGGAACTGCTGTCGGGCGAGGTCCGCGACGGCGACACGGTCCGGGTCGACATCCCGGACATCGAGGCGGGCAACGCGCTGACGGTGACCCGCGTCTGACCGCGCGAGTGGTTGGTCGAGTGCCAACCACAGTTCACCGGGCCAACCGGCGCTCGTCTTCGCAGGCGGCGCCGGTTGGCCCGTTTTCGTCCACAGTGGCCGGTCGGCTGGGGCCTTCTCGGGGGAGTGCGCGGTTCACCTCGGACTTCGTGTTCGCGAGTCCACGGTCGGGTGATCCTGCCGGGTATCCACAGGCGCTGGGCACATGTGGACAACTCGGGCTGAACCCGCCTTCGCGGCGGGCCCTGTCGGCTGTCGCCGGTAAACTGGACTCGGGGTCGCCCCCCTGGGATGGGTGGGGGAGTTTGTGAGCCGGGGCCAGGCGTGGCGTGGTGACGCGCCGTCCGTCGACGGCGGTGTCGAGGTCGTCGGCACCGGCGCCCGGCCGCGTGGAAGGCGCCCGTGCCCGAGCCCTTGCCTGCCGCCGCTCGTCCGGCTCACCTGGTCGAATCGCTCGGGAAAGGCCGCCCGCGCCGCGTTCTTCGGCTGCCTTGTAGCCCTGGCCGAATCGTGCGATTAAGCGATTTGTCGACGTGGCCGGCGGGAAATGCTTCGAATGGGCGCGGCGACACGGGTACCGGCGATCATCTCTTCGGCGTAGCAGGCGATACGCTGACGATCGTGGGTATTCCGGCGTGGATCTGGTTCATCATCGCGGCCGTCGCCCTGGTGGCGGGGCTGGGGCTGCTCGCCGCCGACCGGGCGAAGGAGGGCTCGCGCAACCGCGAGCGCATGCGCTGGGCACAGTTGCGCGGCTGGCAGTTCGTCGAAGAGGACGAGCGGCTGCCGCAGCAGTGGTCCAACGGTGCGATCGGCTACTTCGGCGCGGACGCCGCCGTCAACGTCGTCGCGGGCTCGACCTTCACCTCCGACGGCCGCCGCCCCGTGTTCATCTTCGACATCGAGTCCGAGGGGCAGATCCCGGCCGTCGTCGTCGCGGTGCGCTGCAACAAGAAGCACAAGATCCCGATCGAGATGTGGCTGTCCAGCGTGCCGTTCCAGCGCGCCGACATGCCCGAGATGCTCGGTCCGATCGGCTCCCGCTACGCCTTCGCGGACGACGCCGACGGCGCCCGCGCGGTGATCACCCAGGAGCTCGTCGACGCGGCGGACCAGCTCGGCGGCGACGTCGGCGTGGCCTGGCTCGAGAACGAGTGGGTGCTCGCCAGCGTCGTCCCGACCGCCGGCCCGTCCCGCCTCGAGCGACTGCTGCGCGACCTCGGCGAGATCGCGGACATCGTCGACCCGTTCGACGAGGACTACGACGCCGGCCGCCACCAGGCGAGCGCGCCGATCCCCGCCGTGGGTTCCGCGCCGGGCACCCCGGCCGCCGGGATCCCGGTGCAGCAGCCGCCGCCCGCGGACGCGCAGCAGGACTAGTGTCCTGCGCCGGAAATTCGTGAGATATATCGGGCGAGCGAGTCGAGGATCTCTTCGGCAGTCTTCTTCCACACGAACGGCTTGGGGTCCTCGTTCCAGTCCTTGATCCACTCGCGGACG
>NZ_JAEBDZ010000069.1:0-5833 GCF_046548675.1 Amycolatopsis sp. cmx-8-4
CCGCGACCAGCGAATCAACTGCTCACGCTCGACATCAGCCAACACCAGCTCAGCCTTCGGACGCCCGGTTCTCGACATATCCCCATACTACCCACTTAACTCACGAATTTACGACGCGACACACTAGTCCCGCCCGCGTGTTGGCCACTCCGGTCACCGTGTTGGCCACTCCGGACGCCATGTTGGCCGCTCCGGGCGCGCCAAACGCCCCGAGCAACACTCCGACTCGCCCGCCAGTGGTACGTTCTTGCCCGATTTCGGGCAGGAATTTGGTGTTCGCGACGTCGCCATGCATGATGAGCGCCATGGAGGACGCCTCACTCATCGACCAGGTCGCGCTGTCCACGGGCTTGTCGCCCGCGGTGGCCGGGCGCGTGGTCGAGGACGTGCTGGCGTTCTACCGGGAGACCGCCGAGCAGTACGTCCGGCGCCGGCACGCGGAGCTGCAGACCGAGGGGAAGAAGAACCCCGAGATCTTCCCGCTGCTCGCCGGCGAGCTGGACGGCAGGCTCGTCGCGCCGCCCACCCTGTCCGAGCGGCAGCTGCGCCGCATCGTCTACGGCTGACCGGGCCCGCCCCGGTCCCCCCGTCCCCTGCTCCAGTGAGGTCACCCCGGCATGTGCGGAATCGTCGGATACATCGGCACCCAGAACGCTGCCCCGATCCTGCTCGAAGGGCTCACCCGCCTCGAGTACCGCGGCTACGACTCGGCCGGGATCGCCGTGCTCGGCACCGGCGGCCAGAGCGTGCACCGGATCACCGGCCGCGTCCGCAACCTGGCCGCCGCGCTGCCCAAGCGGCTGGCCGGCAAGGCCGGCATCGGGCACACGCGCTGGGCGACGCACGGCGGGCCGACCGAGGCCAACGCCCACCCGCACGTCTCCGAAGACGGCCGGATCGCCGTGGTGCACAACGGGATCATCGACAACGCCGACGCGCTGCGCGAGCAGCTCACCCGCGCCGGCGTCACGCTCGCCTCCGACACCGACACCGAGGTGCTCGCCCACCTGATCGCCCGCTCGGAGGCCGAGACCCTGGAGGACGCGGTCGTCGAAGCCGTGTCCCGGATCTCCGGCACGTACGCGATCGCCGTCACCGACGCGAGCCGTCCGGACCGCGTCGTCGTGGCGCGCAACGGATCCCCGCTGATCGTCGGCGTCGGCGACAAGGAGATGTTCGTGGCCAGCGACCTGGCCGCGCTCGTCCGTCACACCTCCAGCGTCGTGCACCTCGCCGACGGCGAGTTCGCCAGCGTCACGGCCAAGGGGTACCGCACGTTCACCGTCGAGGAGGCCGACACCGGCCGCCCGCCGACGGCGATCGACATCGAGGCCGACGACCTCGACCTCGGCGAGCACAGCCACTACATGTACAAGGAGATCCAGGAGCAGCCCGAGTCGGTGGAGCGGATGATCCGCGGCCGCCTCGACGAGCGCTTCGGCGTCTCCCGCCTCGACGGCCTGAACCTGACCCCGCGGGAGCTGCGCGGGTTCGCGCGGGTGAAGATCCTCGGCTGCGGGTCGGCCTACTACGTCGGGCAGATCGGCGCGACGATGATCGAGGAGCTGGCCCGGATCCCGGCCGACGCCGAGGCCGCGTCGGAGTTCCGCTACCGCAACCCGATCATCGAGGCGGACACCCTCTACATCGCGGTCAGCCAGTCCGGCGAGACGGTCGACACCGCGTTCGCCGTCGAAGAGGTGAAGCGCAAGGGCGGCCGGGTCATCGGGCTGGTGAACGTGGTCGGCTCGGCGATCGCGCGCGCCTGCGATGGCGGGCTGTACCTGCACGCCGGGCCGGAGGTGGCGGTCGCGTCCACGAAGGCGCTGACGAACATGGCCGTCGGGTTCGCGATGCTCGCGCTGGCGCTGGGCCGCGTCCGGGACCTGTCCAACGCGTCCGGGCAGCGGATCGTCGCGGCGATCCGCGCGCTGCCGGACCAGATCCGCGCGGTGCTCGCCGAGGAGAAGCTGATCGAGGAGCACGCTCGCGCCTGCGCCGACGCGAAGAGCCTGTTCTTCGTCGGCCGCGTCCGCGGCTTCCCGGTGGCGCGCGAAGGAGCCCAGAAGTTCAAGGAGGTCTCCTACCGGCACGCCGAGGCGTACCAGACCTCCGAGCTCAAGCACGGCCCGCTGGCGCTGATCGACGCGTCGGTGCCGACGGTCGCGATCGTGCCGGCGGACGACCTCGCGGAGCGCAACCTCGGTGCGCTGCAGCAGATCCGGGCCCGCTCGGGACCGGTGCTGGCCGTCACGCACGAAGACGTCGACTTCGGCGCGCTGGACGTCCCGCGCCTGGTGGTGCCGCGGACCGAACCGGAGCTGGACCCGATCCTGCTGACGATCCCGCTGCAGCTGCTGGCCTACCACGCGGCGCTGGCGCTGGGCCACGACATCGACAAGCCGCGGAACCTGGCGAAGTCCGTCACCGTGGAGTGATGCCCCGCGGGTATCACAGCGGCCGGAAAGGGTCTTGGACGCGGGCGCGGAACCGGCCGAGAGTCGGAGGGAACCACGACGAAAGGTCCCTTGCGTTGAAGGTCTTCCTCACCGGCGGCTCCGGCTACGTCGGCCGCTCCACGATCCGCGCCCTGCTCCGGCACGGCCACGAGGTGAGCGCGCTCGCCCGCAGCGAGACGGCGGCCCGGACGGTCACCGACCTGGGCGCCCGCCCGGTACCCGGCGCCCTGACGGACACAGCGGTCCTGCGCGCCGCGGCCGCGGCCGCCGACGGCGTCATCCACCTGGGCCAGCACTACGGCGACGACACGGCTCTGGTCGACGACGCAGCGGCGTCGTCCATGCAGGACGGCCTCGGCGACCGGGGCGTCTACGTGCACACGGGCGGCGTCTGGGTGTACGGCGACACGGACGGCGTCGTCACCGAGGACGCGCCACAGAACCCACCGCGCATCACGGCGTGGCGCCGGGCGAACGAGGAGCGCGTCCTGTCCCGCGCCGGCCGTCCGGTGCTGGTGATGCCGGGCCTGGTCTACGGCCACGGCGGCGGCCTGGCCGAGACGTTCTTCGCCGCCCCTGCCCGCGAACACGGCGCGGTCCCGGTGATCGGCGACGGTCACAACCACTGGGCGCTGGTGCACGCGGACGACATCGCGGAGCTGTACGCACTGGCGCTGCAGGCGCCCGCGAAGTCGGTGTACGCGGGCGTGAGCGGCCAGAACGTCCGCCTGGCGGAGATCGCCGCGGCCCTCAGCGACGCGGCCGGGTGCCCCGGCCGGTTCGAGCACCTCACCCTGGCGGAAGCCGAGGACCGGATGGGCCCGATCGCGGAGGCTTTCGCCCTGGACCAGCAGCTGACGCCGGCCCGCGCCCGCTCCGAGCTGGGCTGGACGCCGTCCCACCTGGACGTGCTGTCGGACCTTCGCGGGTAAGGGGTCGGCGCGGCGAAAGGTACGTGATCACCCGATGCCGCGCCGCCCCCCTCAGGCCGATCCTCGAAGCAGGAAGCAACGGCCGAGAGGAAAGCCATGCGAGGCGACTGGATCTACGACTGGGTACAGGTGGAGATGGACTACCGAACGGGCGCGGCCACACGGCGAGCCCCCGTCCGCCACACTCCCCCATCCCGCCCTTGGGCAGCGCTGCGGTCGGCGTTGTTCACCACACCAGGACAAACGGCCGAGCACCCGCGACGCCTGGCGCTGCCCCAGGGAAAGTAACCACCACGGCACACCGATCGCGGCGCCCCGGAGGACCCCGCGATCGGCGCCGGCGTGCGCTTGGCGCACCCGCCCAACGGTTCGCCACGCAAACCGGCACGGTGGAGCCACGCACGGCACCGGCTCAGACCGGCGAACCTGCACCCGTGATGCCGCACCTACTGGGCTGCCGCACAGCCCGGATTCCCACACAGTCACGACGCCCGACGGCCACCTACGTAGCTCCGCCAAACTCACCCACACCCTGCGCCCACCCCAAACCACGTCGGCAGAGCCGAGCGACCGAACAGCACGACGACTCGATGGCCGCACGTGCGTCCGCCCCGGATTGCTCGCACCTCGGAACCTGGCGAGGCCGAGCTGGGCCTATCGCGCGAGCGCCCCGCCGGAATTCACTCCCCGCGGCCGCCGTCCCATTGGGGCAGTCGCCGGGAAGCCCTGCCGCGCCAGGACTTCGCAGGCCGCGACGCAAGCGGCCGCGTCAGCCTCCGGTCAGGCTCTTCAGCGCCCGTTCGAGATGGTCTTTCGTCTCGGCCTCCGCGCTGGCCGGGTTGCCCGACTCCACCGCCTCCAGCAGGCGGCGGTGCTCCGCCGCCAGCTCGGCCGGGTCCGGGTACGCCTCCCGGAGCTGCGCGAGGCACAACTGCATCTCCTCCTGCAGCGGCGGGTAGATGCGGCTCAACCGGGGGCTGCCCGCCGCCTCGACCAGCGCGACGTGGAAAGCCGTGTGCGCCTCCACCCGCTCCGCCCAGCTCGCCGACGCCGGCAGCGCCTCCAGCACGGCCAGTGCCGCCGCCGGTCCGGCGAGGGAACCCCCGTCGGTCACCAAGGCGCGGACCGCCGCGAGTTCCAGCGGCAGCCGCACCCGGAACAGGTCGCGGACGTCCGCCTCGGTCAACACCGGCACCCGCAGCGAACGGCCGTCGGCCCGCTCCACCAGATGCCGCGCCACCAGTTCCTGCAGCGCCGACCGCACCGTCGGACGCGCGACCCCGAACGTCGTCGCCAGCCCCTGCTCCGTCAGCGCCGTGCCGGGCGCCAGCTCTCCGCTCAGGATCTGCTGCCGCACCTCGGCCACCAGCGCGTCCCGCATGTTCGTCGTCCGCAGCGTCATCGCCATCGGGCCCCCTTTTCCGCAGGTCACAGGCTAGCAGCCAGACGGTATGACCGACTGACCGTCAGCCCATCCGGTGAACGCGCTCCACAGTTTCCCCAAGCCCCGCCAACCCCGGCAACACGGCATCCGCGACGGCCGGGTCCTGCGAGTCACCATGCCGATTGATCCAGACACGCGGGATCCCCAGCTCCCGCGCGGGGACCATGTCGTGGAAGTGGCTCTGCGCCACGTGCACCCAGTTCTCCCGGCTCGCGCCGAACGTCGAGGCGAACCGCTCGAAGTGCCTGTGCCCCGGCTTGTACCCGCCGACGTCTTCCGCGGTCACGACGGCGTCGATCGGCACCGCCAACCGCCGTTCGGTCTCCGCGATGAGGTCCCGGTCGCAGTTGGTCAGCAACGCCAGCCGCCAGCCGGCCGCGCGCAGATCCGCGAGTGCGGCCCGGGTGTCGGGGAACACCGGCCAATACGGGAGGCCCGTGCCCAGGACGGAGGCGTCGTCGGGCAGCAGATCCAACCCGGCTTCGGCGGCCGTGCGCCGCAGGGACTCCGCCAGCACCTCCCGGTAGCGCCGAACCGGTACCTCCGCCTGGACTCGCGGCTCGATCCGGTTGTAGACCTCGAGCAGGTCACCGCCGCGGCCCGGGAACAGCAACTCGATCCCGGTCGCGATGCCGTGCCGCCAGTCCACCAACGTGCCGAAGCAGTCGAACGTCGCCCAGCGGATCATCAGACTCAGCCTCTCGGTCAGTCGGTCAGTCGGTCAGTCGGTCAGTCGGTCAGTCGGTCAGTCGGTCAGACAGGCTGTCGGTCGGACAGGCAGACGGTCAGACAGGCAGACGGTCAGCTTGCTAATCAGCCGGTCGGTCGGTCGATGAGCCGAACTCACAGTCAGCGTGGCAGTCGATCAGGCCGCAGCCGGTCGCAGCCGGTCGCAGCCGGTCGCAGCCGGTCGCAGCCGGTCGCAGCCGGTCGCAGCCGGTCGCAGCCGGTCGCAGCCGGTCGCAGCCGGTCGCAGCCGGTCGCAGCCGGTCGCAGCC
>NZ_JAEBDZ010000070.1:0-5414 GCF_046548675.1 Amycolatopsis sp. cmx-8-4
AAGCGGGCGCATCACCGACAGCGACGCCAGGACAGCAGGCCGCCTCGCTCGGCGGTGGCCATCACACCGCCGAGCAAGCCCGAATACGCCAAGAGAGCAGCCAAGATGACTTAAACGACCAGCATTGCGGCTAGCCCCGTCTTCCGCACATGGGTGTGGGTGGGTTGATCGGCGGGGTTGAGGGCCTGCCCGGTCGGGGGTTCTGCCAGGGTGTTCGATCGTGGATCAACGTGGACGACGTCGGGCCCGGTATGTCGCGGCGAGCATCGAGAAACAGCTGGGTGCGTTGCCGGTGATCGCTGATTACTGTCGCCGTCTGGACCTGGCCGGGATCATCGATCGGGCCTGCCCGATCCGCGATCTCGCGGATCTGACCCACGGGCAGGTGATCGAAACGCTGGTCGCGAACCGGTTGACCTCTCCGGCGCCGCTGGTCCGGGTGACCGGCTGGGCCGGCGAGCACGCGGTGGAGGAGGTCTTCGGCATCGACCCTGCTCTGCTCAACGACGACCGGATCGGCCGCGCGCTGGACGCGATCGCCCCCGAACTCGACCACATCGTGGGATCCGTTGGTGCGCAGGCGATCTCGGTGTTCGGGCTGGACACCTCCCGGCTGCATTGGGACATGACCTCGATCTCGCTGTACGGGGCCTACGACCAGATTGACGAAGACCACCCGGCGCCCAAGTTCGGGCACCCCAAGGACCGCCGCCCGGACCTGAAACAGATCCAGGCCGGGCTGGCGGTCACCAGCGATGGCGGGATACCGGTCTTCCACCGGGCCTACGACGGCGGAGCAGGGGAGATCGCCCAGGTGGTGGGGACGATGACCGTGCTGCAGAAAATCGCGCGGCCACGGAACTTCCTGTTGATAGGGGACTCCAAACTGGTGTCCTACACCAATGTCTCGGCGATGATCGATGCCGGCACCGGTTTCATCGCCCCCGCCTCGAAGGCCTACACCCCCGCCGCGACGCTGGCCGCGCTCGAGCGCGACTGCGCCACCGAGGTCGACTACGTCGCCGAACGCGACGCGAGCAAACCCGCCGCGCAACGTGGCCGGTGGCGAGTCACCGAAGACACCATGACCCTGACCGGTAAACGCAAACGAGACCCGGCGTTCACGCTACGGCGGGTGTTCGTGCACTCCACCGCCCGAGCACACGCCGCGGTCACCGCCCGGGCCAAGAAACTCGACCGCGCCACCGACGACCTCGACCGGCTGGTCCGCGGGCTGGGGTCCCGGCACTACCCCGACCAACAAGCCGTGACCACCCGGATCGCCGCCATCGCGGCCGCCCGCCGGGTCACCGCCTACCTCCGCACCACCACCGGCACCGATCCGACCACCGGCAAACCCACCCTGACCTGGTGGTTCAACCAAGCGGCGCTGGACACCGAAGCGGCCACCGACGGCTGGTACGCGCTGCTGACCAACCTCCCCGACTCCGTCACCGCCAGCGAGATCCTGATCCGCTACAAAGGCCAGGAAGTCGTGGAACGCCGCTACGGCGCGTTCAAAGGCCCGCTGGCCGTGGCACCGATGTTCCTCAAAAACAACCGGCGCATCACCGCCCTGATCACCGTGATCTGCCTGGCACTACTGATCTTCTGCCTGATCGAACGCCAAGTCCGGGCCGCGATCGCCCCGCAGACCACCCTCGACGGTCTCTACGCCGGACGACCGGCCAAACCCACCGGCTGGCTGATCTTCGAAGCACTGGCACGGCTGCGCCTGATCCCCGCCGCCAATGGCCGGCCACCAGGGATCCCTCAACCGCCACCACTCCAGACCCGGCTGCTGGACCTCCTCGATGTCGACCCCACCAAACCACGATGATCACATAACCACCCCGCCGACAACCACCCAGAGTTGATCAACCCCTATGTGCGGAATACCCGGCTAGCCGGCCAGGGTCGCCGCACGGCCCCGGGTGGTCACGGGCGCGGGACGCCCATCGGGTTCGGGACCGGCACCAGGCCCGCGTCGATCACCGCGCGGCTCAGCGGGACCGCCAGCTCCAGCACCCGCGCCACCCCCTCCTCGCCGAGCGCCTCGACCGGCGCCGACGCCAGCCGGTCCGTGTCCTCCTCGATGCCGCGGCGCAGCGCGGCCCCCGACGGCGTCAGGTGGCCCGCGGCGTCGAGCACGCCCCGGTCCCGCAGACGATCGACCGCCGCGTCCCAGTCCTCGTCGGACCAGCCACGGTGCGGTTGGACGTCGCCGCGGGCGATGACGCCGTCGCCGATGTGGGTCAGCGTGGTCTCCAAGCCCGACAGGCCCGCGTGGACCGCCGACAGGACGTGGCCGTCGCCGCGGTGCTCGCGCAGGACGGTCGCCGCCAGCCACAGCCGGCCGGGCACGCCGGACGGGCGCGGCACCGCCGACCACGCCGCCGCCAGCGGACGCCCGTCGAAGCGGCACGCGTCCGCCGCGCGCTCCAGCAACGAAGCCAGCTCGTCCACGGCGGGCAGGGCGCGGGACAACGCCGTCTCCAATGCCTTCTCCACCGCGGAAACCCGAGCCTCGAGGACGTCGGACGGCGACGCGAACGACCACGCGTCCGGCAGCGCCCGCGCGACCATCGCCGGGGCGAAGCCGAACAACACCGACGTCGCCGCCGCGGGGCCGATGGGGCCCAGCGGCGCGAGCCGGCCGGCGAAGTAGCCCATCCAGTAGCCGCGCAGGCCGACGGCCTTCGCCGCGGCCGCTGTCTCCGGCGCGAAATAGACGACCGCGTGCAACGGTTCCACCGCGGCCCAGAGCCGGCGGGGCAAGGTCATCGCGGCCTCCTCACGGGGTCAGCCGGTGCAGGTCGCGCGGGAACAGCGTGACCTCCCGGATGTTGGCGACTCCGAGGAGCCGCGCCGTCCACCTTTCCAGGCCGAGCGCGAAACCGCCGTGGGGCGGCATGCCGTGCGCGAACACCGCCAGGTAGTCGCCGTAGTCCGCGACCTCGCCGCCGAGCGCCGCGACGTAGTCGGCGTGCCGGTGCAGCCGCTGGCCGCCCGTCACCAGCTCCAGCCCGCGGAACAACAGGTCGAAGCTGTTCGAGTACGCGGGCCGCGCCGGGTCCGGGTGGGTGTAGAACGGCCGTTTCGCCATCGGGTAACCCGTGACGAACAGGAACTCCGACCCGTGCTCGCGCACCGCCCAGTCCGACAGCCACCGCTCGTCGGCGGCCGCCAGGTCGGGCTCGTCCTTCCCCAGCATCTCCTGGGCGTCGGCGAAGTGCAGCTCCGGGATCTCGGCGGGTACCTCCGGGACGGCGACGCCGAGCGAGGCGACCGACCCGGCCATCCCGGCGAGCACCTCCCGCAGCACGGCCATGACGTCGTGGTGGTCTTCGATGAACCCGAGTTCGGCGTCAAGGCTGGTGTACTGGGCCAGGTGCCGCGCGGTGTCGTGCGGCTCGGCACGAAAGACCGGGCCGACCTCGTAGACGCGCTCGAACACCCCGACCAGCGCCTGCTTGAAGAACTGCGGCGACTGCGCGAGGTAGGCGCGGCGGCCGAAGTAGTCGATACCGAAGACGTTCGCGCCCGACTCGGTGGCCGACGAGACGATCTTCGGCGTGTGCGTCTCGGTGAAGCCGAGTCCGTCCAAAGTGGACCGGAACCCGGCGACGGCGGCCGCGGACACCGCGAACCGCGCCTTCAGCAGCGGGTGCCGCAACGCGACCGGCGCGTGGTCCAGGATCGTCGGCAGCGACGCCGAAACCGCGGGCCGGTAGAGGTCGAACGGCGGTGGCGACGCCGGTTCCGACAGCGGAACCAGAGTCGCCGAAGTCAGTTCGACGCCGCCGGGCGCGCGCGGGTTCGCCGTCACGGTCGCACGCACCTCGACCACGGTCTCTTCCGGCGGCGGCGCGGCGTCGGAGCGCAGCACGACCTGCGCGGTCCCGGAGCGGTCCCGGAGCACGAGGAACGTGACGAATTTCAGGCGGCGACGGCGGTGCACCCACCCGGCGACGCGGACGTGGGCGCCGACGTGCCGGGGCAGGTCGGCGGTCAAGGTTCGGGAGATCATCGTGGGCCTCTCGCAGGCGACGTGACCCCTTGGGAGTGCGGGCGAGAAGGGAACTCGCGGTGCCACCACACTTTCGCCACCCCGAAGGGCGGCCTCTCGTGGCCCGTGACGGGGGCCGGCCGGCGGGGCATTTCCTCCCCGCACTCCGGAGGGTCTTCACCGCGGGGCACGGGACCGCCTTCCCAGCTGCCGGCGGCTCTCTGGACCCGTGCGCTCCCGGGGCTACTCGGCTCCATCAGCGCGTTGGCCGGGAGGTTAGCCCGGCCGCGGCGAAGCGCGCACCGCATTTTCGGGCGTGGCCGGCATCACGCCACTATTGAATGAACGTTCAGTTGACAGTTGTGACCGACAGGCCTACCGTCGCTGTTGAATGAGTATTCAATCAGGAAAGGACACCTCATGACCGGCAAAGTCTGGTTCGTCACCGGCTCGTCGCGCGGCCTCGGCCGGGAGATCGTCGACGCCGCCCTGGAGCGGGGCGACTCCGTCGTGGCCACCGCCCGCGACCCGCGCAGCCTCGGCGACCTGCCGGCGGACCGCGCGCTGGCCGTCGCGCTCGACGTCACCGACGAAGCCGCCGCCGACCGGGCCATCGCCGCGGCCGTCGAGCGGTTCGGCCGCATCGACGTCGTCGTCAACAACGCCGGCTACGCCGACTTCGGGTCCATAGAGGACACTCCGGCGGCGCAGTTCCGCGCCCAGATCGAGACGAACCTGATGGGCGTCGTGACGGTAACCCGCGCGGCGATCCCGGTGCTACGCCAGCAGGGCCACGGGCACATCATCCAGATCTCCACCGTCGGCGGCCGGATCGCGCCGGGCGTCGGCCTGGCCGCGTACTCGGCGGCGAAGCACGGCGTCGAAGGCTTTTCCGGCGTGCTGGCCAACGAGATGAAGCCGTTCGGCGTCAAGGTGACGATCGTCGAGCCGGGCGGGATCCGCACCGACTGGGCCGGCTCGTCGATGTCGTTCATCGAGCCGAGCGCGGCCTACCAGCCGGTGCTGAACCCGATGATCGAGCACATCCGCGGCCCGGAGCAGCTCGCCACCAGCGACCCGGCCAAGGCCGGCCGCGTGATCACCGAGCTCGCCGACCTGGCCGAGCCGCCGCTGCGGCTGCCGCTGGGCTCCGACGCGGTGATGCTGATCCGCGCCACCGACGAGGCCAAGATCGCCGAGATCGACGCGTGGGCCGAGACGTCCCGCCGCACCGACGCCGACGACGCCGCGCAGCGGGACTTCAGCAGCCTCGCCCGGAACTAGTGTCCTGCGCCGGAAATTCGTGAGATATATCGGGCGAGCGAGTCGAGGATCTCTTCGGCAGTCTTCTTCCACACGAACGGCTTGGGGTCCTCGTTCCAGTCCTTGATCCACTCGCGGACGT
>NZ_JAEBDZ010000071.1:0-5080 GCF_046548675.1 Amycolatopsis sp. cmx-8-4
AATCCACGGTGATCAACACCGAAACCGTCACCCGAGGGCCGTTGACCAGCGCAAACGACGCGCCGACAGGACACCCGACTGGGGATTTTCAGAGAGCAGGACTGGCCCTAATCACAGAGCGCCATCAGTCCTGGGCGGACCGGATCGCAAAGGTCGCTGACGCGCTGGATCCGTTTCCCGACCGCGCGGTCCGCCCTCACCTGCTCCTCGGCATGCCGACCGCGAGCGAGTTGCAGGCCTTCAGGAATCGGTGACGCTCACCAGTGGCGGTATCCCCAGCGTCGTGGTGCGCGCTCGTACCGGACAGGGATCTCCGAGGGTTTCAGCGGACGGTCGACGACCTGGCGGTAGTTGACGGCGGTGATCCGCTCCGCCTCGTGTACTCGTTCCATCACCTCGGCGAAATGGCCGTGCTCGTGCTCCTTCATCTGGTCGATGAGCCTGGTGATGAGCACGTCCAGGCGCTGCACCTCCGCCTCGGCCGCGGCCAAGCGCTCCTGCATGGTGACTGCGCGATGTCCGCACCAGCCACGCAGCAGCTCGTGCCTGGGCCGGTAGTGCTCGAGGTACGACCCGTATTCCCAGTCTGGATCCGTTGTCCACTCACGTCCGCCGCTGCTCGTGTGGGTCACGCCGCGTTTGGTCTTCTCCCGGCACTGTCGTTCCTCGTCGATCACGCCGTCCAGGATCGGCATCGGGTTCACCCGGCAGGCGTACTCGGCGATCATGAGGGTGCCTTCGGGAGAAACTACAGTGCTCTCACCGATCGCGAACGAATCGACCTGGTCGGTGAGTTCGCCGATCGGGATCCCAATGAGAGGCTCGAGCGCTACCGGGTCGTGGATCGTGGTGACCCATCGCACCAGGGCCGACCACTCCCAAGTCGCGACCTCGCCCGGGATTAACTCCAAGAACACGGTCTCGACGGCTGCTTCCTCCGGATCGGTCAGCTCGAACGCAGCGAGCCGTTCCCAGCTCGCCATCAGCTCGTCGTACTCACGTACTCCCGACCACGCTCCGCGGAGCCGCTTCCCGGGAACTTTCTCCCGCTTCCCGACGCTGTCTCCCTCCAGGAACTCGATCTCGTACTTCGCGCTCTTCTTTCCCATCTCGATCGCGACGACACGAACACGTTGCGAGGAGTCGAAGTCCCGCACTCGATAGATCTGCTCGTCACCGACCTGGATCATCCGTATTCCTCCCCAAGGGACATCGACAGCATCACCACATTAGCCGGTCTAGCGTGTCACGCCAGCGGATTCGATGCGGCAGCACACTGAGCGGCGTCCGCTCAGTGAACCGCCGGGGATACCCCGAGTTGACCACGTGCATTGATTCGGGCCAGACCAGTACCCGGCACGGACCAGTGGGACACGCCCCGCACGTCCCCTGGGTGCTCCGGTTCCGAAACATTGACCAGCACTTGGATGATACTTAACAGCACCCGAATACGAACACCTCTCTTTTCTGCCTACACAATCACCATCAGGCGACACTATGCAACACTCGCCGGCGGGCCAACCAGTAAACCGTTTAATCCCACGAATTAAAATGTGAAACCAATATCAGCGAGCATCAACAGGGGCCAGCCGCTGCCAACAAATGCAAGCCAGCCTACGTTTTCAACGACTTTCGGTACCGTGAAATGGCGCGCAGCGCCGAGCACTGGTCCAGCAGCGGAGACCCATCGAGACCCACTCATGCCCGACACCGTCCTCGGCCAACACTGACATCGCTCGTGCATGCCCAAGCCGACCGTGATCGCTGTCCCCTGCCGATAAGACTTCCCGACTAAGCGGAACAGGATGACGTATACGCTCCGTAATCACAGCGTTGGCCACAGTGACACCCCGCCTGCGCGGTGACGCACTGGGTTGGTTCTGGCCTACAGCGTGTCGAACCGCGATTTGCCGGTGTTCTCGGTCACCATGAGAAGACCGACGGCGATAGCGAGGCGCAGGTGGCGGCAACAGTAACTCGGACAAGTTCGCTGTCGACGCGCTCGCTGTTGCGGGATCGTCTGCTGGTGGCCACCTCCGCGGCATCGGTCTCTAACGCGGTAGGCGAGGTCGTCGGCTCTGCTTTCAGCGGGCTCGTGATCGTGGACGAACGTTGCGCTCGGGCAGCCCGCGCGGTGAAATCGACCTATCGTTCACGTCTGGTTGTCGGCAAGGACACAGCCGCATACCTGCGGTACACGGCCACCCCATCCGAGCCGATGTACCTGCCGTCGATACTCGATGGCGCGGCACCGTCACTCGCGACGTGCATGCAGGATCAGCTCGCCGACGGGGTGGACTTCGCATTGACGCCCACGGGTCGCATCGGTGACCTCGCTTCTCTGGATGCGGCTGTCACCGAAGCCAATGCGCTCACTGTTCCGGGGATCGTGCTTGCGGCTCCAGTGCCGAAGCAGCTACTCACGGGCAGTGAGCGGACTGGGGTGGTCGCGATCCTGGAGCGCTCACGCCATCCCGTAGCGCTGATCGTCACCGGGCAGTTCGACCCCTTCGCCGAGGCGCAAGTCGCTGAAGGGCTACGGGTCATCGCCTCGTCGGCCGCGGACGTATTCCTGCACCGGAGCGACTTCGCCGCGTTCGAGGCACTCGCCCATGGCGGCCTGGGCGGGTCAATCGGATACCTCGCCGGCCTGCGGCACACGGTCACCGGCCGTCGACCCGCCAAGACGAGGAAAGAGCCGCCGGACCGCAGTCCCATCGTGCTACTTCCCGAGATCGACAGCTTCCGCCACCAGGCGGTGTTCGAACCGTGGTTCCGCAACGCTCGTCCGCCGATCTGCTCCCTGCCCAGTTGCTGCGGACGCGATCTGACGACGCTGACGAACAATGCCGCAGATCACGCGATCGCCAATCTGCACAACCTGCGAGCGTGGCTCCCGCTCGGCGAGCAGCTGACAACGATCCCTATCGCCAGCCGCCGAGCGTGGCTGCACACTTACCGCCAATCCGTCGAGAAGGCCTACGCCGATCTGCGCCGCAGGACGCGGGTCAGGGCCATCACGATGGACGCCAGCCAGCAGACGTGGCTCAAGCTCGGGTCGTGACCTCGGCTCCAGCTATGGTCATCTGAGCGGTAAGCGCCCGGTACGCCTGTTCGCGAAACAGCCAACCACCTGGGGTGAAGTAGTTTTCCCGCCAGCACTCCGGCAGCACTGCCATCTGCACACTCGTGCCCGCCGTGACAGCCAGACCGATGCCGTACTCCGCCGCCTCATTGACGACGAGCGGTAGCTCGGCAGGCTCGCTGTCCAGGACCAAGACGCGTGTGGCGACCGGCGCGAACCGGCTCGCTGTGTTGAGGCCACGATCCCAGTCGTCGTCATGAACGACCGCGAGTACCGCCGACAGCGGAGGCCCGGCAAGCCGTGTCACCGCTCCGGCCTCGATGTCGAGGCAGCCATGTGGTGCCCGCGACACAACTCGTCGTTCACGCGCTGACAGTGTCCGCAGCGGCACTGGCTCCCAGCGCGGAAGGTTCGCCAGAACGCTCACGACCTCGAGATCAGTCAGGCTCTCCGCGCGTGCGGCGACACGCCGACGGTGTTCCTGCGCGTCCGCGACCACGAGCACATCGACCTCGGCGTCCAGTAGACGCACGCCGGTGACCGGCGCGCCGCTGTGCCCGACGATGCGGGCGACCTCGAGCAGCACGTCGTTGCGTCCGGCATCGTGACCGGTCCCAGCTAGGTCTGTCACCTGACCAGAGTACGACTCGTGAGCGTCGCTTTTCGACGTTGACACGTCGAAAAGCGACGCGGATTCTGAGCTGGTGGCAGTTCCGGAGGACAGCTCTCTCCCTGAGGGGTTCGGATGGTCCACGGTTCGCTGGCGACCTTCTGCTCGTCATGACCCGGTGGAGGTCGCGACCCTGCACCTGCAGCACCTGCTCCTCCTCGCGGCGCGCGAGGCGTGGCAGCGGCGATCGCCCGACAGGCGTTTCACCGGTTCGGCGTTGGCTGAGCTGTTGGGAACACCGGACTCGCTCCGGCCGGCGGAGAAACGCCTGGCCGGCACCCAGCGACTGCAGCTCGATGACATCGTCCGGCTCGGCCTGTTGCTCGGCGACGACGTCCTCGGAGCTGTGCCCGCGGCCGCGTCCGACCTGCTGCCCGAGCCGTACCAGCGGCTGCTCGACGGATGGCAACCCGGCACGCTGCCACAGTTCCGGCAGCCCGGCCTCGGCGGTCACGATTGGACGAGCGTCGGCATCGCGCTCACCGCGTACCTCGACGTGGAGACCGCCGCAGGCCGCGACCATCTGCTCACCACCGACGCAGTCGCCTACGCCCTCGTCCAGTGCCTCACCGAGTGCGGCACCGACCCCAGCCGCATCGAACTCTCCGAAGACCTGACGAATGACGCCACAGTGCGAGCACTGCAGCTGCCATCACCCATGGTCACATCCTCTGTCGCGCTGGCCTACCTGCCGGATCGTGTCGACCGGCCGACCGCCCTGTGGCCGCGCATCGCGAACATCCTCCACGCCGTGGCCGAGCTCGAAGCCGACGAGCGCATCCTCGTCCTTGTCACCGGACCAGCAGCCACCCGCCAGCTACGTACTCACCTGCCCGACGGGGTCACCGCAGCACCCGGCACCGAGTTCACCCTCCGAATTCAAACAACGATGAGGAACCAGCCGACCACCGGACAGCACCCGGTGGGCCCAGACTTGGACATCCTTCTGCTCGACCGACGTGAACTCAGCGCTCACGGGATCGTGCTCGTGTCAAGCCTGACGAAGCGGCGCTAACCGCGCCTACTTGCTCTGCCACTCACACGAGGCAGTGGAGGCCAGTGAAATGCCGGAGCTGTGGGCGAGTGCCCGATGCGCGGACGCGTGCAGCCAGGGGCTCGAGCCGACATTGACGATCACGACCATGTCACGACTCCAGTGGCCGCTACCAGCACGTTTGCGCGGGCAGGGGCATTCTGCGGGGACTGTTCCAAGATCGGTGTTTCCGGCCCGACACGCCGGGCCAAGGTCCGGCGGGATGGGCACTGTGAGTGATGACATCGGACCTTGTGAGTCCACGTAAGCGTGAGTCCAAGCCGGCGCGGGA
>NZ_JAEBDZ010000072.1:0-4441 GCF_046548675.1 Amycolatopsis sp. cmx-8-4
GCGACCAGCGAATCAACTGCTCACGCTCGACATCAGCCAACACCAGCTCAGCCTTCGGACGCCCGGTTCTCGACATATCCCCATACTACCCACTTAACTCACGAATTTACGACGCGACACACTAGGCCCCGACGTACCGTGCAGAGCGCTTTCACCGAACAGTCAACGCCCACTCATGCCGATGAGCGGACGTTCGGCGCCAGAGTCGGCCGGCGAACGTCTCCTGCCACGATGACCGACGGGACAGGGGAGCCAGACATCTTGCAGCCGACCGGAAGCGCCGGGTTCTGACAGATGCCAGTGCGGCGACCGTCGACGCGACGGTCGCCGCACTGTGTGTTGGGCGCTATGCCGGAGCCTGCCGGTCAGACAGCGACGCGCAGCATGACGTCGATGTTGCCGCGGATCGCCCGTGAGTACGGGCAGCGCCCGTGGGCGTCCCTGGCCAGCGACTCGGCGTCCGCCTGCGACAGCCCGGGGAGTGAGACGGTCAGCTCGACGTCGAGCAGGAACCCGGCCTCGTCCTGGGCGAGGCTCACCCGCGCGAGGATCGTGTCGCCGGACAGCTTGATCTTGCGTTCCCTGGCGACCAGCCGCAACGCGCTGTGGAAGCAGGCCGAGTAGCCCGCGCCGAACAACTGCTCGGGGTTGGTCGCCGTGCCGGAGCCGCCCGCTTCCTTGGGGAGCGCGAGTGCGGTGTCCAGCAGGCCGTCGCTGGAGCGGACCTTGCCGTTGCGGCCGTCACCGCTGGAGGTCACTTCGGTGGTGTACAGGGTCTGCACGGTCACTGTCCTTCCTGGACGGAGTGGGCGAACCAGTCGAGGGTCGTGGCGAGCGCGTCGCGCATCGGGGTGGCGCGGGCACCGAAAGTGCTGGTGTAGAGCGAGTCGTCCATGACGAACGGCTCGGTGTGCCAGTAGAAGAGTTCGCGGTACTCGGCCATGAACTCCTCGTCGTACGGGCCGAACGGCTCCGCCTCGCGCTGCACCGTGATCTGCGTCGGCTCGCCGGTCAGGTCGCCGATGATGTCGTGGATCTGCCGGGTCGTGTACGGGCCGTCGACGGGCAGGTGCCACAGCCTGCCGAGTGCGCGTTCGTCGGAGCCGAGCACGGCGAGCCCGGCGGCGAGGTCAGGCACGTAGGTGTAGCTCTTCGGCAGGTCGATGTCGCCCAGCCCGAGCCTGGTCGCGCCGGCCAGCGCGGCCGGGAACACCGACACGCCCAGCGAGGACAGCAGAACGCGCGGGCCGAAGAAGTCGGCCGCCATGCCGAGCGCGACGCGGACGTCCCCACGCTCGTGCGCGGCCAGGTACCGTTCGGTGATCGCGGCGCGCGTCTTGCCTTTGGGACCTGGCGCGGCGAGCGGCGTCCGCTCGGTCATCGGCACCCCGCCGGTCGGGCCGTACTGGTTGAGCGTCTCGACGGTGACCAGCTTCGCGCCGCTGCGGCCGACGACGTCGAGCAGCGCGTCCTGGATCACCGGCAGTACCTGCGGCTGCAGCTGGTACGGCACGTGCGTGCAGTTGTAGACGACGTCGGCGCCCTCGACGATCTCGGCGAGCTTGACCCGGTCGGTCACGTCGGCGGCGACCCGCACCGAACCGGCGATCTGTTCTCCTCCGCCGGACCGGTTCACCGTGCGCACCTGGTTGCCCTGGGCGACGAGCCGCTCGGCGAGGGTCAGGCCGACGGGTCCGGTGCCGAGGACGACGTGCAGTTTCTGGGTCATGACTTCTCCTCTGACTGAGTGATTCACCACTCACACTTGGTGTGAAAGAAAGGGCCGCACGACCCGGCCGTTCTCGCAGCGAAAACTCGGTTGGCGACGGAGCTCAGTAGTGGCGCAGGCCCGCCGAGAGCGTGTTCGCCCACGGCGCGTCGACCTCGGTGGCGCCGATCGCCACCACCAGGTGGCACAACGCCCCCCTGGCCATGAAGTCCTGGACCGCGCCGGCGTCCGCGCCGGAAACGCTGCGCACGTACTCGACGGTCCTGGCGTAGCTGCGCCGCACCACCTCGCGCACCGCGGGCTCGGACGCCGCTGCCGCCTGGGCGTGCACCTGGACCAGCAGCAGGTCTGGGTCGGCGATGAGCCGGGCGTACTCGTCGCCCATCGCCATCAGCACCTCGTGCGGCTCGCTGCCGCGCGCCTTGGCCGCTCCCCTAGCGAAGCTGTCCCGCACGAGGTCGAAAGTATGCTCGACGACCGCGACGAACAACGCCTCCTTGTTGGGGAACAGGCGATAGACATAGGCCTGCGAGATGCCCGCCCGCTTCGCCACCTCGGTGGTGTTGGTGCCGTAGTAGCCACGGGCCGCGAAGCTGCCGACCGCGGTGCTGAGCACCACTTCCCTGCGTTCCTCCGCGGTGCCGAGCACCCGTCCCGTCGCTGCCATGTGAGTAATAAACCACTCACACTTTCCGGTGTCAACCCCTCAGCACTTCCCGTCAGGCCACCCCGACCCGCGCGACCAACGACCGCCCACGAGCCGGTCGGCCGTGAAACCGAGGTTGGACCCGCATCGAACATCCGCTTCTGCCGCTGACCGCGCGCCGACGTCCGGTCATGCCGATGAGCGCGGTGATGCGGGAACACCGACACCTCCCGTCGAGGCGTGTGTTCCCCAGACCTGGCCCGGGCTCGAACTGGCTGCCCACCCCCACCAAGCGACGGGCAGAACGCACCCCTCAACGGCCGAAGAGCGCGTAATCACTGCAACCGGCCGACAAGCCGGGTCCCTTCGATATCCGGAGGCCCGCAGACCCGGGTGATCAGGTTGGAACGAGGATGTGGACATGGGATATCAACTGCAGGGGGCCATCTCCACCGAGCCTGTGCTCTGGACGTTGGCGAGCGCGGTGGAAAACGCACGTATCGTTCCGCTCGGCCAGCACTTCTTCTTCCTGCCGATGACCGACGCGTTGTCCGAGGCGGTCACCGTCGCCGGAGCGGCCGGGCTCGATGGGTTCTGGAGCGCACCCGTCGGGTTCGGTCACGCCTTGGCCGCTTGTTCAACGGACGGTCCCATCACCTACGTCGAAGCTGACTACTTCGGTGGGACCGGGACCCAGTCGGCGCAGGTATGGGACCGTGGTCAGGTGGTGCTCGGTCCCTTGCAACTGGCCGAAGGAAAGCCGACCCCGGCCGAGGGCAGCCCCATCTCCCGGGCGCTCCGACGACTTGGAGTGGTCAAGGGCGAGCACTTCGATGAGTTCGATGCCGTCGGGCTTGGCCGCCACCGCGAGACAGAAGACTGGCTTCCACCCACGAGTTGATCAGCGCGACGCACTTTCATGCCGATGGTGCTCGAGTTGCCACGGCAACACGTGGAAGACAGGTGCGATTTCGGATGCGGGCTGACTACGGCGGCGACGCCTGAGCTCAGCGAGGTGCGCGTGCCGTGGCCAGAACCCGACGCAACCCGTCGAAGGTGGCCAGCACGCGTTGCGCCTCCTCCTGCATCGACCGCACCGCAAGGTCGTCGCCGACCTCGACCGTGAGGGCTTCCTGCGACAGCGCTTGCTCGGCCAGACGCCACGCCGGTCTGTCGACGACCTCGGCATCCACGAAACCGGCGCGCGGCAATTGCCGACCAAGATCCATCTGCCGCAGTCGCGGCGACAACCGCCCGTCGTCCGCATCGAGGGCCTCCCAGCACGTGACGACCACACGTCCGCCGGGGAGAAGAATTCGACGACACTCCCGCAACGCGTCCGGCAGCGGCTCGGCGAACTGGATGGAATCAACGACGAGCACCGCGTCGGCCGACGCCGTGCTCAGCCCCGTGGCGGTCAGCTCACCCACCCGGAAGTCAGCTCGATCCGCCAGCCCCCAACGCCCGCGCCCGGCGCCGGGCGTGCTCGATCGCGACCCTTGAGAAGTCAATCCCGACAACCCGGCAACCACTGCGTCGCGCGATCTCCAGCCCGTACCCGCCGCGACCGCACGCCAGATCCACCAGGACCCGCCCAGCACGCAGGTCAAGCGCTGAACCGCCCCGGGTTTGATGGAGGCTCCTCGTGTGAGTGAGGATGTAGATCATGGCCCGGAGGACGAAGTACTCGCCTGAGCTGCGGGAACGTGCGGTTGCGTTGGTGTTTGAGCAGGCAGGGCAGTACGGGTCGCAGTGGGAAGCGATCTGCTCGGTTGCGGCGAAGGTGAACGTGTCGAGCGAGACGCTGCGCAAGTGGGTGCGTCAGGCGGAGGCCGACGCGGGTGCCCGGCCGGGGGCAACCAGTGCCGAGCAGGAGCGGATTCGCGAGCTGGAGCGGGAAAATCGCGAGTTACGGCGGGCAAATGAGATTTTGAAGGCGGCGTCGGCTTTCTTCGCGTCAATGTCATGATCTTGGTGTCCGGCGGGGTTCGCTCGTTTCTTCGCTGCCCCAGGCGACTGGTGGCTTGTCCTGATGTGCGGCCCCGCCGGATACCTGCTGGGTGGGG
>NZ_JAEBDZ010000073.1:0-3764 GCF_046548675.1 Amycolatopsis sp. cmx-8-4
GACCAATCCACCAACGACGACAAAACCTCATCACACTCCGCCACCGAATCAGCGAAAGCCGCAACCTCGAACAAACCCGCACACATCCCGGCCCACTGCGTACCCTGCCCCGGGAACACGAACACCGCCTTGCCGGGATTTCCCGTCACCGCGGGAAAAACGCCCGCTCCCGGCCGGCCCGCGGCGACGTGCCGCAAGCCCGCCAGCAGTTCTTCCCGGTCCGCGCCGACGACCACCGCACGGTGGTCCAGCCGGGCGCGGCTCCGCAGCCCGGTCGCGACCGCCGCGACGGTGACGTCCGGGTGCTCTTCGACGTAGCCGGCGACCCGGGCGGCGGTCTGCTCCAGCGCGGCCGGCGTCTTGGCGGACAGGACCCAGGGCGTGACCGCCGTGGCGTCCGGCGTCGCCGGGACGTCGGCGGCGGCCGCCTGTTCGACGATCACGTGCGCGTTGGTCCCGCTGACACCGAACGCGGAGATGCCCGCGCGCCGCGGCCGGCCGGTCTCGGGCCAGGGCACCTGCTCCGTCAGCAGTTCGACCGCGCCGGCCGGCCAGTCGACGTGCGGGGTAGGCGCATCGATGTGCAGGGTCTTCGGCAGCACGCCGCGTCGCAGCGCCAAGACCGACTTGATCACCCCGGCGACGCCCGCCGCGGCCTGCGTGTGCCCGATGTTCGACTTCAGCGAACCCAGTCGCAGCGGGAACCCGTCCGGCCGGTCCTGTCCGTAGGTGCTGATCACCGCCTGCGCCTCGATCGGGTCGCCCAGCGTCGTGCCGGTCCCGTGCGCCTCGACGACGTCCACGTCGGACGGTTCGAGGCCCGCGTTGGCCAGCGCCTGGCGGATCACCCGCTGCTGCGACGGCCCGTTCGGCGCCGTCAAACCGTTGGACGCGCCGTCCTGGTTGACCGCGCTGCCGGCCACGGTCGCCAGGATCGGGTGTCCGTTGCGGCGCGCGTCAGAAAGGCGTTCCAGCAGCAGCACGGACACACCTTCGGACCAGCCGGTTCCGTCGGCCGCCGCCGCGAAAGCCTTGCACCGGCCATCAGCCGCCAACCCGCGCTGACGGGAGAACTCCACGAACGTCGACGGCCTGGCCATCACCGCAACACCCCCGGCCAGCGCCAGATCGGACTCGCCCGACCGCAGCGACTGCGCCGCCAGGTGCAGCGCCACCAGCGACGACGAACACGCCGTGTCCACCGTCACCGCCGGCCCCTCCAGCCCGAACGAGTAAGCCACCCGGCCGGAGAGCACGCTCGGCAGGTTGTTGTGGGACGAGTAGCCGTCCACGCCTTCGGCGATCAGGTCGGCGCCGATCGTGTAGCCGGTGTGGAACGCGCCGGCGAAGACCCCGGTGCGACTCCCCCGCAACGCCGTCACGTCGACCCCGGCCCGCTCGAAGACCTCCCACGCCGTCTCGAGGAAGATCCGCTGCTGCGGGTCCATCCCGAGCGCCTCGCGCGGCGAGATCTTGAAGAACGCCGGGTCGAATTCGGTCGCGGTGTCGAGGAACCCGCCGCGCCGGGTGTACGTCTTGCCCGGCAGTCCCGGCTCGGGGTCGTAGATGCCGTCGATGTCCCAGCCGCGGTCGGCGGGGAAGTCCGACAGCGCCTCGTCGCCGGCGGCGAGCAGGTCCCAGAGGTCTTCGGGCGACGCGATCCCGCCGGGCAGGCGGCACGCCATCCCGACGATCACGACGGGGTCGTCTCCCGCCCCGGGCGTCGCGGCGGCCGCGGCCGGCGCCGCGGTGCCGCCGCCGAGCTCGGCCAGCAGGAACCGGGCCAGCACCCGCGGGGTCGGGTGGTCGAAGAGCAGGCTCGTCGGCAGCCGCAGGCCGAAGTCCTTCACCAGCGCGTTGCGCAGCTGGACCGAGGTCATCGAGTCGAATCCCTGTTCGGTGAACGCGCTGTCCGGCCGGACGGCGCCCGGGTCCTGGTGCCCCAGCACCGCCCCGGCGTGGGTCACCACCGCCGCGAGCACCGCGGGTTCGCGCTCCGCCTCGGGCAGGCCGCCGAGGCGGGCAGCGAGGTCCGTACCGCCCGCCTCGGCGGCGGAGTCGCGCAGCGCGGCCCGCACCTCGGGCAGCTCGCCGAGCAGCGCGCTCGGTCGCGACGAGGTGAACCCCGGCGCGAACCGGGCCCAGTCCAGGTCGGCGATCGACACCGTCGTCTCGTCGTGCTCGACCGCGGCGACCAGCGCCGAAACCGCCAGCTCCGGGTCCATGGGGATGACGCCGAGCTGGCTCAGCCGCTCGGCGGCTCCGTCGACGGCGCCGAGCCCGGCGCCGCCCCAGGAGCCCCAGGCGATCGACGTCGCGGTGCGGCCGAGCGCGCGGCGATGCGTCGCGAGCGCGTCGAGGTAGGCGTTCGCCGCGGCGTAGGCGCCTTGACCGCCGCCGCCCCAGACGCCGGCGTTCGAGGAGATGAGCACGAACGCGTCGAGCGGCCGGGCACCCAGCACCTCGTCGAGCGTCCGCGCGCCCGCCACCTTCCCGGCGAGGATCCGGGCGAACTCGGCGGGGCCGGTGTCGGCGATGGAGCTCTGCTGGCCCACCCCCGCGGCGTGCACGACCGCGGTCAGCGGCCACTCGGCCGGGATCCCCGCGACGGCCGCGGTCAGCTCGGCGGCGTCGGTGACGTCGCACGCGGAAACGGTGACCGCCGTGCCGAGTCCTTCCAGCTCGGCAACCAGTTCGGCGGTGCCTTCGGCGGCCGGGCCGCGCCGGCTGAGCAGCAGCAGGTGTTCGGCGCCGGTGCCGGCCAGCCGGCGGGCGATCTGGCCGCCGACGCCGCCGGTCCCGCCGGTGAGCAGCACCGTGCCGTGCGGGGTCCACGAGCGGCGGCCACCGGTGGGGAGCGGGGCACGGAGGAGACGCCGGCCGAACACGCCGGTGGCGCGCACCGCGACCTGGTCCTCGTCGCCTTGGCCGCGCAGCACAGCGGGCAGCTGCCGCAGGGCGCGGGCGTCCGCCTCCGCGGGCAGGTCGACCAGGCCGCCCCACAGGCGGGGATACTCCAGCGCCGCCACCAGCCCGAGCCCCCAGGTGAGGGCCTGGTCCGGGCGCATCGGCACGTCCTCGGCGGCCGTGGCGCCGGTCGTGACCGCCCAGACGGGCGCGGTGTGGCCGGCCTCGGCGAGCGCCGGCAGCAGCGCGGCGAGCTTCGCGACGCCGGTCGGCACGGCCGGGAACCGCGAATGCGGGCGCTCGTCGAGCGACAGGAAGGAGAGAGTGCCGGCCCACGGGTCCGCGGCCTCGGCCTGCGGCACGACGACGTCGTCGCCGTCCAGTTCCAGCAGCCGGCAGTCGGCGCCTGCGGCGCGGAGCACGTCGACCGCCGACGTCACGACCTCGGCGTCGGCGAACCCGGCCGGGACGACGACCAGCCACCGGCCCGGCAGGGCGCCGACCCCGACGACGCCCAGCCGGCGCCAGTCGACGCGGTACCGCCAGGAGTCCACTGTGGATACTTCGGCCCGGCGGCGGCGCCACGCGGCGAGCGCGGGCAGCGCGGAGGCGACCGCGTCGCGTTCGCCGTCGTCGGTAAACCCGAGAACACTGGGGTCCTGCTGGTCTACGGCGTCCCAGAACAGGGTCTCGACGGGGTCGGCCACCGCCTCGGCAGCGGTGCCTTCCGGCCAGAACCGTTCGTGCTGGAACGGGTAAGTAGGCAACGGCGCATCGACGTCGAGCCTCGCCTCAGGCAACCCGAAATCGACCGGCAAGTCGGTAGCAGCGTGCACCCGCGCCAACGCCGACACCAT
>NZ_JAEBDZ010000074.1:0-3425 GCF_046548675.1 Amycolatopsis sp. cmx-8-4
TCCCAGCCACCCGGCAGGGGCACGGTCTTTCGTCAGGACTCACGCGTCCAGGACCCACGAGTGCTCACCTGCCGGCCGGCTACCGACCAGGAGTCTGCCGGATGGCCCACTCCCAGAACTGATTAGGCCCCATCCGTGCCCGCCCTCGTTCACACGGCTCGTCACCTTCGCGCTCATCGACCCGCTTCGCCGAGCGGCGGTGGAGTGGTCTAGTCCTGGCATCTCCCTCGAAGAACGGAGCACGACCGGGCCGCCTGGTGCTGGGGACTTGAACGCCGGTCTACGAGGCAACCGTCGTTCACGCCCGCGCGACCGCCTACCGATACCCCGAGGGGCCCCCATCCGTGCCGTCCTCGTTCACGCGGCTCGTCACCGCGCGGCGGCGCTCAACGGCCCGCTTCACCGAGCAGCCGCGCGATGGCCCAGTCCTGCACCGCCACCCCCACGGACTTGAACACGGTCCGCCCGCCGACCACCGGAGGTTCCCGAAGCGCGTTCCCCAGCTCCACCAGCGAATCCCGCGAAACCAGGCCGGTGCCCACCGCGTGGATCACCTCGCCGGCCTCCTCCAGGACGGCGTCGACCTGGTCCACCACAACACAATCAGCCGTCGCGAGCAGCTCGGCGGGGAGCTCCCGCATCGACGGCAGGTACGACCCGATCGCGTTGACGTGGACGTGCTCCGGCAAGGCGTCGACGTCGAAGAGAGGAGTGGCGGACGAGGTAGCACAACAAACGATCTCCGCGTCGGACACCGCGTCCTCGACGCTCGGTGCCACGCGCACGCCGGGGAACTCGCCCCGCAGCCGGTCGGCGAACTCCGCTGCCCGTACCGGCGAACGTCCGAAGACCGTCACCTGCCGGAGCGGGCGGACCGCCGCCACCGCGCGGACCTGGTCCGCGGCCTGGGCGCCGGTGCCGATCACGGCCAGGCGGCTCGCCTCGGGCGGGGCCAGCAGGTCGGTGGCGACGCCGGACACCGCGCCGGTGCGCAACGTCGTCACCGCGATCGCGTCGGCGACCAGCTGTCCCTCGGTGGTGTTCCACACCAGGGTCCCGAGGATCATCGGGTCGCGGCCGGCGACGAGGCTGAGCGTCTTCACCGCCGTCCGGCCGGTGGGGGTGTGGCAGGCGCTCATCACGAGCGTCGTGCCGCCGTCGAAGGACAGGCGTTGCGGCACCTCGAAGTGGCCCGCGGCGAGGTCGAGGAACGCCTCCCGCACCGCGTCGACCGCGGCCCGCATCGGCACGGCCGCTCGGACGTCGCCGGCGTCCAGCATGCTTCGGCACCCCCTCGTCGTCGGTGGCCGCTAGCCTGGCCGAGTGTCCGATGCCACGCAAGATCCACCCGTCGAGGACCAGCGCTTCTCCCGTGACGACTGGTACGGCGAAGAGCTCGTCGGGCGGCATTACGTGCGGTGCGAGTTCCACGAGGTCGATCTCTCCGAGGCGGTCGTCCGGAACTCGACGTTCACCGATTGCGTGTTCGGCAACGTGCGCTTCAACTCGTCGCGGCACACCGACTCGGCCTTCACCGGGTGCGCCTTCAAACGGTGCAACTTCTTCGACGCCGAGTTCACCGGGTGCAAGCTCGTCGGGACGACGTTCACCGAGTGCGAGCTGCGGCCGCTGCGGGTGACCGGCGGCGACTGGTCGTTCGCCGGGCTGGTGGGCGCCGACCTGCGGTCGGTCGCCTTCCACGGCGTGCGGATGCGGGAGGCCGACCTCACCAGGGCGAACTGCGGCGACGCGGTGTTCGCCGACGTCGACCTGTCCGGGGCGACGCTGCACGCCGTCAAGCTGCCGCGAGCCGACCTGCGGGGCAGCGACCTCTCGGCGCTCGACCCGCTGAACGCCGAGCTGCACGCGGCGATCGTTTCACCCGAACAGGCTGCGGTGCTCGTCACGTCGCTCGGGCTTCAGGTGCGGGCTTAGACTCGTCCTCGGCAGGAGAGGGAGGGCCGGATGGGCGTCGTGACACCGGGGTTCCAGGGCCGTGCCCGCAGCGGCAACCCGCGCCTGCCACCCGGGCAGTACCTGGCCGAGGACTTCCCGGTGCTGTCGGCGGGCCCGACCCCGCGCGTGCGCACCGAGGCGTGGGAGTTCACGGTCACCACCGAGACCGGCGAGAAGCACGCCTGGAGCTGGGCCGAGCTGACGGCTCTGCCGAGCGAGAAGTTCACTGTGGACATCCACTGCGTCACCCAGTGGTCCAAACTGGACACCCGGTGGCGGGGCGTCCCGGTGGACACGCTGGTCGGCGGGCTCGACACCGCGGCCGACTACGTGCTGGTGCACTCCTACGGCGGCTACACCACGAACCTGCCGCTGGCCGACCTGCTCGACGGCCAGGCCTGGATCGTCTACGAGTACGGCGGCAAGCCGCTGACTCCCGAGCACGGCGGCCCGGCGCGGCTGCTCGTGCCGCACCTGTACTTCTGGAAGTCCGCGAAGTGGGTGCGCGGGCTGGAGCTCAAGACCCGCGACGAGCCGGGCTTCTGGGAGAACGTCGGCTACCACGACTACGGGGATCCATGGCGCGAACAGCGGTATCAGGGCGACTAGCCTGGCGGGTCGCCCGCCTGGCCGAGTTCCGCGACGAGACCCCGACGGCCCGCACGCTCGTCTTCGACCTGCCGGGCTGGCCGGGTCACCTTGCGGGACAGCACGTCGACGTCCGGCTGACCGCCGCCGACGGCTATCGCGCGCAGCGCAGCTACTCGCTCGCCGCTCCCGCCGACGGTGACCGGATCGAACTGACGGTGCAGCGCGTCCCCGACGGGGAAGTGTCCGAACACCTCACCGGCCCGTACGCGATCGGCGACCCGGTCGAGATCCGCGGCCCGGTGGGCGGCTGGTTCGTCTGGCGGCCTGCCGACCCCGAACCGGTCCTGCTGGTCGCCGGCGGCTCCGGCATCGTCCCGTTGATGGCCATGGTCCGCGCGCACCGCGCGGCGGGCGTCCGCACCCCGTTCAAGCTGATCTATTCGCTGCGCACCCCGGCCGAGCTGTACTACGCCGACGAACTGCGCAAGCCGGTCGCGGGCCTGGACGTCACGTACGTCTACACGCGCGAGCTGCCCGGCGGCCGCGAGGGGATCCCCCGCCGCATCGACGTCGCGACGGTCAACACCGCGGGCTGGCCCGCCGAGTTCGGCGCGACGTCCTTCGTCTGCGGCCCCACGGGCTTCGTCGAGACGGTCGCGGACATCCTGGTCGCGCTGGGCCACGACCCGCACCGCATCCGCACCGAACGCTTCGGCCCCAGCCGCGACTGACCGCCCCGCGTGAACGCCGGGCCTAGATGATTGATTCCGTGAAGTTGGTGTTAGTGATCGTAGGCGATCAGTGACCTTTTGCTGGTCAGACCGGTCTGCCAGTTGTGCCAGATGCCGGCTGCCATCGCCAGCAGACGCTGCGCGACA
>NZ_JAEBDZ010000075.1:0-3032 GCF_046548675.1 Amycolatopsis sp. cmx-8-4
CGGGTTCGGGTCGGAGACAAACGCGTCCTGGCTCTGGTGAAGGCGTTCCTCAAGTCGGGCATCCTCGGGGAGGATCGCCTGCTGAGGGCTACCACCGCCGGCACCCCACAAGGATCGATCCTCTCACCCGTTGCTCAGCAACGTTGCCTTCTCCGTGCTGGACGAGCATATCGCCCAAGCCCCCGCAATTGCCACGCCATAATCACAACGACTTCCCCGGGGCGTGACCAGGCGTGTCAATGGCGTTCTCGTGTTTGGCATCCAAATAATGGGGTATGCTAGCGATGGGTGCCGATCGGTGCTCGCAGATTTGGCTGGCATCTGGTGAATAACGGGTGTCGGCGACTGACCTGGTCTCATGGGGTCGATCGGAGCGACACAATTGTCCATGTCAGCCGTCTACGGTCAGATCCCGGTGCTGAGTGCGTCTGGTTCAGGTGCAACTTCATTGACCGCGTTTCACGCCGCGTTGGTCGCTGTCGGGTTGGGTGGGCGCAACATTCTGCGCATATCCAGTGTCATCCCACCGGAAACGAGTATCGACGCAACCGGCAAGGCCACGGCTCCTGCCGGAGCATATGGCGACCTGACGTACTGTGTGTATGCCGACCAACGGGCCACCGTAGTCGGGGAGCAGGCGTGGGCCGGCATCGGCTGGATTCAGCGCCTTAGCGGTGCGGGTGGGCTATTCGTCGAACATGAGGGAACGAGCGAGGGCCTTGTCGCCCATGCCATCCAAACTAGTCTCGCCGACCTCGTACGCGGCCGCGACGGCGAGTACGCCGCACCAGACTGCGTCATCACTGGGGTGATATGCACCGGTGCACCGGTCTGCGCTCTGGTGATCGCGCCGTACGAAAGTGGGTCATGGGTGGGGTGCGGTGCGAGTCTGCGATCGGCCCGAATGGGACCCGCCGAACCCGAAGATGGGTAATGACCATGAAGTTGGGTGACGCCCACCTAATCACCCTCGCCGAGCGGCCCGCCCTGATTGCGGAGATCCCAGGAGTGCTTGCTGGCGCTTGGCCGAGGTTCATGTTGGAGGGACGACCGGGGCACGGCGTCGATCTGACTCAGCTATTGACCGCATTCCCGGCGCATCAAGCCCTGCTCCTCACCCGCACCGATGATCTCCTTGGGGTGGGCCTGTCGCTACCGATGGGCTGGGATCAATCCACAATCCGGCTCCCAGCGGGCTGGGACGGTGCCGTCACCGCTGCCGCCGACTTCCACCGTCGGGGTGGTGGCTCACCGACCATGGTATGCGCCTTATCGATCACCATGACACCGGCAGGCATCGGTCGCGGCCTAGCCGCCCAACTGATCGGCGCACTCAAGGTCGCGGCGACTAGAGCCGGCGCAGCGTCGATGATCGCCCCGGTCCGCCCGATCCACAAGTCGCGCCATCCACTGATCCCCTTGGACCAGTACCTCACCTGGCGCACCGCCGCCGGCGAGATGTTCGACCCCTGGGTTCGCCTGCATCTGCGGCTCGGCGGAATGATCGCCGGCATCACCTTTCCGTCCATGACGATCTCCGGCAGCATCGCCGATTGGGAGGGCTGGACCAGCCTTGCCTTACCGTCCAGCGGTGAACACCTGATCCCTGGCGGGCTCGTCCCGCTACGCGTCGACAGGGACGCCGACATCGGCATCTACCAGGAGCCGAACGTTTGGATCGTGCACCACACCAGCGCTGGATGCGGCTGACACCTCACGCGACCGCCGGCTACGGTCCAACCGCCGTCGTCGATAGGTGACCACTTGTGTCGCCATGCGATGTCCTGTCGACGCATCCACGCCGACCCGTCCCTTGCCTCTGTCACCTCATGTTCGTTCAACCTTCGTGCATTTGCGCTGGCGTGTCGGCAAAATCGGCTAGGTAGTACGACTGGACATCGACCTTTGCCGCCCGAACGCCGTAGTTCGTCAGCATTCCGGCGATGAATCGGCCGCCCACGCGGTCGGCGTTGTATGTGCAGAGGTCGAAGGCAAGTACCCCTCCGCTCTCGGCGCAACGGCGCAGGGCGGCATCTGTCATCGCCTTAATCACCCCGGGAGTGGCGTTCGCACGAGGATCGACAAGGATGTATCCGAGATAGAACAGGGCCCCACGGGCCAACTGCTCGGGGTGCCTGGAGCCGTAGAACTCTGGTTCGATCCAGGGCACAGCGGACAGGTCATTAGTCAGAGTAAACAAACCCACCGCACGGTCGTTGTCCCATGCGATATATTTATCGACTCGCGCGTTGAACATATCCGCCGCGAACTCCTCGGCGGTGAGCATGTGCCGGGCAGCAGCGCGGGACCGCATCGGGTCGAACGCCGCCCGGAAGAAATCATAGAAACGATCGATGGTGTCATTTTCCAACACCTGCACAGTGGTGATTTTCACCTAAATTCCGTCTCTGTTGACTATTCGAGACTAGCTGCGGCGGCACGAAAAGCGCCAGCAGCCCACAGACAATGTCGCCACTCTGCCGGGAACAGCGAGATGACAGTCGCGGATGATTACATGGTGCAGCCCATCAGACTTGGAGCATCCCCCGTTTACTGCGGTTTCTCCATGGCTCCGGCCAGTCACAGCCCTTATTGCGAGGTACGACCTCCAGGGTCTTCTCGATGCATCTCGGGTAACTGGTTGACAAAAATATCGGACAAAATTCCTATTAGCATCAGGAAGATGTATAGCGACGACTTGACGTCGCTTCCTGCCTCAAGCAAGCATACGGCCAAAAGTCAGAGAAGTCGAGCACGCGAGCCCTATGCACTGGCGACGAGCTTCAGCCGAGCACGCCGATGGCGAGGTTGCGTAGTGTGGCCATGATACTGAGCCCGGATCGGGTTTGATCTGGGACTTGCCCTCTTGATGCAGGGTGTCGCGGAACCGGTGCAGGCATTCGATGGACTCTGTTGTCGGATGTATCCGGCGAGGTCGGAAGGGTATGTTTGATCGGGTTTCGGGCTGACGACACCGAGGACAGCAACGGCGAGATCGATTTACCACGCAGGACACACCGTTCGTTCAGGAA
>NZ_JAEBDZ010000076.1:0-2395 GCF_046548675.1 Amycolatopsis sp. cmx-8-4
CGCGCCCGGTGGACGATGCGGTGGAAGCCAGTGATCAACGCGTTCGCCATCACGTTCGGTGACCGCTGGCCGGGAGCCGAGACCTACTGATCAACAACGCCGGAAACACCGATCACGGGATAGACCCATTCTGCGCGGGCAGACGACATGCCTGGCTCGTTACGTCTCCGTTCGCGCCCTCACGCTCCAGACGATCGGCCACTTGTCAATGGTGATCGCGTCCTCCACACTCGATGAGTACTGAACGTGTTCGAGGGGGATGGTTTCAGTAGTGGACGGTCCTGGGTTCCACGTCGACGTCGCCAAGGTCGAGGAAGCCGCGAACGGCATCAAGCGAAGCGTGACCGACCAGTCGAGCTTCGAGCTGCGCGACCTGTGCGGCGACACCAGCCTGTACGGACACGACGGCATCCACAACGCGCTGATGAACTTCTGCGTCCGCTGGAGCGACGGTCTCGATATCTTGACCAACGACGCGGACGCGATCGGCGACATCCTCACCAAGGCAGCCGCCGCGTACCGAGCAACGGACTCAGCCGCTGCCGGCTCGCTCACCACCGACCCGGGACAGGGACCGGTGGACGATGGCTGACCTCGGAGACACCAACGACCCGGCAGCCCTCGTCCCCGGCAAGCCCGAAGCGATCGAGGAAAACGCCCGCGTCCTCAACGCCCGCGGCGACCTCGCTGGCCAAGCCGCCGACGGGCTCAAAGCCATCGACACCGGAGCTTGGGAAGGTCCTGCCGCCCGCGCGTTCCACGACAAGTTCAGCTACCAACCGAACAAGTGGTTCGACTCCGCCGACGCCCTGCACCGCGGCGGCTCACTGCTGACCGACTACGCACGCACCCTCCGCTGGGCCCAAGCCCAAGCCGGTGAAGCCATCGCCCAGTGGAACAACGCCCAAGCCGCCACCCAACAGGCCAAAACCCGGCACGACGCGGCCACCGCCGAAGCTCAGGCCAACCACCAACCTCCGCCCCCCTTTGCCGATCCGGGTGAGGCCGGACGGCAAGCCGCGCAGGACACGCTGAATCGGGCCCGAACACAGCTGACCGAGGCTGGAGACTCCATCTCCGGCATGCTGGACACCGAAGCGGACGTAGCGCCACAAAAGTCCAGCTGGCTCGACGACGCCGGCAACTTCCTCGCCGACTTCGGTACCCACGCCGCGAACAGCCTCGCCTCGTTCGGCAACGCCATGCTCAACCACCCCGTCGACACCGCCGCCGCGGTCGGCGGAATGGCGCTGACGGCCATCAGCTCAGCAGGCGAAGGCGCCGGCATCGCCCTCGACGCCACCGGCGTCGGCGCCATCGCCGGCGTACCCCTCAACGTCGTATCCGCCGCCGGCATCGCCGTCGGCGGAACGATGACTGTCGGAGCCGTCGGCGACCTCGCCCGGCACGCCATGACCGACGACCACGTCGAACCCGTCAAACCACGCACCAATCCGACCAAACCCACCAAAACGGACCGGCTCAAGGAACACCTCACCGACAAAGACCTCGACGGCGCCCGCCGTGAGCTGAACGGCGAAGTCGTAGCCCGCAAGGGCGACGGCACACCCTGGGACCACGTCACCGAAGTCAGAGAGGCCCAGAACGGCCTCTCGAATCAGATCAATCGGCTGAAACGCCAGCTCAGCGACTCACGGCTGGCGCCCGAAGACCGCCCCTCCATCGAGGCCGAGCTATCCGAAGCGAGTCGGCTGCTCGACTACAGTGAGCAGTGGGTGCCACGCGGATAGCAGCCTCACCTACACGACAGCTGACACGAGGAGCCATGGGGACCAGTCACGACGTCGACGAATCGCTCACCCTCGAGCAGATCGAAGACCGCCACTGGGGCAACCCACCAGCCGACGCGACCCGGCTGATCAAGACCGTCTACGAGCTGCGCCAGAAGCCGATCGGCTCCTTCGGCATCGAAGACCTCCGCATCCTCCTGCTCCAGCAGGAGAGCGTCGAGGTACTAGTCCCCGTCGCGCTGACCCATCTCGAGAAGAACCCGCTCGCCGAAGGCGACTTCTACCCCGGCGACCTACTCACAGCAGTGCTGAAAATTCCACAGGCCTACTGGCAGCAGCATCCCGACCAGCGTCGCCGCGCGTCAGCCGTGATCACAGCAGTCAAGCACCTTGGCAACCTCGACGACCACGACGCACCACACGACACCATCTGGCGACAGATCAACGCAGGGCGCGGCTGACGATAGCCTGATGTAACACTTGCTGGACGCTCGGCAAGACTGCCGGGGTTGAGAGACTGGAGCGTTCCCGCCTTTGTGGACGCGGGTTTAGGACGCGATTTCGTTGATGTTCCTGTACCCTAGCTCGTATTCTTGTGGTGTCAAGTATCCGAGCGTTGAGTGTCGTCGCTGGGCGTTGTAGTA
>NZ_JAEBDZ010000077.1:0-1875 GCF_046548675.1 Amycolatopsis sp. cmx-8-4
CCCCGCGCCGTGGATGACGGCGTTGTCGAGCAGGACGCCGACGATCTGCCGCACCGCGGCCTCGGCGGCTCTCGGACGCCCGTCGGCGTCGGGGGAGATGACCAGCTGCCGTCCCTGGGTGGCGAGCAGGTTCCGCCAGCCGGCCACGACGTCGCGCAGCAGCACGTCCGGCTCGATCACCCCGCGGTCCTCCGGCGGGCGGACGGCGAGGGTGACCAGGTCGTCGATCGTCGTCTCCAGCCGGTCCGCTGTGGCGATCGCGGCTGCGACGGCCGCTTCCAGATCCTGTCCTGGCGGGTCGAGGGCCGACTCCAGCTGCAGACGCAGGCCGGCCAGCGGGGTGCGCAGCTGGTGCGACGCGTCGGCCGCGAGGGCGCGCTGGCGGTCCAAGGCGTCGGCGATCCGGGCCGCCGCCCCGTCCAGGGCGCCGCCCAGCTGGTCGATCTCGCCGATGCCGCTGATCGGGGCGCGGACGCCGAAGTCGCCGTCCCCGAGCCGCCCGGCGGCCGCGGACAGCTGCTCGAGCGGGCCGGCGACCCGTGCCGCCAGCCGCGCGGCGAGCAGCCACGTCAGGGCGACCGCGGCGGCCGCCAGCCCGGCCATGGCGAGCCAGGAGAGCGCGATCTTCTGGTAGCCGTCGGTGCGGGGCGTCGACGCGCGCACGATGCCGCTCAGCCGGTCGTCCTGCAGGATCGGCACGGCGACGACGAGCTCCGAGCCGACCTCGCCGGTGGCCACCGCGCCGCCGCGAGCGCGTGACACGACGGGATCGGCCTGCGCCGGGCCGCTGCCCGTCAGGAGGACACCCGCCGGGCTGTAGAGCCCGGTGGTGTCCTCTTCGGACCCCGGGAACTCCGGCAGGCTCCGGTGCGTGAGCATGTCGTCGGCGATCGACAGGGCCGCGGCGTCGGCGGTGCGCTCGAGCTCGGTGCGCTCGTCCTGGGTGAAGTAGCTCGCGACGCCGACCGCGAGCGGAATTCCGAAAAGACTGGTCGCCAGCAGCGCGGCGGCGACGGCGAGCAGAATGATGCGTCTGCGCATGACCGCAGTCTGCCCGCCGAAAAGGTTAGCGAATGGTTGGCTTTCACCACAAAGAGGTAAATTCCGCGGCCGGAGATCGGCGTCTCGGAATTCCGGTAGCATTTCCCCATGGCCGCGGTTCTGCTCGTAGAAGACGACGAAACCATCGGCAGCCTGCTCGAATCGGCCCTGCGGATGCACGACTACGACGTGATGTGGTCCCACACCGGGGGCGACGCGCTACGCCGGATGAAGCTCGACGAGTACAACGTCGTCCTGCTCGATCTGGGGTTGCCGGACCTCGACGGGATCGAGGTGTGCCGGCGCGCGCGGGTGATCACGCCGAACGCGCTGATCATCATGATCACGGCGCGCACGCAGGAGATGGACGTCGTCGTGGGGCTGGAGGTCGGTGCCGACGACTACCTGACCAAGCCGATCCGGCTGCGGGAGCTGCTGGCGCGGCTGCACGCGCACCTGCGCCGCGGGTATTCGTCGAACGCGATGCCGCTGCGGGTGGGGGAGCTGGTGGTCCAGGTCGCCGCCCGCCGCGTGGTACTGGCGGGCGACGAGGTTTCCCTGCGCCCCAAAGAGTTCGACCTGCTTCTACGGCTGGCGCAGGAGCCCGGTGCGGCGATCAGCCGGGACACGCTGATGGCGGACGTGTGGGACACACACTGGCACGGCTCGACGAAAACGCTGGACGTGCACATCGTCGCCCTCCGGCGCAAGCTGGCCGCCGCCGCGGCGGACTCCGGCGCGCTGCCCGTCATCACCACCGTGCGGGGCTATGGCTACCGCTTGGAGCAGCCGGTTCCGCAGGGGACGTGACCGTTCTTGCCGGACGTTAACCTT
>NZ_JAEBDZ010000078.1:0-1806 GCF_046548675.1 Amycolatopsis sp. cmx-8-4
CCCGGCCAGCACGGCCACATCCTTCTTCTGCCTGCCCTCGCCGCACCACAGCACGATCCGGGCCCGCGTCGCGACCGTCCCCGCCACATCCGGGCTGTACACCAAGGCCTGCAACTCGCCGCGCTGCTCCGTCGTCAACTCCACCAAGCCAGCCAACACCATGCCCGGTCAACCCGACGTAAACCAAACAGCATCACGAGACACTAGCGCGCTGGAAACGTCCGCTCTTATAGCTTGAGGGCAACGAATTCGGACCACCAGCTCGAGGACGTGCGATGGCTGATCCCGTCTCATCGGGCGACGACACCTCACTCGGGGCGATCCGCTGCTCGGACGGAGAACGTGAACAGACCCGGTCGCGGCTGGCCCAGGCTGCCGGGGAAGGGCGCATCACGGTCGAGGAACTGGACGACCGCCTGGCTCTCGTCGCCGGGGCGCGCTTCCGGCACGAGCTGGACGCGGTCGCCGCGGACCTGCCTCGGCCGGAAAGCCAGGCCGCTCGAGAGCGGCCTGGCTGGCTGCCCATCCTGGCCACCGCACGACGGCAGCTGAGCGCCGATGCGACGTTGCTCGTCGGCCGGGGGCAGGTGGCTGTGAGCCGGCGACGTCGCTGGGCGGTGTTCGTCGCCGCGGTCGCGGTGGCGCTGATCTTCACAGCGCTCGTCCTGGCCACGGTGCACGGATTCGGCGACGAAGGTTTCGACCACCACGAACTCGGCCGAGGCTGAGCCCCTGCAACACTGCTTTCCCGCACAGATTCCTTTGTGCCCCCAGACAGGGCGGGTACCCGGGTCGTCTCTCCCCCCCCCCACGACTCGGGTGTCCGCCCTCCTCGTGAGAAGGAACAGTTCCCCTTGAGTGTGATCGACATCGGCCAGTCCGTGATCCTCGGCGTCGTAGAAGGGCTGACGGACGCGCCGTTGACGTTGGGCGGGAAGGTGTCGGCGCCGATCAGGACGCGCAGGCCGGACGGGTGCTCGGGCACGGAATTGAACTACCGGTGCGGCTGGCCCACCCGCAACGCCGTGCACACGGCGATCTTCGAGTACATCGAAGGCTGGTACAACACCCGCCGGCTGCACTCCAGTCTCGGCTACCTCAGCCCCAGCATCTACGAAGCCACTCACCGGGTAGCCTGACCGCCTCAACGACCCTGTCCGTCAAAACGGGGCAACCCCAGCCCGGCTGTGGATGGCCAGCCATTCCGTAGCGTCGGCAAGTGTGCGGTGTAGCGGCAGGACGTGCTCGAGCTGCAGCACGTGGATGGGACGCTGCGCGGCCCGACTGTCGGCGATGATTGCGGCGTCGATCCGGGCAGCTCGGGCTGCGGCGGTCGCCTCCTGCAGCACGGAGATCCCCCGCACGGAACAGAACCCGACCCCGCGGATGTCGATGATCAGCATCGGGGGGCTCAGGTGGAGTTCCTCCTCCAGCCGCGCCGCCAGCTGGCCGGTGACCGTCAGGTCAAGGTCTCCGACTACGGCGACGGTCGTGTGCTCTGCGGTCGCGGTGACCGAGAGACGCGCCGGCCTTTGCGGCCGGGGCGCGGCACCTGCGCGGGCGACGGTGTTGTGCACAGCGGGCCCTCCTCGCTGTCGGCGGCGGGTCGGCGATAGCCAGCCCCGCCGCTACCGTCTGCGGAAATGCAGGACGGCGGGCTTCATGGGACGGCGGCTCGCTAGTACGGCAGCCGCAGTGTGGGATGTTTGTCGCGTTGTCGCTGGTAGTGGCTGTGGCGGGCGCGGGTTTGGTGGCGTCGTCGCCACAGCGACCAGTGATCGGTGTGCGTGGATGGGTGTGCGGGGT
>NZ_JAEBDZ010000080.1:0-1695 GCF_046548675.1 Amycolatopsis sp. cmx-8-4
TACTACAACGCCCAGCGACGACACTCAACGCTCGGATACTTGACACCACAAGAATACGAGCTAGGGTACAGGAACATCAACGAAATCGCGTCCTAAACCCGCGTCCACAAAGGCGGGAACGCTCCAGACTCCGAGGGCCGGGATTGGGGTGAGGCTTGAGTTTGGTCGTCTGTAGAGCTCACCACACCTCCAGCGGCTGTAAGATAGACCATGTTAACCCGGTTGGCGCTACGCAAACGATGCGAGGCGGGGATCGACGCGCCGCGTCACTCGGTCGGGTCTGCGAACCGCCGACAGGTGCCGACCGGAGAGTCCCGACGCGCGCCCGGGTGGCGGCACGGCGGGAGATCAACGCAGGCCCGGAAGGCCGCGAAGGGCGAAGGCGGTGACCGCAGCCGTGGTCGCCGCCATCAACAAGCCACCGAGGACACCGATCAGGACCGTCAACGCCAGGCTCTGGCCGGGCTGCCACAGCGGCATCGTGACACCCAGGAAGACCGCTAGGCCAAGCAACCACGCGCCGGCGGTGGTGGCGATCCAGCGCGCCGAACCGGAAATGTGGTGCCGCAGGACCAGCCACTGTGCGAAACCGATCGAGAACAACAGTGCCAGGCCGAGGACCGCCCCGGCCGGCCAGAGGATCAGGGGTGGCCAGTCGCGTTGCTGGGTGGCCCATGTGCTCGGCGCCAGTCCGAGGACGTAGGCGAACGAAGCTGCCGCCGCGGTGGCCGCGACCCAGCGACCTGCGTTCACCGCGTGCAGGCGCGGCGCAGGACGAGCGCTCGACCCGCCCCCAGCATGGCGCCTTCGATCGCTCCGGCGGCCACCAACACGGGGACCGCCGTTCACCCTGACGTTCCTGCGGTTCGCGGTGGCCACCATCTGCATGGCGATCATTGCCCTCGCCGGCCGCGCCCGGTGGCCGGCGACCCGCCGGGAGCTCGGCCACATCGCGCTCGCCGGGACCCTCGTGCAGGGGGTGCAGTTCCTCGGCGTCTACGGCGGGATCAAACTGGGCGTGCCCGCGGCGATCTCGTCACTGGTGATCGGGGTCGGTCCCGTGCTCACCGCCCTGCTCGCCCGGCCGGTGCTGGGCGAGCGCACCACCCGCCTGCAACGGTGGGGGTTCGCGCTCGGCGTGGCCGGTGTCGTGCTTGCCGTCTCCCAGGGTCTCCACGTGTCGTCGCACGCGTTCGCCGGCCTCGGCCTGACCCTGCGGCCTGCTCGCGCTCAGCGGCGGCACCGTCTACCAGAAGCGTTTTTGTCCCGGCATGGACCTGCGCAGCGGCCAGACGGTGCAGCTGCTGGGCTCGACGGTCCTCACCGGCGTCTGCAGCTTCGCGTTCGAACCGTTTCCCACGAGCGATCCGCGACCCTGGTGGTCAGCGTCGCCTGGCTGGCCCTGGTCAACTCGATCGGCGCGGTCAGCCTGCTCTACCTGATGGTCCGGCGCGACCATGCCGGCCGGGCGAGCACCATGTTCTTCCTCGTGCCTTCGGTGACCGCGGTGCTCGCCGCCGTGATCCTCCACGAACCACTGGAACTCCCGGTGATCGCCGGGTTCACCATTGATGGCGCTCTGCGAAGTGGGCCAGAGGCGCTTCCTGAAAATCCCCAGCCGAGGTCTGCAGCTTAACCGGTGTCAGCGACGGAGTGGGATCACTCCGTCGGGTGCGGCGACCGGCATCTGTGGCC
>NZ_JAEBDZ010000081.1:0-1641 GCF_046548675.1 Amycolatopsis sp. cmx-8-4
GCTTTGGGTGGTTAGTATCAAACGCCTCGTCATGGGCGCACATGCTCGGGTACGGGAATATCAACCCGTTGTCCATCGACTACGCCTGTCGGCCTCGCCTTAGGTCCCGACTTACCCTGGGCGGATTAGCCTGGCCCAGGAACCCTTGGTCATCCGGCGGCAGAGTTTCTCACTCTGCATTCGCTACTCATGCCTGCATTCTCACTCCCACACCCTCCACCGCTAGCTTCCGCCACGGCTTCCCTGGGTGCAGGACGCTCCCCTACCCATCAACACGACTACACAACACTCTCAAGGAGCGAAGTGGATCTATTGTGTCAATGACACAGCTTCGGCGGTGTGCTTAAGCCCCGCTACATTGTCGGCGCAGGACCACTTGACCAGTGAGCTATTACGCACTCTTTCAAGGGTGGCTGCTTCTAAGCCAACCTCCTGGTTGTCTGGGCAATCCCACATCCTTTCCCACTGAGCACACACTTAGGGGCCTTAGCTGGTGTTCTGGGCTGTTTCCCTCTCGACGACGAAGCTTATCCCCCGCCGTCTCACTGCCGCACTCTCACACCACGGTATTCGGAGTTTGGTTGATTTCGGTAACCCGGTAAGGCCCCTAGACCATCCAGTAGCTCTACCCCCGTGGTGAAACATGCGACGCTGCACCTAAATGCATTTCGGGGAGAACCAGCTATCACGGAGTTTGATTGGCCTTTCACCCCTACCCACAGCTCATCCCCTCAGTTTTCAACCTAAGTGGGTTCGGGCCTCCACGACGTCTTACCGTCGCTTCACCCTGGCCATGGGTAGATCACTCCGCTTCGGGTCTAGACCACGCGACTACAGTATCTACAAGAGACACAGCGCCCTATTCAGACTCGCTTTCGCTACGGCTACCCCACACGGGTTAACCTCGCCACGCAGCACTAACTCGCAGGCTCATTCTTCAAAAGGCACGCCATCACCATTACAGCTCTGACGGCTTGTAGGCACACGGTTTCAGGTACTCTTTCACTCCCCTCCCGGGGTACTTTTCATCTTTCCCTCACGGTACTAGTCCGCTATCGGTCTTCAGGAAGTATTTAGGCTTACCGGGTGGTCCCGGCAGATTCACAGCAAATTCCACGAGCTCGCTGCTACTCGGGAACACCACCAAGAACAACAACACAAGTTTTCGCGTACGGGGCTCTCACCCACTCCGGCCGCCCATCCCAAGGCGTTCCACTAACCCATGCGTCAATTCCGAAGAAATGTCAGTTCCTTCAAGGCGGGTCCCACAACACCGACTACACAACCCCTGACAGGTATCACATGCAATCGGTTTAGCCTCTTCCGCTTTCGCTCGCCACTACTCACGGAATCACGGTTGTTTTCTCTTCCTACGGGTACTGAGATGTTTCACTTCCCCGCGTTCCCTCCACACACCCTATATATTCAGGTGCGGGTAACACCACATCACTGGTGCTGGGTTTCCCCATTCGGAAATCCTCGGATCACAGCTCGGTTGACAGCTCCCCGAGGCTTATCGCAGCCTCCTACGTCCTTCATCGGCTCCTGAAGCCAAGACATCCACCATGTGCCCTTAACAACTTGACCACAAAGATGCTCGCATCCACTCTACAGTTCTCAAACACCACACCAGAAACAAAC
>NZ_JAEBDZ010000082.1:0-1436 GCF_046548675.1 Amycolatopsis sp. cmx-8-4
CTAGTACGGCAGCCGCAGTGTGTGACCTTGCGGCGTGTCGTTGTCATGAAGGCGGCCACCGCGTGATCGACTTCAAGGTGTGTTGGATCTCGAAGAGGACGCGGTGGCCGCGTCGTGGACTGTAGTTGATGATCGTCTTGCTTGTTGGCGGGCCGGGTTCGATAACGTGTTCGCGCTGGTAGCGGGGCGTTTCGCGCAGGCGGACTCGCGTCGGCGGGCCCGGATGTATGTGCTGGGACTGCTGTCGGGGGCGGAGCGGAAGAACTCGTGGACGATCGCCGAGCAGGCCGGTGACCTGTGCCCGGATGGCATGCAGCGGTTGCTGAACTTCTACCGCTGGGACGCCGGGGCTGTCCGCGACGATCTGCGTGGTCTTGTGCTGGAACACCTCGGCGACCGCAGCGGGGTCGCGGTGGCCGACGAGACCGGATTCCTGAAGAAGGGCACCAAATCCGCGGGAGTCCAGCGGCAGTACTCCGGCACCGCCGGACGGATCGAGAACTGCCAGCTCGGCGTGTTCTTGACCTACGTGTCGGACAAGGGACGCGCGTTGATCGACCGCGAGCTGTATGTCCCGGTGTCCTGGACCGAGGACCGGGAACGCTGCCGCGAGGCCGGAATCGACGATACCGTGGAGTTCGCGACCAAACCCGAACTTGCCCAGCGGATGCTGGAACGGCTGCTCGACGCCGGCGCCGACCTCGAGTGGTTCACCGCCGACGAAGCCTACGGCGACAACCCCGGCCTGCGTTCCTGGTGCGAACAGGCCGGCCTCAACTACGTCATGGCCATTTCCTGCGACCACCGGTTCGACACAGCGACCGGGAAGCAGCGGGCCGACGCCCTCGCCGCCGCGGCACCACGCAAAGGCTGGCAACGCCTCTCCGCCGGGATCGGCAGTAAAGGACACCGGCTCTACGACTGGCTGCTGCTCGACCCCGCCACCCCCGGCGGGCAACTGCTGCTGGTCCGCCGCTCGATCAGCAAACCCGCCGAGCTGGCCTATTACATCTGCCACTCCACCTACCCGGTCCCAGTCGCCGAACTCATCCGGGTCGCCGGATCCCGTTGGGCTGTGGAGGAAACCTTCCAGTTCGCCAAGAACGAGACCGGCTTGGACCACTACCAAGTCCGCAAGTATGACGCCTGGTACCGGCATATCACCCTGTCCATGCTCGCCGCCGCGTTCCTCGCCGTCACCGCCCACGCCGAGCGGGCACGCGACGAAAAAGGGGCACTACCGACGACGCAGAGCAGCTGATTCCTTTATCCTGCAATGAAATCAGACGACTCTGGTCCACGCTCACCGACCCCGCACACCCATCCACGCACACCGATCACTGGTCGCTGTGGCGACGACGCCACCAAACCCGCGCCCGCCACAGCCACTACCAGCGACAACGCGACAAACATCCCACACTGCGGCTGCCGTACTA
>NZ_JAEBDZ010000083.1:0-1384 GCF_046548675.1 Amycolatopsis sp. cmx-8-4
GGCGAGCAGCCCGCAGCAACCGAATCGGGATCGCTGCCGCAGGCCGCTTGACATAGGAGCATCAGGGAGCTCGACCCTCGACTGCCACGCTCGTAACGTTCCTCGCGGAACATAAGGACCGGTTCGGAGTCGAGCCGATCTGTTCCGTGCTGACCAAGTTCGGACTCAAGATCGCTCCGTCCACCTATTACGCCGCTGTGACGCGCCCGGCCTCGGTGCGTCGGGTACGCGACGAGGAGTTGAAGAAAGAAATTCAGCGGGTGTACGACGAGAATTACTGTGTCTATGGTGCCCGGAAAATCTGGGGGCAGCTGAACCGGGAAGGGATCACTGTCGGCAAGTGCCGGGTCGAGCGACTGATGCGGCAACTGGGCCTGGCCGGAGTGGTGCGCGGGAAGACGGTGCGCACCACCGTCTCCGACAAGGACGGAGTACGTGCCGTTGACCTGGTGAAACGCCAGTTCACGGCGGGTGCGCCGAACCGCTTGTGGGTCGCGGACTTCACCTACGTGTCCACGTGGGCCGGCACGGTGTATGTCGCGTTCGCGATCGATGCGTTCTCCCGGAAAATCGTCGGGTGGTGCGCGAGCATGTCCAAGGAAACCGATCTTGTCCTCGATGTCATCGAAGAAGGGCTGCAGCAACGCGATTACCGTTGGATCGAAGGTCAGGACAGGCTTGTGCACCATTCCGACGCCGGGAGTCAGTACACGTCATTCCGATTCACGCAGCATCTGATCGCCGCTGGAATCAATGCGTCCATCGGTACCGTCGGCGACGCGTACGACAATGCACTCGCCGAATCAACGATCGGACTATACAAAACAGAGTTGATCAAACGGCAAGGGCCGTGGCATAATAGGAGCGAAGTCGAGGTCGCTACCGCGGCATGGGTCGAGTGGTACAACAACCGTCGACTCCACGGAGCCTGCGGAGGCCGACCACCGACCGAGTTCGAGACTCTGTACGACCTGGGTGACCTGACCAGTCTGGTCGCCTGACCCCAACAACGAGTCTCTACCGAACCCGGGGCGGTTCACGCCGCCACGACCTCATCGAGCCCGGCTCCGCCCAGCAGGCTTGTGGACTGCAGATCCGGCGGAAGCCCCAGCACTCGCCGCACCAGCTCGTCCGCCATCGGCGACTCGATTCGATCTGCGTACCAGCTGTCGAACTCCCCAGCAGTTCTCGCCACCTTTCGACCTTCTCACACCTCTCCACCAACGATTGGGTGCACGAGCGGGACTGTTCCAAGACCGGTGTTTCCGGTCCGACACGCCGGGCCAAGGTCCGGCGGGATGGGCACTGTGAGTGATGACATCGGACCTTGTGAGTCCACGTAAGCGTGAGTCCAAGCCGGCGCGGGAGCAGTCGCCGGAGCAGG
>NZ_JAEBDZ010000084.1:0-1369 GCF_046548675.1 Amycolatopsis sp. cmx-8-4
GCGTCGGCTTTCTTCGCGTCAATGTCATGATCTTGGTGTCCGGCGGGGTTCGCTCGTTTCTTCGCTGCCCCAGGCGACTGGTGGCTTGTCCTGATGTGCGGCCCCGCCGGATACCTGCTGGGTGGGGATGTGGCTTGATAGGAGCGCGCCGTAGGCCCGATTGACGCGTGCCCGCCTCGCCCGGTGGTGTCATTGGTTCGCGAGGAAAGGAAAACCGGGGTGAGCATGGTCGTGATCGGGGTGGATGCGCACAAGCGCAGCCACACGCTGGTGGCCGTCGACGGGATCGGCAGGAAGCTGGCCGAGCGGACGGTCGGCACCACCAGCGAGGACCACTTGAAGATCATGGAATGGGCCGGTCAGTGGCCAGAAGCGCGCTTCGCGGTGGAGGATTGCAGGCACGTCACACGCAGGCTCGAACGTGACTTGCTGAGCGCCGGGTGCGCGGTGGTGCGGGTGCCCACCCACCTGATGGCCGTGTCCCGCCGCGGAGGGCGGGAGCCGGGGAAGTCCGACCCGATCGATGCGTTGGCGGTGGCGCATGCGGCCCTGCGCGAGCCGGACCTGGCCGTCGCGCAGCTGGATGGACCAACTCGCGAGGTGAAACTACTGGTCGACTACCGCTACGACCTGGTGGTGCAGCGCACGGAGCTGATCAATCGGCTGCGCTGGCACCTGCACGAAATCGACCCGGACCTGCACGTGCCGTCGCGTGGTCTGCGTCGTTACTGCGTCATCGATGAGCTGGCTCGTCGCCTGGCTGGCTGCGCCGGTCTCGTGGCGCGTATCGCCCGTGAACTGGTGGCTCGCTGCCGCGAGCTCACGGTGCAGATCAACGCGCTTGAGCGTGAACTGCGCGACCGGGTGCGCGTTCTGGCGCCCACGCTGCTGGAGGTCCCCGGCTGCGGGGTGCTGGGCGCTGCGGTGATCATCGGAGAAACTGCTGGGGCGCAACGGTTTCGGTCCAAGGACGCCTACGCCCGGTTCACCGGCACGGCCCCGATTCCGGTCTGGTCGGGAAGTAGCTCCGGCAAGGTCCGGCTCAACCGCGGCGGCAACCGCACCATCAACTGCGCCCTGCACATGATCGCGATCACCCAGATCCGGGGCATCGGACCAGGCAAGGACTACGTCGACAAGCTCCTCGCGCGCGGCAAGACCCGCAAAGAGGCCATCCGCTTGCTCCGGCGCCGGCTCTCCGACGTCGTGTTCCGCGCACTTCTGGCCGACGAGCACCGCACCGGCGAGCAGCCCGCAGCAACCGAATCGGGATCGCTGCCGCAGGCCGCTTGACATAGGAGCATCAGGGAGCTCGACCCTCGACTGCCACGCTCGTAACGTTCCTCGCGGAACATAAGGACCGGTTCGG
>NZ_JAEBDZ010000085.1:0-1366 GCF_046548675.1 Amycolatopsis sp. cmx-8-4
GTTCGGCGGTGTCCTACTCTCCCACAACCCTTCGGTTGCAGTACCATCGGCGCTGTCAAGCTTAGCTTCCGGGTTCGGAATGGGACCGGGCGTTTCCCTGACGCTAAAACCACCGAAACACTATCAAACACCCACACCCCCCAAAGGAGGGCCGTGTGGTGTTTCAGAACCGTAGAGTGGATGCGTAACACCTTCGTAGACAAGTCCTCGGCCTATTAGTACCAGTCAACTCGACAACACATTACTGTGCTTCCATATCTGGCCTATCAACCCAATGGTCTATTGGGGGCCTTAACCCACAAAGGGTGGGATACCTCATCTTGGAACAGGCTTCCCGCTTAGATGCCTTCAGCGGTTATCCCTTCCGAACGTAGCCAACCAGCCATGCCCCTGGCGGGACAACTGGCACACCAGAGGTTCGTCCGTCCCGGTCCTCTCGTACTAGGGACAGCCTTCCTCAAGTATCCTACGCGCGCGGCGGATAGGGACCGAACTGTCTCACGACGTTCTAAACCCAGCTCGCGTGCCGCTTTAATGGGCGAACAGCCCAACCCTTGGGACCTACTCCGGCCCCAGGATGCGACGAGCCGACATCGAGGTGCCAAACCATGCCGTCGATATGGACTCTTGGGCAAGATCAGCCTGTTATCCCCGGGGTACCTTTTATCCGTTGAGCGACACCCCTTCCACCAGGTGGTGCCGGATCACTAGTCCCGACTTTCGTCCCTGCTCGACATGTCTGTCTCACAGTCAAGCTCCCTTGTGCACTTGCACTCAACACCTGATTGCCAACCAGGCTGAGGGAACCTTTGGGCGCCTCCGTTACTCTTTAGGAGGCAACCGCCCCAGTTAAACTACCCATCAGGCACTGTCCCTGAACCAGATCATGGCCCGAGGTTCAGATTCCCAATTCGACCAGAGTGGTATTTCAACAATGACTCCACAGTAACTAGCGTCACCGCTTCACAGTCTCCCACCTATCCTACACAAGCCGAACCGAAAACCAATACCAAACTATAGTAAAGGTCCCGGGGTCTTTCCGTCCTGCCGCGCGTAACGAGCATCTTTACTCGTAGTGCAATTTCGCCGGGCCTGTGGTTGAGACAGCCGGAAAGTCGTTACGCCATTCGTGCAGGTCGGAACTTACCCGACAAGGAATTTCGCTACCTTAGGATGGTTATAGTTACCACCGCCGTTTACTGGCGCTTAAATTCTCAGCTTCACCCCCGAAGGGATTAACCGGTCCTCTTAACGTTCCAGCACCGGGCAGGCGTCAGTCCATATACATCGTCTTGCGACTTCGCATGGACCTGTGTTTTTAGTAAACAGTCGCTTTCCGCTGGTCTCTGCGGCCACCCACCCCTAG
>NZ_JAEBDZ010000086.1:0-1270 GCF_046548675.1 Amycolatopsis sp. cmx-8-4
CTGGAGCGTTCCCGCCTTTGTGGACGCGGGTTTAGGACGCGATTTCGTTGATGTTCCTGTACCCTAGCTCGTATTCTTGTGGTGTCAAGTATCCGAGCGTTGAGTGTCGTCGCTGGGCGTTGTAGTAGGTTTCGATCCAGTCGAATGTTTCTTTCTTGAGATGTTTGATGGTCGGCCAGGGGCGGGTGTGGATGAGTTCTTTTTTGTAGGTCGCGAAGAAGGATTCGGATACGGCGTTGTCGTAGCAGATTCCGGTGCGGCCCAGCGATCGGCGGATCCCGCTGTTCGCGCAGTATTCGGCGAAGATTGCCGAGGTGTATTGAGTACCGCGGTCGCTGTGGAAGATCACCTCGCCGTCCGGCTGGCGGCGGGCGAGGGCCATGTCCAGGGCGGCGGTGACCAGGTCGGTGCGCATATGCTCGGCGATGGCCCAGCCGACGAGGGCACGGGAGTGCAGGTCGATCACGGTGGCCAGATACGCCCAGCCGTCCCAGGTCTTGACGTAGGTGATGTCTCCGCACCAGCGCTGGTTGGCCGCCTCGGCGGTGAAGTCCCGGCCGATCAGGTCCGGTGCGGGAACGGGGGCTTGACCTGCGGCGGTGGTGCATTTCCACGGCTTCGGGTGGCGTCCTTGCAGGCCGGCGTCGCGCATGAGCCGCCAGACCCGCTTGGGCGAGACCCGGTGCCCTAGCGTGACGAGTTCGGCGTGTATCCGCCGCACGCCGGGGTTGCCACGCAGCCGCTCGTAGGCGGCCTTGATGAGCTCGAGCAGGCCCGCATCGGCCTGCGCCCGTGCGCTGGGCGCGCGGCCACGCCAGGCGTAGTAGCCCGAGCGGGACACGCCCAGCTCACGGCACATGAACTCAACCGGGAAACCGGCCTCGGAGTCGGCCCAGTCCGCGATCGCAGCGAATTTCACTGCTTGTCTTTCGCGAACCAGGTCGCAACTTTTTTTGCGAACTCGACCTGCATCTTCAGCTCGGCGTTCTCCGCCCGCAACCGCTCCAGCTCGGCGCGTTCGGAATCCTCCAGCGGCTTACCCGCCGAGTCGCCCGACTCCCTGGCCTTCTTCACCCATTTCCCCAGCGTCATCTCGTGCACGCCGATATTGCGTGCGACCTCGGCAATAGACCGATGATCATCGATGACGAACGCTACCGCCTGCGCCTTGTACTCCTCGGTAAATCGGCGGCGTGTCGAACCCATACTCATGTCTCCCGAAGGACCGGGCGACCCTCACCCCGTGTCCACCGAACCGGGAACGGTCCAG
>NZ_JAEBDZ010000087.1:0-1163 GCF_046548675.1 Amycolatopsis sp. cmx-8-4
GGGGCTGGCGTTGACCGGCCCGGACGGCTTGCTGAAGCTGTTCACCAAGAACGTGCTGGAAACAGCGTTGAACGAGGAAATGACCGAGCATCTCGGGCACGAGAAGCACCAGGCCGAGTCGGGTCGGGAATCAACGAACGTGCGGAACGGGACCCGGTCGAAGACCGTGATCTCAGATGCCGCCGGCGAGGTCGGTATCGATGTGCCGCGGGACCGGGAGAGTACGTTCGAGCCGCAGATTGTGAAGAAGCGGCAACGTCGGCTTACCGAGGTGGACGAGATCGTGTTGTCGTTGTATGCGAAGGGAATGACGACCGGGGATATTTCGGCGCATTTCGCCGAGATCTACGGATCCTCGGTCAGTAAGGAAACGATCTCCCGGATCACCGACAAGGTCGTCGCTGAGATGCAGGAGTGGTCCAGCCGGCCGCTCGACCCGGTGTATGTGGCCGTGTTCATCGACGCGATCCATGTCAAGGTCCGTGACGGGCAGGTCGCCAACCGGCCCGTCTACGCCGCCATCGGCGTCACTATCGACGGCTGCAAGGACGTTCTGGGCCTGTGGATGGGAACCGGCGGCGAGGGCGCGAAGTTCTGGATGAGCGTGCTGATCGATCTGAAGAATCGCGGCGTCGGTGACGTGTTCTTCCTGGTCTGTGACGGTCTCAAAGGCCTGCCCGACGTCGTGACGAATGTGTGGCCGCTAACCATTGTGCAGACCTGCATCGTTCACCTCATCCGGAACACGTTCCGGCTGGCGTCGCGGCGGGACTGGGATGCGGTGAAACGAGACATCAAACCCATCTACACCGCGCCCAGCCCGAAGGCTGCGCTGGCAGCCCTCGATGACCTCGACGAGAAATGGGGGAAGAAATACGGTGCCATGATCCGACTGTGGCGTAACGCTTGGGAGGAATTTGTTCCGTTCCTTGACTATGACGTCGAGATCAGGGGCATGATCTGCTCGACGAACGCGATCGAATCGTTGAACGCCCGCTACCGGCGGGCGATCCGCGCACGTGGGCATTTCCCGACCGAGCAGTCCGCGATGAAGTGCCTGTATCTTGTGACTCGCAGCCTGGACCCGACCGGGACTGGCCGCGCCCGGTGGACGATGCGGTGGAAGCCAGTGATCAACGCGTTCGCCATCACGTTCGGTGACC
>NZ_JAEBDZ010000088.1:0-1144 GCF_046548675.1 Amycolatopsis sp. cmx-8-4
CTAGTGTCCTGCGCCGGAAATTCGTGAGATATATCGGGCGAGCGAGTCGAGGATCTCTTCGGCAGTCTTCTTCCACACGAACGGCTTGGGGTCCTCGTTCCAGTCCTTGATCCACTCGCGGACGTCCTTTTCCAGTACCTGCACGCTTTTGTGGACACCCCGGCGGAGGATCTGGTCGGTGAGGAACCCGAGCCAACGCTCGACCTGGTTCAACCACGAGGAACTGGTGGGAGTGAAATGCATGTGGAAACGGGGATGCCGGTCGAGCCAATCGTTGATGGCGGGAGTCTTGTGAGTGGACAGGTTGTCGCAGACGAGATGGACGTCCAGCTCTTCGGGCACCGCTTTGTCGATGGCGACGAGGAACTTCTTGAATTCCACGGCTCGCCGGCGACGGTACGTCTGCGAGATCACAGTGCCATCGGCGATGTTGAACGCAGCGAACAGGCTGGTCACGCCGTGGCGGACGTAGTCGTGCGTGCGCCGCTCCGGCATTCCCGGCATCATCGGCAACACCGGATGGGAACGATCCAGGGCCTGCATGCCCGACTTCTCGTCCACGCACAACACCACCGCCTTCTCCGGCGGATTGTGATACAGGCCGATCACATCCACGACCTTATCCACGAACAACGGATCGGAAGACAGCTTGAACCCATCGGCCAGATGTGGCTTCAGCTCGAACTTCCGCCAAATCCGCCCGACCGTCGACTTCGACAGACCAGACTTGGCCGCCATCGACTTCCGCGACCAATGCGTCGCATTCTTCGGCACCTGCTCCACGGTCGCGGTGACCACCTCCTCAACCTTGTCCAGCAAGATCGAATGCGGACGACCCGGCCGCGGCTCGTCCACCAACCCGTCCAACCGCTTCACCACGAACCGTCGACGCCACTTGTTCACCGTGTTGGGCACAACCCCAAGATCGGCGGCCACCTGCTTATTCGTCGCCCCAGGCTCCGCGCACGCCAACACGATCCGCGACCGCAACGCCAAAGCCTGCGACGACTTCGGCCGCCGCGACCAGCGAATCAACTGCTCACGCTCGACATCAGCCAACACCAGCTCAGCCTTCGGACGCCCGGTTCTCGACATATCCCCATACTACCCACTTAACTCACGAATTTACGACGCGACACACTAG
>NZ_JAEBDZ010000089.1:0-1126 GCF_046548675.1 Amycolatopsis sp. cmx-8-4
GGCGAGCAGCCCGCAGCAACCGAATCGGGATCGCTGCCGCAGGCCGCTTGACATAGGAGCATCAGGGAGCTCGACCCTCGACTGCCACGCTCGTAACGTTCCTCGCGGAACATAAGGACCGGTTCGGGGTCGAGCCGATCTGTGCCGTGCTGACCGAGTTCGGTGTGAAGATCGCCCCATCCACCTACTATGCCGCCCGCTCGCGGCCGATATCGGCGCGGGAGGCCCGGGACCAGGAATTGATGATAGAGATTCAGCGTGTGTACGAGGATAACTATTGCGTTTATGGTGCCCGGAAAGTCTGGCACCACCTGCGGCGGGACGGTATCACGGTGGGCTGGGGCCGGGTGGAACGACTGATGCGCCGGCTGGGCCTGGCCGGGGCGGTGCGCGGGCGGACGGCGCGTACGACCATCTCCGACAAGGACGGCATACGCGCTACGGACCTGGTGAAACGCCAGTTCGCAGCGGGTGCGCCGAACCGGTTGCGGGTCGCGGATTTCACCTATGTCGCCACCTGGGCCGGGACCGTCTACGTCGCCTTCGCCATCGACGTGTTCTCCCGCAAGATCGTCGGCTGGCAGGCGAGCATGTCCAAGGAGACCGACCTGGTCCTCGACGCCATCGACGCGGGACTCCATATCCGCGACTATCGACGCGACGGCGAGGACAAGCTCATCCACCATTCCGACGCGGGCAGTCAATACACGTCTTTCCGGTTCACCCAGCATCTCATCGACTCCGGTATCGACGCGTCGATCGGTACCGTCGGCGACGCCTACGACAACGCGCTCGCAGAATCGACCATCGGTTTGTACAAAACGGAGTTGATCAAACCGCGAGGGCCGTGGCATAATAGGAACGACGTCAGGATCGCTACCGCCGCGTGGGTTGAGTGGTACAACGATCGGCGACTACACGAGGCCTGTGGCTACCGGCCACCGACCGAGTTCGAGACCCTGTACGAGCTAGTGTCTCGTGATGCTGTTTGGTTTACGTTGGGTTGACGGGGCATGGTGTTGGCTGGCTTGGTGGAGTTGACGACGGGGCAGCGCGGCGAGTTGCAGGCCTTGGTGTACAGCCCGGATGTGGCGGGGACGGTCGCGACGCGGGCCCGGATCGTGCT
>NZ_JAEBDZ010000090.1:0-1124 GCF_046548675.1 Amycolatopsis sp. cmx-8-4
TCAAGCCATCGACCACGGCCTACGCTGGTCTGCCTGGCGTCGTCGACACCAGGCAGACGCCCGACGACACCACGTCAGACGACGCCTTCGGCTGCAAATGATAGAGATCTAGCCCTGTAGTACTAGGCGCTGATCAAGCAAGCCGCGGTTCAGTCCTCATCCGGGCCAAGTCCGTGAGCCAGCTGCTGCAGCCCGACCCGGGCACTATCCGCGGCCAGCCCAGTGAGCCAGCCGCTGTAGCCGAGCAGGAGCCCATCGATCCCTCTGCCGGCGCGAGAGCTCTATCGGCCAGCCACTCGGCGATCCGCTATCGGAGCGGGACCCAGTGACCACTCGGCGGTCCGGTGCCAGCGCAGGACCCGGCCGCCGGCAAGGCTCCCGGCCCCCACGTACTCAGGAATGGCAGCTGGCATGGCCGGCTTGGTACCTGCCCACGGGCCGCAGGCATATCCGACAGGACATCGACAACGTGCGGAGAGGCATTGCCCGCGACTGGCGACGTGTCTCGCATGAACCGCGAGGCATCTCTCGTGACAGGGCGGGCGTCACCTGTGCCCCCAGCGGGCATCACCTGGATCGTGAGGCCGGGAGCAGTGTGCCGGGGTGATCGGAGCCGCAACTCACGTGATCCTGCACGGATCCCGCGTGATCCCGGCCGGTTCTCGCGTGAGTGAAGCCGAGCTCGCGCACCGTGCGAGGCAGCTCGCACGCCCGAAGAGTCTGCGCCGTCCTCAGCCGGTCGGCTCGCGTACCCAGCCGGTCGGCTCGCGCACCTGGACAGTCGGCTCGCGTATTCAGTCGGTCGGCTCCCGTGATTGAAGCGCCAGCACCCGTGATCCGGGCGCCAGCACCTGTGACCAGACGGTCAACTCGCGTGATTGAGAGGTCGACACGACGTCGGCCGCGGTGCCGGCCACTCGGGTCTTGGGCATAAGAAAAGGGCCTGGCCGGGAGAACCGTGGTTCTCAACCGGGCCAGGCCCTTCCCTCAACAAAATGTTCGGCGGTGTCCTACTCTCCCACAACCCTTCGGTTGCAGTACCATCGGCGCTGTCAAGCTTAGCTTCCGGGTTCGGAATGGGACCGGGCGTTTCCCTGACGCTAAAACCACCGAAACACTATCAA
>NZ_JAEBDZ010000091.1:0-1104 GCF_046548675.1 Amycolatopsis sp. cmx-8-4
CCTAGTGTCTCGTGATCCTGTTGTCATTACTTGGCGTTGTTGTCGACGAGTTTCTTGATGTTGGCCTGGACGAGTCGGACCTTGGCCAGGATTTCGTCGGCGGTGGCGGTCCAGGTGAAGGGCTTGGCGGTGCTGTTCCAGTGTGTGATGTAGTCGCGGATCTGTTTGATCAGGACCTTGACGCTGGTGAAGGTGCCGCGTCGGATGGACTGGCGGGTGATGATCCCGAACCAGGTCTCGATCTGGTTGATCCAGGACGAACCCTTGGGGGTGAAGTGGAACCGCACGTGCGGGTTGTCGGCCAGCCAGGCCTGGACCTCCGGCGTGGTATGGGTCGAGAGGTTGTCCAGCACGACGTGAACGTCCTTGCCGCCGTGCGGTTTCACGGCCTTCTTCAGGAACGCCAGGAAGGCCGCGCTGTCGCGGACCGGTGTGCACTCGCCCAGGACCTCGCCGGTGCCCACGTTCAACGCGGCAAACAGGTTCGTGGTGCCGTGGCGAACGTAGTCATGGGTGCGTTTCTCGGACTTGCCGAAGTCGATCGGCAGCAGCGGCTGGGTCCGGTCCAAGGCCTGGATCTGGGTTTTCTCGTCGATCGAGAGCACCACGGCACCGCCGGGCGGGTCCAGATACAACCCGACGATGTCGGCGACCTTCTCGGCGAACTCCGGATCCCTGCTCACCTTGAACGTGCCGTGACGATGAGGTCTGATCCCGTTGTCCCGCCACAATTTCGCGACATAGTAGTGGGACACGGACACCCCCTCGGTGCGGGCGATGAACGCAGCCATCTCCCGGCTCGACCAGTGCGACAGCCCGGTCGCCGGCGGCGGGCTGGTCCGGCTCAGCGCCAGGATCCGGGCCCGGACCGAGGGTGCGACCTGCTCGCGACCCGCGCCCCGCGGACGGTCGAGCAGGCCCGCGATCCCCTCCGCCGAGTAGCGCTCCAGCCACAGATCCACCGTCGGCCGCGACACCCCGGCCAGCACGGCCACATCCTTCTTCTGCCTGCCCTCGCCGCACCACAGCACGATCCGGGCCCGCGTCGCGACCGTCCCCGCCACATCCGGGCTGTACACCAAGGCCTGCAACTCGCCGCGCTGC
>NZ_JAEBDZ010000092.1:0-1075 GCF_046548675.1 Amycolatopsis sp. cmx-8-4
CCGGAAACCGGGCAAGCTGCACGCGGACAAGGCCTACGACATCCCCGCGCTGCGCGCCTGGCTCCGCCGGCGCGGGATCATCCCGCGCATCGCCCGCAAAGGCATCGAATCCAGCGACAAACTCGGCCAACACCGGTGGGTCATCGAACCAACGATCGCGTGACTGGCCGGCTACCGGCGCCTGACCATCCGCTACGAACGCAAACCCCGCCACTACCTTGCCTTCCTCACCCTCGGCGCCGCCATCACCTGCTACAAGAAACTCGCCAAATGAGACACGCTCTTAGCAGGCTCATCACGCTGACCGGAGGGTGAGCGGCACGAAATCGAAATCTTAGTGTTTACTTCGAAGAGCGGCTCATCTGGGTCGCGGCACTGATCCCGACTGTGTTCTTCGAGGGCCCACCTGAGCGGGTACGCCATCGGCGCACTTGGCGCGATCGCGCGCCGCGATTACGCCGTCCCACAAAGCAATTCCATCTGGGCATGCTAATACGCGCGCGGAATACTGGCTGCCGCAAGCGGTGTTCGGCCAGGATCGAGGCGAGTGTGTCGGTGGTGTCGCCGGTGGTGGCGTAGGCGGCGACGGCGTGATGGACCGGGCCGGCTGCGGCCAGCAGCGCGAGCCGGGCACGCAGCTGCCGTGCGCCGTCGGAGACATCGCGGACCAGGTCCGCGCAGTCGGGATCGAGGAAGAATCGATCTTGTGCGGCCATTCTCGGTCGATGTCTTCGGCAATCGCAGTGACTGGCGGCCTCAGCCCGAGATCCGTGTCCAAACGTACTGCACACTGCCTTTCATTCGCCGCAACGTGACCGAGACGAACAACTGAAGCCCTGAGTCCAGAATATTCTCGCGAGCGGACGGGTCCGCCTGTGCGTCTTCCGCGTCGTCCGTTGAGCGATCGTCGGCTCTGCCCTATGGTAGCAGTGAGTGGTGGCAATATCTCTAGTGCTTTGTCAAGCAACGTTGGGTAGGTAATCCGGGCGACGGATCTTGGAGTTGACGGCGAAGTGGCGTTTCGGGTGGCAGTGGCGGTTGCGCCAGCGGAGGTAGCCGGCGATGGCGGCTTCCT
>NZ_JAEBDZ010000093.1:0-1037 GCF_046548675.1 Amycolatopsis sp. cmx-8-4
CCAAGCCCTTCACCTGGACCGCCACCGCCGACGAAATCCTGGCCAAGGTCCGACTCGTCCAGGCCAACATCAAGAAACTCGTCGACAACAACGCCAAGTAATGACAACAGGATCACGAGACACTAGGCGACTTGACCAGCCTGGTCGCCTGACCCCAGTAACGAGTCTCTACCGAACCCGGGGCGGTTCACGTCGCTGCCATACTGGGGCCTGCGGGACTACCGAGTGGCCGGCCAGTGGGGCGCCGAGCCTTCCGTCGACGACTACGTCGCCAGGCTGGTGGGGTTGTTCGACGAGCTGGCCGTGGTGCTTGCTCCACGGGGCACGGTGTGGCTCGACCTCGGTGACAGCTACGGCGGCTCGTGGGGCCACTACGTCGCCGCTGGCTCTGAGGCTCGCACGACACAGCACCGCTCCCAGACGCGCTACGGGACTCATCGTCCGTCGCAGTCGTCGTACCGGCCGAAGGACCTGGTTGGGGTGCCGTGGCGGGTCGTGCTGGCGCTACTGGAGCGCGAGTGGTTGTTGGAGCGCGAGATCATCTGGCACAAACCCAACGCGCGGCCCGAGAGCGTACGAGACCGGTTCGCGCACCAGTACGAGAACATCTTCGTGCTGGCCCGAGACCGGCGAGACCGCTGCGAGACAGGCGAGACGTCGGTGTGGAGCGTCTCGTCGGACCGCGGCCGGGTGGGTCACCCGGCGAAGGGAACGCTGGAGATCGCGCGTCGCTACGTACGGCGAGGGTGCCGCCGTGGCGGGACCGTTCTCCGGCAGCGGGACCACTGGAATCGCCGCGCGAGAGTACCGGTGCCGGTACATCGGTGTCGACCTCAATCCGGCATGCCAGGACCTGGCGCTGCGGCGGCTGGGGCTGAGTCATGACGGATGAGCCGGGGCAAGGGATGACACTAGATGATTGATTCCGTGAAGTTGGTGTTAGTGATCGTAGGCGATCAGTGACCTTTTGCTGGTCAGACCGGTCTGCCAGTTGTGCCAGATGCCGGCTGCCATCGCCAGCAGACGCTGCGCGACAC
>NZ_JAEBDZ010000094.1:0-1005 GCF_046548675.1 Amycolatopsis sp. cmx-8-4
TCCCTGGACGCTGTCGGACTTCGACTTCGCCGCGCAGCCCGGGGTCGACGAGAAGCTGATCCGGGACCTCGCGACGTTGCGTTTCCTCGACGACGCCTCGAATGTTCTGTTCGTCGGGCCGCCCGGGGTCGGGAAAACGATGCTGACGACCGCGCTGGCGCGCGGCGCTGCTGAGTCCGGGCACCGGGTCTACTTCACCACCGCCGCCGATCTCGCCGCCCGTTGTCACAAGGCCGCGGTCGAGGGGCGGTGGGCGACCTGCATGCGGTTCTTCGCCGGCCCGAAGCTCCTCGTGATCGATGAACTTGGCTACCTGCCGCTGCCGGGCGACGGCGCGTCGGCGTTGTTCCAGGTCATCAACCAACGCTACCTGAAGTCGTCGACGATTTTGACGACAAATGTCGGGATTGCTGACTGGGCAAAAGCTTTCGGTGACGCGACCGTCGCGGCGGCGATGCTGGACCGGTTGCTGCATCGGGCGACGGTGGTCGGCATCGACGGCCCGTCTTACCGGCTGCGGTCTCATCAGTCCACATCGGACAAGCTGCGCAAGGCGGTGAACGCACATGTCTCCTGACCCGCAGGATCCGAACTACAACGCGGCCCGCAAGACCTGCCCGATCTGCTGGGAGGCATTCGCCGCGACCGGCCGCCAGGCCAAGGCTCGCGTCTATTGCTCGCGGGAGTGCAAACGCACCGCGGCGGCCCGTCGTGAAGTCGAACGAGCCGGCCACCCCGGCGGGCCGTTCATACCGCCTCCGGCGGCCACTCCGGCGCCGTCACCCGCGCCGCTGCCGCAGCCGGCCGCGCAACGGGACTGCCCGCACTGCGGCGGGCCAGTCACCATCGTGGCGTTGCTGACAACGCCAGAAGCGGCCCGGCCACAGATGCCGGTCGCCGCACCCGACGGAGTGATCCCACTCCGTCGCTGACACCGGTTAAGCTGCAGACCTCGGCTGGGGATTTTCAGGAAGCGCCTCTGGCCCACTTCGCAGAGCGCCATCA
>NZ_JAEBDZ010000095.1:0-999 GCF_046548675.1 Amycolatopsis sp. cmx-8-4
GAACGATCGGTGCGTGGTATCAGCACTGGCGGTTGACGGCCGTCGACGGAACCACCTTCACAGTGCCCGACACCGACGAGAACGAGCACGCGTTCGGTCGTCCCGGATCCGGGCGCGGCGAAGGCAAGACTGCTTATCCGCAGATTCAGGCCGCCTGTTTGGTCGAACTGGGGACACATGCGGTGTTCGATGCCCGACTGGACGCCTACGCCGCAGCCGAGTCGATGCTGATCGAGGAGATGTTTCCCTCCTTTCAGCCGGGCATGCTGGTGCTGGCGGATCGGCACATCTATTCGTTCGACCGCTGGACGAAGGCCGTGAACACCGGCGCTGACCTGCTGTGGCGAGTGGCGTCGAATCTGGTTCTGCGGCCGGTGGAGCACTTCCCGGACGGCTCCTATATCGCCGAAGTGACTGCACCGCCGAAATCGCGCCTTCGCGGACCTATCCGGTTACGTGTCATCGAATACCGGCTTCCCGGGACGAGCGAGTTATATCGATTGGTGTCTACCATCATCGACCCGGCGGTAGCGTCAGCGAAAGATTTAGCGCTCATTTACCATGAGCGGTGGGATGTCGAGGGTTTCCTGAAACAGATCAAGAGTGTTCAACTCAACGGCGACAAGATATTCCGGTCGAAATCTCCGGAAGGTGTCCGGCAGGAATTCTGGGCACACCTGGCCGTGCACTACGCCACGACCTGCGTTCAAGTGGACGCGGCCGCCCGGGCGAAAGTTGACCCGGATCGAATCTCGCATAAGAATACCGTTCGTGTCATCCGGTCCAGAATCTGGAAACCGGAGCATTTCCCCCCTCGCGCATTGTGATGATCACTATTCCCTGTTGCTCACCGAGGTGGCAGACGAGCTCAATCCGGCTCGCCGAGACCGAAGCTATCCGCGAGTCATCAAGCGGAAGATGAGCAACTTCCCGGTCAAGCGGGCGCATCACCGACAGCGACGCCAGGACAGCAGGCCGCCTCGCTCGGCGGTGGCCATC
>NZ_JAEBDZ010000096.1:0-955 GCF_046548675.1 Amycolatopsis sp. cmx-8-4
CGGGACTGGCCGCGCCCGGTGGACGATGCGGTGGAAGCCAGTGATCAACGCGTTCGCCATCACGTTCGGTGACCGCTGGCCGGGAGCCGAGACCTACTGATCAACAACGCCGGAAACACCGATCACGAGACAGACCCGGAACGACCACATGCCCGGCTGTTGAGTGAGAACAGTGCAGGTGTGGTCATCGCGGGTTCCGTAGGGGGCGGACGGCACGACGTGACGGTGCGGACGTGATCTGCCGCGGCGGCGCCGGGACATCACGGCGATTCAGGTGCGCCGGAACGGACTCGCACAGCGGCGGAGTGGACGACGTCGGCACAGCCTGCGTGAGGGGTACGTGCGGCGTCAGGCATTGGAGGATGCCGGTGTGGTACGCGTTGGCGACGGCTTGGGCGCGGTTGCGGGCTTTCAGTTTCGCGAAGATGTTCTTCATGTGTGTGCGGATCGTCTCGGGCGATCGGTGCTGCTTGAATCCTATTTGGATGTTGTTCAAACCCAGGGCTACGTCGTCGAGGATTCCTCGTTCGATGGCGGTGAGTTCGGTTGAGCGGGGCATGGTCGGACCTCCGAGGATGAACGGCTGGGGGCAAGGGGAGGCTGGTCGGGCAGCGGGGCGCGTGCGGTGCCCGACCAGCCCCGAACCGGGATTCGGCTCGCCCGGGGAAGGCGTGTCGAACTCGGGGATTCCCGGTTCATTCAGGTGGCTTCGTGCAGGGGTTGTGCGTGGACGACCCGGGACACCCAGGCCCTGCCGCGGAGCCTGGTCACGTGGCTGAGGCCACGCGCATCCCGCGAGGCCGGCGGTGCCCGTAGCGCGATGGGCGGCTAAGCAGGTTGCCAGAAGTTGTGTCCGTAACTCGCCGAAGTTGATGTCTCCGCAACGTGAAGAGCCTCGTCAGGTTGGATTGGGTTACCACACTCAACACGACCCGACGAGGCCTTCACCAGTATG
>NZ_JAEBDZ010000097.1:0-952 GCF_046548675.1 Amycolatopsis sp. cmx-8-4
CATCCTGTCCACTAATACTCCAGCCGGGCTTCATGATCTTGGCTGGTGAGGGGTGCGTGAACGTGGGTGCGGCCACCGGTTGATCATGAGTTGTTGTGTGGACACAACAAGATCGTGTGGTGGCCGCGAGCGTCATCGTAGACCCCGTCGGGGTCGACCCCGTGGGCTGGCGGGAGAAGTTTGACGAGCTGATGGCACGGGTGGCGTGCCCGCCGGCTGGGTGGCCGGCGACGAGGTCTATGGCGGCAACCCGACGCTGCGGGCCGATCTGGAGACCCGGCAGGTGGGGTATGTGATGGCGGTGGCCTGCGATCACCGCGTCACCACTGTCACGGGTAAGTATCGGGCCGACGAGCTGGTCGAGCGGGTGGCGAAACGCGCCTGGCAGCGCCTGTCCGCGGGGAAAGGCGCGAAAGGACACCGGTTCTACGACTGGGCCTGGATCAGTCTCGTGGGCGGCCAGGACGAGCCCGCTGGGCATCGGTGGCTGCTGGTCTGGCGCAACCGCCGTACCGGCGAGCTGGCCTATTACCGCTGCTACGCACCAGGCCGGGTGCCACTGGCGACGCTGGTGCGGATTGCCGGGCGCCGATGGACCGTCGAGGAGTCCTTTCAGACCTCGAAAGGACAGACCGGTCTGGATGAACACCAGTGCCGCACATGGAGGTCTTGGTACCGCTGGACAACCCTGGTGCTGCTCGTTCACGCGTTCCTCGCGATCGTCACGGTCACCGCCCGCGCCACACCTGTCCCGACCGGGCTGGTCCCGTTGACTCTCAACGAGATCCGTCATCTCTACAACGCGTTGGTAGTTACGCCGGTCGCGGACATCCAGCACGTCTTGCACTGCTCGTACTGGCGCCGACGCCATCAATATCGCGCACACAAGCCCACTACCAGCGCCAATCGCTCCAGGAGCCATGAAGATCACGAAGCCCGGCTGGAGTACTAG
>NZ_JAEBDZ010000098.1:0-797 GCF_046548675.1 Amycolatopsis sp. cmx-8-4
ATCAAGCCATCGACCACGGCCTACGCTGGTCTGCCTGGCGTCGTCGACACCAGGCAGACGCCCGACGACACCACGTCAGACGACGCCTTCGGCTGCAAATGATAGAGATCTAGCCCTGTAGTACTAGCGCGTCACTCCAGGTATTCGGTGATGAAGTGGTTGCTTTCGTGGATGTGCACGGCCTCGTAGACCCCGGGGCCGAGCACCGCGAACTTGTGCGCCGTGCCGGCCGGGACGACGAGCACGTCCCCGGCACCGCCGTCGCGTTCCGCGGCACCGATGGTGAACCGCGCCCGTCCCCGGATGATGACGAAGGTCTCGGCGTAGGGATGCCGGTGCAGCCGCGGCCCGGACCCCACGACGTCGCTGCTTTCCCGGATGACGGAGATCCCGGACCCGACGTCGCGCCCCTCGAAGTTCTCGCTGTCGCTCACCGCTCCAGCGTAGGCGCCCCACGCAGCCCGCGGTGCCGTTTTCGCGCGGCCCCCGTGTCGACCCCCCAATCACGCGTGTCGACCTCCCAATCACGTGAACCGACCCTCCAGGCACGCGAGCCGACCCTCCAGGTACGCGAGTTCGCCGGTCCGGTAGGGTCTGTCTCATGATCGGTGTTTCCGGCGTTGTTGATCAGTAGGTCTCGGCTCCCGGCCAGCGGTCACCGAACGTGATAGCGAACGCGTTGATCACTGGCTTCCACCGCATCGTCCACCGGGCGCGGCCAGTCCCGGTCGGGTCCAGGCTGCGAGTCACAAGATACAGGCACTTCATCGCGGACTGCTCAGTCGGGAAATGCCCAC
>NZ_JAEBDZ010000099.1:0-751 GCF_046548675.1 Amycolatopsis sp. cmx-8-4
GTTCTCCCCGCCGGCTGCTCAAGGTGATCGAGATCGGGATCGGGAGGATCGGTGCGGCTGTTCGTAGGGGATGACTGGGCTGAGGACCATCACGACGTGGAGGTGATGGACGGCTCCGGGCGCCGGTTGGCCAAGGCCCGGCTGCCCGAAGGCGTCACGGGAATGGCCCGGCTGCACGCGATGATCGGCGAGCTGGCCGCCGACGACGCCGATGAGGTCGAGGTGCTGGTCGGGATCGAGACCGACCGAGGCCCGTGGGTCCGGGCGCTGGTCGCTGCCGGATACACGGTGCTGGCGGTCAACCCGCTGCAGGCCGCGCGGTTCCGTGACCGGCTCGGGGTCTCGGGCGCGAAAAGCGACGCCGGTGATGCCCATGTGCTGGCCGACATGGTCCGCACCCACAGCCACGAGCTGCGGCCGGTCGCCGGGGACAGCCCCGCAGTCGAGGCGGTCAAGGTCGTGGCCCGTACTCACAAAACCCTGATCTGGGAACGCACCCGCCATACCCAGCGGCTGCGGCACGCCCTGCGGGACTACTTCCCCGCCGCGCTGGACGCGTTCACCGACCTCGATGCCGCCGACACCCTGGAACTGCTCGGCAAGGCACCCACCCCGGCCCGGGCCGCCCGGCTGACGATCGCCCAGATCAGCGCCGCGTTGACACGCGCGCGGCGCCGCAACATCGCCGGGAAGGCGGCGGTGATCCAGGCCGCTCTGCGCGCCGAGCACCTTGCCCAGCCTGATGTCGTGG
>NZ_JAEBDZ010000100.1:0-747 GCF_046548675.1 Amycolatopsis sp. cmx-8-4
CATTGGTCGAGCCGGCTTTTGGGCCGGCACCTGGGTGTCGGCGACGCGACCGTGGCCAGGGCGTGGCGCAGATATCACGTGCAGCCGTGGCGGCGGGAGACGTTCACGTTCTCCACCGACCCGGAACTGGAGGCCAAGGTCCGGGACGTGGTCGGGCTGTACCTGAACCCGCCTGAGAAAGCGGTGGTGTTGTGCGTGGACGAGAAGTCTCAGATCCAGGCACTCAACCGCACCGCGCCGATGCTGCCGCTGCGCCCGGGACTGCCGGAGAAGGCCACCCATGACTACCAACGCAACGGGACCACGACCTTGTTCGCGGCATTGGAGATGGCGACGGGGAAGGTCACCGATCAGTGCTACGACCGGCACGGCAAGGCCGAGTTTCTCGACTTCCTCAAGAAGGTGGCCAAGGCCTACCCGCGCCGCGAACTGCACGTCGTGCTGGACAACTACCACACCCACAAACACGCCGACATCAAGAACTGGCTGGCCGGGAACCCGAGGATCACGCTGCACTTCACACCTACTTCGGGCTCGTGGCTCAACCTGGTCGAAGTGTTCTTCGGCATCATCACCCGCCAGGCGATCCGCCGCGGATCCTTCGACAACGTCAAGGAACTCGTCGCCGCGATCCGCGGTTTCATCGCCGGCTGGAATGACCGCTGCCACCCGTTCACCTGGACCAAGACCGCCGAGGAGATCCTGCCCCACGCCACCCGCCAACGAACTTCAGACGCGCGACACTAG
>NZ_JAEBDZ010000101.1:0-636 GCF_046548675.1 Amycolatopsis sp. cmx-8-4
AATCCGCCCAGGGTAAGTCGGGACCTAAGGCGAGGCCGACAGGCGTAGTCGATGGACAACGGGTTGATATTCCCGTACCCGAGCATGTGCGCCCATGACGAGGCGTTTGATACTAACCACCCAAAGCCACTGTTTGAAGCCTTCGGGTGGATGATGGTGTGTGGAGCGTGGGACCTGATTTCGTAGTAGTCAAGCGATGGGGTGACGCAGGAAGGTAGCTCCGCCAGGCGATGGTTGTCCTGGTGTAAGCGTGTAGGCCGGAACATAGGCAAATCCGTGTTTCATATAGGCTGAGACGTGATGCGTAGCCGTTTGAGGCGAAGTAGAGTGATCCTATGCTGCCGAGAAAAGCCTCTAGTGAGTGCATGCACGGCCCGTACCCCAAACCAACACAGGTGGTCAGGTAGAGAATACTAAGGCGATCGGGTGAACTGTGGTTAAGGAACTCGGCAAAATGCCCCCGTAACTTCGGGAGAAGGGGGGCCAAACATCCTGAAGTCCTTTACGGGCTAGGGGTGGGTGGCCGCAGAGACCAGCGGAAAGCGACTGTTTACTAAAAACACAGGTCCATGCGAAGTCGCAAGACGATGTATATGGACTGACGCCTGCCCGGTGCTGGAACGTTAAGAGGACCGG
>NZ_JAEBDZ010000102.1:0-630 GCF_046548675.1 Amycolatopsis sp. cmx-8-4
CTAGTACTACAGGGCTAGATCTCTATCATTTGCAGCCGAAGGCGTCGTCTGACGTGGTGTCGTCGGGCGTCTGCCTGGTGTCGACGACGCCAGGCAGACCAGCGTAGGCCGTGGTCGATGGCTTGATCATCTTTGTCGACGAGGTTGAACAGGCGTCGGATCTCGGCGAGAGTGAGCGCGATCAGGCGGCGGGTTCGTGTCGTCAGGGTGTCTGTTCTGTCGACAGGTGGAGTTCTTCTTTTTTTGCTGCGTGTCTCATGACCGCGAGGAATGCCATGGCGAGCATCGAGAGGGTGATGTGCCGGTACCAGGCGTGGTAGAGGCGGACCTGGTAGTTGTCCAGCCCTGCTTCGTTTTTGGCGGCTTCGAAACATTCCTCGATCGGCCAGCGGGCACCGATGACGCGGACCAGTTCCGTGATTGGTTCCCCACGCGGGTTGTAGCAGTGAAAGTAGCCGAGTTCGCCGTCGGCGATGTTCCGCCGGAACACGTACTGGTGACCGTCGCCGGCATCCACCAGTGCCCAGTCATAGGTCCGGAAGCCCTTGGCGCCGATCCCGCAGGCACGACGGGACCAATCATGGGGTTTCAGCCGGGATGCGACATGTTTGACCAGTGTCGGCAGGCCGG
>NZ_JAEBDZ010000103.1:0-629 GCF_046548675.1 Amycolatopsis sp. cmx-8-4
CCGTCAGTGGGCGGCCGGTCGTAGAGGTCGAGGATGCGGGTCTTCTTCGGTATGAAGTCCGGGTCTTTGCTGGCTTTCCAGGTCTTCGTTGCCTGCCAGGACACACCTTCCTTGCGCAGGATCTGCCGGACGGTCTCGGTGCTCACCCGGAGCCAGGCATGCTCGGCCAGGTACTCGACGAGCTTGGTCAGGCTCCAGGTGGTGAACGGCAAGCCCAGCTCGGTCGGTTTGCAGGCGGCGATGCGGCAGATCTGCTCACGGGCGACCGGCCCGAATTTAGGTGGTCGGCCGCCCTTCCATTTTGGGGACAACGCCGCGAACCCCGAGGTGTTGAACGCGTGGATCACCTCCCGCACATAGCCCTCGGTCGCGGCGAACATCGCCGCGATCTCCCCTGCGGACCGGCCTTGCGACGAGGCCAGCACGATCCCGGACCGCCGCAGCCGCACCCGATCCCGGGTCGACCTCGTGATCTTGACCAGCCGCTGCGCTTCTTCGGGCTCCAGCGACCGCGCGAACACCTCCGGCTGACGCGCCATGGCTCACCTCCACCGGCCAGCCTGGCGATCACCGGCCCGGATGTCCACGCGACACGGTTACCACGTCAACGTTCCTTGACGAGGCACTAG
>NZ_JAEBDZ010000104.1:0-590 GCF_046548675.1 Amycolatopsis sp. cmx-8-4
GACGGCCTGGTGCGGTAGCCCTTCGTGGGCTTGCATGACACTGCCGCCCCCGGCTTCCCCGGAACCGTGAAGCGATGACAAAGGGACGCGCCCCAGAGCGCCGGTTAGTGACCACTGCGCCCTCGGTTCCCTCGCCAGCGCCTGGCCCCTGCCCACGATCGCGAGTGGGAAGGTGACATCGTTGCCGCAGCATGACAAGCCGTTGTTCTTCGTCGGGATCGACTGGGCCGCCACCGAGCACGCCGTGTGCGTACTCGACCAGACCGGCCGGAAAATCGCCGCGTTCACCATCGACCACACCGCCGCCGGATTCAGTCGGCTGGCCACCCGGCTGGGCAAGCTCGCCCAGCCCGAGCAGATCCCCGTCGCGATCGAACGCCCGGACGGCCGCCTGGTCGACACACTGCTGGAGGCCGGATACCCGGTGCTGCCGGTCAAACCCACCGCGATCAAGTCCTGGCGTGAGGCCGAGGTTCTCTCCGGCGCGAAATCCGACCCCGGCGACGCGCACGTGATCGCCGACTACCTGCGAGTGCGGATCCACCGCCTGCGTCCCGCCGCGCCGTTGTCCGGACCCACCAAGGCATTGC
>NZ_JAEBDZ010000105.1:0-579 GCF_046548675.1 Amycolatopsis sp. cmx-8-4
GGCCACAGATGCCGGTCGCCGCACCCGACGGAGTGATCCCACTCCGTCGCTGACACCGGTTAAGCTGCAGACCTCGGCTGGGGATTTTCAGGAAGCGCCTCTGGCCCACTTCGCAGAGCGCCATCAGCCGTTGGGGACCCACTCAAAGCGCAGACCTTGGACCTTCCCAGTTGTCATTTCCTGCCCGCTTGCTGGCGCGCCCGGGCGACCCACACCTAGGCGTGAACGCCAGTACGTCTCGCGTGCGGGTGGTCAAACGCGACCGCCCCGCGATGTGAAGGAGTTCTCCATGCCACCGGCCTCGCCTTCGCAACGAACTCCTTCGTTCAGTCGTCGTGGCTGCCCGGAGGGGTCTTCGTGTCCGAAATCGATCTTGGGCGCCCCGCCTTGATAGGCGCACAGGTATCACTCTCGAGACGCTCTAAGCACCTGGCCAGAAGTCTTGTCCGAAAGGGTCTATCCCGTGATCGGTGTTTCCGGCGTTGTTGATCAGTAGGTCTCGGCTCCCGGCCAGCGGTCACCGAACGTGATGGCGAACGCGTTGATCACTGGCTTCCACCGCATCGTCCACCGGGCGCG
>NZ_JAEBDZ010000106.1:0-576 GCF_046548675.1 Amycolatopsis sp. cmx-8-4
GCGCCCGGTGGACGATGCGGTGGAAGCCAGTGATCAACGCGTTCGCCATCACGTTCGGTGACCGCTGGCCGGGAGCCGAGACCTACTGATCAACAACGCCGGAAACACCGATCACGGGATAGACCCACCGTGGCGAGGGGCAACTCGCGTACCAGCCGGTCGGCTCACGTACCCAGGCAGTCGGTTCGCGCACTCAGACAGTCGGCTCGCGCACTCAGACAGTCGGCTCGCGCACTCAGACAGTCGGCTCGCGCACTCAGACAGTCGGCTCGCGTACCCGGACGGTCGGCTCCCGTGATTGAAGCGCCGGCACCCGTGATCCGGAGGTCGACACCCGTGATCCAGGCGCCAGCACCTGTGACCAGACGGTCGACTCGCGTGCGTGAAGGGTCGACTCGCGTGATCAGGGGGTCGACACAGACCCTGCGGTGCCTGCGACCTGGGTCTGAGCATAAGAAAAGGGCCTGGCCGGGAGAACCGTGGTTCTCAACCGGGCCAGGCCCTTCCCTCAACAAAATGTTCGGCGGTGTCCTACTCTCCCACAACCCTTCGGTTGCAGTACCATCGGCGCTGTCA
>NZ_JAEBDZ010000107.1:0-560 GCF_046548675.1 Amycolatopsis sp. cmx-8-4
CTAGTGCTTTGTCAAGCAACGTTGGGTAGGTAATCCGGGCGACGGATCTTGGAGTTGACGGCGAAGTGGCGTTTCGGGTGGCAGTGGCGGTTGCGCCAGCGGAGGTAGCCGGCGATGGCGGCTTCCTGGGCTGCGTGGCTGGGGTAGTCGCTGCCGTCGAGGGTGAAGTAGCGGACCGCGGTGAACTCGCACTCGATCCAGTTCAACCACGAGGCGTTGGTGGGCGTGTAGACCAGCTCGATGCCGTTGGCCGCGCACCACGCGGTGACCTCGGCCTTGCCGTGCGGTCCGTAGTTGTCGCAGACCAGGTAGAGCTTCCCAGCAGGGAAGCGGCGGCGGATTTGCTTGCAGAAGTCGAGGAACTGCGGCCAGCGTTTGCGGTCACGGAACCGGTAGAACATCTGCCCGGTGGCCAGGTCGAGCGCGGCGAACATGTGCCGGACGCCTTTGGTGCGGGTGTAGGTCGCCCGCAGCCGAGCCGGACGACCCTTCGGGAACCAGCCGCGGCCCGGGCGCGGCTGCAGGTTCAATGGCCCGAACTCATCGACACAGATCACCCT
>NZ_JAEBDZ010000108.1:0-537 GCF_046548675.1 Amycolatopsis sp. cmx-8-4
TCGTTGATGTCGTGGGCGACGCCGTCTTCTTCGCCGCCGACGACGCCGATCTCGACTTCGAGGATGATGTTCGCCGCGGCGGTCTTGGCCAGCAGTTCCTGGGCGATCTGCAGGTTTTCGTCGAGGTCGATGGCGGAGCCGTCCCACATGTGGGACTGGAACAGCGGGTTCTGGCCGTTTTTGACGCGTTCGGCGGAGATCTCGATCAGCGGGCGGACGAACCCGTCGAGTTTGTCCTTGGGGCAGTGGTCGGTGTGGAGGGCGACGTTGACGTCGTAGCGGGCGGCGACGACTTGGGCGAATTCGGCGAGGGCGACGGAGCCGACGACCATGTCCTTGACTTTTTGGCCGGAGGCGAATTCGGCGCCGCCGGTGGAGAACTGGATGATCCCGTCGCTCTCCGCTTCGGCGAAGCCGCGGATGGCGGCGTTCACGGTTTCGGACGAGGTCACGTTGATGGCCGGGTAGGCGAACTCGTTCGCCTTGGCCCGGTCCAGCATCTCCGCGTAGACCTCGGGGGTCGCGATGGGCATCGGT
>NZ_JAEBDZ010000109.1:0-528 GCF_046548675.1 Amycolatopsis sp. cmx-8-4
CGTAGAACTTCTTGTTGCCGACCTCGCCGTCGATCTTCAGGACGCCGTCGTAGTTCTTGAAGAAGTGGTCCACGATCGGGCGGGTGAACGCGTACTGCGTGTCGGTGTCGACGTTCATCTTCACCACACCGTAGGAGACGGCTTCGCGGATTTCTTCCGGCAGTGAGCCGGAGCCGCCGTGGAAGACCAGCTCGAACGGCTTCGACCCGGCGTCGAGGCCGAGTTTCTTCGACGCGGCTTCCTGCCCGCCCTTGAGCACGTCCGGGCGCAGCTTGACGTTGCCGGGCTTGTAGACGCCGTGGACGTTCCCGAACGTGGCGGCCAGCAGGTAGCGGCCGTTCTCGCCGGAACCCAGCGCGTCGATCGTCTTCAGGAAGTCGCCTTCGGCGGTGTAGAGCTTCTCGTTGATGTCGTGGGCGACGCCGTCTTCTTCGCCGCCGACGACGCCGATCTCGACTTCGAGGATGATGTTCGCCGCGGCGGTCTTGGCCAGCAGTTCCTGGGCGATCTGCAGGTTTTCGTCGAGGT
>NZ_JAEBDZ010000110.1:0-514 GCF_046548675.1 Amycolatopsis sp. cmx-8-4
CGGCGATCGACCGGTCCAGGGCCTTGATCGCACTGTTGAGTGTGCTCAGCACGCTGACCTGGGCCAGCACCGCGTCACCGACACCGGCGGTCAGGTCAGGGTCGCTGACCCCGGCCGGTGCGCTGCGCAGGCGGGTCGGCAGCACGGCGGCGGGTTTCTTGCCCGAGTAGCCCTGTGCGGCCAGGAACCGGGCGAGCCGTTTCTCGGTCAGCGCCGCCGCCGAGGCGGCGGTGGGGTAGGTGGTGAGGAAGGCCAGAGCGATCGCGGACTCGATGTTGGCGAAGATCGCTGTGGCGCCGGGCCAGTGGGCGTCCAGCAGTGCGGCGAGCTGGTTGATCGCCGCGACGCGGGTGTCCACGAGGTCGCCTCGGGTCCGCACGAGGGCACGCAATGCCTTGGTGGGTCCGGACAACGGCGCGGCGGGACGCAGGCGGTGGATCCGCACTCGCAGGTAGTCGGCGATCACGTGCGCGTCGCCGGGGTCGGATTTCGCGCCGGAGAGAACCTCGGCCTC